>CAYVIN010000054.1:20137-27169 GCA_964451375.1 uncultured Sulfuricella sp.
CAACCAGCATATCCGGGGGCACCTTCATCGCCGACCAGTCAAGCCGCAGAATCGTATCCACCGCCTCAACCAGAAAACCCTGAGTATGACCGTTGTATTCGGTGACGATCATGATTTCCGGCTTCTTTTCGGTTTGTATGCCGACATACTTCACCAGATCGACCACCGGCACCAAAGCGCCGCGCAGGCTTACCATACCTTCCACTGCCGCCGGCATTTCGGGGGCGCGAGTGATTTCCGGCACCCGCATCACTTCCCGAACTTTGAACACATTGATGCCAAAGGTTTCCCGACGCCCGTTGCGCAGGTCTGTACCCAAGGTAAACAGCAGGATTTCCAGCTTGTTGGTGCCTGCCAACTTGGTGCGTGCATCAATATTTTTTAAAAGCTCCGACATGTTGCGACTCCGTTAGTCATGCTTGGTTCTTGTGCGGGGAGTTTCGGACTTGCCCCAGTTTTCGGCAATGATACCTGAATTCCCATTTCTGATTGTCCCTCATTGGGGCCTGAAACGTCAATTTATCTCACAATTCCGCTGGTGATCACGCGCTTTTTATCCCCGGATCGATACGGTATCATGAGGCCAATTCTCACGCCGAGGCATGAACCTTGACGTCCACACCCAAACATATCGCCCCGGAAGAACTTGAACAGGCTTTTTCGCTGTTTAATCTCGCCTCCCAGCAGCTTACCGGCGCATATCAGGAGTTACAGCAGCAAGTTGAAAGGCTGACCGCCGAACTGGCCGTCGCCAACGGGGAACTGCGCCGCCAGCTTCTCGAAAAGGAAGCGCTGTCACAGCGCCTTTCCAATCTCCTTGCCGCCATGCCGGCTGGCGTCATCGTCCTGAACCAGGATGGCTTCATCATCGACGCCAATCCCGCCGCCCACACCATGTTTGGTACGGCATTGCCCGGCGAAACCTGGGAAAGTGTCGCCAAAGTCGAGTTGCGTCCCACCGTGCTGCCTAACGAATGGGAATTGCAGACGCCCGGTTCCACGCTTGCACCGCGCCGCGTCAGTATCACCGGCAGCCCGCTTGATTCCGCCGGCGGTCAGGTGCTGGTCATCCTCGACATCACCGCCGCCTACGCCACCCAACGGGAACTCCAGCGCCACCAGCGTTTATCCGCAATGGGTGAAATGGCCGCCGGACTGGCGCACCAATTGCGCACCCCACTCGCCACCGCGCTGCTTTATGCCGCACACCTGAGTAAAGTCACCCTTCCCGAAGCCGAACGGGTGCGTTTTGCGGAAAAAGTGTTGGCCCGCCTGCGCCATTTGGAGCATCTTATTCAGGACATGCTGATGTTCGTCAAAGGGGAAACCGCCGGCCAGGAAAACATCGCCGTTTCCGCCCTGCTGGGCGAATTGCAGCAAGTCATCGAACCACAACTGGGTGTCGATCTGCATCTGGAAGTGCATGACCAAAGTGATGGCGCAACCCTGCTGGGTAGCCGCAAAGCCCTTACCGGGGCGCTCCTCAACCTGCTGGAAAACGCCATGCAGGCCTGTCGCAACGGCGGGCGGATCACCCTGCAAGGCGCGCGCGCCGGTCACGAGGCCGTTCTCAGCGTGGCCGACGACGGCCCCGGCATCGATCCGGCGATACAGGAACGTTTGTTTGAACCGTTTTTTACTACCCGTAGCGACGGCACGGGGCTGGGACTCGCCATCGTGCGCGGCGTCGTCGAAGCTCACGGCGGCACGGTCACGCTCGACTCCAGCCCCGGCCAGGGAAGCCGCTTCACCCTGCGCCTGCCACTGGGAGCCGCCTCATGAAATATTGCAGTCTGTGCGGCGCACCGGTGCGTCTCGGCGTCCCGCCCGGCGAACATCTGCCGCGTCACTTGTGCGACGCCTGCGGCACGATCCATTACGAAAACCCTAAAATGATCGTCGGTTGCGTCGCAGAATGGCAGGATAAAATCCTCCTGTGTCGGCGCGCCATCGAACCGCGCCTGGGACTCTGGACACTTCCTGCGGGCTTCATGGAAAACGCAGAAACCACTGAGCAGGCGGCAGCTCGCGAAACTCTCGAAGAAGCCAACGCCCGCGTCGATATCGAAGCCTTGTTCACGTTATTCAATGTCCCCCACATCAACCAGGTGCATATCTTTTTCCGCGCGCGCCTGCTTGATCTCGACTATGCGCCCGGCGTGGAAAGCCTGGAAGTCGCCTTGTTCAGCGAAGCGGAAATCCCCTGGGAAAACGTCGCCTTCGCCAGCGTCCGCGAAACCCTGCGCCACTATTTCGCGGATCGCCGCAATGGCGTTTACGCCTTCCACCTTGGCGATATTCACCCCACCCCGGAACAACTTGCCGCCTTCCAGGCAGCGACCAAGCCGAATTTCATTCCCTAAGCTCTCGCGCACCCGAATTGCCGCTTCTGCGCAATTCGGCATAAAATTGCATTCCTATATCATTTATAAGACTGGCCATGTCCCAAGTTTTTCTCTACGACACCACCCTGCGCGACGGTACGCAGCGCGAGGACATCTCCCTTTCGGCGGACGACAAGATCGTGATCGCCAAACGTCTCGCGGATTTCGGCGTTCACTACATCGAAGGCGGCTGGCCCGGCTCCAACCCCAAGGACGCGGAGTTTTTCGCGCGCGCCGCCAAGATGAGCCTCGGCCAAGCCAAACTCGCCGCATTCGGCAGCACCCGCCACAAGGACACCACCTGCGAGCAGGACACCAACCTCACCGCCCTGCTTGCGGCGAAGACCCCGGTCGTCACACTGGTCGGCAAGAATTGGGACTACCACGTCACCCATGTGCTAAACGCCACGCTTGAGGAAAACCTCGCGATGATTCGTGAGAGCGTCGCCTACATCAAGGCACAGGGCCGCGAAGTGGTATTCGATGCCGAGCATTTTTTCGACGGTTTCCTCGCCAACCGCGACTATTCCCTGGCGGCCCTGAAAGCTGCCGCCGAAGCGGGCGCAGACTGGCTGGTGCTGTGCGAAACCAACGGCGGCAAACTGCCCTGGCAGGTCGAGGAAATCGTCCGCGAAGTCGCCGCCCAGGTGCCCGGCAAATTCGGCATCCACTGCCACAACGACAGCGGCTGTGCGGTCGCCAACTCGCTCTCCGCAGTGCGCGGCGGCTGCCGTCAGGTACAGGGCACCATCAACGGCTACGGCGAACGGGTCGGCAACGCCGACCTCATCACCATCCTCCCCGACCTGCAATTGAAAATGGATTTCCCGGTGGTATCGGCGGAAAAACTGCGCGACCTCACCTCCCTGTCGCGCTTCGTCGCCGAAGTGGTCAACCTTGCCCACGACGAACACACTCCCTACACCGGTCACAGCGCCTTCGCCCACAAAGGCGGCATCCACGTCGCGGCGATCCTCAAAGCCAGCGACACCTACCAGCACGTCGATCCGGCGCTGGTCGGCAATGAAATGCGCTCGGTAGTCTCGGAACTCGCCGGGCGCGGCAATATCCAGCTCCAGGCCCAGGCGATGGGCATCGACCTGAACCGCGAAGAAGCCCAGCACGTCCTCAGCCAGATCAAACACCTGGAACACGAAGGCTTCACCTTCGAAGCCGCCGAAGCCAGCATGGAACTCATGTTGCATCGCCTGCGCAGCGGCTATTCAAGACCTTTTGAACTGGTGGATTATTTTGTCATCACCGAACGCCGCCACGGGCGCGGCCTGCTCGCCGAAGCAACGGTAAAGGTGAAGGTCAACGACGTTACCAAATTCACCGCCGCCGAAGGCAACGGCCCCGTCAATGCGCTCGCCACCGCCTTGCGCGAATCCCTGGCGGATTCCTACCCGATCCTGCGCACCGTGCGGCTCACCGACTACAAGGTGCGCATCCTCGACAGCGCCACCGGCACCGCCGCCGCCACCCGCGTATTGATTGATTTCCAGAGCGGCTCCGAGACCTGGACTACCGTCGGCGCCAGCCCCAACATCATCGAAGCCAGTTGGCGGGCGCTCGCCGACAGCATGGAATATGCGCTGGTACGCCTGGGCAGCGAAGGGGCGGGTGGGGCCTGATTTTGTGGCTCGGATGCAGCACAACGTAATCCGGGGGCAACAGGTCAATCCAGCAATGCCCTGACTCGGGCGAGCACCTCGTCAATAACCGTTGCAGGAACGGTCTCGACGACCTTAGCGCCGCGCTGCTTGAAATCCAGCATCCGCACTTGGTTGCCCAGCACAACACCCAGGGTCTGGGTTCCGGCCCCCATCATTGAAACGGTAAAACCGTTTTCACGGGCAAACTGACCACCTTGGGTAACGGGCGCAACCAACGCCAGCCCAAAACGGTTGAAGTCCGCCACGGTAAGGACGAGTACATAGCGTTGCCCCTGCTGCTCTTTACCCAGCGCAGGATCGAGGTCGAGGTGAAGGATATCCCCGCGATCCGGGATACCGCGCTTCACAGCGCCTCCTTCCCAACCGGAGGGACAGCCAGCCAATCGCGGTCTTCCTCGGTCAAAGCCATATTTTCGTCGTTGCACTGCGCCAGCAACTCGGCGAGGGTGTAACGAGGTTGGGCCTTCGGCTCGACCACCAGCTTGCCGTTCTCCATATTCACCTCCACCTGACTGCCAGAGCCCAGGTGCATCATGCCCAAAATCTGCTTGGGCACGGCCATTACAACCGACCCGCCAAGCGTCCGAAGTGTCACGGTTGCCATTTGCTTTCCCCTTTCTTGAGTTATACAAATATATAACATCAGAAACCGGGGAGCAAGGCGGTGCCTGCTTAAAATTGGATGTGGAGGGTCAAGCACATCAATCGCAAGATTGACCTGCGCCGTAAGCAAAGGTTGATATACCCTGCCCGCCAGGGTTCAAATAGCGCGTCAAACCCCAGCATTGCCCTGCCTCATGGCGGCCCCGGATTGCGCGACGCTTAATCCGGGCTATGGGTAAGCCGCTACTTACACCCCGCCTTTTGCAGCCAGCCGTCTGTTTCGCCAACGTCAACCATCGCATCTTTGGTCAACGGGCCGCTGTAATAGAGATGGTGGTTCGACATCGGTAGAGAGTAGCGCCTTCGTGACTCCGTAATATCGAAAGAAATAGAGCAACCCGCTTTGCGTTGATGCGCCGGGAGGCGCGAAAAGCTCTGGATAGTTCTTTTCCGCCCAGGTGAACAGGCATTCCATGGGCGCGATGACCTTGACGGTCGTGCTGGCGCTGCGGGTAATGCCGTTCTCGGTATAGTTGGCCGTGACCTGGATTTCCTTCCCCTCCACCGCCTGTCCGGGGCTGAGCAGGCCGTTGGTGGCGATGCTCGCGCCGCTGCCGGTCACCGACCAAATCGGAGTGACTGGCTTGCTGGTCTTATCGCTGTAGGTCGCGGTGGCGCTGCACGTCGCACTTGCGCCTTGCGCAAGGGTGGCGGGGCAACTCAAGGAGAGCGTGTCGAGATCGACAGTAGGGAAAAAAGGCCCAAGAGACTGTCCGCCGCGTACAAGCCGAACATAGTAGCTAAGCGACTTATGGTCGGGGTAGTCGCTACCACTGTCGAAGTAGACGGCCCACGCGCCATCCGAACCCTCGGCATACGCCGAAGCCGACCAGAAGTAGGCACCGGGCGTACCGGGGAAGATCGTGGCATTAATCGCCGGGCCATATGCGCTCCGTTCGACAATGGTCAGCAGTTCGTTCTGGGTGGGGAGACGCCAGTCGTTTTTGCCGGCGTAGCTGGAAGTCGTCGCGGTGGCTTGCGCCCAGGTATGGGTGGACGCCGTACCCGAACAGCCGGAACTGTCCCAGGTCTGCCCTTCCGAACAACGTTTCCAGATCAGGCTGGTTTTCTTGTGCGTGACCGTGCCATCGCCGTTGTCGGTGAAATCCGTGGTGGGCGTGTAAAGGCCATAAGAGTCAAGTAACTGTCCGCCGCGAACAAGCCGAACCCGGAAGGTATTCCACTTACTGAAGTAGTTGTCGACGGCACTGCCGAAATAAACGACCCACGCGCTACCCGAATTACCGACATAAGCCGAAGCCGACCAGAAATACGACGTCGGCGTATTGGGGAATATCGAGGCATCAATGGCGGGATAGGAGGCACTGAATTTGACGATACTGTTCAACTCCGAGATGGTCGGCAAGCGCCAGTCGCTTTTCCCTGCATAGGTGGCGGTCAAGGCCATCGCTTGATCCCAGGTGGCCCTCCCCGCTTCTCCCGTGCAATCCGTCCCTGTCCAGGACTGCCCCACCACGCAACGCATCCAGGTCAGCCCGTTGGTTTTGTGGGTAACCGTTCCGTCGCCGTTATCGGTATATTCTGATAATGAGCCTGGGGTGTAAGTGTATTCCGGGGAAATTGCGCTGGTCTGCCTGAAACCGCTAACCGCCAAGGCGGTTAAATTCATGGTCTTGGCATTGTTGGCGGAATTCGGTTCAAGTTCTGAAATGCCGCAAGGTTCCCCCATGCAGCGGATATCGGGGTTGGAAAATTTGCCAATTCTCGGCCAGATGTAACTCATGATCGTGCCGAAGTTACCCTCCTTCCCGTAGCCATAGGAATAGGGAAAGGCACCCACTGGAATAAATCCGGTATGTAGAATTTTGCCTTTTGAATCGATATAAGCATCGGCATTGGGGCGGTCGTGAAGACAGCCTAGGTTATGGCCGATTTCATGGGCCAGCGTGTAGTCAGAACAACCTAAATCGTCATTTACAACTGAAAAAGCCAAATCACCTTGGGTGCCCATTTGCCCTTGACCCAAAGCCCCAATGTTGGCTAAACCACACCACAAATCCCGGTACTCAACTCACCATCGTAAGGTCGGATTAACGCAACCAAGTCAGCCCCATAGCGGTTCCGCATTTCTGTTACACCAGGTACCACCCCGCCTTGGGGCAGGTCGGACAACGCAGTAAATGGCGTATTTTTTTCGTTGTAATCTGTTAGCGCGCTGTGAACCAGTCGCAAGTTAATGCCAACCTTGCTGTCGATATAGGCTTGGTTGGTGATCGCGACAAGGTAATTAAGTCCACTAGTGTCCGGTTAAAACCCGAATAGACTCAGTTGGTTGCACGACGCACCTG
>CAYVIN010000055.1:0-26815 GCA_964451375.1 uncultured Sulfuricella sp.
CATTAATAAACAATATGTTATAGGATAATTGTGCTTAAGTCAACAACATTGCCCCTCATCCCCGGCCCTTCTCCTTTATGCCCTTCAGGGTGCGCCAGGGGAGAAGGGAGTGGCGGCAACTCAGGCGCAGCACTTCGATCAACGTTCACCTGTTCCGCCTCGACACGCCCCCCGCCAACTTCGCCAAGCTCCAGTTGCTCCCCTCTCCCCTCGCGGGAGAGGGGCCGGGGGTGAGGGGGAACCATCCCCAAATCCTCAACAGCGTCGGGCTTTTCACCCTTCTCTCCCTGCGAGAGAAGGGCTGGGGATGAGGGGGAAACCCACGGCGTCCCGGTCTCCTGATACCACACCCAGGCGGCCAGCGTGGGATAGCGGATTTCCGGGTTGATCCCGCCGTCCGCCAGGAACACCGGCTGGCCGAGTTGATAGAAGCGGAACCCGCCGCCGCCCTGCCAACCGACCGCCTGGGAAATGCCGCCCTGCTCCCCGGCGACGACTTTTTCCAGGCGCGGCAGGCAATGGCTACGGGCATGTTCGCCCATTTCGATGCCGATCCAGCGGCGTCCCATCTTGTGCGCCACGGCGGCGGTAGTGCCGGAACCGAGAAAGGAGTCGAGGACGAGATCGTTGGGGTTGGTGGCGATTTGTAACACTCGCGAAATGAGCAATTCGGGCTTGGGCGTGATGAAATCATCTACCAACGAAGTGCTGCCAAGCACTTCTCGAATTTCCTTGCGGGAACCGTCGGTGTGACCGGCAAATTCGTGCAACCAAAGAGTTTGCGGCACCACGCCGTCATTACGCAGCAAATGTTTGTAGCGTTTGTACGAAGGCGTTTTTGCCGTTCCGTCTTTGCCCCAGTAGATGAAGCCTTCGGCGACATGGCGCTGGTGTTCTTCCTGCGAATAGGCCCAAACGCGGGTTTGGCTCGGCCAGACTTCAACCCCGGTATTGGGTTGCCGGATTGGGTAGTAGAGATTGGGCCGCTCATCAGCCGATTTGCTACATGTGTAGTTGTCCGGTCGAAATATGCCACGCTCGTCCTCGAAGCGGTATTGGCGATCCTTTTCATCCGTACGGGGAAGGAGATTACGCTGCCACGCGGGGCTTTTCCGATAGACCAGCACATGATCGTGCATTGGGGCGATGGTCTTGTGATCGTTGGCGACCGCATATTTCTTCTGCCAAACGACGTTTGCCACAAAATTCCCCCGCCCAAACACCTCGTCCATCACCACTTTCAGGTAGTGCGCTTCGTTGTCGTCGATGGACACCCAGATGCTGCCGTCTTCGGCGAGTAATTCGCGCAGCAGTTCCAGGCGCGGATACATCAGGGACAGCCATTGGCTGTGTTCGAGGTTGTCGTCGTAGTGCTCGAAGGCGGAGCGGGTGTTGTAGGGCGGGTCGATGTAGATACATTTGACCCGCCCGGCGTGGGTGGGGAGCAGGGCTTTGAGGGCTTCCCCCCGGTGTCAAGCTAGTCGTCGCCCTGGATCAGCCAGTTGTCGGCATTCGCGTCGCCGTGAACGCTTTCCGCTTCGAGGAGGCGATAGGGTACGGCCTGGGCGGCCTTGACGGCGTGGTTTTTGTTGAGCCAGTCATGGGCATGGCTATTCAGGATGGCGCTGCGTAAAGCCCCCGCTCCCCTTGCGGGAGAGGGCGGGGGGGGCAACGTTCAGCAGCGCACACAGGCGACATGAATCACGCCCGCCGGTAAACCTGCGCGCCGCTTTCGACGAATTCCACCGATTTGTCGTGCATCCCCTTTTCCAGGGCTTCTTTTTCCGAGACGCCTTGCGCGGCGGCGTAGTCGCGCACGTCCTGGGAGATTTTCATCGAGCAGAATTTCGGGCCGCACATTGAGCAGAAGTGCGCGACCTTGCCGGAGTCCTTGGGCATGGTTTCGTCGTGGAATTCACGCGCCTTGTCGGGGTCGAGGCCCAGATTGAACTGGTCTTCCCAGCGGAATTCGAAACGTGCTTTGGACATCGCGTTGTCGCGGATTTGCGCGCCGGGGTGACCCTTGGCAAGGTCGGCGGCGTGGGCGGCGATCTTGTAGGTGATGATGCCTTCGCGCACGTCCTGCTTGTCGGGCAGGCCCAGGTGCTCCTTGGGCGTGACGTAGCACAGCATCGCGCAGCCGTACCAGCCTATCATCGCGGCACCGATGCCGGAAGTGATGTGGTCATAGCCGGGGGCGATGTCGGTGACCAACGGGCCGAGGGTGTAGAAGGGCGCTTCGTCGCAGTGTTTCAACTGCATGTCCATGTTTTCCTTGATCATGTGCATGGGTACATGACCGGGGCCTTCGATCATTACTTGCACGTCGTGTTTCCAGGCGACCTTGGTGAGTTCGCCGAGGGTGATGAGTTCGGCGAATTGCGCTTCGTCGTTGGCGTCATACAGCGAGCCGGGGCGCAAGCCGTCGCCCAGCGAGAACGCCACGTCGTAGGCCTTCATGATTTCGCAGGTTTCCTCGAAATGGGTATAGAGGAAGTTTTCCTGGTGGTGGGCCAGACACCACTTGGCGAGGATCGAGCCGCCGCGCGAGACGATGCCGGTCATGCGTTTGGCGGTCATCGGCACGTAGGCCAACCGCACCCCGGCGTGGATGGTGAAGTAGTCCACGCCCTGCTCGGCCTGCTCGATCAGGGTGTCGCGGAAGATTTCCCAGGTGAGTTCCTCAGCGCGCCCTTCGACTTTTTCCAGCGCTTGGTAGATCGGCACGGTGCCGATGGGAACGGGCGAGTTGCGGATGATCCATTCGCGGGTTTCGTGGATGTTCTTGCCGGTGGACAAGTCCATCACCGTGTCGCCACCCCAGCGTATACCCCACACCATTTTTTCGACTTCCTCGCTGATGCTGGAAGCCAATGCGGAATTGCCGATATTGGCGTTGATCTTGGTGAGGAAATTGCGCCCGATGATGGCGGGTTCGAGTTCCGGGTGGTTGATGTTGGCGGGGATGATGGCGCGGCCACGGGCGATTTCGTCGCGGACAAACTCTGGCGTAATCAGCTTGGGGATGGCCGCGCCGAAACTTTCGCCCCGGTGCTGGCTGAGGATCAGGTCGGACAAGCCCTCGCGGCGCTGGTTTTCGCGGATCGCGACATATTCCATCTCGGGGGTGACGATGCCTTTGCGGGCATAGTGCATCTGGCTGACGTTCATGCCCGGCTTGGCGCGGCGCGGCGTGCGATGCAGGTTGAAGCGGAGTTCTGTGAGTTCGCTGTCGTCGAGGCGCTGCTGACCGTATTTCGAGGACAGTGCGGCAAGCTGCTCGGTGTCGTTGCGGTCATTGATCCACGGTGCGCGGATGGCCGGCAAGCCTTGGCGGATGTCGATCTTGACCGCCGGGTCGGTGTAGGCGCCGGAAGTGTCGTAAACGCAGATCGGCGGATTTTTTTCCGCGCCCATAGACGCGGGCGTGTCGCTTAAGCTTATTTCGCGCATCGGCACACGGATGTCCGGGCGCGAGCCTTGTACGTAGACCTTGCGGGAATTGGCGAAAGGCTTAACCGCTGCCTGATCGACTTCGGCAGTGGTATTGAGGAAAGGGGGGGTGGCGTTCATCGGAAGGCTCCTAAAGGAATAACAACGTAAGGAGCACTTGTGCTTCCCTACGGCGGCATGACCCGCGTCAGGTTCGAAGGGTTTATCTCACTCCGTGGCGGAGACCCCTAGCAATGGGTGTGAAAGTAATGGAATTATGGAATAATTGCAAGGCTAAACGTCAAGACCAAACATCAAGTCAGGGGAGTCGATTTATGGATATGGAACAAGCGCGATTCAATATGGTGGAGCAGCAGATTCGTCCCTGGGACGTTCTGGATCAAAACGTGCTCAACCTTTTGTTCAAGGTGCGGCGCGAGGATTTCGTTCCCGCCGACTGGAAGATGCTGGCTTTCGCCGATATGGAAATCCCCCTTGGACACGACGCGGCAATGCTAAGCCCCAAGTTCGAAGCGCGGATTCTTCAGGAACTCCAGATTCGCGACGGCGCGCGTATTCTCGAAATCGGCACCGGCAGCGGCTACCTGACTGCGCTGTTGGCCCGCGCAGCGGGTTCCGGCAGCGTCACCAGCATCGACATCGTTCCTGAATTCAGCGCCGCCGCCCGCGACAAACTGGCGCAGCAAGGCATTACCAACGCCGTCTGCGAAACCGGCGACGCCGCCAACGGCTGGAACGGGATGGAAAATTACGATTATGTGGTGGTGACTGGTTCTTTCCCGGCTTTGCCCGACGCTTATACACAAAACCTCAAAATCGGCGCACAGATGTTTGTGGTGGTCGGCGATTGCCCGGTCATGGAAGCGCGCCTGATCGAGCGTCTGACGCCGCAACACGTGCGCGCCACCGACCTCTTCGAAACCTGTATTCCGGCGTTGAAAAACGCCCCGCAACCACAACGTTTCAAATTCTGATTCACCGCCTGTGTTACCGCCCGGACGCCGCTGTCCGGGCAAGAGGGCCTGCCTTCCCGTCGTTGACTGACCGGTCGGTCAGTGCTAAGTTAGGCGCCGTTCCTTTCCTGACCTTATGGGTACCCGAATCATGAAGCGCATCTCTTTGGCACTCCTGGGATTATTCGCCGTTCCCGGATTACATGCGGCAAACCTGCTCGACATCCACACCGAAGCGCAAAGCCAGGATTCGGCCTACGCCTCGGCGCGCGCCGCTTATCAGGCCGGTCTGGAAAAACTGCCGCAAGGCAGATCGTTGTTGCTGCCCAACGTGGCCTTAAGCGCCAACGTCACCGGCAACGATGTGGACAGCCCCACCGTCAAACGCCAGTTTTCCACCGAGGGTTTCACGCTGAGCCTCAGCCAGCCGGTGTACCGCAAACAAAACTTCCTCCAGTACGATCAGGCGAAGGGCCAGGTCAACATCGCGGAAGCCCAATACGCCGCCGCCCGCCAGGATTTGGCGATGCGTGTCGCGCAGGCCTATTTCGACGTATTACTCGCCCAGGACAACGTGGCGCTGGCTGGCGCGCAAAAAACCGCCATCGCCGAACAACTCGAACAGGCCAAACGCAATTTCGAGGTCGGCACCTCGACGATTACCGATACCCATGAGGCGCAGGCTCGCCATGATCTCGCCAGCGCCCAGGAAATCGCCGCGAAAAACGATCTGGAAATCAAGAAACGCGCGCTTCAGCAGATTATCGGACGGATACCCGATGCGCTGGCCGGCCTGAACGCCAAGCTGCCGCTGAATTACCCCGAACCCAACGACATGGGGAAATGGGTGGAAGCCGCCGAACAACAGAATCTGCAACTCCAAGTGCAGCGCACCGCCCTGGAAATCGCCACGCTGGAAGTCGAAAAAAACCGCGCCGGGCATCTGCCCACCGTTGATCTGGTGGCCAGTTACAACAGCACCAACAACCCCAGCTATATGTTCAGCGGCACCACCACCACCGGCAGCATCGGCTTGCAGTTGAACCTGCCGCTGTATCAGGGCGGGCTGGTCGATTCCAAAATCCGCGAAGCGCTGGCGAACCAGGACAAGGCCCGCCAGGATGTGGAAACCGCTCGCCGCCAGGTGATGCTGCAAAGCAATCAGGCGTTCCTCGGCGTGACCAGCGGCATCGCCCAGGTCAAGGCGCTCGAACAGGCGCTGGTATCGAGCCAGAGCATGTTGGAATCGACGCGCATCGGCCAGGAAGTTGGGGTGCGCACCAGCGTGGACGTGCTCAACGCCCAGCAACAATTGTTCAGCGCCAAACGCGACCTGTCGCAGGCGCGTTACAACACCATCCTCAGCCAGCTTAAACTCAAGCTCGCCACCGGCGTTCTCGGCGAAAACGACCTGCAACAGGTCAACCAGTGGCTGGACAAATAGGACGAGATCATGACCGGATGGATAAAACCCCTGCTGCTGGCGCTGCTCGCGTTGAGTCTCAGCGCCTGCGGCTTTCAGTTGCGCGGCAAGGCGGCTCTGCCTTTCGAGATGTTGTACGTGGAAGGCGGCAATCCGGCGTTGCTCGGGGAACTGCGGCGCGCCATCGGCATCGGCAGCACCACCCGCATCGTCGCCACACCCGGCGAGGCTCAAGCCGTCCTGCAACTGTTCAATGAAAGCCGGGAAAAACGCATTCTGTCGTTAAGCGGCGTGGGGCGCGTCAATGAATTCCTGCTGGTGCAACGGGTCGGCTTCCGCCTGCGCGACGCCAAGGGTGGAATCATGCTGCCCGAGCAATTCATCGAATTGCGCCGCGATATGTCCTACGACGACACCCTGGTGCTCGCCAAGGAGTCCGAGGAAGCCATGCTTTACCGCGATATGCAGAGCGATGCGGTGAACCAGATTCTGCGCCGCCTCAGCGGAGCCAAAGCGGCTCCGCCCGAGGAATCCGACCACTGAGCGCAACATGCGCATCAAACCCGAACAACTGAGCGCCCACCTCAAGCAGGAGCCGGCGGCGCTTTATCTGGTTTTCGGCGACGAACCCCTGCTCGCCCTCGAAGCAGTGGACGCCATCCGCGCCGCCGCGCGCCGTCACGGCTACACCGAGCGTGAAGTGTTCAGCGTGGAAAGCGGTTTCAACTGGCAGAAATTCCTCAGCAGCGGCAGCAATCTGTCACTGTTTGCCGAGCGGCGCATCGCCGAACTGCGCATTCCCACCGGCAAACCCGGCGCGGAGGGCGGCAAGGCCATCGAACAATATTGCGCCCACCTGCCCTCCGACACCCTTACCCTGGTTACTTGCCCCAAGCTCGACAAAACCCAGCAAAACAGCAAATGGTTCAAAGCGCTGGAAAACGCCGGCATGGTGGTGCAGGTTTTTCCGGTTGAACGGGGCCGCCTGCCCGACTGGATCGCCGCCCGGCTGGCCGCCCAGGAACAGCGCGCCGGACGCGACGCCCTGCAATTCCTCGCTGACCGGGTGGAAGGCAATCTGCTCGCGGCGTTTCAGGAGATCCGCAAGCTGGCCTTGCTCCACCCCCCCGGCGAACTGAGCTTCGAACAGGTCAAGGAAGCCGTGCTCGACGTTTCGCGATATGATGTCTTCAACCTCGCCGAAGCCATGCTCAACGGCGATTCCGCGCGTTATGTGCGGATTCTCGACGGCCTGCGCGGCGAGGGGGTTTCGCCGGTGCTGGCGTTATGGGCGCTGGCTCAGGACATCCGCCTCCTGACGCGCCTCGCACTGGGGCAGAATCGCGGCGTCGCAACAGCACAGGGGATGCGCGAACTACGTATCTGGGAATCACGCCAACCCTTGCTGGAACGCGCCTTGCGGCGGGTCGGCGCGGGACGGCTGGTAGCAGCGTTAAAACGCAGCGCTTTCATCGACCGGATGATCAAGGGCCTGGAATCCGGCGACGTTTGGGACGAATTGCTGCAATTGGGATTGATGGTCATCGCGCCGCGTGGCGCGCGTACTTAGGAGAAAAACAATGGATGTGAAGAACTACATGTTGACCCTCGGCAAGCAGGCGCGCGCCGCCTCTGCGGCTATGGCTCGCGCCTCCACCCGGGCCAAGGATGAAGCGCTGTCCGAACTCGCCCGTCTGCTGAGGGCTTCCGGCGCTGCCTTGGCCGAAGCCAATGTCCGGGACATCGCCGCCGGCGAGGCTGCCGGCTTGTCCGTACCAATGGTGGATCGCCTGCGACTCACGGAGAAAGTTATCGCCACCATGGCCGAAGGTTGTGACCAGCTCGCCGCCATGCCCGATCCCGTCGGCGAGATTACCGGCGTCAAGCGTCGTCCCAGCGGCATCAGCGTCGGCCAGATGCGAGTCCCTCTGGGCGTGTTCGGCATGATTTACGAAAGTCGCCCCAACGTAACTATCGAAGCCGCGTCGCTCGCCATCAAGAGCGGCAACGCCTGCATCCTGCGTGGTGGCTCTGAGGCCATCCAGTCCAATCTGGCCCTGTGGCAGTTGGTGGGGCGGGCTCTGGAAACCGCCGGCCTGCCCCGTACTGCTGTGCAGCTGGTGGAAACCACCGACCGCGCCGCAGTGGGAGAGCTCATTACTATGCCGGCCTATGTGGACGTTATCATCCCCCGCGGAGGCAAGGGGCTGATCGAGCGCATCAGCAACGAGGCGAAAGTGCCGGTGATAAAGCATCTGGACGGCAACTGCCACATATACATCGACGCCGAGTTTGACATGGACAAGGCTCTGGTGGTCACCGATAACGCCAAGACCCAGAAGTACAGCCCCTGCAACGCCACTGAATCCCTGCTGGTGCATGAGCAGTCCGCCGCTACCTTCCTGCCCCGCATCGGCGCCATCTTTGCCACCAAGGGAGTGGAGATGCGTTGCGATGCAGCTTCTAAGACGATACTGTCAGCGGTGCCTGGCGCCAAGCTGGCCGACGCCACCGAGGAGGACTGGTACACGGAATATCTGGCGCCCGTCATCAGCGTGAAGCTGGTAGGCAGCGTTGCAGAGGCCATCGCCCACATCAACACGTATAGCTCCCACCACACCGATGCAATATTGACCACTAACCACCCCAACGCGATGCAATTTCTGCGCGAAGTGGATTCCAGTTCGGTGATGGTGAATGCTTCGACACGCTTTGCCGATGGTTTTGAATACGGCCTGGGCGCGGAAATCGGCATTTCCACCGACAAAATCCACGCACGCGGCCCGGTTGGTCTGGAAGGGCTGACCAGCCAGAAATTCATCGTGCTGGGCGATGGACACGTAAGGGGATAATCATGATGCAGCGTCCAGGTGTTCTAGTAGCAGCGTTGGCGTTGGGATTCAGCGCCGCCGCCCATGCCAACAGCTTCGACTACGTGTTGTGGCAAAACAGCCCGAAATGGAGCGGCGCGGTGATGAAGTGGCATTACAACCCGGCCAACCAGCCCGCCGCCGTCACCACGGATTCGATGGTGAGCCTGATACAGGGCAATATGGCGAAATGGAGCAGCGAATGCGGAATTCGTTTCGAATATCAGGGAACCACCAGCGCCCCGCCAACCCTCAACGACCAAGTCAACGTAATCGGCTGGAGCAGCGCCAATGGTTATGACGGTTTCACCCAATACTGGTATCGCGGCGCTTATTACAGCGATGTGGACATCCGCCTTGACCCCACCCGGTTGACCGCCACCAATACCATAGACGCCATCCTTAACCATGAACTGGGCCACGCCGTCGGGCTGGATCATTCCGACGAAGCGGCGGCGATCATGTTCGCCAATCCCTATCACAGCTACGAATATCAACGCACCTTGCGCGCCGACGATATGGAAGGCTGTCAGGCCTTGTACGGCAAGGCCGCCGTCGCCGCAACCAGTACGCCCCACAGCTTCTCGATGAACGCCAGCGGGCCGAATTCCGCACTCAACCTGAACGCCCGCATCACCATCGCTTCCGCCGACCGCAACACCACCGGCAACATTTATCTGGCGGCGCATATCGGCAATGCCTGGCTGGTCAACAACGGTAGCGCCTGGGTAAGCTGGAACGGCGGCGCGCTGCCGGTTTATTTCAGCGGAACCCTCAGCGACCGCGACATCGTCGTCGCCTCGGCCCTCGATGGCACAGCACTGGCCGGCGGGCAGATCATCGTCGGCTACGGAAAAAATGACGCGGACATGTTGAGCAATCAGCGTTACTCGACGATATATACATTTTCTCGCTAAAAATGTGTATTTCTCACTTGCAACCTGATTGGGATTATTTTAGATTAGCTGCCCCAACTGCCACCCTAGCCCCCCAAGGAGACCTCAAATGAAGAAAAAACGTTTTGCTTCCTACTTGCTGGCCGGTAAAGCCGCCACCCTGCCGTTTGCGATCAACAGCAGCCATGCCGATGTTTATCCCAGCTACACCGACATCTTGACCTCCAAGGTCAGCCTGATCGAACAACCGGCCAGCGGCGTCAAATTGATGACCATCAGCACCAGCGCCTCGTCCAACTCCTACAGCAGCACCGCCTATAGCGGCGGCAACGACGCCGCAGTGTGCAACAACCCGATGCCCTCGGTGATGAACGTTGTGGTTACCGGGGTCAAGCAGGGCGACACGATTTACCTGGTTGCCGCGACCGACAAGGATTCAGCCGCCTATCTGGCCATCGACAAACGCCTGCGCGTCGGCACCACCAACCAGGTGATCATCTCCGCTTTCCGCGCCAACGGTACGCCGCTGATTGGCGATGACGGCTCCGCAATGAATAACTCCACCACTGCGATTTCCATCCCGGTCGATCTCAACAAGCTCAAGAACGCCGGCGTCCTCAACAACGGTCGTTTCTATCTCCAGGCCGCCCTGTTCCCGACGCTGAGTGGCGCAAATGTCTGGGCGCAGGCGCGTCTTTCCGAGCTTGACGAAATCAGCGTCGGCAGCGCCGGTTGCAGCACTACCTACGGCACCAGCTCTCCCTACGGCAGCACGTACTAATCCGCCGTAACGGGTTTTTTTGACGCCCGATCTGTATAGCGGAAATCACATCGTCGTCCGGCCCATTTTGCCGGACGACATGCCGCTCTTTCACGAATGGCTGAAATCCCCGTTTTTCGCCTTCTACCGTCCCAACCTCGGGATTCTTTGCCCAAGCGTCGCTGATTTGCAGGATCGCCTCGCGGCGTTGGCCGGCATCACCCCCCCCGTAGAAATCGAAACCCTGGTATTACACCGCGCCACTTCCGCGCCTATCGGCGTGATGTCGTTATCCGGCATCGACACCCTGAATCGCAAGGCCGAATTTTCAATGGGTTTTGTGCGCGGGCAAGGCACCCGGTGCAGCATGGAGGCCCTGCATTTCGCCCTGCATGAAGCATTTACAGCGATGAATCTGCGCAAACTGGCTTTTTACGCTGCCGCAGCCAATCAGCGCGCCCTCTCGCTGATGCGCCACTGGGGCGTTCCCGAGGAAGGCCTGTTACGCGAAGAATTGCTGCTGGCCGATGGCAACGCCGTGGACTTGCGGCGCTTTGGCCTGTTGCGCACGGAATGGGAAAAGGGGCCGCTTCGCGCGCAATTACGCAAACTTGTTCCCCTGGTAATCTCCTGATGGAAAAAATCCTGGTTTTCGCCCCCCATCCCGACGACGAAATCATCGGCTGCGGCGGCTATATGGCCCTTAAAAAAGCCGCCAAGGCGGCGTTGCGGGTGATTGTGGTCAGCGATGGCGCGCAAGGCCTGCCCTATGGCGGCAGCGCCGCAGACCGGCAGGCGGAATGCCGCGCCGGACTGGCGGAACTGGGCATCAGCGACGTGATTTTCTGGGATTTCCCGGACACCGCCGTGCCGCTTTCCGGCGCAATCATCGAAAAATACCGGGACGCCGTGGCGCAATTCCGCCCGGCTGAAATTCTTCTGCCCGCCCCCGGCGAAGCCCATCCCGACCACCGCCGCGTGACGCGAGGCGCGCTCCAGGCCTTGCTGGGATATTGGCGGGGAGAACTGCGTTTCTACGAAACCACCCAGCCCGCCGCGCTGGTAAACGCCAGCAGCGACATCAGCATTTATTGGGAAACCAAACAGCGCGCGCTGGCTGCCCACCGCAGCCAGCTTGCCCAATTCGACTACGCCGGCTACTGCGAGAGCCTGGCGCGGATGCGCGGCATACCCGCCGGATGCCTCCACGCCGAATCTTTCGTGGCGTTCGAGTGGGACGGTTCCCCGCAGAACTTCTTCGAAGGCCGCCCGCTGGTTTCGGTGATCGTGCGTAGCGATGATCCGGTCTTCCTGCATCACGCCCTGGAAAGCCTGATGAGCCAGGAATACGACCAGTTTGAAATCGTGCTGGTATGGTTCGGCGCAACAGCGCCGCAACTCGACGCCTACGCGGTTCTCGACATCCGCGTGGTGGCGGGTGAACCGAATCGGGGCAAAAACCTCAACCTCGGCATCACCGCCGCGCGCGGCGAATACATAGCCTTCCTCGATCAGGACGACGTTTATTACCCCGAACACCTGGCCGTTCTGCTGGCCGAATTGCAGGCCAATCCGCAGGCCGACATCGCTTACGCCGGTTGCCGGGTGGTAACGTGCCGCCGCGACGGCGAAAACATCGCCGTTGGCGAGACGGTGGACGAAATGAACCGTCCTCACGAAGCGGGACGCCTGCTGATCGGCAACACCATTCCCAATCTCGCCCTGCTGTACCGCGCCGCCACCTTGCGCCATATACGTTTCGATGAAGCGCTGGAAGCCTATGAAGACTGGGAATTGCTGGCGCGTCTGGAACTTGCCGGTCATCGCTTCGCCCACGTCGATGAAATCACCTGCGAATATCGCCTCTACCCGAGCGGGGAAGCCCACCAACTGGAAGATTCGCACCGCGACAAAGGTTATCTGGGCTGGGAGAAACAGGTTTTCACCCGCATCATGCGAGGGTTTGGCGCAACCGACCTGGAAAAACTGGCGGGACTGATCGACTTCCTCGAAAAACGCAACCGCAAACTGGTCGCCACGCTCGAAGAACAAGCCCGCGAACTGGCTGTGCAACAGGAACAGGCCGCCGAGCAGCAGCGCCTTGCCGAACTGTTGCGGCGCGGCCTGGACGCCTTGCAACTGTCCCAGCCGGGGCGCGCCGGGCTGGCCGCGCTGCTGGGTGGCGCGCTGCCCCGGGAGGCGCTGTTTTCCGTCATTCTCCCGGTCTACAACACCCCCGCCGAACTGCTTTGTCAAACCCTCGACGCAATCATCGGCCAGGCCTATCCCGGCTGGGAACTGTGTCTGGTGGACGACGCCTCGCCGTCATCCGAAACCCAGGCGGTGCTGGAACGCTACCGCGCCGCACCTGCCCTGGCGGGCAAGCTGCGTTGCCAGCGCCGCACTGAGAACGGCGGCATCGTCGCCGCCAGCAACGACGCCCTGGCGCTGGCGAGCGCGCCCTATGCAGTGTTTCTCGATCACGACGACCTGCTCCATGAAGAAGCCCTGCTGGAGGTCGCTTTCGCGTTGCGCAGCGCACCCGGCCTGCGCCTGATCTACACCGACAGCACCCTGATCGACCATGCCGGACGCCTGCTCAACATCTATCACAAACAGGACTGGTCGCCGGAAACCCTGCTCCATCTCAATTACGTCAACCACCTCACGGTGGCGCGACGCGCCGATGTGCTGGCGGTAGGGGGATTGCATTCGGGATTCGACGGCTCGCAGGACTGGGACATGTTGCTGCGCCTCGCGGAAATCGTCGCCCCGGCGGAAATCCGCCACATCGCGATCCCCCTTTACGCCTGGCGCGCCACCTCGGATTCGCTGGCCTACCGCAGCGTCGCCAAACCCGGCGCGTTCGCCGCCGCGCGGCGCGCCGTGGCCGCCCATCTGGAGCGGCGCGGACTGACGCAGGTCGAGTGTCTCCCCAACCCCCACGGCCCCGGCGTTTCCTGCACCTGGACGGCAACCCCGCGCAAAGTGGAAATCGTCGTGCCCACCCACAACAACCTGGAAGGGCTGAAAGTCTGTGTCGCCGGGCTACTCGAACAAACCGACTATCCCGACTTCCATCTCACCCTCATCGCCAATCGTTGCGAAGCGCCGCAGATGCTCGCCTATCTTGACCAACTGGCCGGCCATCCACGCGTCACCGTGCGCCCCGACTCGCGCTCCTTCAACTGGGCGGCGCTGAACAACGCCGCCGTGGCGGAAAGCGACGCCGACCTCCTGCTGTTCCTCAACGACGACGTGGAAATCCTCGACGCCGGCTGGCTGACCGCGATGAACCGCTATTTCGAACTCGACGGCGTCGGCATCGTCGGGGCCACCCTGCTTTATCCCGACGGCGAATTGCAGCACAACGGCGTCCACACCAATACCGAATGGCTTGCCGACAATGTCCGCAGCGGCGGCAGCTTCGGCGAACTGGCGGTGTCACGCAACGTCGCCGCCGTCACCGGGGCCTGCCTGCTGGTGCGGCGCAGCGTATTCGCCGCAGTAGGCGGTTTCGACGAGCGTTTTGCGGTGAACTACAACGACGTGGATTTCTGCCTCGCCGCGCGCTTCGCCGGACAACGCATCGTCCAGGCCGGCGACGTGCGCCTCACCCACCACGAATCCATCAGCCGGGGCGTGGACGACAATCCCCAAAGAAAAGCCCGCTGGGAAGCGGAAATGGACTTGCTGCGCGCCAAATGGGGCGATTTCCTGAACGATCCCCACTGGGCGGAATACGAGGTACACGCCCACGGGACGCGGATACTAAACCTATATTCCTCAGTTGACCGCTTGCCATGAAGCAAACCTTTTTGGCTCTAAACTCTTTTTATCTGAAATTGGCGCTTCCCCAGATGGCGAGAACGCTACGGGCCGGATTGCACGGTTTTGCGGACGCATGGCTGCGTTGCTCCTCCTCGCAATGGAGCAACCATTACTCGTCGTCGCGCCTTGCCCTGCACCCGCAAAACCGCACACTCCGCCCCGTTCAACTGAGGAATATAGGTTAAACCTGGCATGACCAATTACACCATCCGCCCCCTAGCCGATTCGGACACCCCAGCTATTCTGGCGGCGTTTTCCCATGCTTTTCCGAGCCGCCGCAGCGCGGATGTCTGGGAATGGTTGTATCGCCACAACCCCGACGCCAGCCAGGGCAGTTTGTGCCTGGCCCCGGACGGACGACCGGCGGCGTTTTTCGGCGCAAGTCACCACCGCCTGAGATTCGACGGCGCGGTTTTGCTTGGCGGGCAATGCCGCGACGCGTTCAGCCATCCCGCCCACCGCACCGCCCGGACGGGACGTGGCGGCGTATTCGCGCTGACCGCGCAGACTTTATTCGAGACGGG
This sequence comes from uncultured Sulfuricella sp., assembly GCA_964451375.1. Taxonomy (GTDB): domain Bacteria; phylum Pseudomonadota; class Gammaproteobacteria; order Burkholderiales; family Sulfuricellaceae; genus JAGXQV01. Next base: position 14,711 of record CAYVIN010000055.1, read on the forward strand.
CGGCCCGGCCCAGGGCGTGGCGTTTTATTACGGTTTTCCCTCGCCGCGCCATCTGCGTCTGGGAGAAAAGCTGCTGGGTTACGAAGCAGGCCATAACTGGGTGCGTTACCGTTATGACACACACCGCGCAACACTGGCGGACAGTCCGCCCAGCGGCAAACTGGCAGCCATCGTCACATTCGGCGCGGAATTCGACGCCCTTGATCAGGCGCGCCACACGCCGACGCTGATATCTTTCATCCACGACAGTCGTTTTCTCGGTTGGCGCTTTTCCCCGCGTAATGGCCGGGAATATTGGGTATGGGGCTTTTACCCCCATCTTTCCGGGGAGCTGGCCGGTTATGTGGTGTTTGCGCCTGCCGGGGGCAAGGTTTTCCTGGTCGATTTTCACCTGCCCGCCACGCCACGCGACATCCGCAGTTTCTGGCGGCTGATTGTGGATAAGCTTCGCTGGTTGGGTATTGCTGAAATCGACTGCTGGTTTTCCCGCAATCATCCCGACCACGCCGCGCTGCACGGACTAGGCCTCGTCGAACAGGCGCTGCCGGAGCACACCGCCCTGTGTTTTCGGCGTTATCCACAAAGCCCCAGCCTGGAAGAACTTGACCAGCGATTTTGTTTTACCATGGCCGACTGTGATTTATATTGAGAATCCCCATGCCCCCCGTAATACGTGAATTCCAGATCGAATTAACCAGCGACTGCAACCTGCGCTGCCGCTATTGCGCATTGAATCTGCCCGGTTATGTGGCGCACGACATGGCCCCGCACTACGTCGAGCAGGCCATCCAGTTCGTCGAGCGCAACCGCCCGCCGATAATGAGCCTCAACGTCCACGGCGAATCCACGCAGGTAAAAGGCTGGACGGACATCGCCGCCCGGCTGCGCGCCACCGGGACACAACTCAATCTCATCAGCAATTTCGCGCGGTATTTTTCGGACGAGGAAATTCATGCGCTGGCCGGGTTGGCCGGTATCCGCATCAGCATCGACAGCGTGGATCGGGAAATCTTGCGCAGCATTCGTTACAACGTCGATTTCCGCATCATCCTGCACAATCTGGTGCGCTTGCGCGCGGCAGCGCTGGCGCAATACGGCAGGATTCCCCAGCTCGGGGTGAATTGTGTGGTGTCCCAAAGCAATGTTTTTGTCCTCAACGATCTGGTCGCGTTCGCCGCCGCCAACGGTTTTCAGGATATAACCCTGCATGACCTGGCGGAAATCACCACCTTGCCGGACAACCGCCCCCGCCATATTTCCACCTTGCCCGAAGCGCAACGCCGCGCGGCGGTACAGGCCCTGCGCGACGCCTGGACGCTCGGCCAACACCTCGGGCTGCGTGTCGACGTTCAGCCCAATTTGCTGGCGCTCGCGGAAAACGGCGGGGATTTCGCCGCCTTGATGGACGATACCGATTATTTCAAGGAAGGTTCGACGACCATCGTGATGGTCGCGCCGGTTGGGCCGGGACAAACCCGCCACTGCCTCGACCCCTGGTCTTTCGCCAAGATCGCCGAAGACGGCGGGGTGTACACCTGCTGCGTCGGACGCACCCGGATGGGGCATCTCGACGACGGGCTGCTGGAAGACACCCTGGGTTCGGAAGGTTTCCGCCTCCGCCGCGCACAGGTTCTGTCCGGCCAGCTCGACGATGAATGTCGCGCCTGTCCGACGCGCGGCGTGATCTCCGTCGAAGGATTGCGCGCGGAACTGGAAAAACGCGGGATATCTGGCTGACGCCCGCACCAAACCCTTTTACAATAAGCCACTTTTGAAACACGCGAACAGCACATGAATTCCCCCATCGGCATCCTCGGCGGCACCTTCAACCCTATCCATCTGGGGCATTTGCGCATGGCCCAGGAAATCGGGGAAGGCCTGGATCTCGCCGAAGTTCGCCTGATTCCCGCCGGTTGTCCGCCGCATCGCGAAAAACCCGGCGTCTCGCCGCAACAGCGCCTGGAAATGGCGCAACTGGCGGTCAAGAAAAATCCCCTGCTGCGTATCGACGACCGCGAAATCTTTAAGGAAACGCCCTGTTACACGGTGGAAACCCTGCATGAAATCCGCAGCGAAATGGGCGACGATCAGCCGATTTGCCTGCTAATGGGTTCCGACGCGTTCTGGGGTTTGCCAACCTGGTATCGCTGGCAGGAATTGTTCGATCTGGCCCACATCATCATCGCCCAACGTCCCGGCTTTTCCCGCGAAGACATGGCGGCGGGCCGCGCCGGACAAATCCACGAGGAACTCGAAAAACGCCAGCGCTACGATTGCACCGCGCTCCACCAGGAACCGGCAGGAGCCATCGTCACCTACCCGGTCACCGCCCTGGATATTTCTTCCACCCGCATTCGCGCCCTGCTGCGCCAGGGGCTGAATCCCCGCTATTTGCTCCCCGCAGCGGTTCTCGATTATATTCAGACGCACAATCTGTACTGCTGAAAGGCAATTCTTAATGTCTAATTTTTAATGTTAAATGGTGGAATCCCGCAGCGCAGGCTGCTCCGCCATGAAACATTACGCATTAAACATTCAACATTAAATTTCCAAAAGGAAACCATGGAACTCGAAGCAATCAAAAAAGCGGTTGTTGCCGCTCTGGAAGACATCAAAGCCAAGGACATCACCGTCCTCGACGTATCCAAACTCACCAGCATGACCGAATACATGATCGTCGCCAGCGGCGATTCAAACCGCCAGACCCGCGCGCTCTCCAATAACGTACAGGACAAACTCAAGGAACTCGGGGTAGACCCCATCGGCGTGGAAGGCGAAGCCAACGGCGAATGGGTGCTGGTGGATTTCGGTTCCATCGTGGTGCATATCATGCAGCCGGCGGTGCGCGAGCACTACAGTCTGGAAGAACTGTGGGGCGGCCAGCGGCCCGCAGCGCGTCCGAGGATGGCTGCGGTACTCTGATGCGGCTGCTGATCATCGCCGTCGGCCACAAAATGCCCGATTGGGTGGCCGACGGTTATGCCGAATACGCCAAACGGATGCCCCGCGAGGCGCGTTTGGAACTCATCGAAATCAAGCCGGAAAAACGCGCCGGCGGCAAAACCGATAATCAGATCAAGGAAGCCGAAAAAGAGCGTATCCTGACTGCCCTGCCTCGCGATTGCGAAGTGGTGGCCCTCGACGAACGGGGCGAAATGCCGACCACCCTGGCTTTCGCCGAATCGCTGAAAACCTGGCTGGGCAGCGGGCGCGATGTGGCGTTCGTGATCGGCGGGGCGGACGGCCTGCACGACGAAGTGAAACAACGCGCCGGACGTTTGCTGGCCCTGTCGCGGTTTACCCTGCCCCACGGACTGGTGCGGGTTGTACTGGCCGAGCAGTTGTACCGCGCCCAATCGGTTATCCATAATCACCCTTATCATCGCGAATGAACGACAAGCTGATTTATCTGGCCTCGCGCTCGCCGCGCCGCCGCGAATTACTCACCCAGATCGGCGTGGATTTCGAAATGCTGGTGTTGCGCGAACACCCGGCGCGCCCGGTGGACGTGGATGAAACGCCATTTCTCCACGAACCGGCGGAGGTTTACGTGGAGCGGATTTGCCGCGCCAAGGCGGAAATCGGCTGGCAACGCCTGTGCGAACGGGGTTTGCCGCAACGTCCGGTACTCGCGGCGGACACCGCCGTGGTGCTGGATGGACGCATCCTCGGCAAGCCCCGCGACGCGGCCCACGCCGCCGCCATGCTGGGCGCGCTGGGAGGGCGTCAACATCAGGTGCTGAGTGGTGTGGCGCTGGCCTGGGAACACCGTCTGGTTATGCGCCTGTCGGTTTCGCGGGTCACCTTCCGGGCGCTCAGTGAAGCGCAAATCCAGCGCTACGTGGCGACCGGCGAACCACTCGACAAAGCCGGCGCTTACGGCATCCAGGGCCGTGCAGCGGTCTTTGTGGAGAATCTGGAAGGCAGCTATTCCGGGGTAATGGGCCTGCCGCTCTATGAAACGGCGGAATTACTCGCCCAGTGCGGCATGGCGGTTTTTTAGCGCGGCGTCGGGAGTGGCGAGTCGAGAGTCGAGAACTGCGGTTATTGGGTTCTCGACTCTCGACTATCTACTCTCGAATCCAACTACCATGAGCGAAGAAATCCTCATTAACGTCACCCCCCAGGAAACCCGCGTCGCGGTGATGGAACAGGGTGTGGCGCAGGAAATCCATATCGAACGCACCAGCAGCCACGGCCTGGTCGGCAACGTCTATTTCGGGCGGGTGTGCCGGGTGCTGCCGGGGATGCAATCGGCTTTCGTCGAAATCGGCCTGGAACGCGCGGCTTTTCTGCACGTCGCCGACATCTGGCAGGATCATTCAGCAGAAAACCGCGCCATCGAAAAAATTCTCTTCGAGGGGCAAAACCTGCTCGTTCAGGTGATCAAGGATCCCATTGGCACCAAGGGCGCGCGGCTCTCCACCCAGATCAGTTTTGCCGGACGTTTCCTGGTGTATCTGCCGCAGGAAACCCACATCGGCATCTCCCAGCGTATCGAGGATGAAGCGGAACGCGAACTCTTGCGCGGCAAGCTCCAGCATCTGCTCCCCGGACACGCCACCGGCGGTTTCATCATCCGCACCATGGCGGAAGCCGCCAGCGACAAGGAGTTGCAGGCCGACATCGGTTACCTGCGCAAACTGTGGGGCGACATTCAGGAAAAAGCCAAAACCGCCAAACCCACGGCGCTGCTGTATCAGGACTTGAACCTCGCGTTGCGGGTATTGCGTGATTTCGTCAACGACGAAACCGACCGCATCCTCGTCGATTCACGCGAGACCTTCCAGAAGATGTTTTCGTTCGCCGAAAACTACACCAGCAACGTCGCCGAGAAACTCGAACATTACGCCGGTGAACGTCCGCTTTTCGATCTGCGCGCCGTCGAGGAAGAAATCGAGCGCGCCCTGTCGCGGCGCGTCGATCTCAAATCCGGCGGCTACCTGATCATCGACCAGACCGAGGCGCTCACCACCGTTGACGTGAACACCGGCGGCTTCGTCGGCGGACGCACCTTCGACGACACGATATTCAAAACCAATCTCGAAGCGGCGCAGGTCATCGCCCGCCAACTGCGCCTGCGGAATCTGGGCGGCATCATCATCGTCGATTTCATCGACATGGATAACCCGGAACACCGCGACCTGGTGCTCGCCGAATTTCGCCGGGCGCTGTCACGGGATCGCACCAGGATGTCGGTAAACGGTTTCTCGGCGCTGGGGCTGGTGGAAATGACCCGCAAGCGCACCCGCGAAAGCCTTGCCCACGTGCTCTGCGAACCGTGCGCCACCTGTCACGGACGCGGCACCCTGAAAACCCCGCAAACCGTATGTTACGAAGTGCTCCGCGAAATCCTGCGCGAAGCGCGTCAGTTCAACCCCCGCGAATTCCGCATCCTCGCCTCGCAACACGTCATCGACCTGTTTCTCGACGAGGAATCGCAAAGCCTCGCCCAACTCGGCGATTTCATCGGCAAACCGATTTCCCTGCAAGTGGAAAGCCAGTACAGCCAGGAACAATACGACATCGTGCTGATGTAATCAGGTTTCCAGATCAAACGCGCGTTCCCGGGACGCGGTGGCGCGCGGATTGTCCGCGCATCGTGTATTCGCCAGGATTATCCTGGAAAAGGCAGTTTGAACCGCAAAGGCGCAAAGACGCAGAGGAAAAACAAAAGGTTACCCGTGTCGGATCGTTCACCCACCGGGTGAGGGCGGAACATTCTGCATGTTTTTGATTTCTTTGCGCCTTAGCGCCTTTGCGGTTCTGAACTGAGGTTTTTAGGATTATTCTTTTTTCCGCGCCGCAAATAGTACAATGGAATGTCGATTACGCAGCGTTGGCCGTTGCGTCTCCCCTGTCAAAGGGGTCAGAAAAAGAAGAAACCTTTTTTACCCAACGAGTTGTAAAAAGTAAGCGAACGGTATCGAGCCTTACCCCGCTTTTTCCGATCAATATGACAATGCGCTGATGTAACCCATGTACCGCACCAGAACGGATAAACACTCCCTCGAAAGTTTCTTTTTCAAGCTGCCCGATACGCTGCTGATGGTGTTCGGCACCGATTGGTCGCTACGCCAGATCAGTGAAGCCTGGGCCAATGCGCTGGGTTTTACCGAAGAGGAATTGCTGCTGCGCTGTTTCTTCGACCTGCTCCACGAAGACGATTGCGTCGTCTCCCACGAAAAACTCTCGGCGATGAGCCGGGAAAACCCCACCCTGCGTTTTTCCAGCCGCTGCCGGCGTCGCGACGGCACTTTTCTGGGGGTGACCTGGAACGTCAGTTTCGCTGCCGACGAGCGGATGTATTTCGCTTCCGCCCACGAAACCGCCTACAACCTCAGCGGCGACGACGCCCATCTCCCCGATGTGTTCGTCGATGGGCTAACCGGCCTGCCCAACCGCAGCCTGTTTCTCGACCGTCTGGCGCATACCCTGAAACGCAGCGAGCGGCGCAAGGAGCTGCAATTCGCGGTGTTGTATTGCGGCCTGGATCGCTTCAAGGTGGTCAATCACAGCCTCGGCCATCGGATGGGCGACTTGTTGCTGATGAATGTCGCGGAAGTCATCCGCAACACCATCCGCCCCACCGACATGGCGGCGCGCCTGGCCGGCGACGAATTCGCCCTGCTTCTCGAAGACATCCGCGACATCAGCGCCACGCTGCTGGTGGTAAGCCGCATTCAGGACAAACTCAAGCTGCCCTTTTCCCTGGACGATCACGAAGTGTTCACCAGCATTTCCTTCGGCATCGTCACCAGCGGCGACGTGTACCGCAGTCCCGACGAAATGCTGCGCGACGCCAATATGGCGATGGTGCGCTCCAAGGCGCTGGGCGGCGGCGGTTATGTGGTGTTCAATCAGGAAATGCACGACCGCGCGGTGCGCCGCATGGCGCTGGAAATGGACATGCGCCACGCCGTGGAACGCCAGGAATTCCAGGCTTATTACCAGCCCATCGTGTCCCTCGGAGAGCGCCGTCTGGCCGGTTTCGAAGCGCTGGTGCGCTGGAACCACCCCACTAGAGGCCTGGTTTCGCCCGTCGATTTCATTCCACTGGCCGAAGAAACCGGGCTGATCGTCGCGCTGGGCCGCTGGATGCTGCGCGAAGCCTGCCGTCAGGCGCGCGACTGGCAAGTCCGGCTGCCCGAACACCAGCCACTCACCGTCAGCGTCAACCTGTCGGCGCGCCAGTTGCTGCATCCCGGCCTGATCGACGAAGTGGTCGCCGCTTTGGACGAAAGCGGCCTGCCGCCGGAATTGCTCAAGCTCGAAATCACCGAAAGCGCGATGATGGAAAATGCCGAAACCGCCATCGCCCTGCTGGAAAAACTCAAGGCCATGAACATCCGCCTCCTGCTTGACGATTTCGGCACCGGATATTCCTCGCTGAGTTATTTGCACCGCCTGCCCATCGACACCCTCAAGGTGGATCGCTCCTTCGTCATGAACCTGCATGAAAAGGAAGCCGCCCGCCATTTCGTCGAAACCATCGTGCATCTCGCCCGCAAGCTGGGCCGCGACGTGATCTGCGAAGGGGTGGAACTGGAAGCCCAGGCGCAAATCCTCGCCGAAATGGGCGCGGAATATTGCCAGGGATTCCTCTATTCGCGCCCGGTAGCCGCCCACGAAGCGGAAATGTTGATCCTCACCGGCCTGGAAAAACCCCGCTAACGCAGCCATGCCGAAAAACCCCGGCCCGCAAACCTGGCAGCCCGATTTTCTCGACCGCTCGCCGCTTTTCCAGCCCTTGCGCCGGATTGGCGCAGGCTATCGCGGCGCAAGCTGGCCGGCGCTGCCGTCCATGCAGCCGCCCCACGCCATCCACACCGCGAGCGGCCAGCGCCTGCGGTTCGTCGAACACGGCCCCAAAGCCGCCTGCTTCGCCGAACAATACGAGCCGCGCATCTTCCTCAGCGGCGCAGTGCCGACCCGCACCGAAAACTGGCACGATCTCTTCAACGCCCTTGCCTGGCTGGCTTTCCCGCAGGCCAAGGCAAGCATCAACGCCGCCCACTACCATGCCGCCGTCACCCAGCAACCCGGCCAGAACCGCCACCCGGCGCGCCACAAACTGACGCTCTTCGACGAATCGGGCGTCGCCGTGGTGTGCGCCGACCCACACCTTGCCGAATTACTCAGGGAACACCGCTGGCGGGAATTGTTTTGGGAAAAACGCGAGGAAGTCCAAAAAGCCCTGTGGTTCGTGGTTTTCGGACACTCGTTGTTTGAGAAAGGCCTTGCGCCCTACGTCGGCCTCAGTGGCCACGGCCTCATCGTGCCGGTGGACAGCGAATGGCTCGAAGCCCCCGAGGAAATCCGCCTTTCCCGCCTTGACGCCCGCCTCGCGGAAGTCCTCCAGCAGCCGCAAACCCTCGTCACCACCCCGGTTCCGCTGCTCGGCGTACCGGGGTGGTGGGCGGATAACGAAAATCCGGGATTTTATGAAAACACCGGCTATTTCCGGCCAAAGCGGGAAGTGGCGCGGATGTAGGAGCGGTCTCCTGACCGCGACGTGGTGGTGAACCTAAAAAAGGCAGCTTGAACCGCAAAGGCGCAAAGACGCAGAGGAAAAACAGAAGGTTAACTGTTTCTGATTGTTCACCCATAAGGAGAGCGCAGTATCCAGCCCAAGCTTTTGATTTCTTTGCGCCTTAGCGCCTTAGCGCCTTTGCGGTTTTAAACTGAGGTTTTTAGGGTGAACGGAGTCGGTTCCGCTGGAATTTTCCGCTGTCCCAATAGGTTGGAATGGCCCGGGCTGAATCACCGTTTCGCGGTCGGGAGACCGCTCCCAAACGTTGTTGCAAACCTATCCCTCCAGCAGCGACTCCGGCGTCACTTCACTGCCTTCGATTTCCACCACTTTGCGCCGACCGCTAGCGCCTTGTTTGAGGGAGATTTGCGCGCCGCGCACCGCAAACGCACTTTTCAGGAAATCCAGCAGCGCCGCGTTGGCCGCGCCTTCCACAGGCGGCGCGGCGACGCGGATTTTCAGGGCGTCGCCGTGTAAACCGGCGATTTCAGTGCGTTTCGCACCGGGCTGGATGTGCAGGGAAAGCGTGAGTTTTCCGTCGCGCTTTTGATACCAGGTCATAACATCAAGCGTGGCGCGAGGCTTTCGAGCAGCGCGACCGGCACCATCAACACCAGTTCGCAGAGGACAAACAGCACCAGCGGCGACAGATCGACCCCCGCCACCAGCGGCACAATACGCCGGATGGGATTGAGAAAACGCCGGGTCAGGCTGTCCAGCACCGGCGCGGCGGCGCTATACGGATTCACCCAGGACAGGATGGCCTGGATAAACACCGCGCCGATCAGCAGATTGACGCTGATTTTCAATAGACGCACCACCGCCATGAACGCCACCACCGGCAGAACGCCGAGGCCGGGCGACACCCCCGCGCTGTTTAGCGTGATCAACGCGAAAACCAGCAACATCTCGGTCAACCAGGCCAGCAGCAAAGTCGCCAGATCCATCCCCCACAGACCGGGGATGGCCTTGCGCAGCGGATTGACGGCAAACCGGGTAAGCGCAACGACAAACTGCGAAACCGGATTATTGAATGGCGCGCGGAACAACTGGAGGTAAAAACGCAGCATCACCACATACACGAACAACCCCAGAACGGTGTCGATCAGGAACAGAAGTGCTTGATTGAACATAGGGAATACCAGCCGTTACAAAATTAGCGCGAATATACACGAATCGGGGGAAAAACGGAGGGGTGTCAAAATCATCAACAAGGCAATGACAGAACCCGCCCCTCCAATCCGGCCCAGCGGCGTTACCCAGCCGCTGTTTCGCGCTTTTCGCCATCCGGCAAATACACCTGGCATTCGTCGAATATGCGCGCCTTGCAGGTGCGGCAGATTTCCGGGTCAAGGGTGCCGTAAACGGCTTTGATCCAGTTCGATTGCACCGGGAAAAAACCGGCTTCGCCGATATCGTCGAGTTTGTCCGACTTGCGCAGGAATTGGTAAACGCTGTCCTTGCAGCGGTAGAAATACAGGCCGCCACCCATGCGGCGACGCCGGCGCGCTTCCTGGGCGAGCATTTCCGCGCCCGCCACATCGACGAAGTTGATACCGCCCGCGACGACCATCACGGTTTTCTGGTCGGGGTTGATTTCGTCGATCTGCATCAGACCGCTTTGCACATGATCCACCGCGCCGAAGAAAATCGAACCGTTGATGCGCACCATGCGAAACTGCGGACATTCCTTGTTGCCGCGCGCTTCGACGAAGTGGTACGCGCCTTCCTGCTGCGCCGGCACCACCGGCTCGATGGCGGGACGCGACACGCGGTACAGATACAACACCAGCGACAGCATAATCCCGACGAATATGCCTTTTTCCAGGTTGATCAGCGTTCCGACCAGCGTGACCCACAACACCACGGATTCGGCGCGGCTGGTCTTCATGATCGATGAAATATGGTGAAAGTCGATCAATCCCCACGCCACCAGAAACAGGATGCCAGCCATCGCGGCAGTCGGCAGGTAGGAAGCGAGCGGCGCGACCAGCAACACAATCAACACCAGGAAGATCGACGCAAACACGGTGGCGAGCGGGGTCTGTGCGCCGGAAGCGTAGTTCACTCCGCTGCGGTTGAAGGAGCCGCTCGACGCATAGCCGGAGAAAAAGCTGCCGACGATATTGGAAAGTCCCTGGCCAATGAATTCCTGGTTGCCGTCGATGCGCTGCTCGGATTTCACTGCGATGGAGCGCCCGATGGAGACCGCCTCGGTCAACGCCAGCATGGTCACCACCAGCGCCGGGAACAGGGTGTGGTGCAGCGCGTTCAACGACAAATCGGGCATCGACAGGGGCGGCAGATGGGCGGGTAACGCGCCTACCGTTTTGATGTGGGTGACCGAAAAACCTTCCACCGCATTGAGCAGATAGGCGGCCAGACTGCCGGCCACCATCGCGATAATCATGTAGGGGAATTTTGGCAGGAAATGTTTGGCGAGGATGCCTATCGCCAGGGTGAAAGCGCCGATCCCGGTCACCCACGGATTGATGTCGCCGAAATGCGCGACGGTGCGGATGATCACCTCGTAAAACGGCGTCCCGCGCGGGATGTCGATGCCGAAGAAATTCTTGATCTGGCTCGCCGCAATCAGCAACGCCGCGCCGGCGGTAAAGCCGATTACGACGGTGTGCGAAATGAAATTGACCAGCACCCCCATGCGCGCCAGCCCGAGGATTAACTGGAATACCCCGGTCAGGAAAGTGAGGGTCAACACCATGCTGATGAACTGCGGCGAGCCGGGTTCGACGAGGTGCGACACCGACGCAAACACCGCAATCGAAATCGCCGTGGTCGGCCCGGATACCAGGTGCCAGCTCGACCCGAACAGCGCCGCCACGATGGCCGGCATCATCGCGGCGTAGAGGCCGTATTCCGGCGGCAGCCCGGCGATGGTGGCGAACGCCACGCCCTGCGGCAACACAATCAGCGCCCCGGTGATCCCGGCAATCGCGTCGGACTTGAGGGTGTTGCGGGTGACCATCGGCCACCAGCGCAGGAAGGGAAAAAATCGGTACAGGCAGAGATTGCAGGCAAGCGGAGATTTCACGGGCGGCCTCGGAGGTATATCAGAAAAGTCTAATGATTATAGCCCACTGTGCCGTGCGGCGCGGCGGTGATTTTGGTATGCAGGCTGGAAACCCGCGCCGTTCCTTGCTCTCAAGGCATGTCGCCGCCCCTTGGCGCTGGCGGCGATAGTGCTCACTAACTATTGCGGTTTTTTCGTAACAACTCACGGCCACGCCAAACGGCGGATTACAAGCCCCACGCCCACAGGCGGGCAGCGTATGCACACATCTTTAGCCCAAATTTTGATACGACGCAGGAAGCAAATTCAAACGACTTTCTTTGCAGTGGGCAACACTTCCTCAATCGCTGGTCACCCTCTCCCCCGGCCCCTCTCCTTTATGCCCTTCAGGGTGCATGTCCATGGGCGAGGGGAGTGTCCGTGCACTCAACGGTGGGGCAATCTGCGCTTTTCTCCCCTCTCCCACGCGAGTGGGAGAGGGGCGGGGGCGGAAATTGTCAAGCTAGTTGTCGCCTGAATGCTTGCGTTCATGCTGCCATTT
>CAYVIN010000056.1:0-26468 GCA_964451375.1 uncultured Sulfuricella sp.
CCCGCCAATACGGCCTTTCAGCAAGCAGCTCCCTCTTTTAACCGGACAGTAGTGGCTATATATATCAATGAGTCGGAAGATGGCCGGAATCATAATATCGCCTCCAAACAGCCGCCAAACGGCAAGTATTTTGGCCCTGTTTCTTGCCAACGCCTTTCGGCCTGCGGGCGAATATCCTACTCAGCACGAACGGTTTGATTTGACTTGTGTGCATACGCTAGGAGCATAAAGGAGAGGGTGGCGCGGCCTCGACCAACCGCATCGATATGCCGCCGCCCTCTCCCCAACCCCTCTCCCGCCTGCGGGCGAGGGGCTTCTGTGGCGACATTTGGCGTAGTTACGCCTGCTTTTACTTACATCGCCGACCCTTGTCCGGGCTTGCGCGATTTCATCCGGTCTTTCATATAGGCGCGGATTTCGTCCGGGCTGATTTGCCCGTCCTTGTTGGTGTCGATGGCGTCGAAGTTTTTAGCGAGGCGCGGCATCCCTTTTTCGGCCTCCTCCCTGGACAACGTGCCGTTGCCGTCGGTGTCGGCTTTCTTGAAGCGCTCCGAACCTTTCTGTTTGACCTGGGCTTTTTTGGCTTGCCGCCAGGCGCGCATTTCATCGTGGCTGACTTGCCCATCCTTGTTGGTGTCGATGGCGTCGAAATCCTTGGCGAGATTCGGGATGGCGGCTTCCATTTCGCCTTTCGACAGAGAGCCGTTGCCGTCGGTGTCAGCTTTCTTGAAGTGCGCGGCTTTGGCGGGCATGTTCATGCCGCCGGAAGGCCCCTGTGCGTAAACGGCAAACGGCAGGAAGGCGAACAACAGGGCAATTTTCGTAAGTTGCATGAGAGTCTCCTCGGGTTGGGTCGGGTTTGGTTGTACAGCAAGGATATATAACGCTGTCATAAGGTTGCGGTTGACAATACCATAAGCATATCGTGATTTTCTGTTTCATCTCTTATAGTTTTATAGTAAATTTATATAAGACATAAATATGACAATGAGAGAAGAGAGGAAGAGCCATGAAACAGGAAATGCTGAGAACGTCCATGAGTCTGCTGTTTGGGGCGGCGGTGATTAGTTACATAGTCGGCGGCGGGGTGACGCTGGCGCTGGGCCAGCAGTCTTCGCATTACCTGACCGGCTTCCTGCTCACCGGCCTGGCTACCACGGTCGCCATCGGTCTGGTCTATCTGCGGGTGCTCAAGCCCCTGTATTCGGCGCGCGAGATCATTTCCGCCAACGGCGAGGGCATGTCGCCCGCCCAATTCAGCAAATCCGCGCTGAGCAGCGACAAGGTGATCGGCCCCTTCATCGAGCGCATGGGCAGCACCATGCTCAAGTTCGTCGGGGTGATTTCCAATGTTTCCGGAATTATCGAGAAGAATTCGGTCTCGCTGGCCGAGACTTCCCACAAGGTCGATCATCTCAGCAAGAGCATCGAGGTATTGGCCGTCACCTCGCGGGAAATCGCCGCCTCGTCGGACGCCATCGCGGCGACTACCGCACAGGTGTCGAGTAACGCCGCGAATGCCGCCCAATTCGCCATCAAGGCGCGCGGCGACAGTGTGGCCGGCCAGGAATCGCTGCGCGAAGCCATCGAAGAAATGCGCCATATGAGCGCGCGCACCGAGGAAACCTCGCAACTCATCGCCCGCCTGCACCAAAGCTCCAGCCAGATTCAGGAAATCACCCAGGTCATCGAAGGCATCGCCGGGCAGATCAACCTGCTTGCGTTGAACGCCGCCATCGAGGCCGCCCGGGCCGGTGAACACGGACGCGGCTTTGCCGTGGTTGCCGACGAAGTGCGCAAGCTGGCGGAAAAAACATCGAACGCCACCGGAGAAATTGGCGGAAAAATCAGCGAAATCCAGAAGGAAACCGAACACGCCGTGGACACCATGCACACCCTGGTGGAAGACGTGAATCGCGGCGTGGGGCGGGTCGAGCACGTCGGCGAGCAATTGGGCGACATCCTACGCCATTCCTCCGACCTCGAAGGGCAGATGCGCGCCATCGCCGAAGGCGCGGAGAAAAATCACGCCGAAGTCGGGCAGATATCCGAATCCTTGCGCCTGGTGCGCGAGCAACTCGACAATTTCGAGACCCAGATGAAAAGCGTCTCCGAGCAGGCGATGGCGCTATCCGACCTGGGCGAAGGCATGCACGAATCGCTGATCGACCTCAACCTCGATACCGTGCACAACCGCATGTACAAAGTCGCCGCGCAAAGCGCGACGGCCATCGGCAAGGCTTTTGAAGAAGGCATCCGCGCCGGGCGCATCCGTCAGGACGACCTCTTCAACCGTCAATACCAGCCGATTCCCAACACCAACCCGCAAAAATTCTCATCGCGTTTCGACCAGTTCACCGACCAGGTGCTGCCGGCTATCCAGGAAAAAATCCTCGACGAAAACGCCAGCATCGTGTTCGCCGCCACCACCGACGACAAAGGCTACATCCCCACCCACAACAAGAAATTCGCCAAACCGCTCACCGGCAACTACCAGAACGACTTGGCCGGCAACCGCACCAAACGTATCTTCAACGACCGCACCGGCGCGCGCTGCGGCAGCCATACCAAGCGGATGTTGTTACAGACCTACAAGCGCGACACCGGCGAAATCATGCACGATCTATCCGTGCCGATCTACGTGAATGGCCGCCACTGGGGCGGGCTAAGGATGGGGTATAAGGCGGATTGAGACAGTTTTTAGTGTTGAGTGTTTAGTGATTAGTTCGGTAGACCGGGTTGGCGTAGCGTACCGCTGACAGAGCGGGGCAATAGACTACATAGTCAGTCAATACGAAAAAACGATGTAGGATGGGTGAAGCGCAGCGCACCCATCGAACAAAATAATGAATTTTTTCAATTTGATGGGTGCGCTATCGCTCTTGTGCCCTTTGGGTATCACCCATCCTACATTTATGCTTCGCCTCAACCCCTTTGTTTCAGGTTGACTGACCACTGTTGTGTCGGGTTACGGCGCAAAAGACGCGCCTAACCCGACCTACGACTACTTGTTAGTAGAATGCGGCGATCGGCAGTACGACATTAACGGCGACGTAGCCTATTCCAATGGAAACCCAGGAGACTCTGTCCAAGTGTTTCGAAAACTCTTTCTCGTCCTTCCGCAGGAAGTAGTAGCCCGACGTTAAAGTGGCAGCTACACAAAGTGAAATGGTGAAAAGCCCGATTCCAGTCACTAGGTCAGCTAAGCCAAATTGACCCGACGAGGGCATCAGCGAACTGACCATGTAGGTGTTCGCCACGGCGCCGAAATACGCTGCTGATGGCAGGCCAAAACGTGGCCCAGTATCAGCGGGGCGTATAAAGAAACTGCCTAGAGTAAGAATTACGCCTGCAAACAGGCCGATGAACAACTTCAGGTAAACACCGAGGCTCGCACGCTTGATGGTCACAGCAAAGTTGTATTCGCTGTAGGTGGTGTGCTTCCCTTCTTCCATTCGGGGATCACCATAGGTCGTCTTGTAGGTATGTGGCTTAACCACGTTGCTGAAGCCCGTAATTGTATAGCCGGGAACTTTGACGCGAGAACTAATGTTGGTCGCTGAGTCAACGACGTAACGGAGTTGTGTTACATCACGGGCAGCATCTTCGATGTAGATGTTCAGCATGTGATCATCGAGTGGAACACGCGTCGCATTAAAGAACTTGGTCATCTTTGCAACAACTTTGTAGCACTGGTAATTGATACCATCAGGACTGGTATAGCTGTCCTGCAATTCCTTCTTGTCGATTTTGGCATCAACGAGTTGAAAGGACTTGCCCGGATCGATTGACTTGTCGCCCTTCCAGCGGAACCAGACATAGAACGTTGCCGTCCAGTACGAATCCTTGATTGAAACGTTTTCGATCCCATCGAGATAGATACCAGTATTCACAGCTATGAAATTGGTATTGGCCGGAAGTGCATCCGGTGGCGTCTTCCCCGGCTCAACAGCGCCAGGAGCCATTCGCAATTGATGGTTGCGGTTTGCTGTCTGTTTTTCGCTATCAATAATACTAACGGAGAGAAATCCAAGCGCCATAAAAATTATGGCTACCGTCGCTATCCATACCTTGATGAACTTCTGTTGATGCGCCGGCAGTTCGGAAAACATAGTTGATTATCCTTGGATTCAAGTTCGAAATTAAACGTCACATCGCTTTATCCGAAAAGCTTGGTCGCGTGTGCGCTGCCTTCCAATTGATTGTGACGGGCGGGGCTGGTGGTTCCTGACGACTTGCGGGGTATTTTCAACCCAACCAAGCCAGTCCCGCGCTGCCTGCAAGCTAAATTGTGACACAAGCTTTTTTTTACGCCTACCATGACTACTCTTGGCTGCTTGTTGCCAGCCGCCAGCGTCAGCTTTCTTGCTGGATTCCCCAGACCTCGACCGACAGCTTTTGGTACGGATATATCCTGGACTGAGCAATTGCTACGCGTCTGGAAGTGGCCCTAAGTTGCCCAATACCTCACCAGCAAGCCAAAGCTCTCTCTAGGCCCACTCATAATCCACCACCAGCGGCGCATGATCGGAAAAGCGGCTGTCCTTCCACACTGACGCCTGCTTTGCCGTACCCGCGATGCCCGGCGTGGCGATCTGGTAGTCGATGCGCCACCCGACGTTTTTGGCCCATGCCTGGCCGCGATTCGACCACCAGGTGTAGGCTTCGCCGCCCGCATCGGGGTAGAGGCGGCGGTACACGTCCACCCAGCCCAGCTCGTCGAAAACTTGCGTCAGCCAGGCGCGTTCCTCGGGCAGGAAGCCGGAGTTCTTGAGGTTGCCTTTCCAGTTTTTCAGATCGATTTCCTTGTGGGCGATGTTCCAGTCGCCGCACAGGACGATCTCCCGCCCCGCCTCACGCAAGGCTTTCAGGGTGGGGTAAAAGCGTTCCATGAAGCTGAATTTGGCGGCTTGGCGTTCCTCGCCGCTGGAGCCGGAGGGCAGGTACAGCGAAATCACGCTTAAATTGCCGAAATCGCATTGCAGGTAGCGCCCCTCGGCGTCGATGTCGGGAATGCCCAGTCCTTCGATGACCCGGTCGGGTTCGCGGCGGGTGTACAGGCCGACGCCGCTATAGCCCTTTTTCTCGGCATAGTGGAAGTAGCCGTGGTAACCCGCCGGGGCGGACATCGCGGGGGTCAGGTCGGCGGCCTGGGCCTTCAATTCCTGAACGCAGACGATGTCGGCCTGCTGGCCGGGCAGCCAGTCGAAAAAACCTTTAGTGGTGGCGGAACGGATGCCGTTGAGATTGGCGGAAATAATGCGTAGCACGGTTAACCCCTGAAAACGGAAACGCGGCATTGGAACATGAACGGCGGGGATGCGGCAAACGGGGGCTGATCATGATGCCGCTAACCCGCCGGGCGGGAGCGCCGGCATCCTGCCGGCAGGCCGGCGAGACGCCGGCGCTCCCAGGTTGGGCAACAACCCTAATTGAGCGGCAAATCAGAACACCGCGCTGATGAGTTCGTTGAGCGCTGCGAGCATTTCCGGTTCGTCGGTCAGGGCCTGGGCAATCGCGCCCTGACAGGCGCTGCGCGGGGCGATGCCGCGCGCGATGAGTTTGCCGGCGTGAACCAGCAGGCGCGTTGATGCACCTTCATCAAGCCCGTTGTGTTTGAGGTTCCGGGTCAGTCCGGCGAGATGCACCAGTTTCCCGGCGGTTTCGCCGTCCAGGCCGGTCTCGGCGCAGACGATTTTTTCTTCTAGGAGTGCGGCGGGATAGTCGAATTCAATGGCAATGAAACGCTGCCGGGTGCTTTGTTTCAATTCCTTCAAAACGCTCTGGTAGCCGGGGTTGTACGATAGCGCAAGGACGAATTCGGGCGGCGCGCGCAACACTTCGCCGCGTTTTTCCATCGGCAGGATGCGCCGGTCGTCAGCGAGTGGATGGATCACCACGGTGGTGTCCTTGCGCGCTTCGACGACTTCGTCGAGATAACAAATACCGCCGCAACGCACTGCGCGGGCCAGCGGGCCGTCCATCCACACGGTTTCGTTGGCGGTGATGAGATAGCGTCCGACCAGGTCGGCGGCGGTCAAATCATCGTGGCAGGATACCGTGATCAGCGGGCGTTGCAGCCGCCACGCCATGTATTCCATAAAGCGGGTTTTGCCGCAGCCGGTGGGGCCTTTCAGCAAGACCGGGATGAAGCTGGCGTAGGCGGCTTCAAACAGTGCGATTTCGTCGCCGACCGGCTCGTAATAAGGTTCGTGTTGTATCAGGTAGGGCTGAGTATCGGGGAATTGCATAAGTTGCCTGCTATGTATAAGGGCGACGGGGCGAAGCGGGGAACCTTACCGGAAAGACCCGGCGCT
Organism: uncultured Sulfuricella sp.; assembly: GCA_964451375.1. Taxonomy (GTDB): domain Bacteria; phylum Pseudomonadota; class Gammaproteobacteria; order Burkholderiales; family Sulfuricellaceae; genus JAGXQV01. The sequence goes on from CAYVIN010000056.1 coordinate 6,318, forward strand.
GCAAAGAGCCGCTAAGGGCGCAGCGGAACGCCGCATTGATACCCCCAGAGTGCTCCTTTTGAGATTAGAATAAGTCTTGCACTTTTCTTCATCCCAAACACTCAGGAGAGTCAAATGGAAAATACCCGTAACCTCAGCCGCCGCTCCTTCTGCAAAGCCACCCTCGCCGGCGCCGTGCTGGTCGCCGCGTCGTCCGCCGCCACGCCGGTTCTCGCGGCGGAAGCGCCGAAGGATGTCAAATTCCCCAAAGACCCCAAGAATCTCGCGCCGGGGCAGGAATCCGCGCATACCCCGTCCATCGTCATCGAAAAAACTGACAGCGCCGCCGTGGCTTACGGCAAAACCCCGCCCGGCGATTTTTACAAGGTGACGGTGCAAGCCAAACATGAAGTCACCAAAGAGCATTACATTTTCCAGATCGCCTTGTACGTGAACGGCGCGCAGGTCGCCGTGCACAACATGAACGAGGCGGTTGCCGAGTCCTCGCTGCCTTACGTGGTTTTCGTACAGCGCCTGAAAGCCGGTGACGAAGTGCTGGCGGTCACGGACTGCAACAAACACGGTTTGTGGGGTAGCAAACTCACGGTTTAACCTAAAAACCTCAGTTCAGAACCGCAAAGGCGCAAAGGCGCAAAGAAATCAAAAACATGCAGAATGTTCCGCCCTCACCAGGTGGGCGAACGATCCGACACGGGTAACCTACTGTTTTTCCTCTGCGTCTTTGCGCCTTTGCGGTTCAAACTGCCTTTTCCAGGTTTAAACCGTCCCGGGGCGGAGCCTTCGGCCCCAATTCCTGCCGCGCCGCCACCTTTCCGAGCAATTCCAGAAGCCTTGTCCGCAACCCCGGTTTCCGCCATATTATGCAGATTCATCCCGACCCTGCGAGGAAATCATCATGCGCCATCCCCTTACTACACGCCGTTTTGCGGCGCTCATCGGCTTCCTGCTCGGCGGATTGCTGTCAACCCCTGCCGCTGCGCGTAGCGTCAGCCCCCTCCCGGCGGACGTGGGCAGCATCCAGGCGTTTCGCGCCCATCAGGGAAAACCCTTGTATTTCCTGGTCACCGGCGCGGCGAGCGGCTCGTTGTGGGGAAGCAATCCATATACCGATGACTCTACGCTGGCCGCCGCTGCTGTCCATGCCGGTTTGCTGAAAACCGGGCAGAGCGGGGTGATCAAAGTTACGCCGAGCGCCGGTTTGTCGAGTTATGCGGGTAGCGCCGCCAACGGACTGACCAGCAATAGCTACGGCAGTTATTCAGGGAGCTTCAGCGTGGCCGCCGACGACGGCGGCGACAATCCGGTGTTGAGCGCGCCGTCAACGCTGGTCGGGTATCGCTCCGCACCGCCAGGATCGGTGTATCTGTTCGACGTGACTGGGGCAACCAGCGGCTCGGTGTGGGGCACCAACGCCTACACCGATGACTCCACCCTTGCGGCGGCGGCGGTTCATGCCGGGGTGGTGCGCGCCGGGCAGCGCGCCACGCTGCGGGTGGTGATCGGAAACGGGGTGCAGAGTTATGCGGGGAGTACGCTCAACGGCGTGGTATCCAGCGATTATTCAAGCTGGAAAAACAACTACGCGGTTTCCGACAGCGCCGGAGCCACCGCCCTGTATGCCTATCCGGGTATGAAAGACAATCCGCTGCCTGCGCCCGGCAACCTGTCCGGCTATGCCGCGCGCAACGGCGCATCCCTGTATTTCCGCGTTACCGGCGCAACCAGCGGCTCGTTGTGGGGCACCCGCATCTACACCGCCGATTCGACGCTCGCTAAAGCGGCTGTCCACGCCGGATTCGCTGCGAGCGGCGCCTCAACGCTGGTCAAGGCGACGCTGATGGCGGGCCTGACGGCCTATAGCGGCTCGACCGCCAACGGCGTTTCGAGCAGCGACTACGGGAGTTATTCGGCTAGTTATACGCTTGCAGCGCCGGACGGCGATCTCGGAACAATCCCTAAAATCGGCGGAACCCTGAGCGCTCAAGGCACGGAAGGACAGGCTTTTTCCTACGCAGTGACGGCCAGCCCGAGTCCGGCGTTTTTCGAGGCCAGCGGTTTGCCGGAAGGCCTCAGCCTGGATCGAAGCAGCGGACGAATCAGCGGCGCACCCAAGGTTTCCGGGGTATATCGGGTGCAATTGCTGGCTGGCGCACCGGTCGGAACCAGCAATGCCGAATTGCTCCTGACCATCGCGGCGGCGGGTACAACGCCGTCCACCTCCAGCGCCCTCACCAACAGCGCCGACTGCCTGTTCAACTGGGCGGAAAGGCAATACCCGGAATTTTTCCAGCCCGCGCGCCCCGCCGCCGCAACCCAGGACGGCTATTACTATCGTTATTACCGGACGAGCAACAGCTATCTGGTTGTCTCCAGCACCGCCCGCCACGTTCACTACATCGGCGCACTGTCGGCCAATGCGCCGCTCGACCTGGGCGAACTGGCAACCTGGCTGCGTGACGCCGGCTGTCCGGCGTTGGGCGGCTAGCGGCTCGCCGCCAGCCGGGTCGGGACACCTTCGGGTAACCCGGCGCGGGCCTTCAGTTCAGCGATGACCTGCTCGCTGTTGCGCCGCGAGCTTTCGTAAGCGACGCGGCGCTGTTCCGCGTCGATCAGTTCCGCCGCCTGACGCTGCCAGGCCACGAATTTGGGATCGTGGTGGTGATGGGCATGGTGAGCGCGATTCAGCGTAAACCAGCGGTGCGCTTCTTCCTTGTCCGCTGCCACCCCTTCCCCGATCAAATACATCGAACCGAGGTTGTACTGCGCCGCCTTGTCGCCCTGTTCGGCGGCCTTGCGGTACCACTTCGCAGCCAGCACCGGATCACACGCCACACCGTCACAATAACGGTACATCTGACCAAGATTGTACTGGGCGTTGACCTCGCCTTTTTCCGCCAGCACCGCCCAGAGACGCGCGGCGGTCTGATAGTCCCCGCGTTTATGGGCTTTCGCCGCTTTGTCAAAATCAGCGGAGACATCGGCGGCAGCGACCGAAGTTAAACCACATAACACAAGCAATACAAATATACGGACGGGGAATTTCATGGCGCACTCCTCAAGTTGACAAATATCAAGCTGAACGCAAACGCTGTGCCACTTCTTGTTTTGCCATTTAATCAATCAACTACTCGCGAAATCAGGGAGCTAACCGGCAATTTCGCTGTGAAATTCGCCACACCTGCGCGATATGGCACAGCGCCAAACCAGCCTGGGTTTTTGATAGAAACCTTCAAATGGACGCACAGTATACTTTCGTTTGGACGATGATTGTTTTACACTTGGACGCTATGTCAGAGACAAATTTTCACCCTCGTTTTGCGCTGCCCAGGCTTGCCGAAGCGCTTTCCGATACCCCCGTGGTCTTGGTGCATGGCCCGCGCCAATGCGGCAAAACCACGCTGGCGCGGACTTATGGCGACACGGCGGGTTACGCTTACCTGAGTTTCGATGACGATGTGTTGCGCGCTTCGGCGGAGGCTGATCCGCTGGGTTTCGTCGGCGATTTGCCGGACAAGGTGGTGCTTGACGAAATACAACGGGTGCCGCATCTCTTCACTTCGCTGAAAGCGGCAGTGGATCGCGACCGGCGTCCGGGGCGGTTTATCCTTACCGGCTCAGCCAACGTTTTGCTCGTGCCGCGTCTGGCGGACTCGCTCGCCGGGCGGATGGAAATCCTGCGCCTGCACCCGCTCGCCCAGGCGGAGTTGGCGGCTCGTCTGCCGGATTTTCTGGACAATCTGTTCAATGCCGATTTCAGAACTGGAACCTATCCCCGGTTAGGCAGGGAATTGGCGGAAAGGATTGCCGGTGGCGGTTATCCCGCTGCCCTGGCGCGCGCCACGCCACGGCGGCGCGCCGCCTGGTATCGCGATTATCTCGCGACGCTGGTTCAGCGCGATGTCCGCGACATGGCGCGGATCAGCGCTCTGGACGTGGTGGCGCGGCTCCTCGCGCTGGCCGCCGGGCAAACCGCACGGCTGCTCAACGTGGCCGATCTGGCCGCACCTTTTCAGGTGAGCCGCCCGACGATACGCGAATACGTGAACCTGCTGGCGCGGATTTTTTTGCTGGAAGAACTGCCACCCTGGCACACCAACCGCCTCAGCCGTCTCATCAAAACCCCCAAATTGCATCTCTGCGACAGCGGCCTGGCCTGCGCCCTGCTGGGCGTGGATGGCGCAACACTCGCGGCGGATCGCCCGCTGCTCGGGCAAATGCTGGAGACCTTTGTTTTTCAGGAATTGCGTCGCCAGGCAAGCTGGCCGGAGGAGCCTTTCACCTTCCATCATTTCCGCGACAAGGACGGCGTGGAAGTCGATATCGTCATCGAAAGCGCCGCGCAGCGCATCGCCGGGGTCGAGGTCAAAGCCTCAGCGACGGTGACCGCCGCAGATTTTCGGGGATTACGCAAACTGAGGGAAAACACCGGGGAACGTTTTGCTGCGGGAGTGGTGCTGTACGACGGAGAAACGACTGCCCCATTCGGGGAGCGGCTGTTTGCCGTGCCGGTTCGTCGTTTGTGGGAGAACGTTTGATCGACGGCCCGCCGCAAGACGACGGGCCGGGCGGGTTATTTATCCATCGGGCAGGAATTGACGCCCAGCAGCGGGTAGAAGGGGCAGAACTTGAACAGGCCGGTGGCGAGCGGAACCACGCCGATCCACGTCCAGGGTGCGCCGATGCCGGCGATGGCCAGCCCGATCAGAACAAGTCCGGCGACGATGCGAAGAGTGCGGTCGATACCACCTACGTTGGCTTTCATGGTGTGCTCCTTATCTAAAAGTGGGTTGAAGTTGAAACGCTGGGCGCATTAAACCGGATTCGCCAACTGCGGTCTGTAACCTACGTCACCCAGCCTTAATGCACCGGTTCGTTCTCGAACCCTTCCACCTTGGTATTAAACTTCACCTTGCGAATCAGCGGCTCGTTGGTTTTGCTCTTGGCGCTGACGAGAAACTCGAATTCACGAATTTTGTGGGCGTCTTCCGCACTCAGATCGACGTTGGCAAGCACCATCACGCTTTTGCCGGGACGGATTTCGACCTCACGCATCGCGCCGGCGTCGAAAGCCTGCTCGGGAATACCCCGCACATCGATGCGATAAGCCTGCATTTCCACGGATTTGTTGGTGATGTGAATCTGGTAGCGGTTGCGGATATGCCCGTCCGACATCACCACGAACAACGGCTGGCGCACCGGCTGGATGGACAATTGCACGTCGGTGCGGCTGGCGAGGTTGTAGATCAGCGCACCGAACATCACCAGTATGGCGACGCCGTAACCGAGGGTGCGGATGCGCAACAATTCGAGATGCACCTTGCCGGGTTTGGGGCTTTCGATGTTGACTTCGGAATCGTAGCGCACCAGTCCACGCGGGTACCCCTTGGCATCCATCACGCCATTGCAGGCGTCCACACACAGCCCGCAGGAAATACACGGGTATTGCAGGCCTTTGCGGATATCAATACCGGCGGGGCACACCTGTACACACAAATCGCAATCGATACAGTCACCGACGCCCTGGGCATGGCGTTCTTCAAGCGTCTTCAGACCATCCTTGAACAGCGAGCGGCCCGCCGTTCCTTCGCCGCGAAGGTAATCGTAATACGGCGCCAGGGTTTCCGGCTCATACATCACCCCCTGAAAACGCGAGTACGGACAGAACAGGATACACACCTGTTCGCGCAGCAAGGCGGCTGCGGAATAAGTGGTGAGCGTCAGGACGATCACAGTGAGATAGGCGGCGTAAGGCAGGTCGCCGATGAAAAAACGCTGGGTCAGTTCCGGTGCATAACCGAAATAGAGAATGAAGGAAAACGCCGTCCAGAACGACAACACCAGCCAGGCGCCGTGGGTGGCGAATTTCTTGACGACTTTCTCGGCGTTCCACGGCTGCTTGTCGAGACGCAGGCGCGCCGGGCGCTCGCCCTGAATCCATTTCTCGATAAAGATGAAAGCATCCGTCCAGATCGTCTGGAAGCAGAAATAGCCGCAGAAGGCGCGCCCCACCAGCCCGGTGACGAAAAACAGCGTCGCCGCCGAAATAAACAGCAGCAGTGACAACGAAATCAGGTCTTGCGGATAGAGCGCCAGGTTGAAGATGAAAAAGCGCCGCCCCACCAGATCGAACAATATCGCCTGATCGGGGATCACCCCGTGGCGATCCCAGGGCATCCAGGGCAACGCAAAATACACCACGAACGCCACAAACAGCACCACCGTCTTGAAATTGCGGAAGGCTCCCTTCACCGAACGGGTATGGATGGCGGCCCGTTTGGCGAAAAATCCCTTGGACGTGTCATGAAGCTCTACTTGTTTATTGTCTTGCACGATGGACTCCAAAAATGTCGCCTCTTTGCCGGACAAAGAGGGAAAACCGAAATTCCGTAGGGTTATTTAGCCACGCGCCGGGGGCGTCGCTCTGTAACCAAAATCACACAGCCGCGATGCGCCGCAATCCGCCCGGATCAAGGATTTCCACCTGCTCGCGCCCCAAGGCCACCAGACCCTGCTCGGCAAACCCCTTGAGCAGGCGGCTGATCATTTCCCGGACGCTGCCCAGTTCGTCGGCAAGCTGCTGGTGAGTGGTGTGCAGCATACGCCCCTTGCCCAGCAGCAAGGCGGCGAGACGCTGGTCGAGTTTGCGGAACGCCACCTCCTCGACCAACTGCATGAGTTCGGCGATACGTTCGGCAAACAGGCTGAAAATGAAGTCGCGAAACGGTGCGCAAGCGAGCAGGCTGTCGAACTGACAGCGCGGCAAAAATACCAGGGTGGTTTCCCCCTCCGCCACGCCGCGCGCATTGTAGTCGGCGCGGCCCAACAGGCAACTGGAGGTAATGATGCAGGTTTCACCGGGCAGGACGCGATACAACGGCAGTTCGCGCCCGTTGGCGGCGGCCTTGACGACCCGCACCGCGCCGCTCAAAACGAAGGGGAACCCCTGACAGGGCTGGCGCTCGTCGAACAACACCGCGCCGGCGGGCACCGTCATCACCTGCGCCTGCGCAAGCACAGCGGCGCGCAACGCAGCGTCTACTGCTTCGAGGGCGGGGTAGAGGTGCAGCAGGGTCGTGTCGAGGGATTCCGTCATGAACTGGAGAGGCCTAAACGCCCAATTTTGTCCGCGCCCGGATTATCGCCGCGCGCACCTGCTGCGGCGCGGTGCCGCCGATGTGGTTGCGGCTCGCCAGCGAGCCTTCCAGGGTCAACACCTGAAAGATATCGTCGCCGATCAAGTCCGAGAACCCGCGCAATTCTTCCAGCGGCAAATCGGCGAGGTCGCACCCCTTACCGTCGGCGTGGCGCACCGCCAGCGCCACGGCCTCGTGGGCATCGCGGAACGGCAGGCCTTTTTTCACCAGGTAATCGGCGAGGTCGGTGGCGGTGGCGAAGCCTTGTAGCGCAGCGCGGCGCATCGCGTCTTTCTTCACGGTGATGCCGCGCATCATGTCGGCGTAGATGGTCAGCGTGTCGCGCAGGGTATCGACGGTATCGAACAACGGTTCCTTGTCTTCCTGGTTGTCCTTGTTGTAGGCCAGCGGCTGGGCTTTCATCAGGGTCAGGAGGCCCATCAGATGGCCGGTCACGCGTCCGGTCTTGCCGCGCACCAGTTCCGGCACGTCGGGGTTTTTCTTCTGCGGCATGATTGACGAACCGGTGCAAAAGCGGTCGGCGATGTCGATGAAGCCGACGCGCGGGCTCATCCACAGGATCAGCTCTTCGGACAAGCGTGACAAATGCGTCATCACCAGCGCCGCGCAAGCCGTGAATTCGATGGCGAAATCGCGGTCGGAAACCGCGTCCAGCGAGTTCTCGCAAACCCCGTCGAAACCCAGCTCGCGCGCCACCTGCTCGCGGTCGATGGGGAAACTGGTGCCGGCCAGCGCCGCCGCGCCCAACGGCAGGCGGTTGATGCGTTTACGGCAATCAGCGAGGCGCGCCGCATCTCGGCTGGTCATCTCGTAATAGGCGAGCAGGTGATGGCCGAAGGTCACCGGCTGGGCGACCTGCAAGTGGGTGAAACCGGGCATTACGGTATCGGCGTGGGCTTCGGCCAGATCGAGCAGGGCCGCCTGGAATTCGCCGATCAGATGCAGCAGGTTATCCACCTCGGCGCGCAGCCACAGGCGCACGTCGGTGGCCACCTGGTCGTTGCGCGAGCGCCCGGTGTGCAGGCGCTTGCCCGCGTCGCCGATCAGGTCGGTGAGACGCCGTTCGATGTTCATGTGCACATCTTCGAGATCGACCGACCATTCGAAGCGCCCGGCGCGGATGTCGTCGAGAATTTTCGCCATACCGTCGCGGATCGCCGCGAGGTCGGCAGCGGAAAGGATACCGACGGCGTTGAGCATCGCGGCGTGCGCCAGCGAGCCTTGAATATCGAATTCCGCCAGACGCTTGTCGAAAGTCACGGAAGCGGTATAGCGCTTGACCAGTTCGGTCACCGGTTCGTTGAAACGGCCCGACCAGGTTTTGCCGGATGGCGAGGTTTCTTGCATGATGTTTCGCGTTTCTCCAATTGATATCTGCGGAATTGTCGGTTGCGGAAGACTGGGGTGTCAACAACACTGTAATTCTTCAACGGTTATTACAAATTACCATACAATTAAAGACACGCCCATTTGAGAGGAACGCAACATGCTGACCATGAAAATTCATTGCGATGTTGCGGCAGACCGTACCGTCACCGTGAAGTTGCCGGAACAAGTGGAGATTGGCCGACATGAATTGGTGCTGGTTGTTGACGCGCCTTCGGAAACAGCGCCTCCAGACACAGCCGACCTGATGGCGCTATCCGGCTCGGTTCCCGCCTTTGCAAATCTGGATGGTGTTGCCTACCAGCGCGCCCTACGGGAAGAATGGCCGTGAAATTTATTTTGGATACCAATGCCGTCATCTATCTCCTTGGCGGAATAGCTGCCAGGAACGTAGGATGGGTAAAGCGGTAGCGTACCCATCACGCTCTACATTTCCCATGGCGTCATCCAAAAATTTCAATATCACCCGTTGCGGGCAAATTTCTCTTTAGCCGCCGTGCCTCCATCCAACCCTGCCTACCCGCCCGCCCTGCCGAACTTCCGCAACTTGGGGGTGATGCTGCGCATCCTGGTGCTGGTGGCCGCGATGAATATCGTCGCGGCGCTGCTCAAAGGCGGCGTGTTTTGGCGCGAACTGATCGAGGTTTCGGCGGCGGTTCAGCCGGTTTTGTTGTCCAGTCTGGTAGTGCTGTACCTGTTAGGCCCCTGGATAAAACGTCTGCCATACGGCGCGGGCTGTGTCGCCGTGCTGGGGGTGGAGTTGGCGCTTACCGCACTGATTGCGCTGGCCGGGCGGCAGGTGTTCGATATCGAACCTGCGTCACAGGAACGCGGGATTTTGTTCGCCGTAATCGTCACCGGCGTATTGCTGGGTTATTTCCACCTGCGCGACCGGGCGCTTTCCCCGGCGCTCGGCGAGGCGCGTTTGCAGGCCTTGCAGGCGCGCATCCGGCCACATTTCCTGTTCAACAGCATCAACGCGGTATTGAGCTTGATCCGCAGCGAACCGCAACGCGCCGAACAGGCGCTGCTGGACATGGCCGACCTGTTCCGCGTTTTGATGGCCGACAATCGGCAGCTAACGCCGCTGGCTGATGAAGTCGCCTTGTGCCGTCGCTATCTCGATCTGGAAAAACTGCGTCTCGGCGAACGCCTGCAAGTTGTCTGGCACATCGAGAAAATGCCGGGCGACGCGCTGATTCCGCCGCTGGTATTGCAACCTTTGCTGGAAAATGCGGTGTATCACGGTATCGAGCCGTCCGCCGAAGCAGGGGAAATTCGCATCGACATTTACCGCAGACGTGACGAAGTCCATATCGTCCTGAGCAATCCCTACCGCCAGGATGGCAATCATCACGCAGGCAACAAAATGGCGCTGGCGAACATCCGCGAGCGTCTGCAATTACATTTCGATGCTGAAGCGGATTTGCAGACCAAGGTCGGCGACGCCACCTATCAGGTGCATATCGTCACCCCTTATACCCGGACGGGGAGTTAAAGTTACTTGGGGCGGTACTGCATGTCCTCGACGAGAATATGCTTGCTTAACCATTCCTTGAGAAATTCCAGGGTATTTGCCCCGACGCTCGCGTCATTGCCGAGAAAAAAATCGAGTCGAATCTGTTCGACCTTTTCGGTGAGCGCATGGTGAACGTGACGGTGCGCCTGCAAGCCGGGAAATTCGACCGACTCCATATAAGCTTCTTCGCGGCGAAAATGTTCGTCCACATAGACCGTCAAACGATCCAATACCGCTTCCACCACTTGGGTATCGTTAAGGTCATGCGCGGCAGCAAGCTGATTGATCAGCGCCACGATGATGCGATGATCCTCGTCAAGTTCCGGTACGCCCACGCTCATTTCGGGAGTCCATGTAATGAAGGGCGCTGGGGATAGGGTCATGGCGAACTATTCAAACAGTGGTTTTAATCATTCTAGCCGAAAATCTGTAACAGACTAGCAATAATTCAGCTTTTCGATTAAATTCCAGACGGTTACGACGCCACTCAAAGGAGCATTCCCGTGCATCCCGCCCAACCTCTGCGTATCCTCATTGTTGACGACGAAGAACCGGCGCGCCGCCGTCTGGCCGAATTACTCGCTGACTGCGCCGCGCAATTGCCGCTGGAAGTCGCCGGCGCGGCGGCGACCGGCAGGCAGGCATTGGATTTTTGCGAGTTGCAGGCGGTGGATGTGGTGCTGCTGGATATCCGAATGCCCGACATGGACGGTCTGGAGACCGCCGAACATCTGCTCAAGCTCGACCGTCCGCCCGCAGTGATTTTCGTCACCGCCTTCGACGCCTATGCGGTGCAGGCCTTCGAGGTCAACGCGATCGACTATCTGCTCAAGCCGGTGCGTCCCGAAAGATTGCTGGCTGCCCTGCACAAGGCGCCCACGGCGCATCGCGCGCGCCCCGACGACTTGCGGCGCGCCACGGTTCAGCCCCGGCGTTTTTTCAGTATCAGCGAACGCGGCAAAATCACCCTCGTCCCGGTCGCCGATATCCTTACCCTGCGCGCCGATGTGAAATACGTCGCAGCCCGCAGCGCCACACGCGAATATCTGCTCGACGAATCCCTGGCCCGCCTGGAGCACGAATTCACCGAACGATTTGTGCGTATCCACCGCAGTTGCCTGGTCGCCCGCGCCGCGATCTGCGGGTTTGAAAAAGATCACGAAGGCGGCTGGCTGGTCAGGCTGCGCGACATCCCCGAAGCGTTGCCCATCAGCCGCCGCCAGCAGCACATCGTGAAGGAAATGAAGTAGCCCGAACCGGCTTCATCGTTCATCCTTCATTCCTACTCCAGCCCCTCCCGACTCCAGCGCGGCAATCCACGAGTCGGCAGAACTTAATTCACTTTCTCCCTGCTCTTCGTCGAGTTCCGCCTGGCCCGCGCTGCGCGGGGGCGGAGCGAACGGGACGACGCGCGGCGACGGCGCGGATAGCGGGCTTTTGCCCATCGCATTGCCGGCGTAGACGCTGAAGGTATAACTGACGCCACTGTGCAAGCCGCTGACCTTGTGGGTGGTGAGGAGTGTCCCGGCGTCCTCGTCGATGCCGCCGGGCGGATCGGAGATCACCGTATAACCGCTGATAAAACTGCCGCCATGGCTGGCGGGCGGGGCGAATTCGACGTGGGCGTGGGTGTCGGCGGCCTTGGCGGAAACCGTCTGCGGAGCACTCGGGACAGTTGCCGGTACGGCGCGGATGGGGGCCGATGGCGCGCCTTTGCCGACCGGATTGGTGGCGCTCAGCACAAAATCGTGCGCCTTGCCGTTAATCAACCCCATCACCGTAATCCGGGCGTTGCTGCCGCCCTGCACCAGGGTGGCCGTGACGCCGTTGTGGGTGACGGATGCGCCGTTTTCGCCCTTGATTTCCAGGAGGATCGGGCCGGCGGCGCGGGCCGGCGTGATCTCAACGGCATAGGCGCTGGGCGGCGCGCCCGGTGGAAGCGCGAAGGTCAGCGCCACCTGGGATTTGCCCGCCGTCGCCGTGACTTTGCCAATATCCGGCGGCGGGGAGGGAACCACCGCGCCGGAGACGCCGGACGGCGCGCTGCTGCCGACCCGGTTGATCGCCACCGCAGTGAACGTATAGCTGGTCGCCGGGTTCAGGCCGGTCAGGGTGCGAACCAGGCTGGTCGTATCCGTTGCGGAGTCCACGCCGTCCGGCGGAACCGCTTTAACCATATAGGCGGTGATCGGGCAACCGCCGTCGTTGTCCGGTGCACTCAGGGTAATAGTCACTTCACCATTGCCGACCTGGAGCGCCGCAAAAGCCGGCGCGCCCGGCACAGTGGCGGGGGTACACGACAACGCCGGGGTCGCTTTTCCGACCCCGGCGCTATTTGCAGCGACCAGGGTGAAACTATAGGGCACACCGTTTTGCAGCCCTTTGACGACGATCCGGGTTTTTCCGGCGGCGAGCGACATGGCGGCGGAAATTCCTCCGCTGGTCGCGGTCGCAGCGGGGGCGACATTCAGATTCAGAGCAACCGGCTTCTCTCCGGGAGCGCCAACGCTCAGTGTATAACGGGTTGGCAGGGAACCCTTGTCGGCAGGTGAGGGAAACGCCAGGGTAACCTCAGCATTTCCCGGCGCAGCGCTGCAAACCAGCGCGGGCGGCGCTTGCAGCGGAATCACCGGTGCCGAAACCGGCGAAGCCGGGCCGCTGCCCACGGCGTTGGCGGCAACCGCGCTAAAGGTATAGCTGACCCCATTTTCCAGGCCATTAACGGTGTGGGTGAGGCTTACCGAACCGGCGTCCTGATCGACGCCGCCCGGCGGGATGGAAGTCACCACATACCCGCTGATGACACTGCCGCCGTCGGCGGCGGGCGGGCTCAGGGTAATTTGCGCAGCCCGGTCAGCGGCTTTGACGGCGCTGATGGTGGGTGCGCCGGGCAAGGTCGCCGGAATAACCCCGCTGCGTGTCGATACCTCGCCCAAACCCGCGCTGTTGGCGGCGCTCAGCTTGAATCCGTAAGCCTGACCGTTAACCAGATTGCCTATCGTAATCGCGGTTCTGCCGCCGTTGACCGCCACTGCGGCGCTTAATCCACCTGCCGCAGCGGTTGCGCCGGGCTGGGCTTCCAGGCTCAACGGCACATCCTCGCGGCCCGCGCCGGACACCGTGACGGTATAGAGCGTCGGCAGGTTGCCGGGGTCGGCGGGGGTGGCGAAAACCAGATGCACCTTGGTGTTGCCCGCCACCGCGTTGAAGTCCACGACTCGTGGTACCGCCAGCGGCGTCACGTCAGCCGATGGCGCGGAAGGCGCGCTGCTGCCCACGCCATTGGCGGCGACGACGGTAAAGGTATAGGGTTGACCATTGACCAGCCCCGTCACAGTGTGGGTCAGATTAAGCGAGCCGGCATCCCGATCCACGCCGCCGGGCGGGTTCGAAATCACCGTATAACCGCTGAGGAAACTGCCGTTATGACTGGCCGGCGCGGTAAATCCGACGGTAGCCGACGCGTTGCCGGCGCTCACTCCGCTAATCGCCGGGGAGTCGGGGACACCGGCTGGGGTCGCCTTGATGGCGGCGGCACTGGCGCTGCTGCCCGCCGCGTTGAACGCGGTGACGGCGAAGCTGTGCTGTTTGCCGTTGATCAGTCCGGTTATGCTTATGCCGATTTGCCCGGGCTTTGCCGTCAGAATCGCCTCAACGCGCCCCTTGGCGGCTTTTGCGCCGTTTTCCGCAGCGACTTTGAGGACAATGGGCGTACTGCGTAGCGGGGTAATCTCCACCTGATAGGCGTTTACCGCGACACCCTCGGCGGCGGCGGAAAACGCCAAGTCCACCCGCGATTTGGCGGGTGTAGCGCTCAAACCGCCGGGTGCGGCGGGAGCAATATCCTCGCGCAACGGGGCGGGGGCAGCCCGCGTGGTTGCCTTGAGCGGCGCTGCAGCGGGGGGCGGAGTTGGTGTTTTGGCGGGCGTCGGCGCAGCGACTTTGGGGACAGTAGGCGCTTTGGCCGGCGCGGCTTCGGGCTGGCGCTTGACGGCGGGCGGCGCGGGTTTTTCAGGCGACGCCACGACGGGGGAAGAGGCTGCGGCTTGCGGGGAATGACGGAGCGAATCCGGGCCAAGCAGTTTCTTGACCTTGGCCTGGAGTTCCCGGTAGTTGAAAGGTTTGCCGAGATGCCCATCGACATCTTCGAGGATGTCGGCCATATCGGCTTCCTGCCCGCCCCCCTGGGTCAGCAGGATAAAGGGGATCGCCGAAGTGGCGGCGCGCTCCCGGAGGGTGTGGAACAACTTGCTGCCGTTGATGCGCGGGGTGTCGAAGTCGGCAATGATCAGGTTGGGCAAGACGTTGCCCGCCAGTTCGAGGGCCTCCTCGCCGTTGGTAGATTCCACCACTTCACAACCGATCTGCCCGAGGATGATGCCCAGGGCGCGCCGCATCGCCTCTTTTTCATCGACGATCAACACCAGCGGTTTGGTCGCGCCGCCCAGCACGACGCCGGGTGGCGCGGCGGCCAGCCCGAGCGGCTGGACGCTCACCAGTTGCTCGGAACAATACGGGCAAACCTGCCAGTCGCGCTCGACGTGGCTGTCGCATTTCGGGCATTTACACACCAGCCGGTACTCGCAATACGGGCAAGTGACGAATTCCGCCGAAACCGGTTTGTTGCACGACGGACAAGTGTGTTCGGCATGGGGATCATGCCCAGCTTCGGTCATGTCCAGCGTGGCGAGTATGCCAGAACATTCGGTAAACGAGGTGGTTCCTTCCGAAATCAGGCGCACACATTCATCCACCAGGGTTTTCATGCCATCCGCCTTGGCGGCTTGAAGTATCTGTTTTTCCGGCAACCCGCCGTTGACCGCATCCACCACACCAGGTGAAAAGCGCAGATATTCATATACCCCGACCCGTCCACGATAACCGGAGTCCCCGCAGCTCTCACAGCCCTGCCCACGCATGAGGGAAGTTCTCGCCGGCAGCAATTCCAGAAGTTTCTTCTGGGTTGGATCGGTAACGTGCGAGGTGTCTTCAATACCGGCGCATTTCGGGCAATTGCAGCGCACCAGACGCTGCGCAAAGATGCCCAGCACGGTCGAAGCAATCAGGAAAGGTTCAATGCCCAGGTCTTTGAGGCGGGTGACCACCGACACGGCGCTGTTGGTGTGTAACGTGGACAACACCAGATGCCCGGTCTGGGCGGCGCGGAAGGCGATTTCAGCGGTTTCCTGGTCGCGGATTTCGCCGATCATGATGACGTTGGGGTCTTGCCGCAAAATCGAGCGCAGGATGGTCGAGAAGGTCATCCCCGCCTTTTCGTTGATCTGGGTCTGGGTGATGCCCTCGAATTCGTATTCGATGGGGTCTTCGACGGTGATGATGTTGGGGCCGCGCCGCGCCAACTCGGTCAACATGGAATAAAGCAGGGTGGTTTTGCCGCTGCCGGTCGGCCCGGTGACCAGGATGATGCCCTTGTCGTTCTGCAACAGGCGCAGGATTTGTTTGAGCAGATAGGGCGGCAGGCTCAGGCTGCTCAGGCTGTAGCCTTTGTTGCCTTTGTCCTGGATACGGATCACCACTTTTTCGCCCTGCGGGGTGGGCAGGGTAGAGACGCGGAAATCGACGTGGCGGCCTGCCACGTTGGCGGATAACTTGCCGTCCTGGGGAACCCGTTTTTCCGCGATATTCAGGCTGGCCTGCACCTTGATGCAGCCGATCACCTGGGATTGCACCCATTTCGGGATATTGATCAGATTCTGCAACTGCCCGTCGATGCGGATGCGCACCCGCAGGAAAGTCTGGCTGGGCTCCATGTGGATGTCGCTGGCGCCTTTCGCGACTGCTTCCCCCAACACCGATTTGACAATCTGGGTGACCGTATAGGAGCGCGCATCGGCGGCGTCGGCTTCATGCTCGGGATCGACCAGTTCCAGTTCATTGAGCTTGCTGACGTTGTTGACCAGGTCTTCCAGGCTGGCGGCAAAGTCGTAGAGCCGCCCAATGGTATTGCGGATTTCCGATTCGAGCGCGATGCTGGCGATAATGTTCTTGCCGGTGCTGAATTTCAGGTATTGCACCAATTCCGCATTGGAAACGTCTTTCATCGCGACGTGCAGGGAATTGTTCTCGTCGAACTTGAGCGGCACACAGAGTTTTTCTTCGCAAACCTCGCGGGAAATCAGCGAGACGACTTTCGGGTCTATTGGGTAATTGGCCAGCGACACAATATTGAAACCCAACTGGTCGCCAATCGCCTTGAGCAGGTCGTCTTCGGTGAGCGCGCCGGTTTCCAGCAACACTTGCCCGACTTTTTTCCCGTGTTTTTTGGCAAGATGAACCGCGTGAATCAGTTCATCTTCTTCAACCAGTTGGCGCTCCTTGAGAAAGTCGCCCAATTTTTTGATTTGCATTTCCGTCGATCTCCAATGGTTCTCCCTGTAACAAACCAGGGAACAACATCCCCACACCCGGATTGTGGGCAATTTACCGATAATTGGTTCGGCTTAGTATTGCCGTGAGAATACTCTAAAGTTAGCTCTATTTTTTCAATTTCGCCAGACACCCGCCACTCACCAATTCTCATCAATGCTCACCGAATTTCCCTTTGCCTGTAGGCGCCTTATGGAATAAACACCACATCTTGGGAAAATCACGCAAATTTGCATGACGTTTGAATATTTATATATATCCGACATATCCAACAAAAAGATGTTCGATGTGGTGCATTAACGACACAACACGCCCGATTTTTAGGCGCGGAAACGGCGCCTAAATTTATTTCCGGAATACGACGCTCGCTCTCAAGCGCGGTGCGACGGGACTTTCCACGCTGCGTACGCAAGCCGAAATGCCATGGGTATGTAAAGTGCTTACGTATTATCCCGGCGAAAAATCCTGTCGTCGCGTGTCCGGCTTAGTGGGGGAAATACAACATGAATTCACTCAATAGTCTCAAACTGTCGCATCGTTTTGCCGTGCTGGTTGCGGTATTCACTCTGGGCTTCGCAGTTTACGGCGCGTGGTCGTTCAAAACCCTCAACGACCTGAAAGTCAACGGCCCGCTCTATCAACGCATCGTGCAAGGAAAAGACCTGGTCGCCGACATCCTGCCCCCACCTGAATACATCATTGAATCTTTCCTGGTCAGCCTGCAAATGCTGGAGGCCGACAAACCCGAGCTGGACAAACTGGTCGAACGCCTCAAGGTGCTCAAGGGAGAATACGACACCCGTCACGAGTTCTGGCTCAAGGAAACCCTGGAACCGGAACTGGTGGAAAACTTCCTGAAAATGGGCCACGAACCGGCGCTGGCCTTTTATAAAATCGCGTTTGAGGAATTCATCCCGGCGCTCCAGAAGGCCGACGCCGCCGCTGCCGCCGGCGCGTTGCCGCGCATGAAAAGCGCCTACGACACCCACCGCAAATACATTGACCTGGTGGTCGATTTCACCAACAAACGCAATAGCGCCGACGAAGAACAGGCCAAATCCAGCATCCAGTCCGCCAGCCTGTTGCTGCTGATCATCCTCGGCGCATCGCTGGGGGCCGGCATGGTAGTCGCGGCGGCAATCATCCGCAGCCTGATGAATAGCCTCGGCGGCGAACCCGAATACGCCGTGCAAATCGCCCACGCGATTGCCGACTGCGACCTCAGCGTCGCAGTTCAAACCAAGACCGGCGACACAACCAGCCTGCTGGCCTCGATGAAGGCCATGCAAAACAGTTTGTCGGGCGTTATCCGCCAGGTTGACGACAGCGTCGCGCGGCTGGCCGGCGAAGCGGGCCGCCTCTCGGAAACCTCGGCGCGCGTCGCGGAACGTTCCGCCCAGCAACACGACGCCACCCAGTCGATGGCCGCCGCCGTCGAGGAAATTTCTGTAGGCATCGAACAAATCACCGAAAACGCCTCGGAAACCCACATTTCCTCGCGCAAATCCGGGGAAATCTCCGAAACCGGCCTGCGCGTGGTGGATGACGCCACCCGTGAAATGGCGCACATCGCCGAGGCGGTCAACAATTCCACCCAGCACATCCAGTCGCTGGGCGAACATTCCGACAAAATTTCCGCCATCGTCGGGGTGATCAAGGAAATCGCCGACCAGACCAACCTGCTCGCGCTCAACGCCGCCATCGAAGCCGCCCGCGCCGGCGAACAGGGACGCGGTTTTGCGGTGGTCGCCGACGAAGTGCGCAAACTCGCGGAACGCACCACCCAGTCCACCCAGGAAATCACCGAAATGATCGGCAGCATCCAGAGCGGCACCCAGAACGCCGTCACCGGGATGGCCGACGGTAATCAACGGGTCGAGGAAGGGGTACGCATGGTGGCGCTCGCCAAGGACGCCATCGTGCGGATCAAGGACAGCGCCCACCATGTTATCGACGAAGTCAGCGGCATTTCCGACTCGCTGCGCGAACAAAGCGCCGCGCATAACCAAATCGCCGAAAACATCGCCCGCGTCGCCCAGAAAACCGAGGAAAACAGCCACGAAGTCAACGCCATCGCCTCAGCCGCCCGGGAACTCGAAACCCTCAGCGGCGCGCTGCGCGAAACCGTGAGCAGGTTCAAGGTATAGTGGCGCTTTCGATCACCGCGAGGACAACATGAGCACTCATTACGAAAGACTCGGCGGCGAAGACGGGATACGCCGCCTGGTCGCGAGTTTCTACGACTTGATGGACAGCGACCCGGCCTACGCCCCGATCCGCACCCTCCACGCCCCCAGCCTGAAAGGCTCGCGCGACAAACTGTTCCTCTTCCTCAGCGGCTGGACTGGCGGCCCACCGCTTTACGTGGAAAAACACGGTCACCCACAAATGCGCCACCGCCACCTGCCTTTCCCCATCGGCAACCAGGAACGCGACCTGTGGATGGACTGCATGACCCGCGCGATGCGCAACGCCGAAGTTGAAGAAACCCTGCAAACCGAACTGACGGCGGCTTTCCGCAAGGTCGCCGATTTCATCCGCAATAAACCTGACTAAGGCGCAAGCGTCGGTTGCGGCGGACATTGAGTCGAAATACCGGACGGACTCGACCCTGCCGGAGAATCCTGAAGGTTAGTGAACGCTCACGGCGAAACGCCCAAGGGACGGGCGTCATGCAGAAATCAGACCATCGACCACGGCGCGCCACCACGTCGCGCCCTTGCCCCCCCACAGGGCAATCGGACTAAGTAGTTCCGGGGGCGTTGCAAAAGATTTTCCCGTCCAACGAAAGCTATTCGCTGCCCACATGGTTTCATGCCGCCATAACAATGACGGGCGAAATCCGCTTCGTTGCGGATGCGGTGTTCCCGGAAACGCCGTTGCCAGATCGTCGATTCGCGATGTTTGCGCTTCGAGGCGGTCATCCAGTCTTCGCGGTGGAATGTCTCCCCGCAGGCCAGCGACACCGCACGTTTGATGATTTTCCAGCGCGTCGGAAAATCCGCGTCATCCTCCGGCAACGTCCACAAACAATGCAAATGGTCGGGCAACAACACCCAGGCGTCGATGGTGAAGGGCCGTTCGACCCGCACCGCCTCAATCGCGGCGCGCAACGCCGCGCGGATGGGGTCGGTGCAAAGGAGGGGCCGCCGCCGGTAGGAAACCACCGTGAAAAACCAGGTCGCGCCGGGCGTCGTATCGCGTCGGTAATGGGATATCCGGGGATTTTACCGAAGGGTGGGCACGGCTTTGCTGTGCACACGCGGTGGGGTTGGGGAAATTTCCGGGTGGGCACGATAGGGCCGTGCCCACCCAGGCTACTGGGCTTCGAATTACCTTAATTGCCTCCCATTAGCGAAAGCGCGAGAAACCAGCAACGCCATTCCGACAAGCAAAGTTAACCAGGGGAGGAAAATCAATATCAATTGTGCCGCTGGCCTAAGTTGTGATGGCAGTATCCCCTAGAGGTCAATCCCTGCTACGACCCGTGCCATTACGTATCCGGCATCGCACAGAACACCTCCACCAACAAGGGCGCACAGATAACCACCACTGGTTTTTCGGCGACGTAATAATTTGGCAGAAGCGATAAGCCAGCCTGCGGAGGAAATTACCGCAGCTACAGGCCATAACAACAACATCGACAGCCAACTAAACAACCACCGGCTCAAGCCGGTGGGTTTGAATTACGGACTGAAAGTCCGG
>CAYVIN010000057.1:0-26213 GCA_964451375.1 uncultured Sulfuricella sp.
GGACTTTCAGTCCGTAATTCAAACCCACCGGCTTGAGCCGGTGGTTGTTTAGTGTTTTGGTATCGCAACGGCTTCGGAGAAGCTGCGCGGCTTGATCCCCAGTTCTCCCCGGTTCCAGCCATCCACCAGGCGCAACTGGCTTTCCACCGTCGCACCACCGCGCACGTCCTCCCAAAACGCGGTTTTGAACAGCGGATTCTTGATGTCCACGGCAAGCGGGGTCAAGCCAAAATTCAGGCAAATCACGTCGGCGAGGATCAAAGCCTGCCGTCCGTTGCCGTCGGTGAAAGGCTGAATGGGCAGGAATTCGAGAAAGAATTGCAGCGCATCCGCCCGTTGCAACGCCGCCTTGGCGGAAAGGCGTTCCAACAAGGCAGACAAATCCAGCTCGATGGTTCCCGGCGCGGAAAACGCCGTGTAGTGCGACCATAGGACATGCCGCCGCCACACCTCATCGATTTTCCAGGCTAATCCTATGCAGGGTGGCTTTCCAAATAGAGCGTATCGTAGCTGAGGTCTATCTCTCCCGGCCATTCAACCGAA
The DNA here is from genome assembly GCA_964451375.1 of uncultured Sulfuricella sp. GTDB lineage: Bacteria > Pseudomonadota > Gammaproteobacteria > Burkholderiales > Sulfuricellaceae > JAGXQV01. The sequence goes on from CAYVIN010000057.1 coordinate 544, forward strand.
CCGGCGACAACGCGCACCCCCATGAATGTGCTGCGTTCGCGCAAGCGCTTAAACACGCCTTTGTCCAAGTAAGGTTTGGTATCGAAAACGCGCTGTTCGCCGTTGGTAAAGGTGAGCAGCAATTCATGGTTTTCTCGTGGCTGGGCTGTTGCAACATAGGGGTTCATGTCGTCTCCTAGCTCGGACAATTTATAAATTCGCGCGATGATCGCGCGAGTATTTTGTTTTCCAGGGGAATTTTGTGAAGGAGCGGTGTAGTGATTCATACACCCGACGGAACAAAATTTCCCTGGGAAACAAAAGACCAGCGAGGGCGTGCGCAATTTATGAATTATCCGGGCTAACGCAACGGGTCAATGCGGAAAGGTTCTTCGCCTTTGACGGCCAAGCCCCAATCGGTGAGCAGGTCTTCCTTGTGAATCAGCATCCACGCCTGAATTAACTTCTCTTTGTTGGGCGGCATGTTGCCTGAGATACGTTCGCCTGTTTCGATCAGGTAAACGGCTTGCTGATTTTGGAATTCTGCATGAATGTGCGGCGCGTGGTGTTGCTTGTCATCGTAGAAATACATGCGAATGAGGATACCGAAAAACATGCTGATAGTTGGCATGGAAAAACTCCGCGATGAATGACGATGCAATTGTAACGAACATTCGCAAGTAGTCGTAGGATGGACACGGATTTGGGTGTCCGTGCGGTAGGTTCGTGGGGCATTTCCGCGTGGGCACGATAGGTCCGTGCCCACCCTTCTCGGCTCGGCTTACGCGGGTTGCGATCATTAGCCAGGTCTATCCATGCCGGGAGAAATTTTCTTTTGCTTTTGTCTACAGTGATCTACAAAAGCGTCAATTGCCGGCCATGCTCCGCTTTCGATATTGGCGCGAAATTTTTCTGCAATCGTATCCCCCTCGCTTTGCTCTACGAGGTAGCTAAATTCAGACTCTATGATTTCTCTTTCCGCGACATTGTAGTGCCAACCAAGAAGGGCAGTTTCCAACTGGTTCAAATGGTTTACAACTAACCAGCGCAGTTCGTTCGCCTGTTCAGCGTCCAATAAAATATGGCCGCCATCAGCCTTAGGGTGCGATGGAAAAATCTTTCTTAATGTCGAAGGGAATTGTTGGTCAACGTAAAACGGCTCTCTTCTGAGTACGCGCTTTGTATTCTCAATATCCAATGCATTCACCAGGCGTAGCGCCTTTGCCAAGCGCTCCGTTTGATGTTCAACCCATTGAGCCCCGAGATTTATTGCCAGTTCTCTTCGTGACCGTGCGTGATCCGCCCGAATTTGTCGCCATGCTAGAGCGACGCTCAAACATAGGATTGCGGTGAAAAAAGCCAGAGCCCATGTTGCATAGGCAGTCGATATTTCGGCGTTTGTCCAAATTCCTTCTATAGGCATGGTTAACATCTCCAAGAAATTAAGCACTTAAGTTGAAGTTCCGCAAAGATCGAACTATTGGGGAAATTCCGCCCATTCGGAAACGCTGGCGTTCCCGCTACCCCCACCCCGCCTACACCGGCAAATTCACCCGCCGGGCGATGCTGATGGCATTGCCGTATTTGTCGGTGCCGCTGATGTCGAGGTAATCCGGGTTGACGCCGGGGGTGCCGTAGGTCGTGATTAATATCTGCCCGCTGCCGTCGATACTCACGGTGCCTACCGTACCGCCGAAACGCGACACCACGCTGAGCGTCGCCCCGGCAAAGCTCTTGTCACCGGAGAGGATCAGGTTGTTATAACCCGTGGTCTTCGCATTCGGCACCGTCCCCACCCACGTCACCGAACTCGGCGCCACCGTCCCCAGTTCTATCGTCCCGCTGCCCGCGTTGCTGACGTTCCCCGCCGCGTCCTTGGTCCACACGTAGAGGGTCTTCACCCCGTCGCCGCTGCTGACGGTCGCGGTGGTCGGCCTGGCGCCCACCCAGCCGCCGGCTCCGGGGGCGGGTGTGGTGCTGCTCTCGGCAACATACCAGCCGGTGACGCCGACGTTGTCGGTGTCGTTGGCGATTGTGAGGTTGACGGCGGTGGAGTCAGTGTATCCGGCAGTACCCGTGCCGTTGCCAGCGTCGCCGTCAGCGATGGCAAGGGTCGGGGTGGCGGGCAAGGTGGCATCGGCAGCGGCGCCGGTGGTCACCGCCACCGAACTCACCGCTGTCTGGGTGTTGTTGGCGCTGTCCTTGGCGACAAAATAAATCTTGTAGGCGGTCGAGGCGGTGAGCCCGGTAATGCTGAAATCCTTTGAGGTCGCCGCCGTCATCGCGGCGGTGGCGAGCGCCTGGACGATGTAATAGCCGCTGCCGGCCTCGTTGATGGTGGCGGGCGGGGTGGTGTCGGTGGGTGGCGGGGTGTAAACGTATACCGGCTCGCTGACCGTGGTGATGACGAAGTCCGCGCTGCGCGCGCCGATGGTCAGCGTCACGGTCTTCGCCGTCGAATAGGCGCTGGCGGAAGTCCCGCGCACCTGCACACTCTGCCCGGCGCGCAGTGTGCCTGCCGCGCTGCTCCAGGCGCCGCCGTCCAGGGCATATTCGCCGCCGCTGACGCTGATCGGCGCCTTGCTGGTGAAGCCCGAGACGGTAACGCTGTTGGAGGTGTACTGGGTGGCGAAATTGCCGTTGCTCACCGGGGTGAAGGTGAACGCCGCCGGGTTGGCCGGGTCGGTCTTGACGGCGAGCAGCGGCGATTTGAGGGCGGTGCGGTCGCTGGCTTCGGCGACGGTGCCCAGCCAATAATCGGTGGCGGCGCTGAGGTCGGCGAAAGCGCCCTTGGCATTGCGGGCGGCTTCGCTTTTTTCCGCAGCATCGCTGTAAAGCACAAATTGCAGGTTGCGCGCCGTGGCCGTGCTGCTCAAGCCGCTGGCGGCGCTCAAGGTGCCGTCGTCCTTGGCGAGCATCTTGGGGGTGGGCAACTGGGCATAGGCGGTGAGCTTTTGGGTATAGGCCACCCCGCCGACGAGCTTTTGCACAGTCAGCACCACCGGCTGACCAATTAACGCATCGAAATCCACGGCGCTTTTCAATTTCGCGGTGAGGTTGCCGTCAGCGGTGCGGGTAAGGTCGAAGAAGGCCAGGATGCTGGAACCACCCAGGGTGATGTCCTGCACCTCGACATTGGCCCCGGCGGCAAGGTCGAGGGTGAACGGGTCGGGCTGGGTGTCGCCGGAAGTGGGGATGGCGAGAACGGTATCCTTGGTGAAGTCTTTTGCCGTCTGCGCGGTGAGCAGGAGTTTCTGGCTGAGCGGTGCAGCGCCGCTTTTGAAGGATTTGGCGGCGCGTAATTCCAGGGGCTGCCCGGCCATGCCATCGAAGTCTAGCCCTTGCAAGCTGGCGCGGGTGTCGCCGCCGCGCTGGGTGGCGAGCGTGAATAGCGATTTCACCGAACTGCTCTGTTTGGCGGAAACCAGCAGCAGGTCGTCGAGGGAGAGATTCACCGCGCCGGGGATGGTGAAGTCCAGCGCATCGGGCGCGGTGCTGCCATCGCTGATGGCGATGAGCTTCACGTCCTGCGACAAGTCCCTGGCGGCGACGATCTTGAGCAGCAGCGATTCCTCGGTTTCACCAGCGAAACCATTGGACTTGACCACTTTGAGCGGCAGCGTCTGGCCGACGTAGGCGCTGAAATCTAGCTTGGGCAGGAAACGCGCGGTGACGCCCTCCTTGCTGGGTTGCAGATCGAATGAGGTAAGCAGGCTGGATTCGCCGTCCTTGCCCAGCAGGCGGATGTCCTGGACGATTTCGCCGGCAGCCAGCGGGATGTCGAAAGCCAGTTCGTCGGGGTGGGCCTGGTCGCCCAGCGGCGCGAACTGGAGGGCGAGCGGCGGGGTGGCTTTGGCGTGGTGAAGCGGGGTCATCGAAAGCAGGGCTGCGGCGGTGAGGGTGGCAAGCAATTTGCGGTTTGGGGTGCAGTGTTGGCTATGGCTGTTCAAGTGGATGGCTCCCGATGATCCTGTTTTTAATTTTGGAGTCGCACGGCGATGGCGGCGAATTGGCTTATATAGCCGAAAGTGGATAATCGCGCATTAGCTGTAAGCGTATAAAGCGATACAGCCGCCAGCTATAGAATCGCCGGCACCATGGAAAAACGCATCAGGCAGGCGAGAATCGAAGCGGGATTGAGCCAGGCGGAGTTGTCGCGGCGGATGTATGTCACCCAGCCGACGGTTTCCGATTGGGAATCGGGCCGCAAAGCGCCGCACGTCAAGAATCTTGCCCGTCTGGCCTTGCTGTTGGGGGTGAGTTTCGAGTGGCTATCCACCGGGCGCGGCGAGATGCGCACCGCTGCGCTGGCAGCAGCGGAACCCGGCGGGCCGGGCTGGTTGCTGCCCGACGACGAGCGCGACCTGCTTGCCTGCTACGCCAGCCTCAAACCGCCGCAACGCGATGCGTTGCGCGCCTTTCTCCATACGCTCGCGGGGTAATGTCCTTGCCGCTGGGGCGACCGCTCATGCCGGGCCTGATGGACATGCATTGCGACGTACGCGCCGGTGAGCCACGCGATGCGTTTCCTGCACTCTGCGGAAGTGGTTTCCTATATCGCCGCCGCGCAGGAAGTCCCCTTGGGGGGCAAAGAGCAGGTTTGATTTGGAAATGGTAACTCGCCCTTAGGCAGTTACTGGAAATGAAGGGAATTACATCCCGGCAGAAAGCTTCAGCCCTTGCCGGTATTGTTCGATGGCGGCTTCCGGGCGGCCCATTTTTTCAAACAGGTGCGCCAGGGCAAGGTGGGTTTCGGCGCGGCGTTCCATGCTGAGGCTGGCTTCCAGGTAGCTTTGCGCCTTGCCCCATAGCTCGCGCTGGGCGCACAAACGACCCAGGGTGAGCAGCAGGGCGGCGTCCTGCGGGTGTTGTTGCACCCAATTTTCGGCGCGTTCGATCTGTTTCAGCACGTCCCCCTGGCATTCCGCGTAGAGCAGCATCAGTTCGCTGTCCCAGTTTTTCTCCAGGCTGTTCGTGACGATTTCCATGGCGTTCTGGCAATCGCCGAAAAGCAGGAACTGGCGCGCGGCGGCCAGTGCAATCTTGTTGTCGGCGCGGTCAGCGGCGGGCACCTTGCGCCAGTATTCCTTGAGCGCGGCGATATCCGGCATGGCGTTGCAGAGGTTTTCGCGATGCGCGTTGATCTTGAGCTGGGCGGCGTAGGTGGGGTCGATGGACTCTTTTTTCTCCAGCTTGGCGATCAGTTCCAGCACCTTGTCCCAGTTTTTCGCCTGTTGCCAGGCTTTTAATTCCAGACGCAGCGCGCCGGTCAGGCGGGCATGGCCTTGGAGACGTTTCAGTACCGCCAGGGCTTCCTGAGTGTGGCGCTGGTCAAGCAGTAGTTCGGCTTCGGTCATGAGACGTGCGGCGGATTGCTCGGGGGCGAGCCGTTCGGCCTGCATCAAATAGCCGTCGCGTTTGTTGAAGTCCTTCATTTTGTGGGCGGCGCGGGCCGCCAGGAGCGCGCCCACGGCGGCGAACTGGGGCGCTTCGAGCGCCGTTGCGGCAAGTTTTTCGGCCTTGCCGTAACGCCCTTCGTGGAAGGCCAGCAAGGCCTCGGTCATGGCGGCGCGCGCCCGTTCCGAGTGGCGTTCGGTGCGGAAGGCGCGCACGTAGGAGGGCAGGTTGAGGGTATGGAAAACCAGGCGCACCAGCCCGTAACTGGCGGCGAGCAGCACCAGCAGGAGGGTGATCAGCAGGTTGAGCGACAACTCCATACGCCACGGCGGATAAACCAGCAGCGCATAGCCGGCGTTATGGTGCGCCGCGAGGGTGAGCGCCACGGCCAGCCCGCATATCGCGAGTATCCAGAACAGGTTCTTCACCGGGCAGCCTTGTCGCGCGTCACTTTGAACGTGCGCGCCGCATTGAGACTGGTGGAAATATCCGGCAGGTCAATGGCGACGGTGCTGGCCGACAACTGTTTGAGTGTCCCCAGGGCGGTTTTGCCGGCCTTGGTTTTAATGTCGAAATAACGGCGTAGCCATTCTTCCGCTGTTTTGATGTCGGATTTGAAGCCATTTTCGTCGTGGCGCAGTACCGCAAGACGCGCCGAAAGCAGACGCAGCTTGAGGTTTTCGCGCAGGAAATAGGCCTGGCTGGGCGGCAGCAGCGGGGCCTGGGGATTTTCCATGTTCTGGATACGCACCAGTTGCTTCAGGTCATTCCAGATTTCGCGACCCAGCTTGGTCCACGGATTGTCCTCGGGGCGCACCTTGGCGGGCTGGCGGTCTTCGGGAATTTCTTCGCTGACCAGCAGGGGCAGATCGTCGAGCGCAACCACCAGTCCGTCGAGCTTGAGGGTGTAGCCCGCCACATCGACCAGCGGCAGCGCCTGCAAACGCTGGATATCCTGGGTGATGGCCTTGCGCAGGCCGATGAATTGCGGTTTGTCATGGCGTTGCAAGCGGCTGTCGGCGGTTTGCAGGGCGACCAGCGCGGCCTTGGCGTCGCCCGCCAGTTGCAGTTGCTGGCTGGCGGTGAGGAGGATTTGCTCGATTTCGGTGAGCACCCATTCGTCGCGATTGCGCGACAGTTCCTGATACATGGCTTCCAGTGCGACCTGCTGGCTTTGCGATTCGGCGAGTTTTTGCTCCAGCAGGCCGACCTTGACCAGGGTCTGTTTCATGTCTTCGCGGGCCTGCGCTGAACTGAGCGCGCTTTCCTTGTTGCGCGCCTCGAATTCGCCGAGTTTCTTTCCCACCGTTTGTTCCAGAACGCCAAGTTGCTGGCGGGTGTCGAACCATTGCCAGCCAATCAGCAGCAACGCCACGAGCGCCGTCGCCAGCGCCGGTTCGACGCGCCGCCAGGGGGCGGAACGCTCGGGTTGGGGCGTTTCGGGTTGGGGGTTCGCCGGGGTTTCCGGGGAAATTTCGTTGTTCATTTAGTCGGTTTCTCTAACTTCTCGCGTGAAGTGCGCCATTCAATCAAACCTTGCAGCAATCCTTCATCTCCCGGCGGCGTGACGACCGGGTTAACCCAGCCCGCCGTTGCGGCGATTTCCGCAATACGCGGATGCGGCACAAACAACGGCGTGGTTCTCGCGTTTTCCCATCCTGCGCCAAGCATATCCCGCAGGTTACGCGCAGTTTCGCCGCTGGTGGCGGTGGCGGCGTCTATTCCGCCGCCGGCCCAGCGCGTCAGCAGCGGCGCGCTGTCGTTTTCCGGCCTGCGGCGATAATAACATTCGGCGTATTCGACCTGTGCGCCGCGCCGCGTCAGTTCTTCGGCGAGGGTTTCGCGTCCGCCGCGTCCCCGGAAAATCACGATGCGCCAACCCGTTACTGCAGTGAGTTCCGACATTGCCAGCAGCGCCTCGCTGTCGTTGCCGGTGTGCGGCGTCAGCACACTCGCAACGCCCTGCCGAATCAGGGCCTGCGCGCTGGCCTGCCCGACGGCGGCCACCTTCCAGTGCGCCGGAAGCGCGCGCCGCTGGCGGAGCGCGGTCATGCCGTATTCAACGGCGTTGGGGCTGATGAATACCGCCAGATCAAATTCATCCAGCCGGTCAATAATAGCGTAAAGCGGGGTAGGGTCGGCAAGTCCGGCGATTTCCAGCGCGGGAAAACGAATCGCTTCACCGCCCGCCTGTTCAATCAGGTGCGCCAGCTTGTCGGCTTGGCGCGCGGGACGGGTCACCAGCACCCGCCATCCGGCCAGGGCGCTCATTACAGGGAATCCAGCTCCGCCAATATCTTGTCGGCTCCCAGCGCGATCAGTTCGGCGGCGATGCGTTGACCCAGCGCTTCGGCGTTTTCCGGGGTGTCGTCGGCCTGCGCCCGCACCATCCGCGCCCCATCCACGCTGGCGACGAAGCCGCGCATAAACAAGCGCCCCTCGCGCATTTCCGCAAAACCACCCAGCGGCACCTGGCAACTCCCCGCCAGCGCGCGGCTCATGGCGCGCTCGGCAATGACGCAGGCCGCCGTCTCGGGGTGATTGAGGGGAGCCAGCAAGGCCGCCACTTCGTCCTGCCCGGTGACCGATTCGATCCCCAACGCCCCTTGGCCGACTGCCGGCAGGCTTTGTTCGGTGGATATCAGGGCGGTGATGCGTTCCCCCAATCCAAGGCGCTTCAGCCCGGCGGCGGCGAGGATGATCGCCGCATATTGTCCTTCGTCGAGTTTGCGCAAACGGGTTTGCACATTGCCGCGCAACGGCTCGATCTTCAATTCGGGAAAACGCGCCTGCAACTGGCTCTGGCGGCGCAGGCTGGAAGTGCCGACCACGCTGCCGGCGGGCAGTTCTTCGAGGGATTTGAAATTATTCGAAACGAAGGCGTCGCGCGGATCTTCACGTTCGCCGATGGCCGCCAGCACAAATCCTTCCGGCAATACCATCGGCACATCCTTCATCGAATGCACCGCGAAATCGGCGCGACCTTCCTGCATGGCCTGCTCCAACTCCTTGACGAACAGCCCTTTTCCTCCGATTTTGGAAAGTGGCGAATTGAGAATCTGGTCGCCGGTGGTGGTCATCCCGAGTATCAGGATTTCGATTTGCGGATATAATGCTTTCAGCCGCGCCTGGATGTGCTCCGCCTGCCACATGGCAAGCGCACTTTCGCGCGAGGCGATGGTGAGTTTCGTGATGCCGGTTTTCAAGGATGGTCTCGACGCAATGATGGTAAAAAATAATGATGGGCTGCGCAAAGCAGCCCTGACGGCGCTGATTTTAGCATGGATGCTTCCCGCATGGAGCTTCGCCAAGGGGGGCGGAGAAGTCCCTTTGGCCAAGGATCTCGCCCTCGAAGCCAAAGCGGCGGAAGCGCGCCACCTGCCTATCCTGGTGATGTACAGCCGCCCCAACTGCGCCTACTGTGTGCGGGTGTTGAAGGAATTCCTCGAACCCATGCAGCGCAACCCCGAATATCGCGACAAGGTGATCATGCTTCAGGTCAAGGCCGGCAGTAACGCCAAGCTACGCGATTTCTCGGGCGGTGCGACCACCCATAAAGCTTTCGCTGACGAAAACAACGTCCAGATGGTGCCCGCCATTCATCTTTACGACTCCTGGGGCGCGGCCCTCACCGAACCGCTGGTGGGGCTTACCACCCCCGACTACTACGGCGGCTTTCTTGATCAGCGCATCGACGAAGCGCTGGCGAAGGTGCGCAAGAGCAAGTAAGCGAGCGAACTTTAGTTTACGCTTCAAGCCAAGTTTTTTCTTTCAGGGTAGAATTTCCTTTTTTTCGGGAGTCCCGCCCATGAGCCAAGCCTTATTCAATTCCAGCCTGCACAGCCTGAAGCTGCTCAATCGCGGCAAGGTGCGCGACATTTATGAAGTCGATGCCGACCGTTTGCTGATCGTCACCACTGACCGTCTTTCCGCTTTCGACGTGGTGCTGCCGTCGCCGATTCCCGGCAAGGGCGAGGTGCTGACGCGGATTTCCGATTTCTGGTTCGCGCGGCTCGGTCATATCGTCGCCAATCAACTGACCGGCGTTGCGCCCGAATCGCTGGTGGCCGCCGACGAGAAAGAGCAAGTCGCGGGCCGTTCCATCGTGGTGAAGAGACTCAAGCCGTTGCCCATCGAGGCCATCGTGCGCGGCTACCTCGTCGGCTCGGGCTGGAAGGAATACAAGGCTAGCTCCAGCGTGTGCGGGATTCCGCTGCCGGCAGGCCTGCGTGAGGCCGATAAGCTGCCCGAGCCGCTGTTCACGCCCTCCACCAAGGCCGAAGTCGGCGCGCACGACGAAAACATCAGCTTCGACCAGGCCGCCAAGCTGATGACCCCGGCGCTCGCCGCCCAGGTGCGCGACGTGGCGATCCGCTTGTACAAGGAAGCCGCCGAATACGCCCTGACGCGCGGCATTATCATCGCCGATACCAAGTTCGAGTTCGGTCTTGATGACGCCGGCACTCTGCATTTGATCGATGAAGCGCTGACCCCCGACTCGTCGCGTTTCTGGCCCGCCGATTTGTACGCGCCCGGCTCCAACCCGCCCAGCTTTGACAAACAATACGTGCGGGACTGGCTGGAAAGCGTGGGCTGGAACAAGAAACCACCGGCTCCCGAATTGCCCGCCGAAGTCGCCGCCAAGACCGGCGAGAAATACCGTGAGGCGTTGACGCGACTGGCGGGGTAACTGGTCGGCCAACCTGAAACGAAGGGTGGGGACGTTCACAATCAATCGGACTTCCCCCCCCCCCCCCCGTGCAGCCAATCTTTCCACACATCGCCCAATTCGTGGATTGTTTAACCTAAAAACCTCAGTTGAACGGGTTGGAGTGTGCGGTTTTGCGGGTGCAGGGCAAGGCGCGACGACGAGTAATGGTCGCTCCATTGCGAGGAGGAGCAACGCAGCCATGCGCCCGCAAAACCGTGCAATCCGGCCCGTAGCGCTCTCGCCAAACGGGTGAACGTCAAAATAATGGCAAAGTCATTTAGAACCAATACCGTAGGCTTCATGGCAAGCGGTCAACTGAGGTTTTTAGGTTTATTCATTTGCGCCGAACAGGATATTCGCCCGCAGGCCGAAAGGCGTTGGCAAGAAACGGCAGGTGGGGGAGAGACGTACAAACACCGCTTATCCCGAAATCCGGCAAAGTAGAATTACGGTTTAACGAACAATTCCTGCCGCGCCGCGCGGCTGATCGCCACCACAGCGGGGTGGGTAAGCTTGCGTTCCACCGAAATCGCATAGAACTGTTCCACTACTTCGTTGGTCGCGCCAATTGCCACCACGTCGTACTGTCGCATCACCTGTTCGGCTATCGCCGTGGGCGCAGGAAATACGCCCACCCCAGCCTGGCCGAACGCCTTCATCAAAGCGCCGTCATCGAATTCGCCGATGATGCGCGGATGTATCTGCCTTTCGCGCAGCCAATGCGTCAGTTTGGGGCGAATGGCAACGTCCTCGCCTGGCAGGAGTAACGGCGCGCCGTCCAGACAGCCGGGAAAAGCGCCGGAGTAACGTTGCGCCAACCCCACTGTAGCAAAAAAAGTAATCCCGCTTTCCCCAAGCAAGTGGTTGAAGCCGCGTACATCGACCGTATTCGGGATGGGGCCGTCGGCAATCACGATGTCGAGCCGGTGTACCGCCAGTTCCGCAAGCAGGTCGGTAACCTTTCCTTCCCGGCAGACGATACGTGGCGGGTCGGCCACCGCCATCGCCGGTTCCAGTAGCTGGTAGGCGACCGATTTCGGCACTGCATCGGTAACCCCCACCCGGAATTGCAGCGGGCGTCCGGTCGGGCTGTGAAGCAATGCTTCTTCCAGTTCCTGTCCAAGCGTAAATATCTCGTCGGCATAGCTCAGCACCAGACGGCCCGTTTCGGTCAGTTCGAAACCCCGCCCGGTGCGGTTGAACAGTTTCTCGCCCAGGGTTTCTTCAAGCAGGCTCAACTGTCCGCTGATGGTCTGGGGTGTCAGATGCAGACGCTCGCTGGCGCGAGTCACGCCGCCCATCTTGGCGACGTTCCAGAAATAATGGAGATGTTTGTAATTCATGGCCCTTTGAGAATTTCAATGGTTCGGGTTTTTCGAAGTCGTCGTCAATTATATTCGACTTTTTAGATGCGTGAGGCTGGCCTACACTGTTTTCATTTCCTGCAATCGTGAAGGAGCCAAATCATGCGGATACACATTCAATCATCGGGTTTTGAGCTTACCGAAGGCATCCGTGAGCATGTCTTGCGCCGTGTGCGCTTTTCAACGTCTCACATTGCCGACCACATCCGCCGTATCACCATCCACCTGTCGGATATCAACGGCCCACGCGGCGGCCTGGACAAGCGTTGCCGCTTGTCGGTAACGATGGAGAAGCTCGCGGAGGTCGTGGTTGAAGATACCGAAAGCGACCTCTACCTCGCCATCGACCGTGCAACCGACCGCGCCGCGCGCACCGTCACGCGCAACATCGACCGTGCCCGGTCGCACCGCAAGAGCGGCGCCATGACACAAGAAATTCCCCCCGCCTATGTGGTGGAGTGAAATCGCCCTATTTCCGACTACTTACGTTCAAAGGAGAACCACCATGACCCCGACCAATCCGCTCCATCAGGCGCAAGCTCAAGTACCGGCATCCAGCCAGCTTGCCGACACCCTCGCCACCAACAAGGTGATCCGCAACACCTATCTGCTGCTCTCCATGACGTTGCTGTTCAGTGCAGCGACGGCAGCGGTGGCGGTAGCGATGAAGTTGCCGCACCCCGGCATCATCATCACGCTGGTCGGCTATTTCGGCCTGCTGTTCCTCACTACAAAGTTCCGCGATAGTTCCCTCGGGCTGGGGCTGGTATTCGCCCTCACCGGCTTCATGGGCTACACACTGGGGCCTATCGTCAGCCACTACCTGGCCTTGCCCAACGGTGGCCAGATCGTGATGACCGCGATGGGACTCACCGGCGCGATCTTCCTCGGCCTGTCTGGTTACGCCCTGACCAGCCGCAAGGATTTCAGCTTCATGGGTGGTTTCCTCACAGTCGGCATTCTGGTCGGTTTCCTGGCCGGACTCGGCGCGATGTTCTTCGAGTTGCCCGGCCTGTCGCTGGCGGTTTCGGCAATTTTCGTGCTGCTCATGTCCGGGCTGATCCTCTATGAAACCAGCAACATCATCCACGGCGGCGAAACCAACTACATCATGGCCACGGTCACGCTGTTCGTGTCGATTTTCAATCTGTTCACCAGCCTGCTGCATCTGCTGGGTTTCATGAACAGCGACGATTAGGGCCAACGCCCCGATGATCGGGATATGGGTAATTACCATCTGAGCACGGAAAACACCATTCATGCTTGATCAGGAGCTTCAGAAAAACATCCGGGCTGCGGCGGATATGCTGCTGCAAGGCGGCGTGGTCGCCTTTCCCACCGAAACCGTGTACGGCCTGGGGGCGGATGCCGCCAACCCGCAGGCGCTGCAGCGCGTGTTCGACATCAAGAAGCGGCCACTCGACCACCCGCTGATCGTACACATTGGTCATGCCGCCTTATTGGATTACTGGGCCGGTGCTGTTCCCGACGCGGCATGGCGGCTGGCTCTGCACTTCTGGCCGGGGCCGCTGACGCTGATTCTGCCCCGCCGCATACATGTTTCGCCGCTTGTCAGCGGCGGCCAGAAAACAGTCGGGTTAAGGGTGCCCGACCACCCGGTCGCTCAAGTGCTGCTGCGCAGCCTGGGGGATGACAAGGGGCTGGCGGCCCCATCGGCAAATCTTTTCGGACGTACCAGCCCGACTACCGCAGCACATGTTCGAGCTGGGCTGGGCGGCTCGGTGGACATGGTTCTGGACGGTGGCGCCTGCCGGGTGGGAGTGGAATCCACCATCGTCGGTTTCACCGGGGATATCCCAACGCTGCTGCGCCCCGGCGGCATCGCCGTGGCCGCACTGGAAGCGGTGCTCGGGGAAAAAATCCGCCAACCGGATGTGGACTCACCGGCTCCGCGCACACCGGGCCGCCTGCCCTCTCATTATTTTCCCACCACCCCACTGGAAGTCTGGCCCGCCAGAGGGCTGGAACGGCGCGCCTGGGAGCTTGCAATGCGAGGGCAGCGCGTTGCGATTCTGGAACTCAATGCAGAACCTTCACCCTACCTCAACAACCGCCATTTGTTCTACTTTCCTATGCCCGCACGGTCCGCCGTCTACGCCCGCGCCCTCTATGCCACCCTGCACACCTCCGACGCTGCGAACTTCGACCGCATCCTCGTCGAAGCACCCCCACAGACGCCGGATTGGCAGACAGTGCATGACCGCTTGCGGCGTGCAGCCATTCTGTATTGCCCAACCAATAACCAACCCTTGGAGAAACCCCATGAAGAAATCGCCTGATTCAAAAAAAACCGGAAAAAATACGGTCGGCAAGGTACTGGTCGGCATCCTCACCGGTAGCCCCAACGATCTGCCGACCGTAGTCAAGGTGCGCGACACCCTGACCGAACTGGGCATCCCCAGTGAAATCGTTGTGGCATCGGCACACCGCACTCCCGACAAGGTCATTGCCTACATCGAACGCGCCCACCGCGAAGGCGTGCAGGTGCTGATTGGCTGCGCCGGGATGGCGGCGCATCTGGCCGGGGTAATCGCCGGGCATACCCGGCTGCCGGTGATCGGCCTGCCGCTTTCCGGGGGCATCGTTTCCGGCCTGGATGCCCTGCTTTCCACGGTGCAGATGCCGCCCGGCGTACCGGTCGCCACGGTGGCCGTGGACGGAACGAAAAACGCCGCCATGCTGGCCGCGCGCATCCTGGCGCTGAAGTACCCGGAAATCGGCGAGGCGCTGGAAAAAGCCGCCGGGAAGGAGCGCGCCCGCTACGACCAGAGCGCCGACGAGGCGCTGGCCAAACTTTCCGCAAAGTAAGGGAGGCGCCATGCCACTGATACATCTGCCCGACATGCTCGGGCATGCCTACCGCCACCAATACGCGGTGGGTGCGTTCGATCTGGTAAGCCTGGACTTCTTGAGCGGCATCCTGAGCGCAGCCGAGAACTGCCATGCACCGGTGATCCTGAGTCTGGCGGAGTCGCATTTCGAGCATTACGATTTCGAGTTGCTCATGGCCGCCTGCGTGGTTGCCGCGCACCGCACACCAGTGCCGGTGGCGATCCACCTCGATCACGGCGCGGGCACGGAAACCGCCGTGCGCGCCATCCGCGCCGGCTGCAACGGCGTGATGGTGGACGCTTCTTTCTTGCCCCTGGAGGAAAACCTGAAACGCACACAGGAAGTGGTTGCGATGGCGCATGCCTGCGGGGTGGCAGTTGAGGGGGAGTTGGGTTATGTGCCGGGAGTCGAGGGTGAAGATGCGAAAAGACATCCCGGAGAAGTCGCCTATACCTTGCCGGCGGAAGCAAAGGATTTTGTCGCGCGTAGCGGCGTGGACTGTCTGGCCGTGTCAGTCGGCACCGTGCATGGGCGCATGCAAGGAAAACCCCGGCTGGATATCGAGCGCTTGGGAAAAATCAACGAAGCCGTCGGTATTCCGCTGGTAATACACGGCGGCACAGGACTTTCCGACGACCAGTTCGGCAAGCTGATTGCCAATGGCGTGGCCAAGATCAACTACTACACCGCATTGGCCGATGTGGCGGGCGCCAGTGTCCGCGAACGGTTGGTCAGCTTCCCGGATGGCAGCTACACCCGGCTGACCGCCGACGTGAGCGACGCGGTACGCGGCGAGGCGGAACGCATGATCCGCCTGTGGGGTGGCGCCGGGCGAGCAACCGATGTGCTGGCGCAATGCCGCTTGTGGCAAGAGGTAGTGCATGTAGTGCTTTACAACTTGGACTATGACCCGGACGAAATTGCCCCATCAATGTTGGTGGCGCAGGGAAAAAAGCAGTTGGCGGAGATTCCCGGCGTGAGAACGGTTGCCCACGGCACGACGGCGCGAGAGGATGCGCCGTATCGCTACTGCTGGCTGATTCGCTTTGCGGGTGATGCAGTGATAGCGAGCTACCGCGACCATCCCGGTCACCTGCGTTATGCCGACGAGGTATTCCGCCCCGCTGCGCCAGACCGTCTCACCATTGATTTCGAGATGGATGCGCGCCCATGAAAGACATTGCAAAGTTCATCGCCGGTTTCGAGCGCTTCCAGGAAAAATACTTCGGCCCTGACCGGGAGTTGTTCGATCAACTCAGGCATGCGCAGCGACCCCAGACCTTGGTGATCGCCTGTTGCGATTCGCGGGTGGACCCGGCTATCCTCACCGGCGCCGACCCCGGCGATATGTTCGTGGTGCGCAACGTGGCCAACCTGGTGCCGCCCTACGAAACCGGGGCGCAATTTCCCGGCATGGGCGCGGCGCTGGAGTTTGCGGTGCGAGGGCTGGAGGTGGAACACATCATCGTGCTGGGACATTCCGGTTGCGGCGGTATCCAGGCCTTGTTGCGCGGGAGCGACGACAGCGAATTCATGGCCCGCTGGATGGGTATCGCGCAACGGGCGCGCAGCCAGGTTCTCGCCAAATTGCCGGACAAATCCCCGCCGCTTCATGCCCGCGCCTGCGAACAGGCGGCCTTGCTGATCTCCCTGGAAAACCTGCTGACCTTCCCGTGGATCAGGCAGCGCGTCGAAGCCGGATCGCTGCACCTGCACGGCTGGTATTTCGATATCGGGCAAGGTGAGTTGCTCGGCTACTCCCCGCACAGCACCGCATTCGAGCCGTTGGCATCGCCGCCTTTGGAGGCAGACTGATGGCCGGTCCAAAACTCGAAGCGGTTATTTTCGACGTGGACGGCACTCTCGCCGATACCGAGCGGGATGGCCACCGCGTCGCATTCAACGCGGCGTTCCGCCAATACGGTCTGGGATGGAACTGGGATGAAGCGCTTTACGGCGAACTGCTTGAAATCGGCGGCGGCAAGGAGCGGATTTGCGCCTACGTCGAGCGATATCTTGCCGAATGCCCATTCCAGGGTGACCTGCATACCTGGATAACCCGCTTGCACACGGCCAAGACCGGCCATTTCACCGCGCTGCTTCGACAACCCGGCATACCGTTGCGCCCCGGCGTCGCGCGTCTGCTGCGGGAATTGCGACAGAACGGTGTGCGCCTGGCCATCGCCACCACCTCTTCCCCGCAAGCCGTGGCGGCACTGCTCGAAACCAGCCTGGGCGCTGAAAGCATCGGCTGGTTCGAAGTAATTGGCGCCGGCGATGTGGTAGCCGCCAAGAAGCCCGCGCCGGACATCTACCGCTGGGTGCTGGAGCGCCTTGCCTTACCGCCTGAGTCGTGCCTGGCCATAGAGGATTCGGCCAACGGCCTCAAGGCCGCGCTCGGCGCCGGTTTGCGCACTCTGATCACAATCAACGGCTACACCATGCATGAGGATTTCAATGGTGCGGTCGCTGTGCTGTCCGACCTGGGCGAACCGGAACGGCCTGTCGCTGCGGTACTGACGGGAAATATGAATAGACGGCACTACGTGGATGCGGCACAGCTGGTGACGTGGCAGGGAACAAGATAGAACGATTTGCCGGCAGGCGTGACGCCATGCCCACAAATTTCAAACGAAAGTAACTACTCAGGGTGGCGGTGTTTTGCTCCTTCCCCCTTGCAGGGGGGAAGGGACTGGTGCGGTGGTATGCCACCACCTCCTGAGTAGTTACAAACGAAATACGCTTGGAGAATTGCCATGTTGAAAAATCAAAAAGTGGGGGTGCGGCTTGCCGTACTGGCGGTCGTGCTGCTAATACCGCTGGTGATCGCCATCGCACTGGGTGTGCGCGGCATGAATGCCATTGACCGGGATGCCGGAGAAATTGTCGAAGCACAACGGCTGGCTGCCGACATGGCGCACATCCTCGCGCTGATGGACAACAACCGGGTTCAGGTGTTGCTGTCGATACAGCACGACCCGGCCAACCCCTTCCATCATTTGCACGACCACCCCGTTTCGCAACATACCGAGCGGATACAACAGAACATCGCCGAAATTTCCGAACGAGTCGAGTCGATCAAGCGAACACGCCAGAGCGCCGAGGAAGCCAAACTGCTGGATGAATTCGCCCAGACGCGCAACGCCTTCGTCAAGGAGGGGCTGCTGCCCGCGCGTGATGCGCTCCTGGCGGGGGAATTTATGAAGGCGCAGGAGATTTTTCTCAAACAGACGAACCCCTTGTTCCGGGAAGCCCGCAAGCCTAGCGAAGCCTTCGAGAAAGTCGCCCTGGCACACATCACGCGTACCAGCGAACATGCCCACGCGCAATTCACCTTCAATAGCGCGATTCTGATGGTTGCCGGTGCTTTAGGGCTGGCGCTGGCGGTGCTTTTCGCCGTGCTGATCGGGCGCTCGATTGCGGCGCCACTCTCGGCGGTGACGGAGGTCGCAGAGTTTTCCGTAAAGCACGACGATTTCACCCGCGCCGTGCCGGTTACGGGAAAAGGTGACGAGATCAGCCGACTGGCGCACGCCTTCAACGACCTGATGGAGAAATTCCGCACGGTGATCGGTGCCACCCAGTCCTCGGGCGGGCGCATCGCCGCCGAATCGCGCCAGCTTGCCAGCGCCGCGCAGCAGGTGATGGCCGGTTCCGGCAGTCAGGCAGAGGCGACCGCGACGGTCGCGGCGGCGGTGGAGCAGATTTCCGTCAGCATCAACGAAACGGCGCAGCACGCCCACGAATCCGAGGCCATCGCGGTCGCTGCGATGGATCAATCGGGATACGCCATGGGCATCATCCGCACGGCAATGAGCGACATCGACCGCATCGCACTTTCCGTGAAAAACTCCAGCCAGCGCATGGCGCTGCTGGCGGAAAGCTCCAGCCAGATCGGCGAGATCGTCAGCGTGATCAAGGATATTGCCGATCAAACCAACCTGCTGGCGCTAAACGCCGCCATCGAAGCCGCGCGCGCCGGTGAACAGGGCCGCGGCTTTGCGGTGGTGGCCGACGAAGTAAGGAAACTGGCCGAGCGCACCACTCGTTCCACCCAGGAAATCGGGACGCTGATCGACACCATCCAGACCCAGGTCGGCCAAACCGTTTCCGCCATGCAGGCCGCCGATACCCAGGCGGCCCACACCGCCCTCCAGGCCGGGCAAGCGAGCGATGAACTGGGTAAAATCCGCAGCGGCGCGCAGGAGGTGAGCACCCGCGTCAAGGACATCGCCGACGCCATCCGCGAACAGAGCGCTGCCGTCCAGCAGATCGCCGCCAACATCGAGAATATCGCCCAGATGACCGAGGAAAACAGCGCCGCCGCAGCCGCCAACAGCGATGGCGCGGCACGGCTGGACGACTTGGCGGACGGGCTGTCGCGCTCGGTGGCGCAATTCAGGGTGTGAGGGAGATGAACGATGAACATTCACAGATCACTCAACTGGAAACCGGATAAGCGGCAGAGGACAGGGCTGATTACCGCAAGCCTAGCCTGGATACTGCTGTCCGGGTTCGCCCATTACCTGACGGGACCGAAATACGAGTTTCATATCCTTTTCCTGCTTCCCGTGGCGGTCATTTGCTGGAATGTCAACCTAAAGGCCGGGTTCCTCGCGGCATTTTTCAGTGCAGTGGTGTGGATGACGACGGACTGGCTGGGGGCGCCCGATGACACCGATATTCAGGTGTTGCTTGTCAATGATGCCGTCAGGTTGAGCGTGTTTGCTCTGGTTCTCGTGCTGGTAGACCGGCTGAGAAAAATGCAGGAACACGAGTTTGCTCTGGCCAGAGTCGATTTGCTCACGCATTTGGCGAACAGACGCGCCTTCAATGAACACGCTGCCGCCGAAGTCATGCGGGCGCAACGTTTCCGGCATCCGCTCAGCGCGATCTCATTGGATCTGGATAATTTCAAATCGGTCAACGATCACGATGGACATGACGCCGGAGATCGGGTGTTGCGCACGGTTGCCAAGACGCTGCAGAAGAATATCCGCGCCACGGATATCGCCGGGCGGCTCGGTGGAGATGAGTTCGCGATATTGCTGCCGGAGACGGGACGTGAAGCGGCCGGGACGATCGCCGCCAAGTTGCAACAGCAACTGGCGCACAACATGGAAAAGGGGGGCTGGCCGGTTACGGCCAGCTTGGGCGTAGCCACGTTTATAACGCCCCCGGAGAACATTGACGATTTGATGAAGCAAGCGGATATGCTGATGTATGGCGCCAAGCGGAAAGGCAAAAACAGTATCTGGCACGAAGTCATCCAGAGACAGCAAGACGATTCGGCGTCCGGTTCGGTGGCGGCCAGGGGAACCACCTGATGCGTATCCCGCTGACATTGGTCAAATAACCGCCACCACCGAGGTGGCGGTTGATTTATCTCTTATCCGCCAATGATGTCATAACATGACAAGAATTGGTTCGCCATCAGGTTCTACAGGTAATGGGCGATGAGAGATAGGCGATGAAAACCACCTCTCATTACCCATCACCCATTACTCATCACTTTTTGGTTCCGGCTCGTCCGGCTTAGGGAGCACAACATGCTGGAAAGAAGAAGCAGCGACAATTCAAGTGACGATAAAGTCATCAATTTTCTCAACCGGGTCATCCGCCACGTCGCCAGAGTGGTCGCGGTGATCATGACGCTGGTGATCATCTGGGGCGTCGCCGACATCGTTTACGTGCTCTACCTGCGCCTGATGGCGCCGCCTTTCATGCTGCTGGAGATCAAGGACATCCTGGCTACCTTCGGCGCTTTCATGGCGGTGCTGATCGCCATCGAGATTTACCACAACATCATCCTTTACGCGCACGAGCACCGCGACCACCGCCTTGCCGTGGAAATCGTGCTGGGTACCGCGTTGATGGCGATTTCGCGCAAGGTGATCGTTTTCGATTTCAACGAAGTGACCCCGGAACACATTTACGGCTCTGCGGCGGTCATCCTCGCGCTGGTGATCGGCTATTACCTGATCGCGGTGCGTGGCGTGCAGGCTGCGCATAAAGGGCAGCCGCCGAAGGATTTTGAGGAAACGGCATAATGTCAGTTTTGCGGCATACCATGCCCTACGAATGGGAGGGTGCATGAACACTCACCCCTGCGCGTGCGGGGCCGCCAGGCCATAAAGGAAAGGTCATGTAATATGTTCTCCATCCATGGTGTCACCGGTCGGCTCTTTCACGGTCCGCTGGAGCAGTTGATCCAGGTACCGGGAGTGATACGTACCCAACGTGTTCGGGGCATCGCCCACGATGGCGAAGAGAATTTTGAAGCCGCAGCCCGCGTTTATGGACAGACCCGGCATCGAGAGACCCAGCGTGGCCCGCTCTATCATGCTTACCAGATCATGAGCCGGGTGGTGACGCCGGTGCGGGCGGAGTCGCGGATCGATGACGCCTGGCGCATTCTCGTGGCAGGGCGCATTCGCCAGGCCCCAGTGCTGGATCGCACAGACCGGCTGGTGGGCATTGTCTCCGAGCGCGACTTGCTCACCGTGCTCAACGTGGAAGACGGTGCATTGTGCGATGTTCTCGAACGAACCGTGGCGGAAGTGATGTCCAGCCCGGTGGTGAGCGCCGATCCGGTCGCCGACATTCGCCGCGTCGCCCGGGTGTTGCTGGATACCGGTCTGACCGGCGTGCCGGTGGTGAGCGAGACAGGGGAGATGGTCGGTTTCATCTCGCGCGGCGACATCCTGCGCGCGGTCATCACCGACCCGCCGCTGAGCTTGTGGGCATGACGGAGTTAAACCCGGAGAATGGATTCGATGCGCCCGTGGGTTGTTCGCGTCGTTACTTTTGCTTGGGGTTAACCGGGAAAGGAACCCTCGCGTGATCCTGTGGCTGGAATTATTGTTGTGCCTGGGCGTCATCGGCTTTGCCGGCTGGCATCTGTCGCGCAACGGCGACATCATCGCCGAAAAAACCGGCATGTCGGCTTCATGGGTCGGCCTGATCCTGCTGGCAACCGCAACTTCCCTGCCGGAACTGGTGACCGGGCTGTCTGCGGTGACGGCGGCCAACGCCCCCGACATCGCGGTGGGCGACGTGCTGGGCAGCGCGGTATTCAATCTGGCGATTCTGGTAGTGCTGGACGCCCTTTACCGGCGCGAGAGCATCTACAGCCGCGCCGCACAGGGGCATATCCTGTCGGCGGCGCTGGGCGCGCTGCTGCTGGCTTTCGCCGCTTTCAGCATCCTCCTCGACCGCAGCGGCGCCAGCCCGGCGCTGGGGCATGTCGGGCTGTACACGCCGCTTATCGTGCTGATCTATCTGATGTCCATGCGGGTGATTTACCAGTACGAGCAGCGCACCGTGGCGGCATTCACCGAGGCGGAAGCGCAGCGCTATCCCGGTATCACCTTGCGGCGCGCCGTGACCGGCTACCTCGTGGCGGCGCTGGCGGTGGTGGCGGCGGGATCGTGGCTGCCCTTCGTCGCTACGGACATTTCCGCGCTGATGGGGTGGGGGCAAAGTTTCGTCGGCACGATCCTGGTGGCGGCGGTCACCTCCGCGCCGGAAGCCGCCGTGACGTTGTCGGCGCTACGTATGGGCGCCATCGATATGGCCATCGCCAATCTGTTGGGCAGCAATCTGTTCAATATCGTGATCCTTGCTGTCGATGACCTCGCCTACCAGCGCGGCCCCCTGCTGGCGCAGGTTTCCCCCAGCCACGCGATTAGCGCCATCACCGCCGTGATGATGAGCGCGGTGGTGATTGTCGGCCTGATTTTCCGCCCGCGCCGGCGCGTCTTGCTGGGGCTGACCTGGATCAGCCTGGGGCTGTTTGTGTTGTACATTCTCAACACCTGGATACTCTTTCAACATGGACACTAATAAACCATTGTTAGGCAAACACTGGCGACGCAATCGGGGAATGCTGAACCATGGGACGATGCCCTCTCGCCCCCAGCAAGTCCTGACGGCGATTTATCGCCTTGATAGCGGCGCCCTGTAACGTCACAGCGGTTGATTTGAAGGAGCTCGTCATGTTGGAAAGAAGAAGCAGCGATAAAGCAAATAACGATAAAGTCATCAATTTTCTCAACCGGGTCATTCGCCAGGTCGCCAGGGTGGTCGCTGTGATCATGACGCTGGTGATCATCTGGGGCGTCGCCGACATTGTTTATGTGCTCCAGCAGCGTCTGACGGCTCCCGGTCATCCCTTCATGCTGTTGGAGATCAGGGACATCCTGGCTACCTTCGGCGCTTTCATGGCGGTGCTGATCGCCATCGAGATTTACCACAACATCATCCTTTACGCGCAGGACCACCGCGACCACCGCCTTGCCGTGGAAATCGTGCTGGGCACCGCCCTAATGGCGATTTCGCGCAAAGTGATCGTGTTTGATTTCAATGAAGTGATCCCGGAACACATTTATGGTTCGGCGGCTGTCATCCTTGCACTGGTGATTGGCTACTACCTGATCGCGGTGCGTGGAGACCCTTCTGCGCATGATGCTCAAACCACAAGGAATAATGATGGAAAACCATAACCCCGGACAGAAGATGAAACCCTGGATCATCACTGCTGACGCCGCATTGGCGCACTTTGACACCACTCTCCAGGGCTTGACCGAAGCCGAAGCGCTCCAGCGGCTGGAACGTCACGGCTCCAACTGTCTCAGGGAAAAACCACCGCGTTCTGCCTGGCTTAAATTTGCCGACCAGTTCAAAAACTTTCTGGTGATCGTACTGTTGTTTGCCGCCGCGTTGGCCTGGGCGGTAGGCGACCTCAAGGATGCGTTGGTGATCCTGATGGTGGTGCTGTTCAATGCCGCTCTGGGTTTCTACCAGGAACACCGGGCGGAGCAGACATTGGCGGCGTTGAAGGGCATGTTGGCGGCCAGCGCCCGCGTCAGGCGCGGCGGGCAAGTCATGGACATCGACGCCACCCTGCTGGCGCCGGGCGACATCGTCATGCTGGAAGCGGGCGACCGCATTCCCGCCGATGGCCGTCTGCTGGCGGCGCACAATCTGGAGGTGGAGGAAGCGGCGTTGACCGGCGAATCCCACGCCGTGGGGAAATCACTGGCTGCCCTGGACAAGGCCGATCTGCCGCTGGGCGACCGCGTCAACCTGCTTTACATGAACACCGTGGTGACGCGCGGCCGCGCCGAGATACTGGTGACCGCCACCGGCATGGCGACCGAAATGGGCAAGCTGGCGGGGATGATCAATAGTGCGGAGGAATCGGAAACCCCGCTGCAACGCCAGCTCGACACGCTGGGCAAGCGCCTGGCCGCTATTGCCGGGGTGGTGGTGACGGTGATCTTCGCCCTCGATTTCGTGCGCGGGCTGCCGTGGACGGAAGCCGCCATGACCGCCGTGGCGCTGGCCGTGGCCGCGATTCCCGAGGGCTTGCCCGCAGTGGTGACGGTAACGCTGGCCATCGGCATGTGGCGCATGGCGCAGAACCGGGCGATTCTCAAGAAACTCTCCGCCGTCGAGACCCTGGGTTCCACCACGGTAATCTGTTCGGACAAGACCGGCACCCTGACCATGAATCAGATGACGGCGCGCGCCGGCTGGTCGGCGGGGCAACGCTTCACAGTGAGCGGCGAGGGTTATGCGCCGGAAGGCGCGCTCCATTTGCCATCCTCCGCAGTGGCGAAGGAGGCTCTCCGCCCCTTCCTGCTGCCGATGGCGCTATGCACCGATTCCCGCGTTCGCGCCGGGCAGTTGATCGGCGACCCGACCGAGGGCGCGCTGTGGGTGCTCGCGCAAAAGGGCGGGCTGGTTCCCGAGGAAGAGCAGGAGCGCCAGCCGCGCATCGCCGAAATTCCCTTCGATTCCGCCCACAAGTTCATGGCGACTTTCCACCATGCCGGCGAAACCGTGGAAATGCTGATCAAGGGCGCGCCGGACGTGTTGCTGACGAGATCGAACGCCTGGCTGTACTGCACCGGTGAAGCCAGTCTGGATGCCGCCGTCCGCGCCACTATCGAGGCGGAGAACGAATATCTCGCCAGCCAGGCGCTGCGTGTGCTGGCAGTGGCGCGGCGGGTGATTCCGGCCAGGGATTTCGATCCGGCGGGCGATCTTTGGAAGTGGGCGGCGGATTGGACTTTTCTCGGGCTGGCCGGACTCATGGATCCGCCGCGCCCCGAGGCCAGGGCGGCGATTGCGCGCTGCGTCGCTGCCGGTATCCAGGTGAAGATGATTACCGGCGACCACAAGGCCACCGCCGCCGCCATCGGGCGAGAATTGGGGCTGACCGGCGAGGTGGTGACCGGCGCGGAACTGGACGCCATGAGCGAAGCGGAACTCGCCCACCGCATCAACGCCATCGCGGTGTTCGCCCGCGTCGCGCCGGAACACAAGGTCAAGATCGTCAAGGCGCTCAAGGTTGACGGCCATGTAGTCGCCATGACCGGCGACGGCGTCAACGACGCGCCCGCCCTCAAGGCCGCCGATATCGGCGTGGCGATGGGCATCACCGGCACGGCGGTAACGCGGGAGGCGGCCACGATGGTGCTCACCGACGACAATTTCGCCACCATCGTGCGCGCGGTGGAAGAAGGTCGCGTGATCTTCGACAACATCGTCAAGTTCGTGCGTTTCCAGCTTTCCACCAACATCGGCGCGATCCTCACCGTACTGGCGGCGACCCTGATGGGCTTGCCCGCACCGTTTACCGCGATACAACTGCTGTGGATCAACATCATCATGGACGGCCCGCCCGCGATGACGTTGGGGCTTGAGCCGGCGCGACCCGGCATCATGCAGGAGCGCCCGCGCGCCCAGGCAGCACAGATACTCACCCTGCCGCGTCTCGCCCGCCTGGCGATGTATGGCGCCACCATGATGGTGGGTACACTGTGGCTGTATCAGCACGGCCTGGCGCTGCACGGACAAGCCTATGCGGCGACGCTGGCTTTCACCGTGTTCGTGCTGTTCCAAATATTCAACGTGTTCAACGCCCGCGCCGAACAGAGCAGCGCCTTCAACATCAACTTCCTGAAAAACGCCAGGCTGTGGCTGGCGCTGGGTGGCGTACTGGCGTTGCAGGTGGTGGTGGTGCACTGGGCCGCAGCGCAGGCAATCTTCGGCACTACCGATCTCCAGCCGGTTGACTGGTTCAAAGCCGTGCTGGTGGCATCCACTGTGCTGATGCTGGATGAGGTTCGTAAAGCGCTGTTGCACTTTTCTGGTCGGCGGAATCGCTGAGAGTCTGAGGGGCAAAAACAGCTTCCGCAATCCATAAATGATTGCTTATCCACACAATCAAAATTATTAACTGTTTTTTATGGTTCGATATCTTTATAGTGTCATCCATGCACCACGGCAACACCGCAACGCATTAATCCATTAACCCAACTCGCAAAGCGAAACCATTGATCAATCAACACGTTAGG
>CAYVIN010000058.1:0-26199 GCA_964451375.1 uncultured Sulfuricella sp.
CGCCATGGGCGGGTGTGCTAAGGGGATGGACGTGGGGGGATCTGGGCAACCACCCCTTGTATTCGTGCATGCGTTTGACCCGGATGTCGACGTTGGCGTTGGGTTCGAAATGCGCCCCGCAATCGCGTTCCACCATCTGCGCCAGATTTTCCTTGTTGGCTTGTTTGACGTTGCGCCATTCGCGGCGGAAAGCCAGGTCGTCGGCGAGCGGGACGAGTTGGCGGAGTTCTTCCAGTTGTGTCACCCAGCCCTCGCCGATGCGGCTGCTGATCAGGTTGGACAGGCGCGGGTTGCTCCACACCAGCCAGCGGCGCGGGGTGACGCCATTGGTTTTGTTGTTGAATTTTTCCGGGAACAATTCGAAGAAATCGTGGAACAGGTGCTGCTGCAAGAGTTGTGAATGTAATTCGGCAACGCCGTTGACCGAGGAGCTGGCGACCACCGCCAGGTAGGCCATGCGGATTTGCGGATCGTCGCCTTCTTCGATGATCGACATGCGCCGCTGGCGGGCGATGTCGCCGGGCCAGCGCAGGGCGATTTCGGTGATGAAGCGGGCGTTGATTTCGCGAATGATCTCCAGCAGGCGCGGCAGGAGCCGTCCGAACATACGCACCGGCCAGCGTTCCAGCGCCTCGGGAAGGAGGGTGTGGTTGGTGTAGGCGACGGTTTTGCGGACGATGGCCCAGGCGCTTTCCCAGTTCATGCGGTGCTCGTCCATCAACAGGCGCATCAGTTCCGGGACGGCGCAGGTGGGATGGGTGTCGTTCAACTGGAAACAGTTCTTTTCGGCGAACTGGCTGAAGTTGCCGCCGTGTACCGCCGTCCAGTTGCGCAAAATATCCTGGAGGCTCGCCGAGGCCAGGAAATATTGCTGGCGCAGGCGTAATTCCTTGCCGTTTTCGCTGCTGTCGTTGGGGTAGAGCACCATGGTGATGTGTTCTGCGGCATTTTTCGCAGCGACCGCTTCGGTATAGGAGCCGGCATTGAATTCGTTGAGGTTGAATTCGTCAGTCGCAGCGGCTTTCCACAGGCGCAGGGTGTTGACCGTGCCGTTGCGGTAGCCGGGGATGGGGATGTCGTAAGGTACGGCCAGGACATCCGAGGAATCGACCCAACGCACATGCAGATGACCGTCGCTGTCGTGAAAATAATCGCTACGCCCGCCGAACTTGACCCGCAGGGTGTGTTCGGGACGCTCGATTTCCCAGGGGTTGCCGTCGCGCAACCAGTGATCTGGCTCTTCAAGCTGGCCGCAGTTTTCGATTTTCTGGCGGAACATCCCGTATTCGTAGCGGATGCCGTAACCCATCACGGGCAACTGGAGCGTCGCGCAGCTATCCAGGAAACATGCGGCCAGCCGCCCCAGACCGCCGTTGCCCAGTCCCGCGTCGTTTTCCTGGTCGGCGATTTCTTCGAGGATCAGGCCCAATTCGCGCAGGGCGTGATTGGTGGGGGCGTCCACGTCGAGATTCAGCATCGCGTTGCCCAGGGTGCGTCCCATCAGGAATTCGAGGGAGAGATAGTAGGTGCGTTTGCAATTCTGTTCTTCGTAGGCGTATTGGGTGTTTTTCCAGCGCTCCACCAGACGGTCGCGCAGCGCCAGAGCCAGCGAGGTATAGACGTGATAGGCGGCCAGGCACATCTTGTCGCGGCCCAGGGTATGGCTGAAATAGCGGCGGAAGTCGTCGATGATGCTGGCGGCGTCCATGCCCAGCGCGGGCAGGTCGGCAATGCCCTGTACGGGTTTGCTGATAATGAGTGGATTGGTGTGCATAAGAACTCCCTGTAATTCTGATGATGAATTTTCCGCGAATGTACCGAGAAACGGGACTCGGTGCAAAGAAAAGTTTTGCCCGGCGGGGCGGGGATTATCGGCTCAGGGCTCCATGTCGCCAAGATAAGCGTGTCGGCCAGACTTTGCCTGGGAGCGCCGGCGTCTCGCCAGCCTGCCGGCAGGATGCCGGCGCTTCCGCCCGCATCGGCCTAACGCTTAACTGGCTCAGGGCTGTTTCGACAGGTATTCGCCAAGCGCCTTGTCCATGATCTGGATGTGATTGACCAGCCAGTATTTCAGAAAGTCCACCAGATCCTGGCTGAATACCGGCGCGCCGGCCTCGATGCTGCGCAGCAGTTCGGTGATCTGTTTTTCCAGTTCCTGATGGGCGCGGCGGTGTTCGGCGAGGTCGGGATAATGGCTATCCAGCATGAGTTTTTCCTCATGACGGAAATGGCCGCCGGTATGTCGGGCGATTTGTTCGAAGACCGCGTTGATGAGGTTCAGGCTGCTTCCCGAAACCAGATATTCGTGAAGTTCGTTGACCAGATCGACGAGCCGCTTATGCTCCAGATCGATGGCGCGAAAACCGGTGGACAGACTGTCGTCCCAATCAATTAGCGGCATGGCGGTATTCCTTCCGTTCCTGTAACTGCTCATTAGGTGCGGCGTTTGCGCCTTCCCTTGCAGGGCTGATCTACGTACAACGAGTTGGTAGGATAGGGCGCGAAGCGCAGTCCTCAACTAAACACTAAACACTAAACACTAAACACTCAAAACTAAAAACTGCTTTTACTTATTCGCTGGGCGGGCGGGGGAGCGTGAGCTTGAACAACGCGCCGTCTGTCCCGTTTGCCGCTTCTATGCCCCCGTTCATGTGGCTCATGATCATGCGCGACATATATAGCCCGATGCCGGTGCCCTTTTCCTTGGTGGTGAAATAGGGGTCGAACACGTGCGGCAATACCTCGGCGGGAATCCCCCCGGCGTTGTCGGTTATCACCAGCCAGGCCCGCATGTCGTCCTGGCCAAGGGAAATCGTGATTTTTCCCGGACAGACTTCGCTTTCAAGAATAGCATCTTTGGCGTTGCTCAAGGTGTTGAGCAAGACCTGGGAAAACTCGTTGGCGTAGCCGTAGCCGAGCACTTCCTGCGGCGCTTCGCGGGTGATCTCGATCTGATGGTTGATGAAGCCGGCGTTGACCAGTTTGATGGCGTCGTCCACCGCCTGATTGAGACTGAACGCGCCGGCCTGTTTGTTGGGCCGGAAAAAGTTACGGAAATCCTCGATGGTGCAGGACATCTTGTTGATCAGGCGTTCCGCGTTATGCAGCGATTTATCGAGGGATTCGCGGGTCAGTTCGCCGAATTCGTAATCGTCTTTGAGATTGGTGTGGAGCAGCGCCAGCGCGTTCAGGGGCTGCCGCCACTGATGGGCGATGTTGCCGATCATTTCGCCCATTGCCGCGAGACGCGACTGCTGGATCAATATCTGCTGGTTTTCGTGGTAGCCGGTGATGTCGGTATTGTTGCCGCGCACCCCGAGGAATTTGTTGAGGCGGTCATCGAAGATGGGGCGGCAGGTGTGGCTGATATAGCGGATATCCCCATCCTTGCGGACGATGCGGAATTCCAGCGGGCGCGGATGGCCGTTGTGGTCGGCCTCGTGGACATGGTGACGCCAGTGTTCCTGGTCTTCGGGATGGATGATGGCGTTGAAGAGTTCCGGTTTGGCGTAAAACTCAGCGGCGCTATACCCGGTGATTTGTTCGCAGGCGGGCGAAACGTAGCGCAGGCTGCCGTCGGGATTACGCCAGAATATCCATTCGGTGGCGAAATCCGCCATGGTCTGGAACAAATGCCGGCTTTCCTCGATGTCGCGGCGGGTTTTCTGGCGCTCGCGGGTGCGTTCCAGAGTGTGTCCGAGCAACACCGCGATGCTTGCCAGCACCAATATCCAGATCGCCCCGTAAGTGATCGCCATCACTCGCAAGGCTGCCTGTTTCCCGGCCTCAAAGGGCGCCAGCGGGACTTGCGCGCTGAGTCCGCCGCGAATGTCGCCGACTTTGTAACCCTGTTTTTCGTGGCATTTCATACAGGCTTTTTCCACGATCAACGGACGAATCAGCCCGTAATAACGCGCGCCGTCTGCTTCGGTGAGGATTTCCGAGGCTTCCTTGAGTCCGCCCTCAAAAGCCCGCAGGGCTTTTTCCTCCCACGGATAGGGCTGGTTGTGGGGATTGAGCGGATTGAGGCTGCTGATGTGGCCCCGGATGCCGTATTTCTCGGTAAACCCCTCGAACAATTGGCGCGTCACGTAAGCCGGGTTCATCAGGGTCAGGGTTTTGCCGGTGGTGGTGGTCAGGTCGCGTTGCGGATGATCCTTGAGATAGGGATTGGGCGGCGTGTTTGCATCGGGAAAAACGTACACGCCGCCGTGTGACGCCAGCCAGGAACGGAACGACAAATCCTTGAGGATCAGGGTTTCCGCTTCGATATGGGCGAGTTCGAGGATTTCCCTGTCGCGGTGCCCGGCGTTCCAGGCGTAAATCGCGAGGATGAACAGGCTCCACAATACCGCGACGATCAGGTAATTGCGCTTGAGCGCGGCAATTTGCCGGTTGTCCCGGTGAAGCGTGGTGGAAGACGGCATGGAGGGTGACGGTTGCAGCATATGCCTTTAATCATAGCATCGGGCCAGGGTGCGGCGGCATTGCCGGTTTTTCTGCGGGGATTGAATGTTTTTATGCGTGGCTCTCACAGCCTCTCATACCAGCAAACGTCTTTCGGTAGACACGTTGAGGTCGCGCAGACGCTCGACGAAACGCAGGAAATCCAGATCATGGCGGGTTTGCAGGGCGCGCGCGCGTTCCCGCAGGGTATCCCAGGTCGGACTGTTCTGGCCGTGGGCGAACCCGAACACGATGATATTGCCGTGCCGTTCAGTAGGCAGGCTCAGCACCAGACCGTCGAAAGCGTCGCTGATGCGCTGCAAATAAGTGGGGAACAACGGGTCGCTGCCCCACAGATTGATGGCGAATACCCCGTTGTGACGCAGCGCCCGGCGGCAGTCGGTAAAAAACAACTGGGTGGAAAGCGGCTCGGCCAGCGTCTGACCATCAAACCCGTCGGACAGAATGATGTCGGCGCAGGCCGGATGGGTGGCGACATATTGCGCGCCTTCCTCCAGCAATACCGCGAGACGTTCATCGTCGGGCGGTACGAAAAAATGGCTGCGCGCCACCGCGAGAACCTGGGGATTGGTTTCCAGCGCCGTGGTGCGGCATTCCGGCAGATGGTGATAGGTGTATTTGACCAGCGAACCACCACCCAGGCCGATCATCAAAATCTCGCGCG
The DNA here is from genome assembly GCA_964451375.1 of uncultured Sulfuricella sp. GTDB lineage: Bacteria > Pseudomonadota > Gammaproteobacteria > Burkholderiales > Sulfuricellaceae > JAGXQV01. The sequence goes on from CAYVIN010000058.1 coordinate 5,132, forward strand.
GCTCGGGATGAAACAGCAAAAACGCCATCATGCTGCGCGTGTAGTGCAACTCCAGCGCATTCGGCGCGGACAGGCGCATCGAGCTTTGCACGGTGTCACTGCCCAGATGCAGGGAGCGCACTCCGTCCTGTTCGCTGACATCGACGACGCCGTGTTCGGCGACGGACTTGTGAATCTTGCGGCGGGAAAAGAAACCCATTATTTCGTTTTGAGCGGAATTGAATAAAGTGGCATTATCCCATCCCGTAACGGGTTGCAGGTAGCCGGTATTTTGGCGACCGTTTGATTGTTTTTGGGGAACATGCCGGTTTCGTATGGTCGCGGTTGATTTCCCCGCAAAGAAACCGTCAAGGACGCTTTGAAACGGGTGGGGCGCCTATTTTTCAACTATTGCTTGGGAGAAGCATCGTGCATACCTTGTGGGTTCTAACGTTTTCCATGATTTTCGGATTATTTGCCGCCAATACATCCGCAGCTGTGACGGAAATTGCCGCCGGCACATGGCATACCTGTGCTGTTGTGGATGGCCGCGTCAAATGCTGGGGCGAAAACAGCAAGGGCCAGCTTGGTGATGGCACCACTACCATGCGCCTCACGCCCGTATCGGTGTTGAAGGTGGATGGGGTTACGGATACTGCGGAATCCAACCGACACTTGGCAACCGGCAATTTTCATGGCTGCGCCTACGGCACTGCCGGATTGTATTGCTGGGGCGATAACTCGAAAGGGCAAGTGGGCGACGGAACAGCAGAAGATCGCGCCACGCCGGTTCAGATCAAACCCAACATGGTAAGAGCAGTGGGTGCAGGGAGTTACCACACCTGCATCGATTACGGTTTCGACAGAGTTCAATGCTGGGGATATAACGGCACCGGACAACTTGGGGACGGTAGCGTCAGCAATCGCAACACGCCAACTCCTGCCAGTCTCGCTGCTGCGCCAGCCAATCTCAATCCACGTCTGGACGGTGGTTATTACGATACCTGTATGCTTGCCGTCGATGGCGGGGTAATTTGCTGGGGGGCGAACAATCACGGGCAACTCGGTGACGGGACATCCGTTGCGAGCCGTACCGGAGTCCGTCCGATACCTGCCGGCGCAGGCGCCACCATGCTGGCAGTGGGTGATTCCCATGCCTGCGCGGTCGTCAACGGAGGTGTGCAGTGCTGGGGCGCAAATAGTTGGGGACAACTGGGCGATGGCACGACTCTCGAACGCTCAACGCCGGTACAGGTGATTCCCGCCAATAGCGGCGTGACTGCGGTGGATGCCGGAGTGCGCCACACCTGCGCGGTGGTCAAGGGCGGGGTGAAATGCTGGGGAGGCAACACCCTTGGTTCGCTGGGCGATGGAACCAATACCTCCAGCTTGTCGCCGGTTCAGGCTATCGCGGAAGGTGGCGGCGTTACCGGGATTGCCGCCGGGAACGATCATTCCTGCGCCATCGTGGGAAGCGGGGTGAAATGCTGGGGATACAACGCCGCCGGCCAACTTGGCGACGGCACCACCACCAATCGCACGAAACCCGTGGATGTCGTGGGCCTTGCCGGCCCATCCGCCAGCGCCGACGTGGTTACCAATTGCGTGGTAAACGGTTCGGCAACCTTGTCCGCAGGCGGCAGCGCAACTTATTTGTTGACGGTCAGCTACGCCGACGGAACGAAAAAGAACACCACATCCTTGCGTTGGCGCGTATGCAGCAAGGATGCCCTCTTCGGGTGCGATCCAAGCAACACCACCGCCGCCTCCATTGATGCCGCCGGCGTCTTGACGGCCTCGTCATCCTTGACGGAGGACACTCCGGTAGTGGTCTCTGCGCTGTGTGGCAACGACAGTGCGGGAATACCGTTGGGGGCCGTCGCCAAGGTGACTTTGCAGGCCGCACCGACCTCATCCGGGCAGGATTGCCTGTTTGCGTGGGCCGAGAAAAATTACCCGGAACTCTTCCAGCCTTCCGGGGCCGCATCGAAGACTTCCGGGAGCTATTATTACCGCTACTATTCAATAACCAACGCCAACCTGGGCGTGTCTTCCACAGACAATCACCTCTATTATCTCGGTTCCGCTTCGCGAAACGCGTTGTGGGATTTGGGCGTCTGGACAACTTGGGCGAGCAAGGCGGGGTGCCGCTGAAGCAGCGCGGAATCCGCAGCCACAGTGAGGCGGAAGTGATGCTGTCCGTAGCGTCGCTTCCGCCCTACTGGCGGCTGCTCCGGGATTCCACTGATTGATGGAAAACCCTGTAAAATTGCGTTTTTTCCGATTGCCTGAAAGATTTCGATATGCGCGTTTCCCAGTTTTTCATTTCCACCCTCAAGGAAGCTCCCGCTGAAAGTGAGCTGGTCAGTCACAAATTGATGCTGCGCGCCGGGTTGATCAAGCGCCTCGGCAGCGGCTTGTATACCTGGATGCCGCTGGGGCTGAAGGTGTTGCGCCGAGTCGAGGCGATTGTCCGCGAGGAAATGAACCGCAGCGGCGGGGTGGAAGTGTTGATGCCGGCGGTGATTCCCGCCGAACTGTGGCAGGAAACCGGACGTTGGGATGTGTTCGGCCCGCAGATGTTGAAGATCAAGGATAGGCATGAGCGCGATTTCTGTTTCGGCCCCACCCACGAGGAAGTCATCACCGATCTGGCGCGCCGCGAAATCAAGAGCTACCGTCAGTTGCCGATCAATTTCTACCAGATTCAGACCAAGTTCCGCGACGAAATCCGTCCCCGTTTCGGGGTGATGCGCGCCCGTGAATTCGTGATGAAGGATGCTTATTCCTTCCACACCGATTTTGCCAGCCTGGAAAAAACCTACGCGGTGATGTACGCGACTTACAGCCGGATATTCACCCGCCTGGGGCTGAAATTCCGCGCCGTGGCGGCGGATACCGGGGCAATCGGCGGCACTGGTTCGCATGAATTCCATGTGCTGGCCGATTCCGGCGAAGACGCCATCGCCTTCTGCCCGGCGTCGGATTACGCCGCCAACGTCGAACTCGCCGAAGCGGTTTCCCCTGCCGCGCCGCGTCCCGCGCCCGCCAAGACCATGGAAAAGGTGCATACCCCGGCCAAACACAGCATCGAAGAAGTCTGTGATTTCCTCAAAGTGCCCGCATCGCAGACCGTCAAAACGCTTATTGTGGAAGGGCGGGACGGCCTGGTCGCCCTGTTGCTGCGCGGCGACCATCAGTTGAATGAGGTCAAGGCCGGCAAATTGATTCAACTGGGCGGTGAAGTGGTGTTTGCGTCCGACGCCGCAATCCGTGCTGCGCTGGGTTGCGCGCCCGGTTCGCTGGGGCCGGTGGGGTTGAATATCCCCATCATCGCCGACCGCGCCGTCGCGCATCTGGCCGATTTCGTGTGTGGCGCGAATGAAACGGGCTATCACCTGACCGGCGTGAATTTTGGCCGCGACCTGCCGGAACTCAAGGAGGTGGTGGACATCCGCAACGTCGTGGAAGGCGACCCCAGCCCGGACGGCAAGGGCAGCCTGGAATTGTGCCGGGGTATCGAAGTCGGCCACATTTTCCAGTTACGCACCAAATATTCCGAAGCGATGAACTGCACCTTCCTCGATGAAAACGGCAAGGAAACCGTCATGGAAATGGGCTGCTACGGCATCGGCGTGTCGCGCATCGTCGCCTCCGCCATCGAGCAGAATCACGATGCGCGCGGCATCGTCTGGCCGCAGGCGATGGCCCCCTTCCAGGTGGCGCTCGCGCCCATCGGTCTGGGCCGTAGTGAATTGGTGAAAGCCACCGCCGAGCAGCTTTATGCGGAACTGACCGCCGCCGGTATCGAAGTGCTGATGGACGACCGCGACGAGCGCCCCGGCGTGATGTTCGCCGACCTCGAACTGATCGGCATTCCGCACCGCATCGTCATCGGCGAGCGCGGGCTGAAAGAAGGTAATGTCGAATACCAGGGCCGCCGCGACGAGAAGGCTACTGCCTGGCCGTTGGCGGAAGCGGTGGAACGGGTGAAGGCAATGTTTAATGCTTAATGTTTAATGTTTAATTGATGTGGTCGCGCCGTAGGCGCTCCACCAATTAAACATCAAGGATTCAAAATTAAGCATTAAAATCAAACCATGCGGAAAACTCTCCTGACCTTCGCCTTGCTGCTTGCCACACCGGCTGTTTATGCCGGTGCGCAGGCCTACGAGCCGCTTTCCGCGAGTGTGCGCGCCTCACTGTCCAAGGCGGTGAGCGACAGCGCTGCGCCGCGTATGGCGTTTACCTCCGAAACCGAGGCCTACTCATGGATGGCCGAGATGTCGCGGCGTCTGGCAAAACGTATCCCCGATCCGGCGACCCGCCTCGATTTCCTCAAGACCGTCCACTACGAAGCCACCCGCGCCGGTCTCGATCCGCAACTGGTGCTGGGGCTTATCCAGGTGGAAAGCGGCTTCAAGAAATACGCTGTGTCCAGCGCCGGGGCGCGCGGCTTCATGCAGGTGATGCCGTTCTGGATCAAGGAAATCGGCAGCCCCGACCAGAATCTTTTTCACCTGCGCATCAACCTGCGCTACGGTTGCACCATCCTGCGCCACTATCTGGATATCGAAAAAGGCGACCTGTTCCGCGCCCTGGGCCGCTACAACGGCAGTCTCGGGCAAGCGGAATATCCCAATATGGTTCTCGGCGCATGGAAAAACACTTGGGGCTATCCGAGTAAAACGGCGTTATCCGACCGCCCGGATCAGCGTGGCTGAATTTTTCCTCTGTTACCATCGCGGTAATCTTTCGGAGATCGAAAATGAAATCTGAAGCACTCAAACAAGCCGAGCAGCGCGCCAGGGAAGCCCACGATAGCTGGCTGATAGCCGAAGGATTAGCCGGCGAAACCTTCAGCGAAGGCAAGCCGGTTTCAACACGGGAACAAGCCATGAGCGAATTCGAGCAAGCTATCGAGCGCCATGAAAAAAAGGCCGCTTGAGTTTCTTGCTTCGGCGCGGCGCGATCTGAAGTGTATTGCTGAATATTATCTTGACGCTGCCGGCGTCGCCGTTACCACTGAAATTGCCCGCGAAATTGACCAAGCCGGCGGGCTTATTTCGAACAATCCGGAAATGGGCCGCAAGCTGGAAAACTCACCCTATCGCCAGCTTGTCGTTGGTCGTTATCCCTTCATTATCCTCTACCGCCTGACCCCGGATGCTGTGCGGGTCATCCGTGTACTGCACCAATCCCAACGCCGTCCGAAATAAGTCCTGACCGACCATGCGGCAAAACGGTCGAGTAACCAAGAGAAAACCATGACCTCACCTGCGCGCTTTATTCCCGCCGCTTTTCACCCTACGGAAGAACAAACCCGCATCCAGACGGCCCATGACCGGCTGGTCATCGTGGAGGCCAATGCCGGGGCCGCCAAAACGACGACGCTGGCCTTGCGGATCGGCGAGGCGCTGGCGCTGGGTGTGAAGCCTGCGGAAATCCTGGCGCTGGTGTTTACCGATGAGGCGCGGGAGGTGTTGCGCAGGCGTCTGGTCGAGGTGGGGATTGCGCCCAAGCTGGCGGCGTTGGTGCGGGTCGAGACCTTTGAGGGGTTTTCCAGCGCATTGTTGGGGAGTTTTGAAGGTGTTGACGTTCCGCGCATAAACTCGCCAAGTGTGTTGCGCAAATACGTTGTCCAGGCTATCGAACGGGTCAGCGACAAATTCCGCTACCGCTTCGACAGTCTGGAAATTTTCACCCATAACATCGCGGTAAGCCAGTTTCTCGACGTTCAGTTATCCGCCAAGGCGCGCATGGCGCTCGCCCAGGAGTGGGTGGACGAAGAGCCGGAGGATCGCGCAGCGGCTGCCGGGATTACCTTGACCCATCTGCTCGGCATTGGCGAATACGAGTGTTTGCGCTGCGGTGTTTTTGACGAACCTTCGTTTCGCGGGCCTTTCGACGCCACCTACGATTTGGCGCGTTATCTGGCCTCCCGCCCCGAAGTGCGCGATGTCCTGCCCCTCTGTCGTATCGTGCTGTGCGACGAATTGCACGACATGAACGAGGCGGCCTTCCGTATCTTGATCGCCTTGCTGGAGAAGGGGCGCAGCTATTTTATCGGGGCGGGCGACAAGGATCAGGTGATACACGCGACTCACGGCGCGGATGCAAGCTTCCTGCGCGAACGTTTCGATGTCCGCTTTCCGAAAGTGCGCCGCTTCCCTCTTACGGCTTCCTACCGTTATGGGCCACATTTGGCGCTGGCGATGGGAAAGCTGAAAAACAAACCTTCCGAATCCGGCTTGCAGATCAACACCGACGTGGTTCGGATGACTTACCCCGATGGCGATTGGGGGCAGGGCGCAGAGCGGGTGGTTGAAGCCGTCAGGAAATGGGAGCGCGATACCGGTTCCACGGAAGACTGCGCGATTCTGATCCGCGATTGCCATCAGTCCATTGCCATAGAAAATGCTTTGATGCGCGATGGCGTCGGCTATCGTTGCGAGGGCATGAAAGGTTATCTGCAACGCGATGAAATCCTCTTCATGCGGGGAATGCTGGCGATTGCCCTGGGGGACTTGGGCGCGGTGCAATCGATGGAGATCAGGAAAGCCATCGTTGAAGCGTTGGTGGTGTTTGGTGATATCGATTTAAGCAATATTTACGTCTATGACATCGACGATACGCTCGACCAGCAAGCGGCCCTGGAAAAGACCAGGGAAGATATCGCCGAAAAGCCGGAATTGCTCAGCACCTTCTTCAGCAGCGATTTATTCAAACGCGGTGAATCAGGAATACGCGACCGGATTATCGAGGCGGTCGAGTTTGTCCGCTCGGTTCCCGCTGATGCGCCGGCGGATGAGGTATTAAGGCAACTCTGGGATGGCATTGGACTGGATGCGCTTATCAAGCGGGTCTACGTTTACCCGGATGAATCCGCCGTAGTGATTCGTTCGGTGCAAGGTTTCGTCAAACTGGCCGGCGAATCAGCCATGGCCCTCACGGCCTTTTCCGACAAGATCGGCAGCGTCGAGGCGCGGGTTTCAAGGGCTAAATACAAGAGCCGGGTCACCCTAGAGCGGGTCGAAACCTCGAAGGGTAAGGAATACGGGCACGTCATTCTGCCGTTCCTCGAAACCGGGGAATTTCCCCGTGCTTCGGCCAACTTCGCCAATGAGGAAAATCTCTTTTACGTCGGCGCGACCCGGGCCAAGGCGCGCTTGACCCTGTTACATCCCGTCAGCCCGGCTCTGCAGAGCGTGTTTGTCGAACGGATGGAAATTGGCGCGGCGCTTTCGGCAAAAACCGCAGGGGGCCGCGCGAAAAAACCGGCGCCGATTGCCCGGAAAGAACGCGTTGATCTGAATGTGCCCTACGCGGAAAAGGACGAAGCCAAGAAGCTCGGTGCGCGTTGGGATGCCGTGAGAAAAATATGGTTTATCGAAGCGGATATGTCCGTCGAATCGTTCAAACGCTGGATGAACAATCAGTGATCATGCGCTAACCTCAAATCAACTCCCGCTCCAGCAACTCCGCCTTCATCCACGCGTAGTAAACCGGCGCGGCAACGATGCCGGGGATGCCGAAAGCGCTTTCCATAACCAGCATGGCAATCAACAGTTCCCAGGATTTGGCGTGGATATGTGCGCCGACGATGCGGGCGTTGAGGAAATATTCGAGTTTGTGGACAACCACCAGAAATGCCAGCGATGCGCCCGCCACGGGCAGCGAATAACCGAGGCTGACCACTACGATGACGGTGTTGGAGAGGATGTTGCCGAGCACCGGGATGAGCCCGGCAACGAAAGTGAGCAGCACGAGGGTGAAGACGAAGGGTAATTTCACGCCCGCCAGCGGCAGGATGATGGCGAGGTAAACGCCGGTCAGGCTGGCGTTGACGGCGGCGATTTTGGCCTGGGCGAACACGACATCGCGAAAGGCGCGGCTGAACTGCGCGGTGCGCCCCAGCAGCGCGCCGGCGAGCGGGCCGGAGTGGGTTGCAGGCGTGTGCAGGGCGAGCATCGCGCCGATGATCATGCCGATCAGGACATGCACCAGGCCGATGACGGTTTCCTTGCCGATGGCTTTGAGTTCGCCGGCGTGTTCGCGCAGGACTTCCACCAGCCTGGCGCGTAATTCGTCGATATCCTGGGGAAGATAGTCCACCAGCATGGGCGGCAGAGTGTGGCGGGAGTGTTCGAGGATTTCCGCCATTTTGTCGAGTAACCCGGACAGCCCGCCGCTTTCGGCGCGGGCGAACGAGACGGTGCCGAGGCTGGCGGCAATCAGCGCGATCACCACGGCGGCGCTGATCAGCGCGACCACCAGCATCCGGGCGGCGCCGTCCTTGAGACGGGGAATACGCGGCGCGATGCCGTGGGTGAGGTGATACACCAGCAATCCGGCAAGCAGCGCCGGCAGCAGACTGAGTTTGAGGGTCAGCAGCAGCGCGGCGATGGCAATCAGGTAGGCGGCGGCGAGTATTGCGGAGCGGTTGTCCATGGGGGGGCGGGAGGGCAGTGTTGAGTTATCCTGGAAAAGGCAGTTTGAACCGCAAAGGCGCAAAGACGCAGAGGAAAAACAAAAGGTTACCCGTGTCGGATCGTACACCCACCGGGTGAGGGCGGAACATTCTGCATGTTTTTGATTTCTTTGCGCCTTAGCGCCTTTGCGGTTCTGAACTGAGGTTTTTAGGGTTATTAGTTGTGGAATGCGCTGCGCGCCCGTTTAAAAAAACGCCGCGCAAAGCGCGGCGACCGCAATTAAACACTAAACATTAAGCACTAAACACTGCTTTTCACCTATTTCTTGAGAATCTCGAAATAGGAAATCAGTCGTTCCAGTTCCTCGGCGGTATGCACCAGATCATCGGTATCGTTCCTGGCGCGGCGCGCGGTTTCAACGTTGCTTTCAATGAGGCTGGCGACCTGTTCCATATTGGTCGAGACCTCTTCGCTGGCGACTGCCTGTTGCTGAGCGGCGGCGGCGATGTGCTGGGCCATGTCGGTCAATTCGCGGCTGGTGGCGGTGATGTTGCTCAGATTGTCGCCGCTGGCGCGCATCATCACAATGCCGCCTTCCACTTCCTTGACCGCATCGCCCATTGAGGTGACCGCAGCGTGGGTGACATGCTGGATTTCGTTGACCATGGCGTTGATATCGACGGTGCTGGTGGTGGTGCGTTCCGCCAGCTTGCGCACTTCGTCGGCAACCACCGCAAAACCCCGGCCCTGTTCGCCGGCCCGCGCCGCTTCGATAGCGGCGTTGAGCGCCAGCAGATTGGTCTGGTCGGCGATTTCCTTGATGGTCTGGGTAATTGCGCCGATCTTGAGAATCGCCTGATTCAGGTCGGCGATGGTGGCGCTGGAACCTTGCACCGCATCCACCACCCGCGCCGTCGAAGCCATGCTTTTCTGCATGTTTTCCTGGCTGCTCTGAACGATGGATTGCGAAGTGGTCGCCGCATTGGCGGTGCCCACGGCGCTTTCCGCAACTTCCTTCACCGACTGAGTGAATTCCTCGGTGGCGGAGGCCACGCTCTGGACGCGGTCATGCTGCAATTCCGATTGCGACACCACCTCGATCATGCCGACTTGCAACTGCCCGCATTTCTGGTCGATGGTGCGCGCCGCCACCAGGATTTCATCGAGCATCACCTTCAGATGCACCTGCATTCCGGCCAGCGAACTCAACACCTGGCCGGTTTCGTCGCGCCCGGTGATGTCGATGTCGTCGGTCAGTATGCCCTGCGAAATATGGTCGAAATGGGCTATGGCCTGGTGCATCGGACGGACAATGGCGCGCACCAGGAATATCCCGCCGATGAATATCATCAACATGCTGAACAATGTCCCGCCAACCCCAAAATTGCGGATCAACTCAAAACGATTGCGAGCCGCCAGATAATCCTGCTCACCCGATTCCAGCATATATTTCTGCAATTCCGCTCCGCGTTCCTGAACTTCCTTGTAAAGCGGATTCATCTTGGCAAGGATCAACTCGTTGGCCTGATGGAATTCTCCGGCCTTGAGCAATTCGCGGACTTTGCTGGTGCCTTCCTGCGAATAACGGTCACGAGCCGCGAAAAACGCATCGGACAGGGCCTTTTCCTGGGGGTTGAGGTTGCGCTTGAGGTATTCGCCGCGCACCTGCTCCATCATCTCGCGGTTTTTTGTGCTCGCCTCGATGTGTCTGTCCAGCGCATGGTCGTGCATCTTGACGAAGGGGCTGGTCGGGTCATGCTGAAGCCCCAGCAACATCTGCGAGCGATTGTCGCCCATCAATTCGACCATTTTGGCGATTTGCAGGGACGGTTTGAGATGCGAGTTATAAGCATCCTCCAGCGAATCCGAGGTCAGCGAGATGCCGCCCACCCCAACCACAGCCCCCCCCAGAATCATCAGCGCCATCGCGGCCATGATGCCGACCAGCCGGGCCTTGATGCTGAGATTCTGAAGGAAGGAGCCTTTGGCGTTGATCTTGGCCTTGGTGTCGTTGAGTTTCTTGTAGAGTTCCTCGGCCTGGCGGACTTCCTCGCGGGAAGGTTCGGTGCGCACCGACATATACCCGATGGTCTGGTCGTTCTTGCGCACCGGCACCACAAATGCCCGCACCCAGTAATGGTCGCCGTTTTTCGCGCGATTTTTGACAATGCCCGTCCACGGGCGGTTTTCCTTGACGGTGTCCCACAACCACTGGAAAGCCTGGGGCGGCATGTCGGGATGACGAACCATGTTGTGGTTCTTGCCCATCAGTTCGTCACGGGTAAAACCGCTCAACTCGACGAACGCCTCGTTGGCGTAAGTGATGATCCCCTTGAGATCGGTTTTGGAGACTATGTATTTTCCCTTGGGAAAGGCGATTTCCCGCTGGGTGACTGGCATGTTTATTTTCATTCGTTACCCTCCACTTTCGAGCAGATTGTTATGTAACTACACCTCGGTATTGATGTCGTGCGGCCCCTGGTGACAGGGGTATTCGGATCGGGTATGCAGGGCTGGGCAAAACACCACCTTTACGCCTGGCAATCCCGCAATCATGGAGGAGGACTCTGTAGATCGGGACTTTGCGTCCCCGGCTTTCGCACGGGTAAGCCCTGGTCAGGTGAACACGAACCTTACGCTACGGCACACCATCAACGGCGCCGATAATAGCATCAATTTAAAATTTCCCCAATATTTTGAACAGGTTCCTGACAATATCCTTGCTATCTAGTCTGACAATATGTCAGGGGTGGGCATTTGCCCCTGGTCTATTGGGACGGCCCTTTCAGCAAGACCTGCGCCTCCTCCGGGCTGAGGATTTTTCCCGGCCAGGGCAGCAGCCCGGCGACCCGCGCCATGTAGCGGCGATACGCTTCACCGTGCATGACCAGTAACTTGCGCTCCTCCAGTTTCGAGCCGACGATGAAATAGCCGGTGAGCAACACACTCGACAATAGCGTGGCGGTATTCATGTCACGCGCCCAGATCAACACCAGCGCGAAGAAATACCAGGGGTGACGCACATAGCGGTGAAACCCCGAAATACGGAAGCCCTCCTGATCCTCGGCAGCTGTCACCCTGCCGCGCCACTGGCGCAAACCCAGAAATTCCAGCATGTCATACCCGCGCGAGGAATAAACTACTCCCGCCAGCGCAAGCAGGCTCAACGCATTGCTCAACCACGCCGCAAAACCCTCCCAGCGCCACAACCAGAGCGCGGGCAGACTGTAGGTAAGCACCAGAACAGGCAGCAACAACAGCACCGCCAACCCGTTGAAAGTCAGACGATAGGCGGGCATGAAAGCCGGCCAGCGTCCCCCCACCCAATGTTTCATGGTCAGCGAAGCCAGCCACGAATGCAGCGCAAAATAAGCCAGCCAGCACCCCGCCAGCACTTCCAATCCCGAATAGGTTTCCATGATTTTTTTCCGTTGATCCGACATTCGCCGGCTTAGGATGAAGGGCTTCGCGGGCAATGCCGCCAAATTAATTATGCTGGACAGCCCTGGTCGGGAGCGCCGGCGTCTCGTTGGCCTGCCGGCTCCCCCATCCGGCCAATCTATGCGCCCCTCCTTTTCCAAAGGGGGAGGCAATTTGGCCGGAAGCGGAAATATGTTATCCGCCCGGACAACGCGAATTCCCCGCCCTCATCAAACGGGCGAAGGAATACCGGTTAAAACAGCTTGCTTTTGGTGGCGAGGCCGCAAGTTCCCTTGACGCCGGGCAGTGCAAGGGCGGTCGGTTTCTGGCACACGTTATCCGTGACCAGATTGCCGTCGGCGCAGTCCGAGTTGCTGAAACAGCATTCCGGCGCATTGCACAAAGGCGTTTGAGTCGTGATGGAGGCGCTGCTTGTCGGCGTTGACATGGCTACATCGCCGCTTCTCAGCTCGTTCACGCAACGGTTGTTCACGCAGCTATCCACCGTCAGGATGTTTTTGTCGTCACAAACGGCTTCGGTGAGGGGATTGCCTGCCTCGCAGTAGTTCTTGGGATATTTCGTTTCACACGAATACCTGTATTTGCCGGAGGTGAGTTTGCCCCCTTTCTCGCACTTCACTTCCAGGGTCGGATCGCTTGCCGGCGCGCACTGTCCGTCGTTGCAACAGCTCGAACTGAGGTCGCAATCCGATGGCGCCGGTCCGGTGTAGGCAGAACACTGGTTCTTGACGATGTGGGTGCGGAAGGTTTTGAGCGCCACGTCCTCGGAGAACAGTTGCACACCCAATAGCTCAGCAACGGCGCCAACTCTGGGCGTCAGCCCCAAATCGAGCGAAGTACACAAGGTACCCGAAAAATTGCCGCCGGAGGTGGTGGCGGTGCTGGTCATCTTGGCTTCCGCAAAGCCCTGCAACGAAATGGAGCCGCCGACGAAACCGAAGGCTTTCAGATCGAGGCGCGGCTCTACCCAGGCCTTGGCGGTGACGTTGCCGTCGAACGAGACGGTCGGCCCGTATTTCGAGAAGGAGCTCTCACGCTTGTCGATGGAATACCAGTTTTTTACGTCGCTATAGCCAAAGCCCACCTCTACGCTGTCGTACAGATCGAAACCCTGGAGGCTCTCCAGCTTGGCCTTGGCGGAAAGGTCGTACCCCGCATAAACGGAAGGGTTGATGGTCACGACGATGCCCGCGATGGTGAAGGGTATCTCGGGGCCTTCCCAGATGCGTTTCGATTCACCGTATCCGCCGCTAAGATCGAGCGTCAGTTTGGAATGCAGCGCCGCATCGATGGAGCCGCCTACCGTAACCTCCAACTGATCGACGTTGAGGACGCCGGTATCCCAGACCAGCACGGTGTCTACCCAGGCCGTCAGACGGAAGCGGCATTCGGAGAGATCCAGTTCGACGTTACCGGAGGCGCCCGGAGCGATGATCGCCTTCTGGAAGACCAGGCCGGAACAGTCCTTGGGGCCGATGCCGACCGAGGTCAGCCTCGGCGACGCCCCTAAAGCCCGGCTGGCCGCAGCGCCATCGGAGAGCGGCAAACGGGCGCGGATGCGGCCACGCGGGAACACGTCCTTGGTGCGCGCCCGCGACATCGTCATGGTGATCATCTGGCCGTTTTGTTGGAGGCTGTCGATGCGATGCAGCATGGGGGTGCGGTCTTTTCTGCCGCGATAGAGGAAAGCGCCGACCTCAAAGCGGGGGTCAAGCGTGGCGCCGGGTTTGAGCTCTGCGGTAAAGGTGCGGGTGGTCGAGTCGAAGCTGGTGCGTGCGAAGGCAAAACGCAATTCGTCGTCGATGCGGATAGCCTTGGGATGCGTCTCCAGGCAGGTCTGCTCGGGGTCTTTGGGGTCGCACAGAGGCGCTGCGCCGACATCGTCCCACTGCGTCTTCACCACCGAATAGGGGTTGGTGCAACCGGCGCGTTCTATCCATTCAGCGGCCACGCCAAGATTTTGCAACGTACCGCTGCCGGACTTGTTTGGCGCGTAAAAATACAGTTGGCTGTCGCTCTTTGAAATACCCAGATAGACGTTTGAAGCGGTGTAGTGGCGAAAAATGTAGCCGCCGGACGTTTGCGTCGCAGGACTTGAGGGACGAAGATGCGCCGGGTATTGATCCTCGGCCCACCTGAAAAGACACTCGGCCTGCGCGGAATCGGGCTGGTTCGGCGCTGAAACCGCGTGAACCGGCGCCGACGAGAATGACAGCAGCGCATAAAGCCCATACGAAATGACACGTGACATAAACGAAAACAAGCGCATGGAATCTCCCGGTAAGTTGTTATGTCTGTGCCAGACGAAAGGCGCATTATGACGAATCATTGCGCAACTTCAAGATGGGTTTCTCGGCATTTTTCGTCATCCAAGGAAGTGGATCACGTTACCGGTTTTTTTTTGCTGGGAGCGGATACAGTCTTTCCAAAACCGGGTTGGCGACTTGGTTCCCGGCGTGAATGTACGCGCTTCGGAAGCCGCAAAAGCAGAGGCCGGTCTGGCTTAACCCCGGCGGAGCCATGAAAATGGGCAGTGTGCGACAGCCTGGCGAAACAAGCGCGTAAAATTCCGGGTTTGCGACCTGATCCGAAACCCCATGCCCTCCTCGTTTTCCACCCTACTCATTGCCTGGCAGGCTCGCTGCGGGCGTCACGATCTTCCCTGGCAGCAGAGCCGCGATCCGTATCGGGTGTGGTTGTCGGAAATCATGTTGCAGCAAACCCAGGTGGCGACGGTGATTCCTTATTACGCGCGGTTTCTGGCGCGCTTTCCCGATGTCGGCGCACTGGCTGCTGCGCCCGAGGATGACGTGCTGGCGCTGTGGAGCGGGCTGGGGTATTACTCGCGGGCGCGCAATCTGCATCGTGCGGCGCAGCAGGTGGCGGCGCGCCACGGCGGGGGTTTTCCGGCGGATTTTGCGGCGCTGCTGGATTTGCCGGGGGTGGGGCGCTCGACTGCGGCTGCGCTGGCAGTGTTTGCGTTCGGGCAGCGCCGCGCGATACTCGACGGCAACGTCAAACGGGTGTTGACGCGCTGTTACGGCATCGCGGGTTTTCCCGGTGCCAAGGCGGTGGAGAATACTCTCTGGGAACTCGCGGAAAACCTGTTGCCTCCAACCGCCATCGAAAGTTATACGCAGGGGCTGATGGATTTGGGGGCGAGTTTGTGTAGCCGCAGCAAGCCGCGTTGCGGGGATTGCCCGCTGGCGGAAATTTGTGTGGCGCAAAACAGCGGACGCCAGGCGGAGTTCCCGGCGCGCCGGGCGCGAGCGCCGTTGCCGGAAAAAAGCACGGTGATGTTGCTGCTGATCAACGATGGCGAAATCCTGCTGGAAAAACGTCCGCCCACCGGCATCTGGGGAAGTTTGTGGAGCCTCCCGGAAATTGCCCCGGACGAGGCCCCGGAATACGCCGCGCTGAGTCGTTTCGGTTTTGAGGCAAGGGAATTTTTGGCGCTCCCGGTTTTTCGTCACACCTTCACCCATTTCCGCCTGGAAATCCGCCCCTTGCTGGGCTACGGTTCCATCCGCCGGCCCCAGGCGCAGCAAGGTGCGACGCTGTGGCTGGCGCTGTCGGAGGCGCAGGATGCGGCTTTGCCTGCGCCGGTGCGCAAGTTGTTGGAAAGAATTGAACATGACCAAGCTCCCTAAAAAACCCTGGCACGCCCGCTCCGTCGAGGAGACGCTGGTGCGCCTCAAAAGCGACGCGACCAGCGGTCTGGTGGCGGCCAAGGTGGCGCGGCGGCGCGAGCATTTTGGCCCCAATCAGCTTACGCCGCCGCGCGGCAAACCGGCGTGGCGGCGTTTCCTGGCGCAATTTGCTGCGCCGCTGGTGTATATCCTGCTGGCCTCGGCGCTGATTGCTGCGTTGCTTGGCGAATGGGTGGACGCCGGGGTGATTTTCGGGGTGACGCTGATCAATGCGGTGATCGGTTATCTCCAGGAAGCCCGCGCGGAAGGCGCGATTGCGGCGCTGGCCCGGTTGACGCCGTTTTACGCCACCGTGATCCGGGATGGCGTGAAACACACTCTGCCCGCCGCCGAACTGGTGCCCGGCGACCTGGTGTTGCTGAGCGGCGGCGACCGGGTTCCCGCCGATTTACGTCTGACCCTGGCGCGCGAGTTGTGCGCCGACGAATCGATGTTGACCGGCGAATCCCTGCCGGTGAGTAAAAACACCGCGCCGCTGGGCGAGGAGACCGTCCTGGCGGAGCGGTGCAACATGGTTTATTCGGGCGCGTTGATTAGCGCCGGGCAGGGCGCGGGGGTGGTGGTGGCGACCGGCGACCGTTCCGAAACCGGGCGGATTTCCCGCCTGATCGCCGGCGCTGCCGAGCTTGAGACGCCGCTCACCCGCAAGATCGAACGGTTCAGCGCGGTGATGTTATACGTGATCCTCGGCGTCGCGGCAGCGACCTTTGCCATCGGATTGGCGCGCGGCGAACGCGCTGTGGATATGTTTATGGCGGCGGTGGCGCTCGCCGTGGGCGCGATACCCGAAGGCCTGCCGGCGGCGATTACCGTCACCCTGGCGATAGGCGTATCGCGCATGGCCAAACGACGCGCCATCATCCGCCGCCTGCCGGCGGTGGAAACCCTGGGCGGCGCGACGGTGATCTGTTCCGACAAAACCGGCACCCTCACCGAAAACCGCATGACCGTGCAGGAAATCTACGCCGGCGGGGAAACCTTCGGCGTCACCGGCAGCGGCTATGCGCTGGAAGGGGAAATCCTGCGCGATGGCGAAATCGTCACGCCGCGCGGCGCATTGCTGGGCTGTCTGATGGCCGGGGTGTTGTGCAATGACGCCGCATTGCGCGAGGGCGAGGGGCAACGCGAAATCACCGGCGACCCCACCGAAGGCGCGCTGCTGATCGCGGCGGAAAAAGGCGGATTGGCCCCGGCGCGGCTCCAGACGGCCTTCCCGCGCAAGGACGCGATTCCTTTCGACGCGCGTTACCAGATCATGCTGACCGCCCACGACATGCCCTACAACGAACGGGTGATCTTCGCCAAAGGCGCGCCGGAAAGGGTCTTGGAGCGGTGCCGGACGATGCTCGACAGCGACGGCAACGCCGTGCCGCTGGAACGCGCCGCGATTGAAGCGCGGGTGCTCGACATGGCGGCGCGCGGCCTGCGCGTCCTGGCGTTCGCCAAAGGCGCGCCGCAAGGCGGACGCGCCGCGCTGGCCGAAGACTGGGTGTTCGCCGGTTTGCAGGGGATGCTCGACCCGCCCCGCGCCGAAGCGATACAAGCCGTGCGCGCCTGCCGGGCGGCGGGCATTGAAGTCAAAATGATCACCGGCGACCACGCCGTCACCGCCGCCGCGATTGCCCGGCGTCTCGGCATCAGCGCCGAGTCCGACGCGCCGCCCCTGTGCGGCGCGGACATCGCCGCGCTGGACGACGAACAACTGGCGAAAGCGGTGCGCAACACCAGCGTATTCGCCCGCGTCGAACCGGAACAAAAGCTGCGCCTGGTGCGCGCCCTGCAAGCCGAAGGGGAAATCGTCGCGATGACCGGCGACGGGGTCAACGACGCGCCCGCCCTGAAACAGGCCGACATCGGCATCGCCATGGGGCGCAGCGGCACGGCGGTGGCCCGCGAAGCATCCGCGATGCTGCTCACCGACGACAACTTCGCCACCATCGAAGCAGCCATCGAAGAAGGGCGCGGCGTTTTCGACAACCTGGTGAAATACATCCTGTGGACGCTCCCCGCCAATTTCGGCGAAGGCCTGGTGATCGTCGCCGCCATCCTGTTCGGCCTGGCGCTGCCCATCACCCCGCTGCAAATCCTGTGGATCAACATGACCGCCGCCGGGGTGCTGGGCCTCACGCTGGCCTTTGAACCGATACGAGGCGAAATCATGCGCGGCCCGCCGCGCCATCCCGACGCACCCATCCTCACCCCGCTGCTGGTGCAACGTGTCACCCTGGCGAGCGGCTTGCTGGCGCTGGGCGCATTCCTGCTGTTCCGCTGGTCGCTGGAGAGCGGCGCAAACATCGAAACCGCCCGCACCGTCGCAGTCAACAGCTTCGTAATGGGCGAATTGTTCTACCTGTTCAACTGCCGCTCAGTGAGCGATACGCCGTGGCGCATCGGGCTGTTTTCCAACCCCTGGATATGGGGCGGCGCAGCGGCGATGATCGCCCTGCAACTGGCCTTCACCTACCTGCCGTGGATGAACCGGATTTTCGGCAGCGTCCCGCTGAGCGGCGCAGACTGGCTGCGCGTAACGCTGGCCGGGCTGGCGGTATTCCTGGTGGTGGAGGGGGAGAAGACGTTGCGGCGAACCGCCAAGGGTTAGTGGTTACTCTCACCATGACGCCCAAGGGACGGAGACATTGCCTGAGAGCAAGGAGGGGTGCGGGTTTCCAGAGGGGGCTGCGTCTGTCCTGTCGCCACCATCACCCTCATCCTGTCCTTCTCCCGTCAAGGGAGAAGGGACGCAAGTTGGGCGTTCGCGCCTGATTCGACCTTTGTTCGTTCCGGTATGTCTGGTTGCGTTACGGCATCCGCCGCACCCGTTGAGCCGTGCAGCCACCCTTCATTTTCGCCGCGAATCAATTCCCTCTCCCTTGACGGGAGAGGGCTAGGGTGAGGGTGAAAAGGTGAAGTACCAGACAGCGTCTGTTCTGCCGCCACCGCCAGCCTCATCCCAGCCTTCTCCCATCAAGTGCGAAAGGACGCGGGTTTGGCGTTTATTCGTAACGTTTTATCTTCGTTGCTACCGGCGCGGCGTTATTTCGGCGCTTCGCCGACCGTTTGCGCCAGCGCCAGCCGCAGCGTGAATTCCGCGCCGTTGCCGGTATTTTCCACGCTGATTGCGCCGCCCATGTGTTCCATGATCATGCGCGACATGTACAGCCCGACCCCGGTGCCTTTTTCCTTGGTGGTGAAATACGGGTCGAAGATTCTTGGCAGGACGGCAGCGGGGATGCCGCCGCCGTCGTCGCTGATTTTTACCCAGGTGTTATGGGTATCGTGGCCGATAGCGATGTGGATGGTTCCTGCGCCGCCGTTGTTTTGCTGGATGGCGTCTTTGGCGTTGTTCATGAGGTTCAGCAGGACTTGCGAAAATTCGTTGGGGAAGCCGTCGGCATGGGCCGCCGGGTCACTTTCCAGGCGCACTGCGATGCCGGCTTTTTCGAGGCTTTGGCTGACCAGGTTGAGAGTTTCCATCGCGGCGCGATCCAGGCTGAAGCGCACCTTGGCCTTGTTGGGATTGAAAAAATTGCGGAAGTCGTCAATGGTGGTGGACATCTTGTCGATGTATTGGCGCCCCCGTTGCAAATGCGCCGCCAGCGCCACGCCATCCAGTTCGTTGGCCTGGTGGTCGTCTTCGATGTTGGCGAGCAGCAGGGCCAGCGCATTCAGCGGCTGACGCCACTGGTGGGCGATGTTGCCGATCATTTCACCCATCGCGGCGAGGCGCGATTGATGGATGAGCAGGCGTTCCTGTTCCATGTTTTTCGCCACTTCTTCCTGGACGCGATGATCCAGGGTTTCGTTGAGGCGTTTCAGGTTTTCTTCGCTGATGTGGAGAGCACGGGTGCGCTCCTCGACTTTTTGCTCAAGCTGGGTTTGTTCGGTTTCCAGTGCGGCGAGCGCTTGGCGGCGTTGCCGCACGGCGCGCAGCAGGGCGATAATCAGCGCGCTTTGCAGCGCCACCAGAATCAGGGTGGCGATAATCTCGCGGCGATGGGTGTCCCACAGGGTGACGGGGCGGTTGATGAGGGTGGCGTCGGGCGGCAGCATGTCGGGGGCAACGCCGAAACGTTTCATCACCGGGTAGTCGAAAACGTCGCGCGCCGGGGAGGTCATCACGACCGGCAAAGTGTCGGCGGAAGCGCCGGCGAGGATGGACAACACCAGTTCCGCCGCCGCTTTGCCCTGTTCTCCGCCGGTCAGGATGTGCCCGCCCAGCACCCCGGTTTCGAGATGAAAATCCCAAAAGGTGTACACCGGAAACGGGCTGACGCCGGACACCATCGCGCCGTTTTCCGCCGGCGTCAGGGCCCGCCCGTTGCCCTGGTCGGCGATTTGGCCGCTCAGGAACACCAGGCTGGTGCGCGGCAGTTCGGCGAGTCGGCGGCGCACTTCGGTGAGGGATTGATCCTTCAGTTCGACGACCTTGAAACGCTCCCTCAGTTTGGGAAAAACCGTGGTTTCGGCGATATCGCTGATGCGTTTGCTGCTGGCTTCGCCGGTGGAGGTGATAAAGGCCAGGGTGGTGGTTGCGGGATGGATTTTCAGCGCCATCGCCACGGTGTCGGCGATGCTGATTTCCTCATTGACGCCGGTGATGTTGGATAGCCCCTTGAGCACCTCTGGGCGGAAATTGTTGTAGCCGCAAAATACGATGGGCTGCTGCGGAAACAGCTTTTCGCGGTGCGACACGGCGAAATCGAAAGCGGCGTTGTCGGACACCACCACTACGTCAGGGCGGTAACTGCGGTACTTGATGGCCATTGCGGCGGCGAGCGGCTTGATTTGCGCGCCGTAGGCGAAACGTCGGCTATCCAGATATTCAACTGAAATATCGAATTTTTTCCCGGAGGCCGCGAGCTTGTCGCGCAAACCCTGCTCAATCGCATCGCTCCAGGAATAGCCGCGATGGTAGGAATTGATGTGGAGGATACGGGCGCTTTCTGCATCGGCGCCGGCGTTGCCGACCCACAGCAGGCAGGCCAGCAGGGCGGCGCTCAGACGAAGAAGAGAATTCATGGGAAATACCGGTTTACATTTGGCAACCCGGCGCGGGCCGGGAACGGCTTATTGTCCTGCACTGGGGGAATGATAACAATCGGGGAAAAATAGACAATTGCCCCAAGGGGAAATTGTCGCGATTCCGTGAATTGGGAAAAATACCAAAGGATAATCCTAAAAACCTCAGTTGACCGCTCGCCATGAAGCATACGATATTGGTTATAAAGTATTTTGTCGTGAATTTCACGATCACCTATTTGGTTACAGCGCTACGGGCCGGATTGCACGGTTTTTTGGGCGCATGGCTGCGTTTCTCCTTCTCGCAATGGAATAGCCATTACTCGTCGTCGCGCCTCTTGTGCCCTTTGGGTATGCCCTGCGCCCAAAAAACCGCACACTCCAACCCGTTCAACTGAGGTTTTTAGTCTCTTACCAGTCAAGTCTTCGCAAATTATCCTAAATCCGGCAGTTGCCTGAGCGGACGCCGATCAACGGGAGAAATTCC
>CAYVIN010000059.1:0-25861 GCA_964451375.1 uncultured Sulfuricella sp.
CTCCTTCGCAAAATTCGCCTATGAAACAAAATCCTGCGCGATCATCACGCGAATTCATGAAATATCCGGGCTAGCCATGTCTCTCGCGGTACTCCACAGCCGCGCCCTAGCCGGGATGGAAGCCCCTCCGGTCTCGGTCGAAACCCATCTCTCCAATGGGCTGCCGAGCTTCACCATCGTCGGGCTACCGGAAACCGAGGTCAAGGAAAGTAAAGACCGGGTTCGTTCCGCAATACTTAATTCCCGCTACGAGTTTCCGGCGCGACGCATTACCGTGAACCTGGCCCCCGCCGATTTGCCCAAGGAAAGCGGGCGTTTCGATTTACCCATCGCGCTCGGGATACTCGCCGCCTCCGGGCAAATCCCTGTGGAGCGGGTAAAGGATTTTGAGTTTGCCGGCGAACTCGCCCTGACCGGCGAGTTACGCCCGATACGCGGCGCGCTGGCGATGACTTTCAAGGCCTGCCGCGACGGACGCGCCTTCGTTCTGCCCACGGACAACGGCGATGAAGCGGCGCTGGTGAGTGATGCACGAATTTATCCGGCGGATTCCCTGCTTGCCGTATGCGCCCATCTGGCGGGGCAGGAGCCGCTGGCGCGGCGCACCGGGGTGATCGCGGAAAGCCGCGCCGACTACCCCGACTTTTGCGACGTAAAAGGCCAGAGCCACGCCAAGCGGGCGCTGGAAATCGCCGCTGCGGGCGGCCACAGCTTGCTGATGTCCGGCCCGCCGGGGGCCGGCAAAACCATGCTGGCCACCCGCCTGCCCGGCATCCTGCCCGCCATGACCGAGGAACAGGCGCTTGAAGCGGCAGCCCTGCAATCTCTGGGGAACAACGGCTTTCGCCTGGAAGACTGGAAAAAGCGGCGTTTCCGGTCGCCCCACCATACTTCTTCAGCGGTCGCGCTGGTTGGCGGCGGCGGAAATCCGCGTCCCGGCGAGATTTCGTTGGCGCATTACGGGGTTTTGTTTCTCGATGAATTGCCGGAATTCGACCGCAAAGTACTGGAAGTGCTGCGTGAACCCCTGGAATCGGGGCGCATCACCATTTCACGGGCGGCCCGCCAGGCCGATTTCCCCGCCAAATTCCAGTTGATCGCCGCGATGAATCCCTGCCCCTGCGGCTATCTGGGCCATCCCGGCGGACGTTGCCACTGCACCCCGGACACTGTGGCCCGTTACCGGGGGCGGATTTCCGGCCCGCTGCTGGATCGCATTGATTTGCAGATCGAGGTGGCGGCGCTGCGCGAAACGGAACTTACCAACCGGGGCGACGGCGAATCAAGCGCCGTCATCCGCGCTCGAGTGGAAACGGCCTATGCGGTGCAACTGGCGCGCCAGGGCAAGCCCAACACGGCGCTCGAAGGCCGCGAAATTGAAACCTTTTGCGAGCCCAGCGCGGAAGGGCTGGTCTTGCTGAAACAGGCGCTGGCGCGCCTCGATTTGTCAGCACGGGCATATCACCGCATACTTAAAGTTGCACGGACAATTGCCGATTTAGCAGGACATCGGGAAATAGCCCCGCCTCATATCGCAGAGGCAATCCAGTACCGACGCTTCGACAGGAGAGGATCATGAGAAAAAAAGGCTTCGACGAATCAGTCAACGAAATATGGGCAATGCTCGCCAGCCGGGAATTCTGGATTCTGACCGGAATCGGGTTGGGGTTGCTGGCCATCATCGCCACCGGGATGGTGATGCTGACCAACTTCGAAATGGCCCGCATGAGTTGCGGCAAGGTGGGTGATCTGGAAGCCTACCTGATGTTCAACGTCTTCGTGATTTTCATTTTCGGGGCGTTAACCGCGATGGGCGAAGGTTTTACCTACTTCGACAACAAGAAACACGGCATCCCCACCAAAAAAGGCTACTTGTTGATATTCCTGGGCATCGCCTTCCTGCTCGGGGTTTCCGGGTTGGTGATGCTGAAGCTGTTCTGCTGAAGAGCGGAATTAAGTTTTATTGGAAGAATCCCTTGCTGATCAATTCCAGGGTCAGCGCGTTGTAATCCGCCGCCCCCTGGCTGTTCGGTGCAAATTCAAAAATATTCTTGCCGTACGCCGGGCTTTCGGTCAGCCCTACCGCCTCGGAAATCGTGGTTTCACAAACCATATCCCCATAACGGCTGCGTAATTCCGCCAAGGATTCCCCGGCCACCTTGCGGCGTCCGTCGAAGCGCGTCACCACAATACGTTTCTGAATGGTGCGGCCCAGGGATTTTTCCAGCACCCGCAACGCCGCATCCACCCGATGCACCCCCTGCATGGACAAAAAATCGGCGGAAACCGGTATCAACACACCGTCGGCAGCGAGCAGCGCATTCAACGACAACACGCCCAGCGCCGGGCAGCAATCGATGAGTATCGGCTGATCGTCCCATGCCAGGCCGTCGTTCAGCCCCTGCTTGAGGCGCGTTGCGGCCTTGGTGCTGCGCCCGTGCAGAGCGTCGATTTTGGACAATTCGAGATGGCCGGGAATCAGCCGCACCCCCTCGCCTGCGTCGCGCACCAGCTCAATCAGCGACTTCTCCTCGCGATAAAACGCGGCAATGGTGGCATTGCTGTCGTTGGTCGCCGCGCCGCAAGCCAGTGTCAGATGGGCCTGTGGGTCAAGATCAATCGCCAGCGGACGTTGATCGAGCAGCGCCAGCGCACCGGCCACGTTGAGACAGGTCGTGGTTTTCCCGACCCCGCCCTTTTGATTGAAAACCGCGATTACCGCCATGTTTTATCCTTGTCTTAAGCCCCGCAGGGCGCACCTGCACTATAGCGCCTGTACAGTCCGGCCAAACCCGCATTTTGCCATCATCCCGGCGCGCCCGATGCGACCGGAAGATTATTTTCCCAAGACCCGCCCCCGGCGCGGCATTCCTGAAAGCACCGAATCCTGCAATAATCCATCTTTCAAAAATTCATAATCCACAAACTTCATCGGGGTAAGGACATGACTCAAGACGAACTGAAACAGGCAACCGCGCGCGCCGCCATCGACCACGTTCCGGCAGGCATCATCGGGGTAGGCACCGGCTCTACCGCCAACTTTTTCATCGACGAACTGGCGAAAATCAAACACAAGATCGACGGCGCAGTGGCAAGTTCGGAAGCGACCGCCCAACGCCTGAAAAAACATGGCATCGAAGTGCTGGATCTCAACAGCGTTGGCGAATTGGCGGTTTACGTGGATGGCGCGGACGAAATCACCGAACACATGCACATGATCAAGGGCGGCGGCGGCGCTTTGACGCGCGAAAAAATCGTCGCGGCTTGTAGCAAAAAATTCGTGTGCATCTGCGATGCGACCAAGCTGGTGGGGATGCTCGGCAAATTTCCGCTGCCGGTAGAAGTCATTCCCATGGCGCGCAGCTACGTAGCCCGCCAGTTGAGCGCGCTGGGCGGTCAGCCGGTGCTTCGCCAGGGTTTTACCACCGATAACGGTAACGTGATTCTCGACGTACACGGCTTGCAGATCATCAATCCGGTGGAACTCGAAGCGCGCATCAACGCCATCGTCGGCGTCGTCACCAACGGCCTGTTTGCGGCGCGGGCGGCGGATGTGCTGCTGCTCGGCGCAGCGGATGGGGTGAAAACACTGACAGCGAAGTAAGGCAAGGTTAAATGTTGAATGCTTAATTTTTAATGGTGGAATGCGCTACGCGCATGATTGAAATATGCCGCGCCAAGCGCGGCGACTTCAAATTAAGCACTCAACATTAAGCACTAAACACTGCCTTTAAGTCATATAACCGTAACAATCAATCACGACAATATGCGGTTTCGGAAATCAGTACGCGGGAGGAACGATCATGGCAGGTGAACACACATACAAGCAATTCGATACCGAGCTGGAGTCGGTGCGTTCTCTCGTCCTGCAAATGGGCGGGCTGGTGGAAGAACAAATCGTACGGTCGGTCGAGGCGCTGGTGCATGGCGACGAGGAAATCGCCAATCAGGTTATCGCCGACGACCACCGCGTCAATGCGCTGGATGTCACCATCGACGAACAATGCACCCACATCATCGCGCGCCGCCAGCCCACCGCCAGCGATTTGCGGATGATCATGGCGGTCATCAAAACGATTTCCGACCTGGAGCGCATCGGCGACAAGGCCGGCAAAATCGCCCGCCTCTCCAAACGCATTTACGGTTCCGGCATGTCCCGCCCGCGTTTTCGCGAAATCGAGATCATGAGCGAACTGGTGCTGGAAATGCTGCGCAAGGCGCTCGACGCTTTCGCCCGTCTCGATGTCAACACCGCGCTGGAAGTCGGGCGCGCCGACGACAAGGTGAACGAGGAATTCAAGGCCGTGTTCCGTCAGCTCATCACTTTCATGATGGAAGACCCGCGCACCATTTCCCAATCGCTCGATGTCATGTTCGTCGCCAAGGCGGTTGAACGCATCGGCGATCATGCCAAAAATATCGCTGAATACGTGATCTACATGGTCAAGGGCAAAGACGTTCGGCATGTCTCGCCCGAGGAAATGGAACGTCACGTCCAAGGGGACGAATGAAGGCATATTCCACCGTAGCCGCTGTCGATCTGGGATCGAACAGCTTCCGGTTGCAAGTAGCGCGGGTAGAGGAAGATCAGCTTTACCCGCTGGATTCCCTGAAAGAAACAGTCCGTCTCGCGGCGGGACTCTCCGATGACAAGGTGCTCGACGAGGAAACCCGTGGGCGCGCTCTGGCCTGTCTGAAACGCTTCGGCGAACGCCTGCGCGGCCTGCCCCGCGACGCGGTGCGGGTGGTCGCCACCAACACCTTCCGGGTGGCGAAAAACTCCGCCCTATTCATTCGCGAAGCCGAAGCCGCGCTGGGTTTTCCCATCGAAATCATCGCCGGTCGTGAAGAAGCGCGCCTGATTTATCTGGGGGTCTCACACGGACTCCCGGCTTCGCGCGGCAAACGCCTGGTCATCGACATCGGCGGCGGCTCCACAGAATTCATCATCGGCACCGGCCACAAACCACAACTCATGGAAAGCCTGTACATGGGCTGCGTGAGTTATAGCCGGCGGTTTTTCCCGAATGGCAAAGTCACCAATAACGCGTTATTGCGCGCCGAACTCGCGGCGCGTAGCGAAATCCAGTTGATCAGCAGCGGGTTTTGCGCCGGACACTGGCGACAGGCCGTCGGCTCCTCCGGCTCCGCCAAGGCGCTTGCGGAAATTCTCGAAGCCAACGGATACACCGAGAGCGGCATCACCCGCAGCGGACTGGAAAAACTCCGCGCCGCGCTGCTCAAGGCCGGTGATTGCAACCGCCTGGATCTGGCCGGTCTGCGCGCCGAACGTATCCCGGTGTTGCCCGGCGGTTTCGCCATCATGGCGGCGGCCTTTGCCGAACTGGGCATTGAGGAAATGACGGTAGCCGACACAGCGCTGCGCGAAGGCGTTTTGTACGACATGATCGGGCGTTTCCATCGCCACGACATGCGCGAAACCACGGTGCGCCAGTTCATGCGCCGTTATCGGGTCGATCCGGTGCAGGCCGGACGGGTGGAGATGCTGGCGGTGGAATTGCTTCGTCAACTCGCTTTAACCCTCGCGCTGGACATGGAAACCGCCCCGCAAATGCTCGCCTGGGCCGCCAAACTCCACGAAATCGGCCTGACCATCTCCCATGCCGGGTATCACAAACACACCGCCTACATCCTCGACAACGCCGACATGCCGGGGTTTTCCAAGAAGGAACAGGCGCAACTGGCGATGCTCTCGCTGGCCCAGCGCGGCTCGTTGAACAAGGTGATGGCCGGTTACGCAACCGCATTCGAGGATTGGCCGATGATCCTCGCCCTGCGCCTGGCGGTGCAATTCTGCCGCAGCCGCACCGAACTCGAACTCCCCCAGGAAATGTCGCTGTGCGCCGACAACGGCGGGTATCAACTCAAACTCGACAAAGCCTGGCTGGCCCACAACACCCTCACCCAAACCGCGCTGGAAATCGAAGCCAAGGAATGGAAAGCCATCGGCAGACGGCTTTCCGTGACGGCGGGATAATCCTATATTCCTCAGTTGACCGCTCGCCTTGATGTATACGGTGTTGGCACTAAATGACTTTGTCACAGATTTGGCGCCCAGCCGTTTGGCAAGAACGCTACGGGCCGGATTGCACGGTTTTTGGGGCGCATGGCTGCGTTGTCGCGCCCTTGTTCCGGCTTTAGCCGGATTACAAGGGCGGTGATGCCCTTTACGGGTGCTCCTCCTTGCAATGGAATAGCCATTACTCGTCGTCGCGCCTTGCCCTGCACCCCAAAAACCGCACACTCCAACCCGCCCAACTGAGGAATCATAGGATACATGCTCCCAGCATAGGGGAAATCCCCAAGACTTCCCCAAGGAAATCCCTCTTCCATCCATCGACCTATTGTTCGCCCCTGTTGCATCGGGGAGAATGCTGCGGACTTTATCCGGGACGTTTTTATCCCAATTCCTTTACACCCTTTTTTGATGGGAGTAACCCGCAATGATTTACCTTGGTTCAATCCTGCGTAGCAACGCGGGCAAAATTTCCAGAATCGGCGCAGCCGTCCTGCTGGCGCTGGGAACCCAAACCTCCCTTGCCGCCGAGCATCCTCTCACCAAAATCAACTACGATGCGACCAGAAACGTCAACGTGATCGACATGGTGATGACTATTGACTGGGACTTCGACGCCCCGCCGGAGGGTACTCGCGACAAGTCGTTCATCGAAGCGGCCCTGAAGCAGGCCTCGCAAAGCCTGTACACCATGACCGAAGGCAAACAGATGCTGGGCAAGGTGTATGTCTACAAAAACAGCCAGTTCATGGACAACACCGACATCCAGTATTTGCAGATAAACGGGCGGGCCAACGCGCATATCAGCGGCATCAACAACTGCAAAAAATGTCGTGTTCTGGTATTCGCCGGCGCTTATGAAAACGCCGATACCCAGACCGTGATCTCGTCTCACGGCAAGGTGGTGGCTCACGAATTCGGCCACTACATTCTCGGGCTCAAGGACGAATATCGGGAAGAAGGCAGCACCTCCACCGACCCCTACCGCCCCCAGGATGGCGACACGCCCCGCGACACCGTAATGTGTAATCAATGGCAGTTCTCCAACCTGAGCACCGCCGCCGATTATGCCGATCCGGCGGGACAACATACCGCCCAATTCCGCACGTTCGGCAAGTCAGCCTGGGAGTTGCTGGTTTCCGACCCGACAACCGATCCGGTCAGAGCGAATCCAAGACGACTCTACTACGAGCCATTCAGAAACATGGCTGCCCCCACTGCGGCTGATCTCAGGAAACCCACCACCGGTTGGGAATCGGCCTTCCAGGCGGTATTTATGGGCTCAACCAGCGGAGCCAGCGGCCCGATCAACGTCATCGTGATCGACACTACGGTGGACAAGCTGCAACTCGATGCGCAAATCAATGCGGCTCAGCAGGTAGTGAATTCTTCCGGCGACGGCAACCGCGTCGCCGTCTACACCTCCCCCTATGGCAATGCCCCGGTCGTCTCGATGACGGCCTTGAATAGCGCTGAGGCGCGCAACAGCGTCAAGGCCGCGATTGGCGCAATCACTGCGGACAGCAACAGCGACGACACGGTCAACGGCGACCGCCTGTTCGACTGGGCCGAAGCGACGTTGCCCAACCTTTTTCCGGGCGGCGTCAAGTCGGTGAATGGCCTGGGTTATTACTATCGCCTCTATCCCGGCACCAATCAGGGCGTCGGCGTGAAAGATGGCCGGGTCGCCTACTGGAACGGCCAGGGGCTTTCCGATCTCGGCCCGGTCAGCCAGTGGCTGCCGCAGTCCCGCCAGACCCTTTCGGATACCGTGCAAAAAGCCCTGAGCGCCATCCAGAAAGTGCGCACCGACGCCGACACCCCGATGTTGACCCTGTTCACCAGCGACACCCAGACCATCAGCCTCAACGTCGCCAAATCGCTTCAGGAAAGCAAGGTCGCGGTAAATCCGGTGGTGCTGGCAACCAGCAAGGGCGCCCCGGCGGGCCGCCACCGCTTCACCGCCGCCGATCCCAGCCGTCAGTCGATGTACGATCTGGCCAAGAGCACCAAGGGACTCTTTCAGGAAGCCAACAAAATGGCCGACCTGACCCGCAATGCGTCCAAGGCCGCTAACAGCGCTGAAGGCGACAATTTCGAGCCGGTATCCGACGCGACTTCCGATACCCTCGCTGCCGGCGCGAGCGCCGACGCCGTCGCGTTGATTGCGAGTGGCGGCATCGACGGCGACGCAACCTTCGAGGCTTACTGGAGCGACGAGGATGAAGGCAAGATCAGCTTTACCCTGACCTCACCGAGCGGCGCAAAAATCACCCCCACTTCGCTGCCGAGCGGGATCACCTACACCAGCAATGCCGGCGAAGGCACCGCCGCCTATACCGTCGGCAACGCATATGCGGGCAAGGCCGGCAAATGGACGAGCACGGTAACCGCCAGCAAGGCCACGGTGGACAGCGTCTTCCAGGAAATCTCCGTGAAGTCCAAGCTCGCCGCCATTGTGGATGTTTTCGGCGGAACCAAAGACGACACCAGTGCGATGACGGCAGTAGTCGAAGTCAGCGGCCCGTTGCCGGTGAAAGGCGCCAGCGTCACCGCCGACATCTACGGCGCTGCGGATGGCAAGCTGGTGAAATCAGGGTTGGTTCTCAAGGATGATGGAGTTGCACCGGACGCCACAGCCGGTGACGGCAACTACACGGTCAGCCTCGCCGACCTCCCCGTCGGAGACTACGAAATCATCGTCAAAGCCAGCGGCGACGGCACCGCCGTCTTTACCACCGCCGGCGCCACGGCCAAGGGAACCAACCAGCCTGACGTTGTGATTCCAGCATTCCAGCGCACCGCCAACGATACGTTCAAGAAGGAACTGTAATTCAGTGAACCAGTTCGGAAAAAAGGCCGGGGTAACCCCGGCCTTTTTTATTTGCCAAGCATCAATCACAAATACATGGCGCACAGCCGCCCATAGTTGGTTCAGGGAATATTCTCTTCCACAAACTGCGGGAAATAGCCGCCATTGACGATGTAGGTGCCGTCGCAATTGAAGCTGGCGCGGACGATGCCTTGCGCCAGCGAGACGGCGGCGTTGCGCAGGTAATATCCTTCGATGGCGCGCAGCCGGTTGAAACTCTGGATGATGGCGCGGATATCCCGTTTCGCCATCGGTTGCCATTCCTCGCGCTGCTGGTCGAGCAGGGTGCGCCAGTGTTCCGGCAGGTATTCGCGCAACGGGCCGGTTTGCACGGAACGGCGCACCTGGCCGATGATTTTCATTTTTTTCTGGTAGGGCATCTGGACGAAATGGCGTTCCAGATAGCCGGGCTGGAGCAGGGCCTCGGCGTCGTGGATTTCGTAATGGTAGGGATTAAACACCGATTCGGTGCGCACTTCGCTGCTGTTGAAGCCGACGTAAATGCTGCAACAGCCGCTTTTGCGCAACAGCCATTCGCAGGCCGCGAGCACCTGGTCAGCGCGCCGGTCGATGCGGCTTTCCTGGCGGGGACGCAGGGACACGGTTTCGCGCAAGCTGGGATCGCCGCGCACACTGACGAAGTTTTTGCCGGGCGGTAGGCCGAACGCGCCGACGATAGCTTCGTGGATCACATCGTAATCGGAATGTTCGTCGGCTGGGGGGGAGCAGGAATTCATGGGAGACCCCATCCTTATCAATAAGCAAAAGCTAATGGATAGATGTTACGGGAAAAGGTTCCCCGGCGCGAATGCTCAACGCGATGATTTTGCCGGCTGGATTGTTATAATGGCCCGATGCCTCCAACCACTTCTCCTCTCGCGATTCTTTTTGCCGATGTCAGCGGCAGTACGCGCCTCTATGACACCCTCGGCGACCAGGAAGCGCTGCGTAAAATCGGCCATTGCCTGGGCCTGCTCGGCGGGATTGCACTGCGCGAACACGGCACGGTGATCAAAACCATCGGCGACGAAATCCTCTGCGCCTTTCCCGATGCGGGCAGCGCGGTAACGGCGGCGATGGGAATGCAGCAGGCGCTGATCGAAGAAAGCGGGCCGTTGCGGATCCGTATCGGCCTCCATTACGGCGAGGTTATCCGCGATGCCGGCGACGTATTCGGCGATGCGGTAAATCTCGCGGCGCGTATGACCGAACTGGCGGTGGCCGACCAGATCATCACCACCCGCGCCACCGTTGATTGCCTGCCGCCGCAATACCGCACCAACATCCGCCATCTCGGGCAAACCGCCGTCAAGGGAAAACGCGAGGCGGTGCAGATTTGCGAAGTGATCTGGCACAACTCCAGCGATATGACCTTGATGCCAACCATGCTCCCCGGCATGGCGGCGCGCACCACCCACATCGGGATCATGCTGACACACGCCGGTCGGGAGCTGATTTTGAGCGGGGTCAAACCCAGCGCAAGCGTCGGACGGGAGACGGATAACGACCTGGTGGTCAACGACCCGATGGCTTCGCGCCACCATGCCCGCGTCGAATTGCGCAACGCCAAATTCGTCCTGATCGATCAAAGCACCAACGGCACCTACGTCACTCAAGGCGACCGCACCTTGTTCCTGCATCGCGAGGAACTGCCGCTGGCCGGCGCAGGGTATTTCGTCCTGGGACACAAGTCACCCTCCCATGTGCCGGAAGCGGTGCATTATTCCTGTCAATACTGATGGACATGGCCATCGGCATCCTCATCATCGGCGATGAAATCCTGTCCGGCAAACGCCGCGACGGACATTTTGCGCATACCGTCGAAATCCTCGCCAAACGGGGGCTGGAACTCAAATGGTGCCGTATCCTCGGCGACGATCCTGATTTCATCGTGGAAACCCTGCGTCAGACTTATGCCGGTGGCGACATCGTGTTCAGTTTTGGCGGCATCGGCGCAACTCCCGACGATTTCACTCGGCGTTGCGCGGCGCTGGCGGCGGATGTCGAATTCGTCCGCCACCCGGAAGCGGTCGCGGAAATCGAAGCGCAGTTCGGCGCGGAGGCCTATCCACGCCGCATCCTGATGGCCGATCTACCTGCCGGCTGTACGCTGATCCCCAATCCGTTCAACCGGATTCCCGGGTTTTCGCTGAACCATCACCATTTCGTTCCGGGTTTTCCGCAAATGGCCTGGCCGATGCTGGAGTGGGTGCTCGACACCCATTATCCTGAATTGCGCGATCTCGCCCCGGAAACCGAGTTGGTCATCACGGCTTTCGACGTGATGGAAAGCCCGCTGCTCGACGTGATGAACGAACTGGTGGCGCGTTGGCCGCAGGTGCGTTTTTCCAGTCTGCCGCACATCGGCGAGGACGGTCGGCGTCTGGAGTTGTCGATCAAGGGAACCCGCGTGGAAGCTGCTGCGGCGATGGACTGGCTCAAACAATCCGTGACCCAGCGCGGTTATCGCTGGGAAAACAAGGAAAGTCTCCGCACCGCCTGAAGCGGCGGATATCCCCCCATGTTGCTCAAAAAATTTCTCGGCATCCTGTTTCTCCTGGGCGCGTTGCTGGTCGCCGGGGCGGTCGGTTATATGCTGATCGAGGACTGGAATTTTTTCGACGGGTTATACATGACGGTGATCACCGTCGCCTCGGTCGGTTATGGCGAAACCCATCCGTTATCCGATTACGGGCGGGTATTCACCATGTTCCTGATTCTTTCCGGGTCGGGGATTCTGCTCTACAGCATTTCAATGATCACCGCGATTTTTGTGGAAGGCGAACTCACCGACGTATTGAAGAGGATGAAAATGAGCAAAGCCATCGAACAACTCAACAACCATTACATCGTGTGCGGCGACAGCCAGACCGGACGTTACACCATCGAGGAACTGCTGCGAACCAAAAAACCCTTCGTCGTCATCGAAACCGACAAAACCAAAATCGCCACCCTGACCGAACGCGGCATCCTGTGCGTGGAAGGCGACGCCACTACCGATGCGATCCTGCAATCCGCCGGGGTTGTCCGCGCCAGGGGCTTGTTCAGCACCCTCCACACCGACGCGGAAAACCTCTTTGTGGTGCTCACCGCCAAAGGTCTCAACACCAATCTGCGCATTGTCTCCAAGGCGGTTGACGAAGAATCGCGGCAAAAACTCATCAAGGTCGGCGCGGATCGGGTGATCATGCCCAACGCCATCGGCGGCCTGCGCATGGTATCGGAAATGACCCGCCCCTCGGTTGTCACCTTCCTCGACATCATGATGCACTCCCGGGAAAAAACCATCCGCGTCGAGGAAATCGCCGTTCCCGCCGATTCATCGTGGATCGGCAAAACCCTGGGGGAAAGTGGTGTTCTGGATGAGCCGGATGTAACTGTGGTCGCGCTGGTCGTCCGCGAAGGGGAATCGTATATGTTCAACCCGCCCCCGGAATCGCCGATTTCCAGCGGCACAGTAATTATCGTCATCGGCGTGGTGGACGCCATCGAGAAAATCCGGGCGCACTGCTCGCCGTCTGCATAGTCCTGCGTGGCTGTCGGCGTTCCCTTATAATTGCGCCTCTTTTCCCAGCCGACACTGCCGTGCCCAACCATCCCCCCGCCGCCATTTCCGCCTGCATGATCGCCGACCGCCACCGCTTGCGGCGGTTGGAGCAGAAAATCCGCGAACTGGAACGAGGCGGAAAACCCATAGGCAAGCTCCAGGGGCAATTCGAGACCGATCTTGGCAAGTCCGCCGCCACTGCGGAGCAGCGCCGGGCGCGGCTGCCCAAGCCCACCTACCCCGAGGAATTGCCGGTTTCCGGGCGACGCGGCGACATCGCGGCGGCGATTGCCAAACACCAGGTGGTGATCGTGTGCGGCGAAACCGGTTCGGGCAAAACCACTCAACTGCCCAAGATTTGCCTGGAGCTGGGGCGCGGGGTATATGGCCAGATCGGCCACACCCAGCCGCGCCGTCTGGCGGCGCGCACCGTGGCGACGCGAATTGCCCAGGAGCTGAATTCGCCGCTGGGCCGCGAGGTCGGCTACAAGGTGCGCTTCAACGACAACGTCGGCGCGGACAGCTATGTGAAGCTGATGACCGACGGGATATTGCTGGCGGAGACCCAGCACGACCGTTTCCTGTCCGGCTACGACACCATCATCATCGACGAGGCGCACGAACGCAGCCTCAACATCGACTTCCTGCTGGGCTATCTCAAGCAGCTTCTGCCCAAGCGCCCCGACCTGAAAGTCATCGTGACTTCCGCGACCATAGACGCGCAGCGCTTTTCCGAGCATTTCGACGGCGCGCCGGTGATTGAGGTATCGGGGCGGCTGTACCCGGTGGAAATCCGCTATCGCCCGCTGAAAGTGCTGTCCGGCAAGGGTACCGACAAGGAAATCCCGGAAGACCTGGAAGACGCCATCCTCGACGCGGTGGACGACCTGGCGCGCCTGCCGCAAGGCGGCGATATCCTGATTTTCCTGCCCGGTGAACGGGAGATACGCGATACCGCCGAAGCCTTGCGCAAGCATCATCCCGCCGGGGCGGAAATCCTGCCCTTGTACGCACGGCTCTCTGCTGCCGAGCAGGAGCGCATCTTCAAGCCGGGCGGCGGGCGGCGCATCGTGCTCGCCACCAATGTCGCGGAAACCTCGCTGACCGTGCCGGGCATCCGTTACGTGATCGACCCCGGCGAGGCGCGGATATTGCGCTACAGCTACCGCGCCAAGGTCGAGCGCCTGCTGGTCGAGAAAATTTCCCAGGCCTCCGCGAACCAGCGTGCCGGGCGTTGCGGGCGGGTGATGAGCGGGGTGTGCGTGCGCCTCTACGCGGAAGAGGATTTCACCGCCCGCCCCGCCTACACCGACCCGGAAATCCGCCGCAGCAACCTGGCGGCGGTGATTCTGCGCATGAAGGCGCTGGGGCTCGCCGACGTAGAGAATTTCCCCTTCATCGAGCCGCCCGACAGCCGCGCCATCGCCGACGGTTTCAAGCTGCTGGAAGAACTCAACGCCGTCGATGAGCGCGGCAACCTCACCGCCACCGGCCATGACCTCGCCAAGCTACCCATCGACCCGCGCATCGGACGGATGGTGCTGGCCGCCAAGGCGGAGAATTGCATCAGGGAAGTGCTGATCATCGCCGCTGCCTTGTCCCTGCAAGACCCCCGCGAACGCCCGCTGGAGCGCCAGCAGGCGGCGGACATGAAACACCGTTTCCATCAGGACGAGAATTCCGATTTTCTGGCGTTCGTGAATCTCTGGCAGGCCTACGACGAAGCGCTCAAACACCAGAAATCGCGGCGCAAACTCACCGACTGGTGCCGCGACAACTTCCTCTCGCCGACGCGGATGCGCGAATGGCGCGAACTGCACGGGCAAATCCACTCCATCGTTTCCGAACTCGGCTGGCGCGAGAACGAAGTACCCGCCGGCTACGACGAAATCCACCGCGCCCTGCTCGCTGGCCTGCTCGGCAACATCGGCTTCAAGAGCGACAGCCAGGAATACGACGGCGCGCGTGGCATCAAGTTCTCGATCTTCCCCGGCTCGGCGCTTTTCAAAAAAGGGCCGAAGTGGCTGATGGCGGCGGAACTCGCCGAAACCACCCGTCTCTACGCGCGCTGCGTGGCGAAAATCGAACCGGAATGGCTGGAAAAAGCCGGCCCGCATTTGCTGCGCCGCCATTACTTCGACCCGCACTGGGAAAAGCAGCCGGCGCAAGTGACGGCTTACGAGCGGGTAACGTTGTACGGCCTCACCGTGGTGCCCAAGCGGCGCGTTCATTACGGCCCGATTGCCCCCGAAGAGTCCCGCGAAATCTTCATCCGGGGCGCATTGGCGGCAGGCGAATTCCTGACCCGCGCGCCGTTCTTCGACTACAACCGCAAGCAGATTCTTGAGGTCGAAGAACTCGAACACAAATCGCGCCGCCAGGACGTGCTGGTCGATGAACACACCCTGTTCGCCTTCTACGACGCACGTATCCCGGCGGGCATCCACAACGGCGTGGACTTCGAGAAGTGGCGGCGCGAGGCGGAGAAGGCCAATCCGCGCCTGCTCTACATGACCCGCGACGACCTGATGCGCCACGGCGCAGAAGCGATCACCGAGGAGCAGTTCCCGGAAAGCTTCACCATCGCCGGCAGCGAGTGCCCGCTCACCTACCGCTTCGAGCCCAGCCACCCGCTCGACGGCGCGAGTTTAAGCGTACCGCTGCATCTGCTTAACCAGATCGACGGGGCGCGCTGCGAATGGCTGGTGCCGGGAATGCTGCGCGAAAAAGTCACCTGGCTGGTGAAAGCCCTGCCCAAGCGGGTACGCGCGGCGTGTGTGCCGGTGCCGGAGTTCGTCACCGACGCGCTGGGTGTGCTCACCCCCGCTGGCGGCAAGCCGCTTAGTCTCGCGCTGGCCGCGCACATCCAGCGCAAAACCACTCAGGAAGTCCCAGCGGATGCCTGGAAGGAAAGCGAGATTCCCGCCCACCTGCGCATGAATTTCCGCATCGTCGATGAAGCCGGCGCAGAGCTGGCGAGCGGGCGCGACATCAATGACCTCAAGACCAAGCTCGGTCAGGCGGCGCGCCTCACCTTCGCCCGCGCCCCCGAGCTGGATTTCGAGCGGGAGGGGCTGACCGCCTGGGATTTCGGCGACCTGCCCGAGAAAATCGCCTTCACCCGCAACGGCCACCCGATCAACGGCTACCCGGCGCTGGTGGACGAAGGCCAAAGCGTGGCTATTCGACTTTTTGATACCCCCGAAGTCGCGCTTGCCGCGATGCGCGGCGGAGTGCGGCGTTTATTGCGGCTCGCGCTGGCCCTGCAAATGAAGCAGATCGACAAGAACCTGCCGGGTTTCACCCAGAGCGCCATGCTGCTGCGCCCGGTGGCCTCCCCCGACGACCTGCGCGAAGACCTGCTCACCATGATCGCCGACCGCGCTTTTCTCGGCGACGACGATTACCCGCACAACGAAAAACAGTTCGCTGCGCAAAAAGACCGCGCCCGCACCCGGCTTTCGGCGGTCGCCGAGGGTGCCTGCCGGATGCTCGCCACCATCGCCGCCGATTACCACGCGATCCAGGGACGGCTCGCGAAACTGCCCCATCCGCTTGCCACCGACCTGCGCGGGCAACTCTCGCACCTGATCTACAAGGGCTTCCTCGCCGCCACGCCGTGGGAGCGCCTGAATCACCTGCCGCGCTACCTGAAAGCCATCCTGCGCCGCCTCGACAAGCTCCCCAACGACCGCGATGCGC
Organism: uncultured Sulfuricella sp.; assembly: GCA_964451375.1. Taxonomy (GTDB): domain Bacteria; phylum Pseudomonadota; class Gammaproteobacteria; order Burkholderiales; family Sulfuricellaceae; genus JAGXQV01. The sequence continues at coordinate 16,159 of CAYVIN010000059.1, forward strand.
GTAATATGGTTTCCCTCAAGGAATGCTGGGAAATGTACGAAAAGCGCCTGGAAAAACACCGCAAGGAAAGCGTCACCGATCCGGCGCTGACGGAAATCCGCTGGATGATCGAAGAGCTGCGGGTATCGTTGTTCGCCCAGGAACTGAAAACACCCTACCCGATATCGGTGAAGCGGCTGATGAAGGCTTGGGAAGGGGTGAAGGCTTAATGTGTAGGGTGGGCACGGCTTTTTGTGCCCACGCGGACGGCGGTGCATTGGGAAATCCCGCGTGGGCACGATAAAGCCGTGCCCACCAGACTTAAAAAGCAATGTTTAGTGCTTAGTGTTTAGTTGTCGAATGCGCTTTGCGCATGATTGAATTCCGACGCGCAGCGCGCGGCGACATTAACTAAGCACTAAACACTCAACATTAAACACTGCTCTTAAAGGAGGTCGGTAATGAGTCATCAGCGTAGAACGAGCGGCAGCATTTATCGCGCGCCCGCGTTGGCGGACGGCGGTTATACGGACATCGTGATGATCAATGCGCTGCTCCATTCCCTGTTCACGATTTTTTCGACCATGGTGCGCCTGCCCATCCAGCCCGGTGTTCCCGAGCTGAAAACGGACAATGTCGCCAAGGGCGACGTGTCGGCGCTGGTCGGCATGAACGCCGACGATGTCCACGGCAGCGTCGCGTTATCGCTGCCGCTGCCCGCGGTAAAAGTCATTTCGCAGGCGCTGCTGAATCAGGAAATTGCCGACGCCGACAAGGACGCCATGGATCTCGCCGGCGAACTGGTCAACATGCTGGTGGGCGGAACCAAGAGTTTCCTCGCTGAAAAAGGCCAGGATTTCGACATGCAAACCCCGCAATTGATGATGGGGGAAAGGCATGAAATCGTCCACCGCCACCCCGGCAAAACGGTGCTGATGCCCATCACGATAGGCGCGGACGAGTTCTATATCGAGTTGAATTTTGTGTGAGTGACGCTCTCAAGGCCTGTATCGTCACGTCAACGTCAAGCTGTCGAAAGCCCCTCAATGACGATTATTTGTAGAGCGCCTAAGGATCACCCGGTGTACGTGAAGACAGTTTCATATATGCTCATCCCACTCCACCGCAATAAAGCGTATGCGCATGAAACTTCTCTACGCCTTGATCGCTTCCCCATGGGAATTTCAAAGATCTAATTTGTATCAGGAACTGGGTATACAGATCGAACATTTCGACTCTGCCCGCAATCTTCACCGCGCACTGAAACGCCAAGTCCCGGATTATTTTGTGGGCGAATTCGTCTATGGCTGGGGCAACAACTATGCGGGGGCAAACGTTTCAAACTTGGATGTAACTCTCAGAACCCTCCAGGCCGTCGCACCAAAGACCAGGGTCATTATCGTGATGCAACCAAGTGAGGAAGCCCATATTGAAAAGCTACTCAATCTGTTCACGGTTCAAGCTGCCTTGAAATACCCCATCGCACAGGAAGAAATGCGAGCGGCGTTGGGTTAAAGCGCCACACTGCATCAGTTTTTCTCCTTCCCGCCAACTGCTCGAATGCGGATATCGGAAAATACAGTTTCGCTTTCGAGCGACCAGTTCGACGGGCTCCTATGCGCCATAACCCGCCGCTGATGAATGTCTGGTTGAGGTTTTTAGGATAATGGACACCAACGGGTTCATGCTGCCAATCTTTTTTCGTAGAACTGGCGTTCAAACGCTGCTGGAGACAGGTAGCCCAATCGAGCCTGCTTGCGCTGCCGCCTGTAAAATATCTCGAGGTATTCGGTGATGGCCTGGATGGCCTCGGCGCGTGTTTTGAACCGCCGATGATGCGCCAGTTCGTTTTTGAGTACGCGCCAGAAGCTTTCCCTGGGCGCGTTGTCGTAGCAATTTCCTCGGCGCGACATTGAAGTTACCATGCCAAACTGATCGAGCAGTTTCCGGTATTCATGGGCGCAGTACTGGCTGCCCCGGTCAGAATGGTGGATCAATCCACGGGGCGGACGTTTCGCCGCGACACCACGAAACTGAGACTGGCTGACCAGGTTTTTGGTCATGCGCTCGCTCATGGCATAGCCCACCAGGTCGCCGCTGAACATGTCTTTAGGCCTTGTCAACGAATATCAAGAAGCTGACAAACATGCCCAGGTAGAGGTGGAAAATCCCTCGCGGTTGCTGGAGGAACACGCGCTGGCAACCGTGCATAAGCTGACCTGCGACTGGCACACAGCGTGAGTGGTTCATGTTCAAGGCGATATTTCTTGTGCACATTGCTTCGGCGCCTCGCTTATGATGTGCGCCTAATTTCGACGCTTTGGGGGAAAACTGCATGATGCTTCGATATGCCCGTATTTTTTGTGTCCTGCAGGCAGGCGCTATCATCTTGATGACCTGTTTTTTCGTCACGGGTGCGGCGTGGTCAGCTTCCGTCCCCAAGACGTTGCGGGTTGGAGTGCTCTACTGGTCGATGAACATTCCCGGCCAGGTTGCCATGCGCAAAGGTCTGGAGGGCGAGGCCGCGAATCTCAACCGGGAAGCCGAGCGCTCCGGCTTGCCACGCATCGAGTTGCTCCCCCAAGTGGCCGGCGACGGCGTTGCGGGCGTGGAACGCCAGATCGTCCAGATGACGGAGATGGTGCGCCTCAAACCGGACATCATCATCGTCCAGCCCACCGACAACGCGGCCCTGGTCGCACCCCTGAAATTCGCCAATGAAGTTGGCGTCCCGGTAGTGGCATACGATCAGTACATCAGCGGCGGCAAGCTGGCCTCTTACGTCACTTCCGACAATCATCAGGCGGGTTATCTCGGCGGCGAATATCTGGCGTCGCGCTTTACTCCCCAGCAGACCATCCGCTTGATCGTGGTCGAGTATCCCCGTGTTTCCTCCACCGTCGAGCGTCTTAACGGTTTTCTCGATGCGTTGCGCGACAACGGCCAGCCCTATCGTATCGTCAAGACATACGAAGCCGTCGAACCAGTCGCCGGGAGGCTGGTCGGGGAAGCCATCCTCCGCGATTTTCCCGGCAAAGGCAGTGTCGATGCGATTTTTACGGTAAACGACGGCGGCGGGCTAGGCGTGGTCGATGTCCTGGCGCAAGCCGGACGCATGGAAATCCAGGTGGCGAGTATCGACGGCGATCCCCAATCGGTGGAAAACATCCGCAAACACCGCCTGACCCGCATTGATTCAGCCCAATTTTGCGGCCCGCTGGGCGCTGAAGCGATGAAAGCGGCTTACGCCATCGCCAGAGGAATTTCAGTGCCACGCCAGTTGCTGGTGCCGACGTTTCCTATCACGGCGGAAACGCTTGCCCACTACCCCGGCTGGAGCGGGCCGATTCCCGCAGCATTCAAGAAACCTTGGCGAGCACGCGATGCCGAATGGAGTGGCGTGGTGAAAGCGGTGAAATAATGTTCGGCAAACATTCGCCTGCCGGACAGGATATGCAACTCAGCTTCGCCAATGTCGATCGCCGTATTGCCATGTCTTTCGGCGCACTGATCCTGGCGCTACTGGTCATTGTCCTGCTCTCCGGCGGGATTTATTACCGTGGCATCATGAAAAGCGAGCAGGATAACCTGTCCACGCTGGTGACCCGGATACTCGCCAACTCGGTTAATCGCATCAGTTTCTCCGGCAAGTATCACGCTCGCCTGCTGCTGGAGGAAATCAAGGCAGCGCAACCCGGAATCCGCTATCTCATGGTGGCGGACAAGGAAGGACGGGTGTTTGCCCACAGCGACCCCGCCTTGAACGACACCCTGCTGGATGAAGGCTCCATGCATGCCGCCCAGGTTGTTCTGAAGGGAAAGGAGCGCGAAATTCGCGAACTGGTCATCGACGGCGAGCCAGTCAGGGATGTCACCTTGGCCTACCGGGGTGGCTACGATAACGAAATCGCCGGAGTGGTCCGCGTCGGCCTGTCTGACCACGAACGCGCCACTGCGCTGAAACCCGGCTATTTTTTCCTGAGCGCGTTGGTGCTGGCGCTGTTGGTAATCGGGGTGCTTGCCTCGTTCTGGATCGGTCGCCATTTCGGGCGTCCGGTGAAACGCCTGGCGCGGGACTTGGCGGCGACGATCCATGCTATTCCCGACCTACTTTTCGAACTGGACGAGCATGGCCGCTATCTCAGTGTCATGGCAGGTCAGCAGGAAGACTTGCTGGCCGACACCAAGGCGCATCTGCTGGGGCACACCGTGGCGGAAGTCTTGCCGGCGCCCGAAACGGCGGTAGTAATGGCCGCTCTTCGCGAAGCAGCGGCAAGGGGCGCCTCGCATGGCAGCCAAATCCATTTGCAGGTCGCGCAAGGCGATGCCTGGTTTGAATTGTCCGTAGCGGCCAAGGAAATCGTTCCCGGCGAATCGAGGCGCTTTGTCGTGCTGTCGCGCGACATCACCGGACGCAAGCGCAGCGAAGAGGCATTGCAGAGCATGAACCGGGATTTCATCACGTTCCTGGAAAATACTTCCGACTTCATCTACTTCAAGGACGAAAGCAGCCGTTTCCGCTTCTGCAGCCAAACGCTGGCTAACATCACCGGCCATGCCAGTTGGCGCGACATGATCGGCAAACACGACCTGGAGGTCTTTCCCGAGGAAACCGCACGCATCTATTACGAAGAAGAGTCCCCAATTTTCCAGGATGGCAAGCCCCTACTCAACAAAACCGATCCTTACATCGACGCGCAAGGTCGGCGCGGCTGGGTCAACACCAACAAATGGCCGGTGTTCGACGAAAGCGGCAAACATGTGGTTGGCATATTCGGTATCAGCCGCGACATCTCCGAACTCAAACAAGCCGAAGAAGACCTCAAGCACCTCAATGAAACCCTGGCCGAGGAAGTGCGGGAACAGGTTGCCCACAACATGGAACAGGAGCGTTTGCTGATCCAGCAATCGCGCCTCGCGGCGATGGGCGAAATGGTGCATAACATCGCCCACCAATGGCGCCAGCCCATCAACGCGCTAACCCTGTTGCTGGCCAACATCAAGGACAGCTACGAATTTAACGAATTGACCAGGGAATACCTCGACAGTGAGGTAAAAACCGGTCAACGCTTGATTCAAGGCATGTCCACCACCATCGACGATTTCCGCAACTTCTTCATGCCGAACAAGGAAAGGGAGTTTTTCCTCGCTGATGACTCAGTGGATGACGCGATCAAGTTGGTCAGTGACAGTTTCGCTACGCACAACATCAAGATCGTCCGGGAAAAGGATGGCGAGCCTTGCTTCGTCACTGGTTATCCCAACGAATTCGCGCAAGTGGTGCTTAATGCCCTGACCAACGCCAAGGAAGCCATCGTTGGCAAAAATGTCGCCGGGGAGATCCACGTCAAGATTTCAAAGGGTGAGAACGATGTCATTGTCACCATCCGCGACAACGGCGGCGGCATTCTCGAAGAAATCCTGCCGAAAGTGTTCGACCCCTATTTCACCACCAAGGAAAGCGGCTCCGGCATCGGGCTGTATATGTCGAAAATGATTATGAAAAACATGGGGGGTAACATCACCATTCGCAACGTTGAAGATGGCGCGGAAGCGCTGCTCACGTTGTCGCTGGCTTCGAACGCCGCTGTTTGATGCCCCGCCAGAATGCCGGGTGTCCCGGTGCAGCAATTACGAATGTCGGCTTTAAGGCTGTGAATTTACAAGGCTGAGGGGCAGGAGTGGGTCGATAGCGGGCAGTCACGATTTGTGAAAGCAGTCCTTCAGGACGATTTTCGCGCCCGTGGCCGGTAACGATCCCATTGCGGGCGTTCGTTCATCTGGATGCCAGCGGCTGCAGTGGTCGATTTGCCGCCCTGATTTCCGAAACACATTTGCCCGGAATTTCTGGAATGCCACCCTTGGCAAGTCGTTTTTCTGTCATATGCGACATGAAACGGGCCATCGGTATTCTGGGTTGGATAACCCTGTTTCGCAAAAATCCACATCATTCCAAGAGGTTGTTGGTGGCAGGGGGTCCCAATCTCGGAATGCCCCTAGCCGGCAACCCAAACCTCATCGGGCAGTCCGCAATGCCTCAGGACTATAGATTTCCCCGTTTTGCCCATAAAATCCGGTTCTCTCTACACGATGGAATCAGCGTCATGGATGACCGCAGCGGTATTGAATTGATGAACCGGACGACCGTTACGCGCCGCGTGGCTTTCGGGTTGATCCTGCTGGCTTTGCTGGTGCCGTCCTTGTTTGCCTGGGGCGATGGCATTCCGCTGCAAAGCGCGTTCGGCTTTACCGGGCAGTTGGCGGCGGTGACGCTGCTTGCGTTGATTGCGCGGATTTGGGTGGCGCGTCATTATTCGCCGGGGGTGCAGGTTCAGGCATTGCTGGCGTTTGCGGTGGTGCTGGTGGGCTGGTCGGGTTATGTGTCGCGGATAACCCACGAAGAGCGCGTGGCGGCTGCGGCGGCTCCGGTCAGTTCCACGTCGGCGCGTATTCCCGGGCAAGGGGAGTCGGCCCGATAATCGGTAATGTCGGCACAGTCACAAGCCGGGTAAGTAAAAGCAGTTTTTAGTTTTGAATGTTTAGTGTTTAGTTGAGGAATGCGCTTCGCGCCCGATCCAATGCCGACGCGCTTTGCGCGGCGACATCAACTAAACACTCGGCGCCAAATATTCAATACTGTTTCTATCGAACACTTAACACGCCGCCAGACAATTCTGGACAATTTCACCGGTAAGACGATTAGCCCCCATCCATGCGTATCCAACATCTCCGACTCCGTTTGCGCGAACTTGGCGCTTTGCCTTGCCATGAGGCGCGGGTGCTGCGCGCCTGGGTTCAGGGGGTGTCGCTGGACACCAGGAGGCGGCGCGCCGAGGACTTTCTGCCGCTTGCGCTGCGCACCGCGTTGCCCGCGCTCGGCGCTGAATTGCAGGGGTTGGCGCGTCTCCATTCGGAACATCCCGGCGAGGATGGCGCGGCCCGTCTGCTGGTGGAGCTGGCGGATGGGCAGCAGGTGGAAAGTGTGTTGTTGCCGCGCGACGGGTTGTGTATCTCCACGCAGGTCGGCTGCGCGGTGGGTTGTGTGTTTTGCATGACGGGTCGCGATGGTTTGTTGCGCCAACTCGGCAGTGCGGAAATCGTCGCCCAGGTGGTGCTGGCGCGCCGCTTGCGTCCGGTGAAAAAGGTGGTGTTCATGGGGATGGGCGAACCCGCCCATAATCTGGATAACGTTCTGGAAGCCATCGACGTGCTTGGTACGCTGGGCGGCGTCGGCCACAAGAATCTGGTTTTTTCCAGCGTCGGCGAGCGGCGGATTTTCGAGCGGCTTGCCGCGCCCACCGTGAAGCCGGCGCTGGCAATCTCGCTGCATACCACCGATGCCGCATTGCGCCGCCGCCTGCTCCCCAAAGCGCCCGACATCACGCCGCTGGAGTTGGTCGAACTGGGCGAAGCCTATGCGCGGCGCACTGCGTATCCGATTCAATACCAGTGGACATTGCTCGAAGGGGTCAATGACACGGACGCGGAGTTGGAAGGTATCGCGCGTCTGCTAAAAGGCAAATACGCGGTGATGAATCTGATTCCCTACAACAATGTCGAGGGTTTCGGGTTTCGCCGCCCCACTTGGGAGCGGGCCGCCGAGATGGCGCGCACGTTGCACCGGCAAGGCATCCTCACCAAGTTGCGCCACTCGGCGGGGCAGGATGTGGAAGGGGGCTGCGGGCAATTACGGGCGCGGGTGCAGGATACGGCGGCCCCTTCCGCGCCGGGCCGTTAGCAACGGCCCGGCGCTAAACAGCAGGCCTTACTTCGCACACCCGGCAGTGGCGTCCACTGCGTCTGCGTACCGACATTCAGGAGCTTCCCGTCCGGGCTGAGGTAATACACCGAACCATCGCTTTCCGAAGTGCCGATATAGCTGTTGCTGGCGGCGTAGTAGCGGTAATAGTAGGGGCCCAATTATTAGGCGATTCCCGGATATTTCCGGGCGGCGCGGTATGTTAGCCTGCCGCTTTTTACGTACAAGTGGGGAGAAAAACATGATCGAAATCTGCTTGAACGGAACGCGCCTTTCCATGCTGATGCTGGCGGCTTGGGGAAAAGACCCGGAAGTGGGTCAGCCGTATACCCACCTCGGTAAAAATTACACGGTTTCCAAGGTCAGCATCGACCCCAAAACCAAAAACCACAAAATTGAACTGGCGGTTGCCGCCTGAGAACGACGCGGCCCCGTTGCGGGGCCGAATGTTATTTCACTATCTGGCCGGCCCAGTCACGGGCAAATTGCCAGGCCGTCCGCCCGCTCCGCGAGCCGCGTGACAGCGCCCATTGCAGGGCGGCGCGGCGCACTTCCTCGCTTTCCGTATCGCTCACCCCGAGTTTTTTCAACCAGCGCGCCGCGATGGTCAGGTATTCGTCCTGGCTGAACGGGTAAAACGACAGCCACAGGCCGAAGCGGTCGGAGAGCGAGACCTTTTCCTCGATGGCCTCACCGGGATGGACTTCGCCGTCGATGTTGCGCGCGTCGAGGTTTTCCGCGAGATATTCGGGCATCAGGTGGCGGCGGTTGGAGGTGGCGTAAATCAGCAGGTTTTCCGACGGTGCAGCAATCGAGCCGTCGAGCGCCGCTTTCAGCGCCTGGTAGCCGGGTTCGCCCTCGTCGAAGGAAAGATCGTCGCAAAACAGGATGAAGCGTTCCGGGCGACCGTAAATCAGATCGACGATTTCCGGCAGATCGAGTAAATCATGTTTGTCGATTTCGATAAGGCGCAGGCCCTGCTTGGCAAAGCGGTTCAAAACGGCTTTCACCAGCGAGGATTTGCCGGTGCCGCGCGCGCCGGTCAGCAACGCGTTGTTGGCCGGGCGGCCCGCGACGAACTGGCGGGTGTTGTTCTCGATGCGCTGCTTTTGCGCATCCACGCCGTGCAGGTCTTTCAGGCTGATCCGGTGGGGGTGGCGCACCGCCAGCAATTCGCCGCGCCCGTTACGGCGCCGCCAGCGGAAGGCTACTGAAGCATCCCATTCGACAGCGGCGACAGAGCCGGGCAACAGCCCCTCGACGCGCGCCAACAGCGATTCGGCGCGGGAAAGCAGGTTAATAAGGTGATCCGTCATGGCGCTCAGGAAATGGGAAAATACAGGCGCAGCAAAATAAACACGATGCCGCCGATAAGCACACCGAGCATCCACTTCATCAGTTTCAACTCGGATTTCACGTCGGAGATGTCCTGGCGCACACTGAAAATGTCGTTTTTGGTCGCCAGAGAGGTATCCAGTGCCTCGGCAAATACCTCTTTACTGGGCATCGGAAAAAGCCCTGGCCTGCTCGTCCGTAAAACCGGCGGACTTGAGCTTTTCGGCGTATTTGAGCGTATCGAAGGTTACGGTAGACATGATCGCCTTATATCACAATAACTTGCTGTGGGACAACAATCCGCGTCTGGAATTCAAGTGCGGTATTCGGCGTTGATCTTCACGTAGTCGTAGGAAAAATCGCAGGTCCACACGGTGGCGTCCGCCGTACCCCGATTGAGTTCGACGCGCACCAGGATTTCCGGCTCTTTCATCACCGCCGCGCCTTGTTCCTCGCGGTAATTGGGCGAACGTCCGCCGTTTTCCGCAACCAGCACGTCGCCCAGGTAAAGGCGGATTTTTTCCACGTCGAGGTCAGCCACGCCCGCATAACCGATAGCGGCGAGGATGCGCCCGAGATTCGGATCGGAAGCGAAAAACGCGGTTTTCACCAGCGGCGAACGGGCGATGG
>CAYVIN010000060.1:0-24638 GCA_964451375.1 uncultured Sulfuricella sp.
ACCAGGGTGATCAGCGACAGGCCCGGCTTGTTCAGCGAGCGCATCTCCTCCAGCCCCGGCAGGCCGGTCATCGCCATTTCCAGCGGCACGGTGACGAAACGTTCGACTTCCTCGGGGGAGCGCCCCTTGGCTTCGGCGGCTATTTGCACCTGCACGTTGGTGACATCGGGGAAAGCGTCCACCGACAACTTGCGCGCCGCGCTGACCCCGAATGCCAACAGGCATACGGCCAGCACGGCGACCACCAGGCGCTGCTTCAAGGCAGCGCGGATTAAGGATTCAAGCATGGAATTTCCAGATTCAATTTTTAATGTTTAGTGTTTAATGCTTAATGTCGGTCTGCGCCTTGCGCCGGATGTGTTGTATGAAGAGTGTCGTGTTCCGCGCCACCCCCATTAAACATTCAACATTAAGCATTAAACATTGCCTTTCTCATCCTTCGAGTTCTTTGCGCTTGCGCTCGGTATTGAGATGAAAAGCCCCATCGTTGACGATGCGTTCGCCGGGTTTCAGGCCTTCCAGCACCGGCACCGTGCCCCGGCTTTCCTGGCCCAGCGTGACGCGGCGCAACTTGAAGCGTTTTTCGTCGAGTTGGACGAACACATGATCGCGGTCGTTTTCCCGGACGATTGCGGAAACCGGCGCCATCACGCGGCGCTGCGGTGCGCCCTGGATCAGCATCGACGCGAGCATGTCGGGCTTGAGGGTGCGGTCGGCGTTATCCACATCCATGCGCACCGTGACGGTGCGGGTATCGGGTTTGATGATGTCGGCGACGAAGATCAGCTTGCCTTCGATATGGCGTCCGCCCAGCGCGGCAATTTCGGCGCGCGCCGCTTCGCCGGCCTTGACCGCTTCGGCCTGCTGTTCCGGTACGTCGGCGACCAGCCACACATGCGACAGATCGGCCACCGTGAACAGCGCGTCGGCGGGCTGCACCACCTGCCCCGGCGTGACCTTGCGCTCGATCACCACCCCGTCGAGGGTGGCGCTGATCGAGGAGAACGAATGCACCGAGCGGGTCTGGGTGAGCTTGCCGATCGCCGACTCGTTCATGCCCATCACCCGCAACTGATCGTGGCTGGCCTGAAGTTCGGCTTGCCCTTGCGACAGTTCGCTCTCGCGCTTTTGCAGTTCCGCCAGACCGATCACGTCGGCGGCGTAGAGCAGCCGGGCGCGTTCCACGGCGCGGCGTTGCAGGTCTTCCTGGGAAAGCGCCTTGAGATAGGTGAGCTGGGTCGCCGAGAGCTCGGCGCTGTGCAGGGTGGCGAGCACTTCGCCGCGCCGTACCCGCTGTCCGAGCAGGGCGTTGATCTGGGTCACGCGCCCGGTCACCGCAGCGCCGATGCGCGCCACCCGCTGCTCGTCCACTTCCACCCGCGCCGGGACGCGTAGGGTTTCCACTGCGTCGCCCTCGGCTACCGGGGCGATGGTCAGGCGTTGCAGAAAATCAGCAGGAACCGTAACGATACTCGGGTCAACCGGCGCTTCGACGACCGGTGGCGCTTCCTTGGGCTGGCAGGCGCCCAGCAAAATCGTGCAGGCCAGGGAAATAACAAGATGTTTCATGGGGTTTCTCCACTAAATGAGGCGCCGCGCAGGCGTTCGATTTCCACTTGGGCGGCCAGCAGTTCATGGCGCGCAGCGAGGAAATCCAGGCGGGTGGCGCGCAGTGTGCGCTGCGCGTCGAGATAATCGAGCAGGCTGCGCTCACCGTAGCGATAGGCGGCTTCCGCTACCCGCATGGCGTTCTCAGCTTCCTTGAGGAGCGCCGACTCGAAAGTTTCCACCTGGCTACGGGCAATCTGGAAGCGGGCGTAGGTCTGCTCCAGTTCGGCGTTCAGGCTGTCCAGGATGCGCCGGTTGTCCGCCTCGACCTGGGCTTGTGCGGCCAGCGCTTCGCCGATGGGGCCTTCGCGGTGATTCCACAGCGGCAGGGGAAGACTGACGCCAACCCGCCATACGGCGCTTTCCGGGTCGCGTTCGCTGCTCAGCCTGACGGTCGGCTGGGGACGGCGCAGATTACGCTCCACTTCGACCCGCGCCTGGGCGCGGCTGATTTCCGCCTGGGCGGTTTTCAGAAGAGGATGCCGGGCCAGCATTTCACTACGCAGGATTTCCAGCGGCGGCGGTTCCGTGCTGCGGCTGGCGCCGGGCAGCGGTTCGATATCGTCCGGGAGACTTACGCCAAGTAACACCCGTAATGCCGAACGGGTCTGGGAAAGCCGAAGTTGCGCGCTTTTTGCGGCGTTGTCGGCGGTTAACGCCTCGGCTTCGGCTTTTACCAGTTCATAACGCGGCGCTTCGCCCACTTCCACCTTGAGTTTGACGCGGTTGCGGATTTGCTGAAGGAGAAAGCGGTTTTCCTGGGCGACCTGTAATTCTTCGGCGCGCCGCAGATTGTCGTAAAACGCCAGTTTGACCCGCGCCCGCAAATCCAGGCGGGCTTGCAGCAAGGTGGCGCGGCTTGCCAGAATGCCGGCTTCTGCGCCGTGGCTGCGCGCCGCGCGCAGGGCCGGCCATTCGATGGGCTGGGCGATGCTGAGGGTCTGGCTGCGACCGGTTTCGCCGCCCGTCTGGCGAGGACGGAAAACGCCGCCGGCCACTTCGAGTTCAGGATTGGGATACGCGGCGGCGCTTTCGACAGCGGCGCGCGCCCCCTGCTCCTGAGCGAGTGCTGCGGATAACGCGGGGCTATGGGTTTCGGCCAGGCGCAAGGCCTCGTCGAGCGACAGTGGGCGCGCCGCAAGCGACGTGCTCCAGAACAACGCCAGAACAGCCAGCACCGGCAATCGGTTTATTGAGTTCATCGTTTCGTGAAATTCAAGGTAAATGATTCAGCAACAGCAAAGATGATTCCACCCCCATACAACGGGGTAGATGCGGTCTTTCAAGGGGAAGCCCGAAATCAGGCGAATGCAGGAGGGCGGGGCGGTGGTGCGTAGATGGCCTGAAGCGGCATCGTTTTGCGGAAAACCGGGCGGCTGCCGGAAGCGAGCGGGGAGGGCGGGGCAACAGCGGCGTGTGTCAGGAAAAGCTCGGTGTCGCCGGTGTCGGCGGGTTCGTCGCAAACCATGACGGCGATTTTTTGAAATTCGCCGCCATGCCCCGGATCGAAAATGTCGTCGGCAGTCCCGCCCAATACGGTGAACAGCAAGGCAAACATCAGAAAACGGGAAAGGTGATGCACCAGTGTGGTGCGAATAAACGACATGGGGAACCGGATAGGTAATCGGGAAAAGGCGCGCATTCTACCATGACCGGGGAGGAGGCTGATTAGTTCCTCGCTTCCCGGATTATCCTAAAAACCTCAGTTGGACGGGTTGGAGTGTGCGGTTTATCGGGTGGAGTGCAAGGCGCAACGACGCGGAATGGTTATTCCATTCCAAGGAGTTGTAACGCAGCAATCCGCCCGATAAACCGTGCAATCCGACCCGTAGCGCTCTTCCCAAACAGGTGAACGTTAAAACAATGGCAAAGTCATTTAGAACCAACACCGTAGGCTGCATGGCAAGCGGTCAACTGAGGTTTTTAGGATTATTTGTATTCTTCAGTGCAGCGGAATGTCGGCGGCGCGCGCCACTACCGTGGCAGTACGATCACTCAGGGCCGCCAGTTCGGCTCTCTGGAGCGCGGCGGCGGAGACGATGCCGCCGTTGCCATCGGGCAAGTCGCGTTCGGCGGTGGCGGATGCGACTACGGTGCTGCGGTAGCCCAAATCCAGCGCGGCGCGCACCGTGGCGCTGACGCAGTTGTGGGTCATGAAGCCGGTGAATAGCAGATTTTTTCGTCCCAGTTCGGCAAGGTGTTTTTCCAGGCGGGTTCCCGCGAAGGCATTCGGCAGGGTTTTGACGATAACGGTTTCTCCCGGCGCGGGGATGAGTTGGGGGACAATATCGACGAACTGACTGTGCGGGTCGAACAACGGCGATCCCGGCTTGGCTTTGTGAACCACATGAATGACCGGTGTTCCCGCTTGCCGCGCCTGCTTGAGCAATTGCGCGGTTTCGACGATGGCGGCGTCGATGCCGGTCAGCGGCAGCTTGCCGTCGGTGTATTCGCGTTGGGCGTCAATGATGAGCAATACGCTGTCGGTCAAGGTCGCCACCGGCGGACGCACCCCGGTGATTTGCAGAAGGGTTTGGGGCGGCTGGGCGGTTTCGGCGGCGTGTCCGGCAGGGGCGCACGTCAATAACATCATGAGCAGGGGGATGACTTTTTTCATGGCATTTCTCCTTAGGCGAGGCAGGGGTAAGTTGAAAATTGGTCGGCGACGGCCCACCAGCGGCCTTTTTCGTTGATGAAGAAAAACATGTCCCGTCCGCTGCTGGTGATGGTCTGGCCGTTCATGTCGAAAGACATCTCGAAGTAGTAGGTGACAACCGCAGCCGCGCCATAGAGACGAATGTCCGGGTCGAGTTCGCGCCAGTAATGAATTCTTGCGGCGGCGGCAAATCCTTTCCAGGCGGCGATACAGGCGCTTTGTCCGAGCAGGCGCGTACGGTCGGTGGCGGTCACCGCCACCATGTCGGGGTGGAAATAGTCCTTGAGGTCGGCGGGATTGCCTTGTGTCCAGGTGGCGTTAAGGGCGCGCAAGGTGGCCCATATTTCCTGTTTGACGGGATCGGCGAAGGTGTTGGGCATGGCGGCTTTCCGGGTGAAGAATGTGCGGCCATTGTGGAGGGACGCCGCCTGCCGATCCAATCGCAATTTTGGATACTCGCCATCACCAGCGCCGATTGCCCGTCACCGCCAATTCAGCGAAGATGACGCATCCGCTTTGTTCTTCCTGTCCTCATGGAACTTCACCACCTGCGCACCTTCGTGACTGTCGGGCGCGAAGGTCATCTGACCCGCGCCGCCGACCTGCTGTGCCTCTCGCAGCCGGCGGTCAGCGCCCACATCAAGGCGCTCGAAGAGGAGCTCGGGTTGCCGCTGTTTGAACGCACCACGCGCGGCATGACGCTCACCGCCGCCGGCGAACATTTGCTGGAATATGCCGACAAGGTGCTGGCGGCGCGTCAGGATATGCTTCACGAAGCCAAACGGCTGAGAGGCGCGGCGCACGGACGGCTGCGCCTGGGAATGGTGGGTGATGCCGCCTTGCTGCGCCTCGGGCCGATTCTGGCGCATATCGCCGAACGCCATCCCCACATCGATGTCCAGTTGCGCCACGGGTATTCCGCCACGTTGATCGACGAGGTGCTCAACCACCGTCTTGACGCCGCCTTTACGGTATTCACCGACGAACCCCAGGGGGTGGCGCTGGCGCGGATCGGGTTGATGAAGTTTGCCTTGCGCCTGGCCGCACCGGCGGCGTGGCGGGAACGTTTCGTCAACGCGTCGTGGAGCGGGTTGACGCAATTGCCGTGGATTGGAATGCCGGCCCAGTCCTTTTGCGGAAAACTCGCAGAGAATGTGTTTCGCCGTCATCAGGCGACACCCCGCAAAATCCTCGAAGCCGACCGCAACGACACCGTCGCCAGCCTGATCGCCGCTGCCGCCGGCATCGGCCTGCTGCACGAGGAGCAGGCGCTGAAGGCCGCGCAGGAAGGTGCGGTGGTTCTTTATCCGGGGCTGCGCGAGGAAGCCAGCCTGGATTTCATTTGCCTGGAAAGCCGCACGGCGGAACTGCCGCTTGCCGCCATGCGGGATATTGTTCGAGAGGTATGGGGCGCGGGGTAGGGGTGTTCGAATTTGCCACCCAGCCCGGATATTTCATAAATTCACGCGATGATCGCGCAGGATTTTGTTTCATAGGCGAATTTCGCGAAGGAGTGGCGTAGTTATTCATACGTCCGACTGAGCGAAATTTGCATATGGAACAAAAGACCAGCGAGGGCGTGTGCAATTTATGAAATATCCGGGCCAGTTAAGCGCGAGAAAAAGATTCTGTGATAGGGCGCGTATACATAAGCGCCATTGGCGGAGATTCGCTATGTCAGACGCAACACCGGAAAACCCAACCGGCATCCCGCTTTCTGCCGACGTTTGGGACGACGCAAAAACGCTGGATGTCGCTGTTTTCCCGGTTTGTGATCAGTTACAGCGTCAACCGGTGATACGCGGGAAGGAACGCCGCTGGCAGTCCGAAAACGCCGAATTCATCGCTGCCTACAACGCCGGGGTGGAAAACGACGGCTTGCCGCTGGATGCCTGGAGATCATTCTGAAATGGCGCGTTTCGAGGCTTTTCCCAAGGGCTGCCCTCCCCGGTGATATTCCCGATTTGCTTGACGTATACCTTGGCTCTCCAAATGGCGACGAGCCAAGGTATACAAAGTGATTTCCTTGATTTCTGGAAACCCCGAAAATGGCCGCCGTGCCGTTACGCCTGCTCAAGCAGCCGCTGCAATCGCTGGCTGCGGAACACGCCGCAATCAACGGCGCACTGGATTTTTTATTTCAGGGATTTTGAGGCGAAGCGGCGTGTCAAGCGCCGCGATGCAGGATGATTTCGGCGACGAACTTGCTGCCCAGATAGCCCAGCAGCAGCATCGCGAAGCCGGCCAGGCTCCAGGTGATGGCGGTGCGCCCGCGCCAGCCGTAAAAGTGGCGTCCGCCCAGCAGCGCTGCGTAAACGCACCAGGACAGCACCGCAAAGAGGGTTTTGTGGGAGAACTGCATGGCTTTGCCGAAAAGTTCTTCCGAGAACATGACGCCGCTCAGAATCGCCAGAGTGAGCAACACAAAACCCGCGCCGATGATGCGGAACAGCAGGGTTTCCATGGTCAGCAGCGGCGGCAGGTTGCGCAGCATTTTCGATAACATGCGGTCATGCAGGCGGTGTTCGGCGAGCGCCATCAAAAGCGCGTGGAGCGCGGCGATGGTGAACAGGCTGTAAGCCAGCAGGGACACCAGCAAATGCGCCTTGAAGGCCGACATTCCGGCGTGGGAAATCGGGTGGGTTTCGGGTAATACGCCGGCCACCAGCAGGCATCCCGCCGCAGCGGGCATAATCAGGATTTGCAGGCCGTTGAGCGGATAGTGAAAACTCGCCAGCCAATACACCAGCACGGTCAGCCAGGCGATGGCGAGAATCGCATTGCCGATTCCCAGACTGAGCGCGCCGCCGGCGAACATCGCTTCGCTCAATAACCAGCCGTGCAGCGTCAGCGGCAGGATTGCGCCGATGCGCGTCCAGTTTTTCTCGTTGGCGTTTTGCGGTGCGCCACCGGGCAGAATGGCGCGGCGGAAATGCCAACCCAGAGCGGCGTAGAGCAGGGCAACGAGGAGATAGGAGAAGAAACCAGGCATTGTGCGGTAAACTGTTGGTTTTTGTTCGCGTCAGTTTACACCATTAAAGCAGGACTGAGGGACTCAGGACTGAGGACAGATTAAGGTCGTCGCGTTGCGACACCTCGCACTCAGTCCTCAGTCCTCGGCCCTCAGTCCTCAAATCCGAAGGATTTTCCCATGTTCGATAATCTGACTGGCCGTCTGGCCGGTGTCATGAAATCCCTGCGCGGCCAGGCGCGCCTGACCGAGACCAATATTCAGGATGCGCTGCGTGAAGTGCGCATGGCGCTGCTCGAAGCCGACGTGGCCTTGCCGGTGGTGAAGGATTTCATCTCCCACTGCAAGGAACGTGCGCTGGGACAGGAGGTGCTTGCCAGTCTTACCCCCGGTCAGGCGGTGATCGGGGTGGTGCATGACGAAATGACCAAGCTGATGGGCGAGCATAATTCCGCCCTGAATCTCGCGACCAAGCCGCCCGCAGTAATCCTCATGGCCGGCCTGCAAGGCGCGGGTAAAACCACCACCTGCGGCAAACTCGCCAAAATGCTGCGCGAGCAGAAGAAAAAAGTTTTGCTGGCGAGCTGCGACGTATACCGTCCCGCCGCGATGGAACAGTTGAAGGCGTTGGGGAAACAACTCGATATCGAGTATTTCGATGCCCCCGCCAGTGACGGCGCGGACAAGATCGCCAAGGCCGCGCTGGAATACGCCGACAAACATTTTCATGATGTACTGATCGTCGATACCGCCGGTCGTCTGCACATCGACGAAGCGATGATGGACGAAATCAAGCGTCTCCACGCCGCAGTGAACCCCATCGAAACGCTGTTCGTGGTGGACGCCATGCAGGGCCAGGACGCCGTCAACACGGCGCGCGCTTTCAACGAGGCGCTGCCGCTCACCGGCGTGGTGCTCACCAAGCTGGATGGCGATGCACGCGGCGGCGCGGCCCTGTCGGTGCGCCACATCACCGGCAAACCGATCAAGTTTGCCGGCGTCGGGGAAAAACTCACCGGTCTGGAACCCTTCCACCCCGAACGCATGGCCTCGCGCATTCTCGGTATGGGTGATGTGCTGTCGCTGATTGAAGAAGCGCAGCGCGGCGTGGATCAGGAAGAAGCCGTCAAGCTCGCCAAGAAGATGAAGTCCGGCAAAAGCTTCGACCTCGAAGATTTCAAGATGCAGTTGATCCAGATGAAAAAAATGGGCGGCCTCACCGCCCTGATGGACAAACTCCCCGCCCAGCTTACCCAGGGCGCAGCAGGCCAGCAGGTGGACGACAAGTCGATCAACCGGGTGGAAGGCATCATCAATTCGATGACCCCCGCTGAACGCCGTAATCCGGCGATACTCAAGGCCTCGCGCAAACGCCGCATCGCCGCCGGCGCGGGCGTTCAGGTGCAGGAAGTCAACCGCCTGCTCAACCAGTTCGAGCAGATGCAAAAGATGATGAAAATGATGACCAAGGGCGGCGGCATGGCCAAGATGATGCGCGGCATGAAGGGGATGTTGCCGGGGATGTAAGCGAATGCTGAAACAGGCCTTTCCGTTTCCTGCTTTAGCATCACCTGGGAATTTTGAATCGATAACGCCGGTAATCCGGTGGCTTGAGCAACTCTTGTAAAGTGTATTTACCGCCTTTAACCCCCGGCAAAGCCGGGGGTTAAAGCATCACCCGCCGTTTCCGGCGCGTCTCTATCAATATCCCGCTTTTACCGCCTGACTCAGCCAGCCATTCAGGCTGCCGAGGTTGGCGACCATTGAGCCGTCATAAAACCACAAAGCGTTGTTCATGGCTCCTGCACATACGGTTTTGCCGCTGTTGCAGCGGGCATAGTAGCCGTTCATCAGGCGGGAATTGCTCTCCAGCTGGAAGGCGGGGTTTTGCGCCGCGCCCCAGTTGAATACGCGATCCGCCGGGGATACCGGCTGGATTGGCGCGATGCCGGTCATGTCGCCGACGCTGTAGGCCGCCAGGGTGTAGCCGTAGTTGCCCTTGGTATAGGGCTGCTGACGGATCAGCGGGGTGTCGCTGAAGGTCTGGCGGGCCAGCAGGGCAACGTCCGAGCCGCCGTCGGCCTTGAGCTTGATGGTGAAAAACGAAACCGTGTCATTGGCTTGGATGGTGACGTTTTTGCGGGTCAGCAACCAGTTGTCGCCGTATTCCTGGATCAGCGCGATGGCGTAGGAAATGTTGCCCGAGTTGTCCGGTTCAATCGACATCAAACCGAGCTGCGGCGTGCTGAGGCTGCTGTTTTCGATCATCACCAGCGCGTTGTAGTTTGCCCCCTGGTTGGCGACCTGGGTGAGCAGGGCGGGCACGTATACGGTTTCCCCGGCAGTGGCGAGGGCGAACCCGTGACCGTTCCATTGCTCGAAAAAGTAGCTGCCGTCAGCGGTCGGATAGGCGGGCGTTTCGCCGAGCAGCAACAGTCCGCCATCGCTGTCGAGTTGTCCGAAAGTGCCGCGCACGTCGGCCAGGTAGGGCGAGCTGAAAGTGGCCGTCATACCTTGTTCGGCGGCCATCGCCGCCGCAGTGGCGGAATCCGGGGTGGCGTCGCGGGCGCTGACGTAGCTGAGGCTGGCGCCGGGAACCCCGGTTTGCATTTTGACCAGCGCGGGAACCACGGATTTTTGCTGGATAGCGCGGTATGCCGCAACCAGCTTGCCCCAGCCGGGGTTGATCAGGCCGACCTGAACCTGTTCGTCGAGCTTGGCTGTGCTGATGTCGAGGGGGGCGATGGAGACGCCGGTAGAGCCGGGCCGGCTGCCATCGTGGCGCGAATAGGCGACCATTTTGTCGATGGCGGCGGTGGTTGCCGCGACGTTTTGCTTGAGGTTGTCGTCCGGGGTGCGGGTCGCGACGATGGAGAGGAAATCCTTGAGGTCGATGGCGACTTGCGAGGGAATCAACTCGGGATCGACGCTCAGTTTTCCGGCGTATTGCTGACTGTTGTAGAAGGCGCGGATCACCGCCTGGGCGTCGTTGCCGGCGACATTGGCGGCAAGCGCCTGGGAGGTGGCTTCGAGGGCTTGGGTGACGTTGCCGACCTCGCCGAGATTGAGCACCGAGAGGGTTTTGCCGTTATCCGCATAGGCGTGGCTGGCGCTGTTGACGAAGCTGTCCACCATCCCCTTGGCGACTTCGAGATGGCTGGGTTTATATGCCAGGGCGGTTAATACATGGGCGTAATTCCAGCCGTGGCCGGGTTCCAGTTCTTCCGAGGCGACCAGGTATTGTGCGAAATCCTTGAGCGCCGCAGCGCTTTCCATGCTTGCCATCAGGCAGGCGTCAAAGCCGATCAGGTGGTAACAGGATTGGGAACCGGCCAGCCCCTGGTTGATTTTGGTCAGATCAAGCACGTTACGGGTGTTCATGTCCGGGCCGACGCCGGGTTGTTTGCTGTAGGAACTGCCATGATTCCAGAAGCTCAGCATTTTGCGGCTGTTGCCGCCGAAGCGGCCATTGGTGTAGCTGAGGAAGGCTTCAAACGTCGCTTGCAGGCCCATGTCGGCCTTGTCGTCGCTGTACAGATAATTGCCGCTGTTGCCCAGCGCGCCGTCCGCCAGGTCGGCGGCTACCTGCTCCAGGCTGGCGTATTTGACGCCTTTCCAGCCGTCCTTGCGGGCTCCGCCGAAGGCCACGATAACGTCGAGGTCGTCCCTGTTGGCGAGCGCGTTCCAGCCGGCCACCAGTTGTTTCAGATTGGTGGTCGCGTAGCTGCGGTCTTCTTCAAGGTCGGAGCCAATCACATAGATCGCCCACAGTTTGCGGCCATTGCCCACGTCCGCCAGAGCGTCTTTGCAGACGCCCGCAGTGTTCGGCGCAAGCGTTTGCAGCGCGGCGAAGCTATTGTGGTTCGGGGCGGCTCTGGGCGGGGCGATTTTGCCGAAGATCTGCGCCAGTTTGCCCAACGTCGCCTTGTCCGGCCCACCTTGCGGGGCGGCTTGCGAATTTACCGAAGCCAGGCCGAGCATCAGGCTGGTAAAAATAAGCGTTCTACGGTTCATGTGATTACTCCATGTCGAAATTTGAGAGAAGCTGTCCATGCAGGACAAGTTTCTGATTATCCACACCAGCGAATTGCGAAACATCGGGATATCTACTATTCCGCGTACACCCGATCCCGGAAAAGGTGTTGTTTTCCCGGGAGGGTGGCGTGATTGGGAATCCCTTAACGCTTGAGTAACTGGGCCGACAGGTTTGTTCCCATCCGGTTTTTGCGGAAGAATTATTGCGGTTGGGGCAGGATGTAATTTGAATGTAAATATTTTTGCCCTATCATAAGCGCCTTTCCAACAATCCCATTCGCCCCCATCAGGTACTCGCCATGGAACATCAGCCCCCGAAAAAACATACCAATCTTAAACTCAAGCCGCTTTCCGCCATCCTGTTCGGCAGCCGCTGGCTGCAAATGCCGCTGTATCTGGGCCTCATCGTCGCGCAGGCGGTATACGTTTACCTGTTCTGGGTAGAGTTGGCGCATCTGGTGATGGAGACCCCGCACCTTACCGAAGAACGCATCATGCTGGTGGTGCTGGGTTTGATTGACGTAGTGATGATCTCGAACCTGCTTATCATGGTTATCGTCGGCGGTTATGAAACCTTCGTCTCGCGCCTCGGCCTGGAAGGTCACCCCGACGAACCCGACTGGTTATCCCACGTCAACGCCAACGTGCTGAAGGTGAAACTGGCGACGGCAATCATCGGGATATCTTCGATCCACCTCCTGAAGACCTTCATCAATGCGCCCAATCTGGAGGAAAAAACCATGTTGTGGCAGGTCGCCATCCACATGTCCTTCGTGCTTTCCGCCATCGGCATCGCCCTGATCGATCGCCTGATGTCGCACAACGACGCGCCCCATCACGATAATCACTAAGTTTTCTCCGGCGCACCGGCTTATTCCCGGTGCGCTTTTCCCACGCTCTTCCTGTCTTTAAACGTCGTTGCCCCGAGCCATCGGGGTGCGTCGATTCATCCCGGCATGTGAAATTGCCTATTCGTTGTCATTCGGTTAGTCTTTATCAATTACCCACAGCGCTGCCGACATGAGAAAAGTCATCACCCCGGAACGATTCGAGGAAATCAAGGCTACCGGCCAACTTCCGTCGCCCAAGGGAGTGGCGCTGGCGGTTATCAACCTGATCCGGCGTGACGATGTGACCATGCCCGAAGTGGCGAAGGTGGTGCAGTCCGATCCGGCCCTCGCAGGACGGGTGTTGAAGTTGGCGAACTCGGCTCATGCCGGGATGCGCCGCCCCATCGCATCGATTTCGGAAGCGGTTTCGGTGCTGGGTTTTCCCACCTTGCGCCAGATTGCGCTGGGGTTGTCGGTGTTGTCGAATTACCGCACCGGCAAATGCGTCAATTTCAATTATCAGGATTTCTGGTCGGGTTCTCTGGCGAGTGCCATCGCCACCCAGTTGCTCAGCGCCAAAGCCAGAACCTCTCCCGAAGAAACCTTTATTTGCGGACTGCTCGGCAACATCGGCAAGCTCGCATTGGCGACCCTGTTCCCCGAGGTGTATTCGGATATTCTGGACAAAACCGCCGGCGCAAGTTTTGAGGAACAGGAAAAAGCCGAGTACGAGGCGTTTGCCACTACCCGGCGCGAATTGACCACGGCCTTGCTGCTCGACTGGGGGTTGCCCAAGTTGTTCGTCAACGCCGTGTATTTTATGGAAACCCCGGATGAAAGCGGGTTCGAGGAAGGTTCGCGGGATTATGTGCTGACTTATGCGCTGCATCTCGCCGGTTGTCTCGCGTCGGTTTGTCTGACCCGGGCCGAGGAACGCCGCAGCTATCTGCCTGAACTGTACCTGAGCGCCTCCCGGCTGGGCATCGACGCGGAACAACTGGCGACCATCACCGACCGGATTGTCGCAGAATGGCAAAGCTGGGGAAAAATCCTTGACGTGCCTACCCAGAACCTGCCGCCTTTTGCCGAAATCGCCGCGTCCCTGCCGGAAGCCGGCGATTCGTCCGGCGCGCAAAAAGGCGAAGCGCTGCGCATTCTGATCGTGGATGACGCACAAAGTATCCTTCAATTCGCCAACGCGATTCTCAGCGCCGCCGGCCACACTGTGGCGATGGCGGAAAGTGGCAAGGCGGCGCTGGCGCTGGATTTTCGTCCCCAGGTCATCATCACCGACTGGGTGATGCCGGAGATGGACGGGATTGCCCTGTGCAAGGCCTTGCGCGCCACCCAGGAGGGGCAGCGCATTTACATCGTCCTGCTCACCGCGCTGGATGACGAGGAACATTTGATCGAAGCGTTCGAGGCCGGGGCCGACGATTACATCGTCAAACCGCTCAACGAAAAAGTCGTCAAGGCCCGCCTGCGCGCCGGGCAACGGGTGATCCGCCTGCAGGAGGAAATCGAACGGGAGCGCGAGGAAATCCGCCGCTACGCCGCCGAACTGGCGGTGACCAACCGGCGTTTGCAGGAGGCAGCGCTTACCGATCCGTTGACCACGCTGCCCAATCGCCGCTACGGGATGGACAGGCTGGAGCAGGAATGGGCGGCGTCGCTACGCAGCAAGCGGATGTTGGCGTGCCTGATGATAGACATCGACCGCTTCAAACAAATCAACGACAACCACGGCCATGACGTGGGTGACGCAGTGTTGCGCCAGAGCGCGAAAATCCTCCGCGAAGCGGCGCGCAGCCAGGATATGGTATGCCGACTGGGCGGGGAGGAATTCCTGGTGATCTGCCCCGATACTTCGCCGCCCGCCGCCCTGCAATGCGCCGAGCGCATCCGCAAAACTTTTGAGGCCGCGACCTTTCTGGTGGAAAACGACAAATTTCATGCCACGGTGAGCATCGGCGTCGCCGCGCGAGGGAAAAGCATGGATCACTTCGATCAGATGCTCAAGGCTGCTGATTTGGCCCTCTATTCCGCCAAGGCCCAAGGCCGCAACAAGGTGCTTTTCTCCCGTCAGGAAAAGGCGGAAGTGTTCTGGGATTCCCCGATTTGACGGATCGATAGCCGTGATCAAACTCATCCGCAGCGAATTGTTGCTTCCCGGTATGTACATCCACGACCTGAATTGCGGCTGGATCGATCATCCCTTTGCGTTCAACAAGTTCCGCGTCAAGGATAAGGCGACCATCGAGAAAATCGTCGCCTACGGTATCCGTGAGGTATATATCGACACCTCGCTGGGGCTCGACATCAAGGATGGGCGTACTCAGGAAGACGTTTCCAGCGAACTGGAAAGAAAATTGTTGCAGGCTGCAAGCGCCGTCAAACCCTTGCCGCCGACCAGCATGGAAGAAGAGATCGTGGTTGCCCGCCAGGTTCACAGTGAGGCGAACAAGGTCGTGCAAAACGTGTTATCCGACATCCGGCTGGGTAAACAGATTGAAGTGGAGCGGATGGAGCCGGTGGTAGAGCGTATCACCGAGTCGATTTTTCGCAACAAGGACGCGCTGACCAGCCTGGGACGGATCAAGAGCAAGGATAGCTACACTTTCCAGCATTCCGTGAGTGTCTGCGCCCTGCTGGTGTCTTTCGCTCGCGCCATGGAGTTCAGTGTTGAAATGATCCATGAAATGGGCATTGGCGGCTTGCTTCACGACGCCGGGAAAATGCGCATCCCGGATCGGGTGCTCAACAAGCCGGGGGCGCTGACCGATGAAGAATTCATTGTGATGAAATCCCATGCTGCGCTGGGGCGCGACATCCTGCGGGAGACGCCGGGGATTTCGGAAACCGCCATTCTGATCGCCGCCCAACATCACGAACGCTACGACGGCACGGGTTACCCGGATCGGCTCAAAGGCCCGGAAATTTCGGAAATCGGCCAGATGGCCGCGATTGTGGATGTTTACGATGCGCTGACTTCCAACCGCGTGTACCACAAGGGTATGGAACCGACCGAAGCGCTCAAGAAACTTTTTGAGTGGAGTAAATTTCACTTCAACGAAGAATTGGTGCAGCAATTCATCCGGGTAATCGGCATCTACCCCGCCGGCTCGCTGGTCAGCCTCGACAGCGGCCAGTTGGCGGTGGTGGTCAAGCCCGGTGAGCAGAACCTCCTCAAACCGCTGGTCAGAATCATCTTCGACCCGCGTAGCGGTTTTGTTGCACCGCACGATCTGGATCTCGCCGACCGCCATACGCGGGAAAAAATCGTCAGCCACGAGTTGCCGGACAAATGGAAAATCGACCCGTTCAAATTTATCTGAACGCGGCCCGCACTATTTCTTTTAGACCTTCAGTGCGCGCAATGCTTCGCGCACCGCAGCATCGTCCAAACGCTCGAAATCCTCACGGTTGAAAGCGATGATTCCTCCCGCCAGTTCATGCCAGGTAAACCCTGAAGTCCATTCGGGCTGGGCATAGGTTCCCTGTTTGGCGCGCGGGAACACATACAGGCGTCCCGGAACGTAAAGCAGGTTGTAGGGCGTTTCCTGTTGATGCAGTTGCTCGATCATTTCCCATGCGGCCTCGCGGTCGGAAAAAGCCAGGCACGACACGGGATAATCCCCGCTGCCGCCATTGTGCCGCCAGTTTTGTGTCTCGACGGGGAACCCTTCCGGCTTGAGAAACATCTGGAAATGCAGGTGATTGACCGACGCAAAAGCGCCCACCGAGTTGTAGCCGAAACCCACGCCATCCAGCGTTTCCCCGAGTTGGCGGGTGGTTTCCCACAGGTAATCGTGGCTTTCGACATAAAGAAACTGCGGCAGGCGCGCTTCCCGTTCGGGAACCAGCAGGCAGTGGGATGCAACGAAGGGATATTTGTTGTAATACAGGGTGGCGCGCCTGCCGCCCAGTTCGCCCGCCCAGAACGCCTCTTTCTGCATGAACCCCTTGTTGAAATGAAATGCGCCGTCGTCGAAGGGCAGATATATCCCGGTTGGGGTGCGGGCGGTGATGCGTTTCGGGCGAAACGAGCGCAGATGATTGAATTGCAGTTCCCATGGCCCCACTTGGCGGCGCTCCGTGGGATTGAGGCGCTCCAGTCCAATGGCGAGTATTTTCAGGAAAACCAGCAAATCTTCCTCGACCTCATTGATGTTTCTGCCGCCAGCCAGTGCATCACGGTAACGGTCGCGCAAAACGCCGTAGAGCATGGTTAATTCCGGCGCGGTCACGGCGTGAACGGCAGGGTCAAAAGTGGCGTTGGCGCATACCAGGATGAATTGGCCCAAGCCGCCGCCCTTCAGCAGTTCGGACAATCCGGCGATGAACGCATTGTTAAATGCAGCGTTGGAGGAAAAAGGAGAATGGGTCATGATGGCGGTGAAGCGGACTTTGAGGAAATTTAGCCATAAAAAAACCGGTCACGAAGACCGGTTTTTCAATGCTCTTCAGCATGCGGCCCGAAGGCCGCACCACCTTAGGCGGCTTGGATATTCGATGCTTGCTTGCCCTTCGGGCCAGTCGTCACATCAAAAGTCACACGCTGATTTTCTTGCAGGGTTTTGAAACCGCTGCCTTGAATCGCGGAGAAGTGCGCGAACAAATCGTCGCTGCCATCATCCGGCTTAATGAATCCGAAACCTTTAGCGTCGTTGAACCATTTTACAGTACCAGTTGCCATCGTAATCTTCCTAAAACTAAAAATTAAAATTGGGTGTGAACCCGGAATCTATCGAACCAAGGAAAAATAGGGACAACTAAGGTACCGCAATTTGAAGCTTGAATTCCACAGACGCCGAGTAGATTAGCAGGAAAAGCCGGAAACGCAAAATTTCTTTGCATCGAAAGGCCTGAGTTGGTGCGGATTCCGCTCAGTCCCATTGTGGCGGGCGTCGACAAAACCCTGTAGATAGCCCGGAAATAGGCGCGCCACAGGGGAATTGCGGCAACTTATTTTTCCTCGCCTTGGTAGAATAGGCGTTTTGAAATTTCAGGAAAGCGCCATGGCCTCTTTGACAAAAAAACAGATACAGGAACTCGAAGCGCAACTCAAAACGCGTCATGCCCAGTTACTCGAAGAAATCCGCGAGGAGTTGGCGCAGTCCGGCGACCAGCATTACATCGACATGTCCGGGCGGGTGACCGACTTGGGGGACGAATCGGTTGCCGACATGCTGGCTGATCTGGATGCCGCCCATATCGACCGGCAGATTCAGGAAGTCCGCGACATCGAAGCCGCGCTGCAGCGCATCAAGGATGGCGAATTCGGCGTGTGTACGGATTGTGGAGACGAGGTGATGTTCAAACGTCTGCAAGCCTATCCTACTGCCGGACGCTGTATTTTTTGTCAGGAAAAACACGAAAAGGAGTTTGCCGGCGAAGGTCGGCATACTCTCTAACCCAAGAATTATTCCATGCCACTTATTACTCTCGACAAGGCCTGTCTTGCCTTCGGTCACGTTCCATTGCTCGACCATGCCGATTTTCAGCTCGACAGCGGCGAACGCGTCGGGCTGATCGGGCGCAACGGCGCGGGCAAATCCAGCCTGCTCAAAATTATTGCCGGCCTCGCCAAAACCGACGATGGACAGGTATGGTGCGCGCCCGGCCTGAAGCTCGGTTACGTGCCGCAAGAACCCATGCTCAATCCGGAACACACGGTTTTTGAAGCGATTGCCGAAGGTCTGGGCGGCTTGAGCCAGTTGCTGGTGGATTACCACGCGGTATCCCACGCTTTAAGCGAACCTGACGCCGACACCGACACGCTGCTCGACCGGATGCAACATCTTCAGCATGATCTGGAAGCCCTTGATGGCTGGAGTGTGCAGGCCCGTGTGGAAAATGTGATGAGCCGCCTGGCGCTGCCGGAAGAGCAAAAAATCAGCGAACTCTCGGGCGGCTGGAAAAAGCGCGTCGCCTTGGCCCGCGCCCTGGTTGCCCAGCCTGATGTGCTGGTGCTCGACGAGCCGACCAATCACCTCGATCTGGCCGCCATCGAATGGCTGGAAAGCCTGCTCAAGGATTTCTCCGGCGCGGTGCTGTTTATTACCCACGACCGGCGCTTTCTCGATAACGTCGCCACCCGCATCGTCGAACTGGATCGCGGAAACCTGGCGAGTTTTCCCGGCAACTTCACCACCTACCAGGTGCGCAAGGCCGAAATGCTGGCGGCGGAAGCCCAGCAGGACGCCAAGTTCGACAAATTCCTCGCTCAGGAAGAAGTGTGGATCCGCAAAGGCGTGGAAGCCCGGCGCACCCGTAACGAAGGGCGGGTGCGGCGTCTCGAACAATTGCGCCGCGAACGTTCGGCGCGCCGTGAACAAGTCGGCACGGTCAACCTCAATATCGACAGCGGCGACCGCTCCGGCAAGCTGGTTGCGGAACTGGAGAATGTCGATAAACGGTACGGCGACAAAACCGTCATTCGCGACTTCTCGGCGCGTATCCAGCGCGGCGACAAAATCGGCCTGCTTGGCCCCAACGGCGCAGGCAAAACCACCCTGCTCAAGCTCATCCTCGGTGAAATCGAAGCGGATAGCGGCACGGTGCGCCAGGGCACCAAACTCGCGGTGGCCTATTTTGACCAATTGCGCGAGCAATTGGACGATGAGGCGACACTCGCCGACACCATCAGCCCCGGCAGCGATTTCGTGGAAATCGGCAACGAAAAAAAACACGTCATCAGCTATCTCGGGGATTTCCTGTTTCCGCCCCAGCGCGCCCGCGCCAAGGTGATTTCGTTATCCGGCGGCGAGCGCAACCGGCTGTTGCTGGCGCGCCTGTTTACCCGCCCGGCGAACGTGCTGGTGCTTGACGAACCGACCAACGACCTCGACATCGAAACTCTGGAGTTGCTTGAAGAACTGCTGCTGGAATACTCCGGCACCCTGTTTTTGGTCAGCCACGACCGGGCTTTCCTCGACAACGTGGTGACCTCGGTGATCGCCTTCGAAGGCGACGGGAAATGGCAGGAATACGCCGGCGGTTATCAGGACTGGGCGCGCAACCGGGGCAATGCCCAGGCCAAGCCCGACAAGAAGCCCGTCGAAGCGCCCAAGGCCAAGCCGACGCAAGCCGAAAAACCCGTGCAGAAGGTCAAACTGTCGTTCAAGGAAAATCGCGAACTGGAAACCCTGCCCGGCCAGATCGAAGCCTTGGAAAAGGAGCAAAAGGACATCGGCGTCAAACTTGCCGACGGCGAGTTATACCGCACCAACCCCGACGAAGTGAAACGCCTGCAAACGCGTTATGACCAAATCGATGAACTGTTGCTGACCAGCCTCGCCCGCTGGGAAGAACTGGAAGCCAAAAGCGCCGGATGAAATTTCGGGTTCTGCTCTTCGCCTGCTTGCTTGGTTTGGGCGCAAACGCCCAAACCGCGCCGCTACCCTCATTGCAGGCGCAAATCGACGCCACCCCCAGCGGTAGCGTCTTGCGCCCGGCGGCGGGCGTTTACGGCGGCCCGCTGACGCTCACCAAGCCCCTCACCCTCGACGGCGGCGGAAAGGTCACGATAGACGCCGGCGGCAGCGGCTCCGCGTTATTCGTCGCCACCGACAACGCCACGCTGCGCGGGTTGATCCTGCGCAATACCGGCCAATCCCACGACCAGGTGGACGCCGCCATCACCGTCACCGGCAACCATAATCGCATCGAAGACAACCACATCGATAACGCCCTGTTCGGCATCCATCTCAAGCAAGCCAATCACAATCTGGTGAAAAACAACCACATCCGCTCCAAAGCGGTGGAAGCCTCGCTACGCGGCGACGGCATCCGCCTGTGGAACAGCGTGGAGAACCGCATCGAAGGCAACACCATCGACGGGGTGCGCGACATCACCATCATGAATTCGCCGCGCAACCAGATTGTCGGCAACACCATCCGTCACGCCCGCTATTCGATGCAACTGGTGTTTTCGCCGCACAGTCTCATCGAAGGCAACACTCTCTCGGAGAACGTCACCGGCATCGTCATCATCAACTCCGACAACGTCACGGTGCGGCGCAACCGCATCATGCACCTCATGGAAACCAGCAGCTCCGGGGTCGCCGTAAAACGCAGCGGCGAAGCCCAAATCGAGGGCAACGAAATTGTGCATTGCGCCGTAGGCATCCTCGCCGATTCCCCGATCAACCCCGACGAAAAACTCGTCATCAACAATAACCGCATCGCCCACAACACCACCGGAATGCAGTTCTACGGCGAACGCGGCGGACATCAAATCCACGCCAACAGCTTTGAAAAAAATCTCACCCAGGTCGTCGTATTCGGCGCGGGCAACGCCCAGGCCAACGACTGGTTGGGCAACTACTGGGACGACTACGAAGGTTTCGACCTCAACAAAGACGGCGTCGGCGACAAACCCCACGAACTCTACGCCTACGCCGACCGCATCTGGATGGATCAACCCAAGGCGCGTTTCTTCCGCAACGCCCCGGTACTGGAACTCCTGGACTTCCTCGAACGCCTCGCCCCGTTCTCCGCGCCGGACATGTTGTTGCGCGACCCCGCGCCGCGTTTCAACAGGCCGAAATAAGCGTTTTTCCCCTCACAGCACCCACATAAACGGCAGCAGGATCAGGCTGACGAGAAACACCCACCGATCCGGGTTTTCGTCGTTTTGCAGGGGGCTGCCGCAGGTGGTTTCCCAGCCGCGCGCGGCGAAAAAGCGGCCTTGGCGAGGGGTGGTGCATCCTTTTTGGATATCCGATTGCTTGCTGGTGGCGCTCATTTTTTTCTCCTTGTTTGGGAAACGATGAATACGCGATCAGCATGGGGCTTGACTGGCTCATGGCGTGAGCCAGTAAAAAGTTTTTCCGAAATCAGGCGTAGCGGCGCGTGGTGGCCTGGAGTTCAGCGGCAATGCGTAGGCGGAGGTCGGCGGGGGCGAGCACTTCGACCTGGCTGCCGTGTTTGAGGATGTCCATCAAAAGTTCGCGGTCGTCGCTGTAGGGGACTTTCAGTAGGTAGTTGCCGGTTTCGTCGAAACGGCCTTCCTGGTTGGGGTGCCAGGATTCACGGCTGACCCAGCGCGCCCTTTCGGGGGTGAAGCGGAGTTCAGCGACTTTCACCTCTTTTCCCGAAAATATCCCGTAACCCGCGCCGAGCACCGCATCCAGTTCGGTGTCGGGGATGTCGGCGGCGGCTGCGTCGAGCAATGCGACATTTTCTATTGCATCCAGGGCAAAGCTGCGCAGGCCGTCGCGCAGATGGCACCAGGCGTCCAGATACCAGTTGTCGCGATAGTGGGTGAGGCGTTGTGGGGAGACGTTGCGTTCCAGGGTTTCGTCGCGGTCGCGGGAATAGTAGGTGATCCGCAGTTGTTTGCGTTGCAGCACCGCCGAGGCGACCGGGGAGAAATGTTGCGGCTCGTAGGCGCGGGCGGTGGCGCGCAGGATGCGGATGCGTTTTTCGATGGCGGCGCGGGGAATGTCGGCGGATTCGAGCAATATGCCCAGCCGCGCCAGCAAAGGTTGGACGTGATGCGCCAGCAGTCCCGGCCCGAGGTTTTCGAGAAGATGCTGCATGGTCAGCAGGGCATGGATTTCCGAGGCGTTGAACCACAATCCCGGCAACTCGTATTTGGGAGCCGCCGGGTTGGCGCTGGCGAAGCAATAGCCGCCGGCGTCGCGATCCCAGGTGATGGGGGCGTGGAGACGGTCGCGCAGGTATTCCATGTCGCGTTTGAAAGTCGCGCGCGAAACGCCCAGTTCAGCAAGAAAGGTGTCGAGGGTGACGACACCCTGTTCGTTGAGCAATTGGTCGATGCGGTAAAAACGTTCGGTGCGATCCATGGATTAAACCCAGTGTTTAACGTTTAGTGTTTAGTGTTGAGTGTTTAGTTGAGGTCGCTGCGCGAAGCGCATTCCCCAACTCAACATTCAACACTCAACACTAAAAATTGTTTTCCAGTTTTCCATAGTGTGGCTCATCTGGTGAGCCACACTATATCCAGAATGGCAGGCAGCAGGCAAATCTGCTCACCCTCACCATAAACCGGAAAGGAAACAAACCATGGATAACCACAACGGCTTGAAACTCGTGCTGAAGATACGTAGCATTTGCCGCCGCGCCGCCGCCGAAGGCAAAACCCAGGTGCGCCCCGCCACCCTGCGCCAGATCGACCGGCACATCCGGCAAATGCGGAAGAATGCCGGTGTGGGCCAGCTTGATTTGTTTGCGGCGGGTTAGAATAGGGCGTAAACGAACATTACGAGAGACCAATCCCCCGTGTCTGAGAAGAACTACGACGAATCATCCATCCGAGTCCTCAAGGGGCTTGAAGCCGTGCGTCAGCGCCCCGGTATGTACACCCGCACCGAGTCGCCGACGCACATCATCCAGGAAATCATCGACAACGCCGCCGACGAGGCGCTGGGCGGTTACGCCAAGCGCATCAGGGTGATCCTCCATGCCGATGGTTCCGCTTCCGTCGAGGACGACGGGCGCGGCATCCCGGTGGGTATCCATCCCGAAGAGGGTGTGCCGACCGTCGAAGTGGTGTTCACGCGGCTGCACGCAGGCGGCAAGTTCGCCAAGGCCGAAGGCGGCGCTTACGCCTTCTCCGGCGGGTTGCACGGGGTGGGCGTATCGGTCACCAATGCGCTCTCCACTCGTCTTGAAGTGCGCGTCAAACGTGACGGCATGGAATATCAGATGGCTTTCGCCGACGGCGAAGTGTGCGAACCCCTGGCAGAGATCGGCAAGGTTGGCCAGCGCAATCGTGGCACCACCGTGCGCGCCTGGCCGGACGGCAAATATTTCGATGCCCCGAAAATCCGCCGCAACGAGCTGGAGCGCCTGTTGCGCGCCAAGGCAGTATTGTTGCCCGGTATCACCGTCACCCTGGTTGACGAAGAAGTCGGCGACGAGCGGGTGTGGAAATACGACAATGGCCTCTTGGACTACCTCAAGGAAACCCTGCCGGAAGAAGGCTACGTCAGCCCGATTTTCTTCGGCGAACGTTATGTGAGCGGCGCGGATGCCGGATTCTCTGAAGGGGAGGGCGCGGCTTGGGCGATGGCTTGGAGCGAAAACGCCAGTGGCGGCGAATCCTACGTGAACCTGATCCCCACCCAGTTGGGGGGCACCCACGAAGCGGGTTTACGCGCCGGGGTGTTCGAGTCGTTGAAGGATTTCGTCACCCATCACGCCCTGCTGCCGCGCGGCCTGACCCTGCAAGCCGAGGACATCTGGCGCAACGTACGCTATGTGTTGTCCGCCAAGGTGCTCGACCCGCAATTCCAGGGGCAGACCAAGGACAAGCTGACCAGCCGCGAAACCCTGCGGCTGATCGCCTCGCGCGTCAAAGACCCGCTCGACGCCTGGCTCAATTACAACATCGAGGACGCCAAAAAAATCGCCGAACTGGCGATCAAGGCCGCCACCAGCCGCCAGAAATCCGGCAAGGTGATCGAGAAGAAAAAATCCTCCGGCGTCAGTGTCCTGCCCGGCAAACTCACCGATTGCGAATCGCGCGACACCACCCGCAACGAAATTTTCTTCGTCGAGGGAGATTCGGCGGGCGGCAGCGCCAAACAGGGCCGTGACCGCGAGATACAGGCGATCCTCCCGCTGCGCGGCAAAATCCTCAACACCTTCGAGGTGGCGCGCAACGAAATCTACGGCAACAACGAAGTCCACGACATCGCGGTGGCGCTGGGTATCGAGCCGCACGAGGCGAACGCCGCCGACACGGTGCTCGACAACCTGCGTTATTACCGCATCATCATCATGTCCGACGCCGACGTGGACGGCTCGCACATCCAGACCCTGCTGCTCACCCTGTTCTTCCGTCACTTCCCCAAGCTGGTGTTGAACGGCCACATCTACGTCGCCCAGCCGCCGCTGTATTGCATCAAGGTCGCAGCACTTGGCAAGGGCAAGCCGGAACGGCGTCTCTACGCGCTCGATGAAGGCGAGCGCGACCAGATGCTGGAACGCCTCAAGGACGACGGGGTGCGCGACGACGCAGTACACGTCGGACGCTTCAAGGGCCTCGGCGAAATGAACCCCGAGCAATTGCGCGAAACCACCATGCACCCCGACACCCGCCGTTTATTGCCGGTAAAACTCAACCTCGAACAACTCAAAGAGGCCGAGGAAATGTTCACCCTGCTGATGTCCAAGGGCGAAGCCTCGGGCCGCCGCCAGTGGATGGAAGCCAAGGGGGATTTGGCGGAGTTGGATATTTGAAAAAGTGTGCCGTGTGGCACCGTTTTAACGGGATAGAGCGAACGGGGAACAGCTATGGATGGCGATGACAAACATCGAGAAGAAAAGCCCGACACCTCAAATATGACGGTGATAATCGTATTTGAATTGCTGATGCTTCTCTTGATTGTTCTTGCCACCCTATTCAAGAACTAGCCGGAATAACCGTAGCCCGATGAAGCGTAGCGGAATCCGGGAGCGCCCGAGAGGGCGCAAATGATTGAGGCAATTCCGAATGCTGTTTCCGCCTCACGGCGGCCCCGGATTCCGCGAAGCTCCATCCAATGGAATGGACTCCTCCCCCCTA
>CAYVIN010000061.1:0-23996 GCA_964451375.1 uncultured Sulfuricella sp.
TTATATCAATTGGTTAAACGAGATTCGCCCTTCTTTGTGAAAAATCCGGGTTAAGGGGTTCGTGTGCTTATTTCATCCTTGTTCGTTCAGCTCCGTCGCGCCGCCTGCTGGGGAGTGTTGCTCCCGCTGATTTTGTTGGGAGGGTGTAGCACACTTTCCAAGGATGAATGCCTGCGCGGCGATTGGCGGCAATATGGCTACTACGACGGTACTCATGGTTATCCTCCAGGCCGCATTGAAGAACATCGCGAGGCATGTGCGGAACATGGCGTAAGACCTGATCCTGCGGCGTATGCTGCGGGCCGCGAGGCCGGGCTACGGTTGTATTGTACACCGGCGAACGGGTTCGAGCGGGGCAAGTCCGGCGCCACTTATCACGGCGTCTGTCGCCCGGAAACGGAGGGGGGCTTCCTCCGCGCCTATCGGCTGGGCTGGCAAATTCATGAGTTGAGCGACAAGATTCGCTATCTCGAAAGCCAGATCAGGGACAAGGAAAAGGAATTGGAAAAAGACAAACTCAGCGATGAGCAACGGCGCAACATTCGCGAGCGGATTCGCAGTCTGGATCGCGAGAAATCCAACCTCAAAGGGGTGCGCCAGGGCCTTGAGTTGTCGGTGTATTACTAATGCTTAAGGGGGCCGGAAAATCTGCATTGCTCCCGGTTTTTGTCCCGGAGTTTTCTAGCTAGCCATGGCTGAAGACAGCGATCTCGAAAAAACCGAGTCAGCCTCACAGAGGCGCATCGAGCAGGCTCGCGAAAAGGGCCAGATTGCCCGTTCCCGCGAGCTTTCCACGTTCGCGGTTCTAATGGCTGCCGGTGTGGCGCTGATGTCGATGAGTCCGAGGCTGATGGAAAGCCTGTTGTCGCTGATGCGCAACGGCTTGACTATCGAGCGCGCCGTGGCGTTTGATCCTTCGCTGCTATTGCTGCGCCTGCAGGGGCAGGTGTGGGATGTGTTGGTGGCGTTTTTCCCGTTCATCCTGGTCGTGGTGATCGCCGCCATTGCAGCGCCACTGGCGTTGGGCGGGTGGCTCTTTACTTTCGAGGCGATTCAGCCGGACTTCGGCAAACTCGATCCGCTCAAGGGTATCGGCAGGATGTTTTCCTGGACCAGCGTGATCGAGTTGGCAAAGGCGCTACTTAAGACCCTATTGATCGGCGGCGTTGCGGTGTGGGCGATAAGACATGAAATGGATGGCTTTTTTGCGCTGATCGGCGAGCCGCTCAATCGCAGCGTGGCCCACCTGGGGGATATGATCGGATTTACCTTCATGATGGTGGCAGGGTCGCTGATTATCCTGGTTGCGATTGACGTTCCTGTGCAAATTTGGGAACACGCCCGCAAGCTGAAAATGACCAAGGAAGAAGTCCGCCAGGAATACAAGGAAACCGAAGGTTCGCCGGAACTCAAAGGACGTATTCGCCAGTTGCAGCGCGAGGCGGCGCGCAAGCGCATGATGGCTGAAGTGCCCAAGGCGGATGTGATTGTCACCAACCCGACCCGTTATGCGGTGGCGCTGAGTTATCAAGGTGATTCAATGCGCGCGCCCAAGGTGGTGGCCAAAGGTTCGGCGCTGCTGGCGCAGCGTATCCGTGATGTCGGCGAGGAGCATCATGTGCCGATATTGATGGCTCCGCCGCTGGCTCGCGCCTTGTATCACCATACCGAACTGGATGAGGAAATCCCTGCAACCTTGTATACTGCCGTGGCTGAAGTTCTGGCTTACGTTTATCAATTGCGCCGTTACGAGAGCGGCGCTGGTGAAAGGCCGGATACCCCCCGCGAACTGCCCGTCCCGCCCGAACTCGATCCTGAATCCCAAACGGAAAATGCCACGTTACATTGACTCTGACCCTGCGCGCCTGATGGTGATTTCCTGATGGACGCCCAAGCTAACGCTTTGCGCTTTATGGGCGGCTTGAATATCAGCAAGATGGCTGGGCCGGTGCTTGTCATCCTGATCCTGGCGATGATGATTCTGCCGTTGCCGCCGGTTCTCCTTGATCTGCTGTTTACCTTCAACATCGCGCTGTCGATGATGGTGTTGCTGGTTAGTCTGTATACCCAGAAACCCCTTGAATTCGCGGTTTTTCCGACCGTGCTGCTGGTGACCACGCTGTTGCGTTTGTCTTTGAATGTGGCCTCTTCGCGGATTGTGCTGCTTGAAGGACATACCGGCGCAGATGCGGCAGGTAAGGTGATCGAAGCCTTCGGCCATTTCCTGGTGGGTGGCAACTATACCGTCGGTATTGTGGTGTTCATCATCCTGGTAGTGATCAACTTCGTGGTGATCACCAAGGGTGCCGGACGGATTGCCGAGGTGAGCGCGCGTTTCACCCTGGATGCCATGCCCGGCAAACAGATGGCTATCGACGCCGATCTTAACGCCGGCCTGATCGGTGAGGAAGAGGCGCGCAAGCGGCGCTCGCAGGTGTCGCAGGAAGCCGATTTTTTTGGTTCCATGGATGGTGCGAGTAAATTCGTGCGCGGTGACGCGGTCGCCGGCATCCTTATCATGCTCATCAACATCATTGGCGGCCTGCTGGTGGGGATGCTCCAGCATAATCTGGATTTCGCGACCGCCGCCAACAACTACACCCTGCTGACGATCGGCGATGGGCTGGTGGCGCAGATACCTGCGCTGGTTATTTCCACCGCAGCCGGTATTGTGGTGAGCCGGGTTTCCACTGATGAAGATTTGAGTCAGCAACTCATCAACCAGTTGTTTAACCGGCCTCAGGTATTGTTTCTGACATCCGGCATTCTGGGTTTGCTGGGGATGATTCCGGGAATGCCGCATCTGGCGTTTCTGACCCTGGCGGCGATTCTCGGTGGCAGCGCTTATCTGCTCGACAAGCGGGCGCGGGCGCCAGCGCCCTTGCCGGAAACAGTCGCGCCGCCCAAGCCGGCTGAGGTGCCCGAAGTTAGCTGGAACGATGTGTTGCCGGTTGATGTGCTCGGGCTGGAGGTGGGGTATCGTCTGATTCCTCTGGTGGATCGTGTTCAGGATGGCGAACTGTTGCGCCGCATCAAGGGGATACGCAAGAAATTCGCGCAGGAAATGGGCTTTCTGGTGCCGTCAGTGCATATTCGCGACAACCTGGAATTACGTCCCAACGCTTATCGGGTAACGCTAAAGGGGGTCGAGGTCGGGCAAGGCGAAGCGTTTGCCGGTATGTTTCTCGCCATCAATCCTGGCCGTGTTTTGGGTGAATTGACCGGTAATCCTACTCGCGATCCGGCGTTTGGTCTGCCGGCGGTATGGATTGACGCCGAACAGCGCGATACCGCCCAGAACTACGGTTATACCGTGGTGGATGCGAGCACGGTGGTGGCGACGCACCTTTCCAACGTAATCCAGAGCCATGCTTCCGAATTGCTGGGGAGGGAGGAGGTGCAACAGCTTCTCGATCATCTCACCCGCGAATCGCCAAAACTTACCGAGGATCTGGTGCCCAAGCAGATTTCTTTGGGTGTCCTGCAAAAAGTATTGCAGGGCTTGTTGGATGAAGGGGTTCATATCCGCGATATGCGCACCATTATAGAAACCCTCTCCGATCAGGTAGGGCGCACCCAGAACGTCGAAGATCTGACCGCTGCGGTTCGTGTTGGCCTGGGACGTGCTATCATTCAGCAGATCTATGCAGGCTCCGATGAATTGCAGGTCATTGCGCTGGATCCACGGCTGGAAAACATCCTCATGCAGGCCACCCATTCCCAGGGCGGCGAAGGGGCCGGACTGGAGCCGGGACTGGCGGAAAACCTGTTGCGTCAGGTCGATGCGGTAGTTCAGCAGCAGGAACAGCTTGGTTTGCCGGCGGTATTGCTGGTGCCGGCTCCGTTGCGTTTGTTGTTGTCGCGTTTCCTGCGCCGCGCCGCGCCGCAGCTAAAGGTGATTTCTCATGCGGAAGTGCCTGACTCGAAAAATATTAAAGTGACCGCCGTATTAGGGAACCAGTGATGAACGTAAAAAAATTCTACGCTGATACGGCTCGCGACGCTTTGCGACTGGTGCGCGAAGAATTGGGGCCGGATGCGGTCATTCTTTCCAATCATCGCGTCGGCGAGAAAATCGAAATCATGGCGGCGCCGGCGGCGGATGTCGCCGCCATCGCCACCTCAGCGGGTGGCACTCCCGCCCCGCAGCAGCGCCGCCATACGCCTCCCGAATTTACGCCGCCACGTGTTGCGCCTGCCGAATTTTCCCCACAACGCCGCACCGCTGCCGAGTTCGCGCCGCCGCCCAGCGTCGAGCCGCGCCCTTATTTTTTCCCCGGTCAAACCCCCAAACAAGCCGTCCAATCCAAAGGGGCCGGACTCAAGTTTGAAGTCGAGGACGTTCCCGACCCGGCGGTTGACAGGGAGAACCTCCGTGAACTTGAGCAGGAGATCAAATTCCTGCGCAACATGCTCGAAGGTCAACTTGCCAGTTTTGCATGGGGCGAGATCGGGCGGCGTCAACCTGCCAAGCTTGAACTGATGCGGCGTTTGCTGGCGGCGGGATTCAGCCCCGCGCTGGCGCGCCAGATGCTGGAAAAAATGCCGGCGGGTTTTGATTCCGGCAAGGGTTTGCCTTGGCTGAAATCCACGCTCATCAACAACCTGCGGGTGGTCGCCAAAGGCCACGACCTCGTCGATGCCGGTGGCGTGTACGCACTGGTCGGGCCAACGGGGGTGGGAAAAACCACCACCGTTGCCAAGCTGGCCGCCCGTTGCACCCTGAAATTCGGAGCCAACCAGGTCGCCCTGATCACTACCGATAGTTTTCGGATCGGTGCCCACGAGCAACTTCGGATTTACGGGAAGATACTCGGTATTCCTGTATATGCAGTCAAGGAAGAGGGCGATTTGCAATTCACGCTGTCGGATGTGCGTGACAAACATCTGGTGCTGGTCGATACGGTGGGTATGAGCCAGCGCGATCAGCGCGTCGCCGAGCAGGTGGCCTTCCTGTGCGGCAACAGTCGCGAGGTAAAGCGGCTCTTGTTGTTGTCCGGCAATACCCAGGGCAGCACCCTTGATGACGTGGTAGGGGCGTATCGCGGCGCAGGGCTGGATGGCTGTATCCTTACCAAGATAGACGAAGGCGTCAACATTGGTACGGCCCTCGATGTGATCATTCGGCATCGCCTTTTATTGCATTACGTCACCAACGGCCAGCGGGTTCCGGAAGACCTGCATCTGGCCAATCCCATTTATCTGGTTGACCGGGTTTTCAAACAATCCAATGAGCAATCGGCGTTTTCTCCGCAGGAAGAGGAATATTCGCTGTTAGTCGCAGCCGGCGCAGCCGGTGATGGTTCACTGGTCAACAGCCTCAAGTCCGAGGATCTCCGTGGCTGAGTTCATGCGGGATCAGGCTGAGGGTTTGCGGCGGCTGTTTGCCAGCGATTTCGTGCGAGCGATTGCGGTAGCGGGCGGTAAAGGTGGCGTGGGGAAATCCCATGTGGTTGTCAATTTGGCGATATCCATGGCGCGGCGCGGACGGCATGTGCTGGTGCTGGATGGACAAACCGGTCAGGATGGGTTGGAAGGCATTCTGGGTATCAAACCGCGGTACAACCTGGCGCATGTCATCTGCGGTGAACGAATGCTTGAAGATGTCCTGATTCAAGGCCCCGGCGGCATTGCCATAATCCCTGCCGCGCACGGACTGTCGGCGCTGGCGAATCTGGATGGTGACGCCCAGGACAATCTGGTGCGGTCGTTTTCGCGCTTGTCGAGCCTTTTCGACGTAGTGTTGATGGATGGTGGCAGCGATGACAGCCAGTCATCGTTCAGCCTCGCTTCCCAGGACGTGATTATCGTGGTGACTGCCCAACATGATTCGATTACCGAGGCTTACGGGCTGATCAAGTCCCAGAGCCGCAATTTCGCCCGACGGCATTACCATATTCTGGTGAACAAGGTTGATACTGCTCAGGAAGCCTTTATGGTTTTTGAAAACATGTCTGAGGTGGCGGGTAGATTCCTTGATGTATCCCTCGATCTTATGGGGTATATTCCCTATGATGACAAGCTCAGGCAATCGGCATTGTTATGCCGTCCAGTTACAGAAGCCTACCCGTCTTCGGATGCGTCTCTGGCTTTTCGGGAGCTTGCCGAATCCATTGATCACTGGCCATTCCCAAGCGATACCGATGGGCGTATCGAATCTCTCATGCAACGACTCATCATCGGCAGCCGTTTGAGCCGGGAGGCTTGCAATTCAAGCCTGAATTGACCACTTGACCATGTATAACGCCAACGGAACACTGCATAAAGACCAATATGTCACCCGTTTTGCCCCTCTGGTGAAAAAAATCGCCTATCACATGATGGCCAAATTGCCGGCTAGTGTGCAGGTTGATGATCTTATCCAGGTTGGCATGATCGGCCTGCTTGATGCGGTTAATAATTTTGACGGCGCTCAAGGGGCGCAGTTTGAAACTTACGCGGCCCAGCGTATTCGTGGGGCGATGCTCGACGAATTGCGCCAGTCGGATTGGTTACCTCGCTCGGCGCGTAAGAATATGCGTCAGATCGAAGCCGCCATGAGCGCCTTGGAGCAGCGGCTGAAACGTTCTCCCAGCGACTCGGAAGTCGCCGCCGAACTATCAATCGGGTTGGAGGACTACCAGCAAATGTTGTTCGAGGCGCACGGTAGCCAGTTGTTGCACTACGAGGATTTTCAGCAGGATGGCGATGATGATTTTCTGGAACATTTCAGCGTCGGCGACAAGGGCAATCCGTTGGGCATTCTCGAAGACGCCGGTTTCCGGGCGCGTCTGGTTGAGGCGATCAAACAACTTCCAGAGCGAGAGCAACTATTGATGGCGCTGTACTATGATGAAGAACTTAACCTCAAGGAAATCGGCGTGGTGCTGGGGGTCAGCGAATCGCGTGTTTGCCAATTGCACAGTCAGGCCGTAGCGCGTTTGCGCGGGTTCCTCAAAGGCTGGGTGGAAAAGGGCGGGCGCACCCAATGACTCGCATATTGCAACGCCTTCGTGATCTTTCATGGTTGCTTTCCGGGTGTTTGTATGTCATTGTCATTTCTGTGAACCAGAGCTAGGCCGGCAACCATGGATTACGTCAGTATTATCGGCATCGTCTTGGCGCTTACCGCGATTCTCGGCGGACAAGTGCTGGAAGGCGGTCACATTTCCTCGCTATTGCAGGCGACGGCTTTCTTGATTGTATTTGGCGGCACTTTCGGCGCTACCATGCTGCAAAGCTCCATTCCGGTATTTTTTCAAGGACTGAAGTTGGTCGCCTGGGTGATTTTTCCTCCCAAGCAGGATCAGGTGGGTTTGATTGAGCAGATGATAGGCTGGAGCCAGACCGCGCGCAAAGGTGGGCTTCTGGCGCTTGAATCGCAGCTTGACGATCTCGCCGAGGGGTTCAACCGGAAAGGCCTACAAATGGTCGTTGATGGTGCGGAGCCGGAGAAAATTCGCGAGGCGATGGAAGTTGAAATCGCAACTTACGAAAAACATCATCTGGATGCAGCGAAAGTCTGGCTGGCCGCCGGTGGTTTTGCGCCAACCATTGGGATTTTGGGGGCGGTTATGGGATTGATCCACGTAATGGAAAACCTGACTGATCCTTCCAAACTGGGCGCCGGGATTGCGGTTGCATTTGTCGCGACGATTTACGGCGTTGGTTCCGCCAACCTTTTCTTCATTCCAATGGCCAATAAGATTCGTTCAATTGTCGAGCAACAAGTGGTTATGCGTGAAATGTTCATAGAAGGTTTGGTATCCATTGCCAACGGTGAAAATCCCCGCATTATCGAAACCAAGTTGCAAGGCTATATCGTGTAATGGCTCGCAAGAAAAAACCGGAAGAACATGAAAACCTCGAACGTTGGCTGGTTTCCTATGCCGACTTCATCACCTTGCTGTTTGCCTTCTTTGTGGTGATGTATGCCATATCTCAAGTCAACGAAGGCAAGTATAAAGTCCTTAGCGATGCGTTGATTCAAGCGTTCAAGGATCCTACCATCGCAACACCGCTACCAAGAGCGATTGAACCCAAATCCGCGTCAGTAATGCCCAGCCAGCAAGCAGTCCTCCCCAAGAAGAATGATCCGCAGGCCGCACAGATTAAAAAAGAAACTGAAAAAATGAAGGGTATCGCCAAGGATCTCATGAAGGTGATGGAGCGTCTGGTGAAGTCCGGCCAAGTCAAGGTTACCCAAAGCGCGCGAGGCATTGCCGTGGAAATCAATGCGAGCGTATTGTTT
Organism: uncultured Sulfuricella sp.; assembly: GCA_964451375.1. Lineage (GTDB taxonomy): Bacteria > Pseudomonadota > Gammaproteobacteria > Burkholderiales > Sulfuricellaceae > JAGXQV01. Next base: position 8,231 of record CAYVIN010000061.1, read on the forward strand.
GCTTCCGGTCAGGCAAACCTGGAGGGCGAGTCGGTGATGGTTCTCAGAGCGGTTGCCGAGGTTTTGACCGAAGTGGATAACAACATCCAGGTCGAGGGCTATACGGACAACGCACCTATCAACAGCTTGTTATACCCCTCCAATTGGGAGTTGGCTTCCGCGCGCGCAAGCAGCGTAGCGCGCTTGTTCGTGGATGGCGGGATCGCCCAGGATCGACTGGTGGTATTGGGGTATGGTGAAAACCGGCCAATGGCAAGCAACGATACACCCGATGGTCGCGCCCGCAATCGGCGCGTAACCATCATGATTTTATCGCCGGGGCATGACAAGGTGATCTCGGATATCCCGATCAACGAAGCAGCGTCTGCGGCTGCCCAGGTGCCGACAAATCCGGTTTCCACCCGCGCAGCGCCTCCGCGGTAAGGGATTGGTCGGGTATTGTGTTGGCTCGTGTGACGCCGTTCACATCCTTTTACGGTGGTTCTGATATTCTGCAACCCATACGGACTTGACGTGTTAACCGTACTGAAACCGGATACATTCGGATACAAAAATGTTCTGGTGGTGTGAAATAATGTAACCGTTCAGTTAATAACGAGTTGGGATCACAACAGTTTTTGATCAAGCGGAAGATGACTTTTTTGATAACAGGAGATATTCATGCGCAAACTTACCCTAATCCACGCCTTGCTGCTGTCCGCCGGAATTTTATCCCAGGCATATGCGGCCGACTCGACCGGTACCTCGACGACGGGAAATACTGGCACAACGACGACCAGCACTACTGGCACACAGCCCAAGCCGCCGGTTACGCCTACTTCGACAACAACAACCCAGACGACGACCAGCTCCGATTCGGAAAATTACAATACATCGGATGTCGAAAAGCAGACCACCTCTCCGACCAAGAAACCCAGCACAACCGAAATGAACAAAGTGCAAGACGCTGTAAAAAACACTTTGGGTGACAACAAGATTCAGATCAGTACTTCCAAGAACGGCAATGACATGACCTTGGTTACCAAGGATGGAACCACGGCGATTGTCTCCACCGATGGCACCGAGGCGGCTGATCCTAGTCAGGCGGATGGCACAATGACTCTGGGTAGTGACGGCACCATCAAGATCAAAACCGGCAACGAAAACGTGATCTTGCGCCCGGCGGCCCACAATGCCGGTGACCTGGAATCCATTTTGAACGCCAAGAAGATTCGTTTGGTCTTGCAGGAAAAGAGTCATATCGAAATCGTCAAGGATGGGATGCTGTATAGCTTTACGCCGCAATTGATTGCCGACACCAGTAGCCTGATGGCGTTGATTTCCAGCAGCGGCAAAGTTGCCGGAACCTCTACATCCTCCACCGCGACAACACCGACTACAACCACAACCTCGACGCCAACAAGCGGTACTTCTTCGTCGGGTACGACCAATTCGGGAAAACCCACAACCACGAACACTTCGACTAGCGTTGACCCCAGTTCGCTGCTGAGCCTGATTCAGAGCAGCAGCAATTCTGGCAGCACGGATGTACGCCTGGAAGGCGAAAACATGGTGGTGGTCTTTTCGGATGGCGTGAAACAGACGTTTGTTCCGGCCCCCCACCACTTCCAAATGATGTCGGAAGTTGGCAAGGCGATCGGCATTACAATCAGCCAAAATTACGATGGGACATTCAACGCGACCTTTGGGAAGAATGTTTATCAATTCCGTGTTCGCGCCCAAGTGCCGCGTACTGATTATAACGCACGACCGCGTCTCGCCGTGGAAGGTGGAAAAATCTGGATGCTCTACAACAACTTCAAACAGGAACTGGTGGAAATGCAAAACAATAGTTCCGCGAATACCAATTCCGGCAGCACGACAAATCCAGGCACAACGACAAATCCAGGGAGTACGACTGGCTCAAACACCAATCCCGGTGCTACCAGCAGTACTAAAATCACGACCAAGCCCTAAAATGGCAATGGGTGTTGAATAAGAAAGGCCAGCTTAAGCTGGCCTTTCTTTTGGGGGGAAACGGGAATAAGGGTCAGATTTTACCCAGTTGCCTGCCGCCGGAAATGGAATGGGTTTGTCCATCAGGCCCATACAAACCGCTTTGTTTGTGGGATTGTTGGAGTATGGTAAGAGCTTGCTGATTGTGTTTAAGCATCGCTTCTATCATCGCGCCATTGTGCTGATTCAATACCTGCGCTCGTTGTGCAGAAGTCAGGAGTTTTTCCCAATTTTGATTAAGCAATAGCTGTCCATTGCGGTCTTCATTGCTGAGAAACTGGGCAATCGAGTTTTTGTCAGGACTTATGCCGTGTTGGCTGAGAATGCTATCCCGCGCGGCACCGAGCTGGGACAGTTTGACGAGAAGGTCGGATTTGTTGTGGGCTATATCCGGTAGTGCATCGATCTGGCCTAGCTTGAGGATTTGCTGCTCGGATTCCAATACGCCAAGAAATGCAGCTAGGGCCTCAAGCTCCGCCTCCACTAAGGAGGCGAACTCGGAATGGTGGGGGGAGGAGCTGGAATTCACTCCGGTTCAGGTATTAACCTGCCACCAACTCTTTAGCGCTGGCAATCAAGCTGTCGGCGATTTTTTCGGGGTTGATCTTGAAGCGGCCTTCACTGATGGCTTGTTTGATCGCATCAATACGGGCGCTATCAAAGGGAGGAGCACTGCCTTCAACCTTGGTGGCGAGAGAGACATTGTCCTGCGGCGCAGCGGACGTCTTATCCGTCGTGCTGCTTGCCCCTGCTTTGGCGGGTTTGACGGTGCTGCCGACCAGTGGGGTTAGTGCGTTATCGACTTTCACGATGGCATCCTCGGAATGTATTTCAATATGGTCTCCCTATTGTTAAATATTAGGGAAACACCGGGTCTGACTGTTTAACGGCTCAATCTTGCCGAACTTTAGTGGAGAAGGTGATTTTTTTCAAGCTAAAGTTGGGTTGTCGGATTCCAACGTTTCATGGCCAGTTGGTCGGATTCACGGGCATCAACCCAGTATGACCCTTGATCGGTTTGTTCCTTTTTCCAAAAGGGGGCGAGCGTTTTCAAATAGTCCATGATGAACTCACAGGCTGCAAAGGCCTCTCCGCGATGTGAACTGCTAACGGCGACAAAAACGATCTGATCCATTGGGCGAAGTTGACCGATACGGTGGATAACTCTTGTGTCAAAAATGCGCCAGCGTTGTTTGGCTTGATCAATAATTTCTTCCAGGGATTTTTCCGTCATGCCCGGATAGTGTTCGAGCGTCATTGCTGAAACTTCGTTACCGTCATTGATATCCCTGACCAGACCGACGAAGCTGGCGATTGCCCCGACTTTGGGATTGTTGCGCCGTAAGGCCAGCAGTTCCATTCCTGCGTCAAAATCTTCTTGTTGAATACTTACGCCCATGTCACCCTCCTGTGACAGGTGGGAAAACAGCGATCTCATCACCGTCGGCGATTGGTGTATCGGCCCCAGCCATGATTTGGTTTGCGGCCACTCTTACTGGTTTGCTGGATGCTAATTCTTCACTCCACGCCCCTCCCCGACCACGTAACAAGTCAAGCAGTTCACCCACGTTGAAGACATTGTCCGGCAATACAATCTGTTCAGATGCCGTTCCGAAGGCTTCCCGCAGGCGGGCAAAATAAAGCAGGGTAATCATGAGAACATTCCTGAAAAGGGGATGAACTTGACTATGTCGCCAGGGTGGATAGGCGCTGCGTCCAGCACCTCGATCAGGCCGTCGCTCCAGGCGCAGGAGGTTAACACCCCGGAGCCTTGCTGGGCGTAGATTTGTACCATCGGCTTGCCATCCACATCCTGCACCATACGAGCGCGAAGGAATTCATGACGTATAGGATCAGGTTTGGGCCATTCGGACTCGGTGCGTACCGCGAAACTAGGCGGTGTGACGTGGGTTATACCCTGACGCCGCAGAATGTAGGGACGGACAAAGATGCAGAACGTTACAAAAGCGGAAACCGGGTTGCCTGGCAAGCCAATGAAAGGGGTGCCGGCGGAAACGCCGAAAGCCAAAGGTTTGCCAGGTTTGACGGCAATTTTCCATAGATCGATCTGGCCGATGCTTTCCACCGCTGCTTTGACATGATCTTCTTCGCCAACCGATACGCCTCCGCTGGTTAGCACCAAGTCTGCCAAGGATGCGGCGTGTCTGAGGGTGTCTACCGTTGTAGAAAAATCGTCAGGAATGTTGCCGAGGTCGATAACTTCGCAGCCTAGGGCGGTCAGAAAACCGGCCAGCAGGAAGCGGTTGGAGTTATAGATTTGTCCAGGCTGCAAGGGGTTGCCCGGCATGACGATTTCATCGCCGGTGAAAAAAGTTGCGACCCGCAATTTGCGAACAACCGGTAAGGTTTCTAGACCGACCGATGCCGCCAATCCCATTTCGGCAGGGCGCAGTTTGATCCCGGCGGGAAGAATTTGTGTGCCGCTGCGAATATCCTCCCCCGCTCGGCGGATATTTTCTCCAGGACGGGGCGGTTTCTCAATAACCACAAATTCCCCATCGGGGCGACAGTTTTCCTGCATGACTACCGCATCGCACCCTGCCGGAGTCGGCGCGCCGGTAAATATACGTGCTGCCGAACCGGTGTCGAGCGGAGCGCCGACGGTGCCGGCGGGAATTCTTTGGGTAACCCGCAAGCGCGGAGTGGTGGCGTCCAGGTCCGACATCCGAATTGCGTAGCCATCCATGGCGCTGTTATCGAGTGGAGGAACATCAACTTCGGAGTAGAGGGGGGCGGAAAGCACCCTTCCCAGTGCTTGGTGGGTGGCGACCGATTCGGTTTCCAGGAGCGGTTGCGCCTTGTCCAGCAACAGGGCCAGCGCGTCGCGGATGGGGAGTAGGGGCTTTTTTGAGTTATTCATACTGTCAGGCCGGTATGGTGCAAGATAAAGTCGGCAATGTCTGTTGTTGCATCAAGGTCGAAACGGGGCAATTTTGTCGAGTCGTGCGGGTCTCCCGCCACGGCGACGATATAGGGGTCATCCGGGTAGAGCAGCGGTTTGCCATTGGCGTGGCGGTGAACTTCCAGTTTGGGAATGGCTTCCTTTTTGTATCCTTCGACCAGCAGCAGATCGCAAGGCGATAATCGCGCCAAATGGTCTTCCAGGCGAGGTTCCGGGGCGTTACGCAACTCGTGCAGAAGTGCCCAGCGTTTGCCCGAAGCAACCAGAACTTCCCGGCAACCGGCCTGGCGGTGTCGCCATGAATCCTTGCCGGGTTGGTCGATGTCGAAATCGTGGTGGGTTTGCTTGATCAGGGAAACGGTCAGGCCGTGCGCGATGAATAGTGGCGCCAGTTTTTCGATCAGGGTGGTTTTTCCGGCCCCGGAATAGCCGGCGAAGCCGAAGACCTTCATCGTTTGTCGCGGATCAGGCGCTGTTTCTCACGCAGCCATTCCCGATCCTTCTCGGCTTCGCGTTTGTCATGCTGCTTCTTGCCCTTGGCCAGGCCAATTTCCAGCTTGATGCGGCCCCGCGTGTAGTGAAGGTTAAGCGGAACCAAGGTGTACCCAGCGCGTTCCACCTTGCCGATCAGCTTGCTGATTTCTTCACTGTGCAGAAGCAGCTTGCGGGTGCGTACCGGATCAGGGTTTATATGGGTGGAAGCGGTCGGCAGCGGGCTGATGTGGCAACCGATCAGAAACAACTCGCCGCTACGGATGATGACATAAGCTTCCTTGAGTTGTGCCCGAGCGGCGCGGATTGCCTTGACTTCCCAGCCTTCGAGCACGATTCCAGCCTCATATTTTTCTTCTATGAAGTAGTCGTGAAAGGCTTTCTTATTTTGGGCAATGCTCATGGACGGCGGGAAAGGCTGAAAGTGCGCTATTCTAGCAGCTTTTGACAGCAGGTATGGGCGCGGTATGTTGGTTGAGAAATCAGTGTTGGTAGGCTATTCAGCGCAGCGGATGTTCGATTTGGTTGAACGGGTTGAGGACTATCCGATATTTTTGCCGTGGTGCGGCGGGACAGTGGTGCGGCGTCAAGAGGGGGAGCAGGTTGTGGCTACGGTGAAAATTGATTATCGGGGCCTCAAACAGGCTTTTACAACCGAGAATACTCATCAGCCTCCACAATGTATCAGCATGAAGCTCAAGGAAGGCCCGTTTAGTCACCTGGAAGGCGACTTTCGTTTTACTGCGCTACGCGAGGATGCCTGCAAGATTGAGTTCAAGCTGCAATATTCCTTTTCCAACAAAATATTGGAAAAGCTGGTCAGTCCGGTATTCGACTACATCGCCAATACTTTCGTCGATGCCTTTGTGAAACGTGCGGAAGAAGTCTACGGTGACTCATGAGTGACGAAATTTCGGTCGAGGTGGCCTATGCGTTGCCTCATCAACAAACCATTGTCAATGTTAGCGTCCGCGTTGGTGCTACGGTTCTTCAGGTTATCCAGCAATCCGGGATTTTGGCTAGGTACCCCGAGCTTGATCCGACAGTGTTAAAGGTCGGAATATTTGGCAAGCTCGTCAAGAGCGATGCCGGGGTTAATGATCAGGATCGTGTCGAAATTTACCGTCCTTTGATTGCGGATCTACAAGAGGCCAGGAAAAAACGCGCCGCTGAAGGTGGGAATACAAAAGAAAAGGCAGCCGTAGCTGCCTGATCTTTATTCGCTGTAATCCATATAAGCATTACGCCATTACGATGTACCCGGGTTACAGGTCGCCGGCGTGTTTCGACAGATAATCCGCAACACCTTCCGGGGAGGCCTTCATCCCAGCCTTGCCCTTATTCCAGCCAGCCGGGCAGACTTCGCCATGTTGTTCGGTGAATTGCAGGGCGTCTACCATGCGGATCATTTCGTCGATATTGCGTCCCAGCGGCAGGTTGTTGATAACCTGATGCTGCACGATGCCGCTCTTGTCGATCAGGAATGAACCACGCAGGGAAACGGCTTCACCCAGCAACACGTCGTAGTCGCGGGAGATTGATTTGGACAGGTCGGCAACCATCGGGAATTTGACCTGACCCAGGCCACCATTGTTGACCGGGGTGTTTTTCCAGGCGAGGTGGGTGAACTGGGAATCAACGCTGACTGCGATTACTTCGGTATTGCGATCCTTGAATTCGCTCAGGCGATGGTCGAAGGCCAGAATTTCGGAGGGACACACGAAGGTGAAGTCGAGCGGATAAAAGAACAGAACTGCGTATTTGTCCTTGATGTACGACTTGAAGTTAAAGTTTCCATCAATGGTGTTGTCGCCCAGTACGGCGGTTGCGGTGAAATCGGGTGCGGGTTTGCCAACTAATACGGCCATAATTGATCTCCTGAATAGATTTAGGGGTTGAGGAAAGATTTAGAATTTGTCTAAAGAATGCCCGATCTGCGAAAGTCTGTCAAGACAAGTCGGAAATCGACGAGGGCTTATTGGGGAATCTCCATCATCACGAAATCCGCCTTCGGAATCCCGCAGTCCGGGCATTTCCAGCTTTCTGGAACGTCATTCCAAGGGGTTCCGGCGGGAATCCCGTCGTTGGGTTCTCCGATGTTTTCATCATAGATATAGCCACAAACAACGCAGCGCCAGATTTTCATAAATGCAACTCCATGCGGTGACGTAAATTGATGCGTAAAAATATCCCTTTGATTGGTATTAGTCAATTTGGTGGGTTTTGGTATAATGCCGCTTTGCTTGAGAGGTGTACCGCATGCGTGTTCTTCAAAAAGCGCTGACCTTCGACGATGTTCTCCTGGTTCCCGCGCATTCCAATATTCTCCCCCGTGAAGTTAGTCTGGCGACTCGCCTGACCCGCGAAATTACTGTCAATATCCCCTTGGTGTCTGCCGCCATGGATACCGTGACCGAGGCGCGTTTGGCGATTGCCCTGGCGCAGGAAGGCGGTGTCGGCATCATTCACAAGAACATGACTGCCGCCCAACAGGCGGCTCAGGTCGCACAGGTAAAACGTTTCGAAAGTGGCGTGGTGAAAGACCCCATCACCATTTCGCCGAGCATGACGGTGCGCGATGTGCTCATCCTGACCCGCCAGCATCGGATTTCCGGTTTGCCGGTGGTGGATGGCGGCAAGGTGGTTGGTATTGTTACCAACCGCGACCTGCGCTTCGAAACCAATCTTGACCAGCCCATTGGCAACATTATGACCCAGCGCGACAAGCTGGTGACTGTCAAGGAAGGCGCGACTCGCGAAGAAGCCATGGCGCTGATGCATCAGTACCGTCTGGAGCGTGTGTTGGTGATCAATGATGCTTTCGAGTTGAAAGGTCTGATTACCGTCAAGGATATTCATAAATCTACCGAACACCCGTTGGCTTGCAAAGATATGCTGGGACGTTTACGCGCTGGTGCGGCAGTGGGTGTGGGTGAAGGAACGGAAGAGCGCGTCGAGAAATTGGCTGAAGCCGGTGTTGACGTAATCGTCGTGGATACTGCCCACGGCCATTCGCAAGGCGTGTTGAGCCGGGTTCAGTGGGTCAAGAAGAATTTCCCGCAAGTCCAGGTGATCGGCGGCAACATCGCTACCGGCGATGCCGCGCGCGCTTTGATGGATCACGGCGCGGATGCGGTCAAGGTTGGTATCGGCCCCGGTTCGATCTGTACCACCCGTATCGTTGCCGGTGTCGGCGTTCCCCAAATTACCGCCATCGAGAATGTGGCGAAGGCGCTGGAAGGCACCGGTGTGCCGGTCATCGGCGACGGTGGTATCCGCTACTCCGGCGACATCGCCAAGGCCATCGCGGCGGGCGCCAATTCGGTGATGCTGGGCGGCTTGTTCGGCGGTACTGAAGAAGCGCCTGGCGAGATTGAACTGTTTCAGGGGCGTTCCTACAAATCCTATCGCGGCATGGGCAGCTTGGGTGCCATGCAGCAGGGTTCCAAGGATCGATATTTCCAGGACAACGAAGCCAACGCCGACAAATTGGTGCCGGAAGGCATCGAAGGCCGGGTGCCCTACAAAGGCAGCGTCCTGACGGTGATTCACCAGTTGATGGGCGGTCTGCGTTCCAGCATGGGTTATCTGGGCTGCAAGACCATCGACGAAGTTCACGCTCGGGCGGAATTCGTTGAAATCAGCAGCGCAGGCATCCGTGAGTCGCACGTCCACGACGTGCAGATCACCAAGGAAGCGCCGAATTATCATGTGGAGTAAAGCGCCGGGCGTCGCTGTTTAGTTCGCCACTGGCATGGGGGGGGCAATGCAATGGGTTGACGTGATGGCGGATGCCTGCCTGAGAGACTTGCCCTACAAGATTGAACTTGATGAAAGGGGAAGGATCGTCATGAGTCCCGCTTCAAACCGGCATGGCAAGTTGCAGGCCAGGACGATCCAGTTGCTGGCGCGCCTATTGAACGAAGGTGACATCGTCACCGAATGTTCAATCGGGACTCATGCCGGCGTCAAGGTCGCCGATGTGGCATGGCTTTCCCCCGCTTTCTCGTTACGCCATGGCGAAGCCACTCCCTACCCGGAGGCGCCAGAACTGTGTGTGGAAGTATTGTCTCCTTCCAACAGCAACGATGAAATGACAGAGAAAGTCCGACTTTATCTCGGTTATGGCGCAAAGGAAGTCTGGCTGATCGGCGACGATGGTGCGATCTGCGCCTTCGGTCCGGAAGGCGAGCGCACCCGTTCCGTGCTGCTGGGGACGGATGTGCCCCATCTCTAAAGTGTCGGAACTTTCCTGGTTCCCGACGTATCCCGGCCCGGTTGCCGGACGTAATCCTTGATAGGTTCCTATTACCATGTCCCACCAGAAAATCCTCATCCTCGACTTCGGTTCCCAATACACCCAGTTGATCGCGCGCCGCGTCCGCGAATGCAGCGTTTATTGCGAACTTCATCCCTTCGATGTCAGCGAACAGTTCATTCGTGACTTCAATCCGCAGGGAATCATCCTTTCCGGAGGCCCCTCGTCGGTATACGAGGAGGAAACCCCGCGCGCGCCGGACGTGGTGTTCAAGCTCGGGGTACCGGTATTGGGCATCTGCTACGGGATGCAGACCATGGCCGCGCAACTCGGCGGCAAGGTGGAGAATGCCGCCAAGCGTGAATTCGGTTATGCAGAAGTGCGCGCCCATGGCCACACCGCGCTGCTCAAGGACATCCAGGATAGACTCGAAGACAACGGCGCGGCTTGGCTGGACGTATGGATGAGTCATGGTGACAAGGTCACCGAAATGCCGCCCGGCTTCAAGGTGATCTGCGAAAACGCCGCCACCCCCATCGCCGGGATGGCCGACGAAGCGCGCAAGTTCTACGCGCTCCAGTTTCACCCGGAAGTTACCCATACCATGCAGGGCAAGGCCTTGCTGGCTCGTTTCGTTCACGATATCTGCAACTGCGGTTCGGACTGGAACATGCCCGATTACGTGGAAGAAGCCATCGGTAAAATCCGCTCGGAAGTTGGTTCCGATGAGGTGATCCTCGGCCTCTCCGGCGGCGTCGATTCTTCGGTAGTGGCGGCCTTGCTGCATCGCGCCATCGGCAAGCAACTCACCTGCGTATTCGTCGATAACGGCCTGCTGCGCTTGAACGAAGCGGAGCAGGTGATGAAAACCTTCGCCGACAATCTCGGCGTCAAAGTGATCCACGTCGATGCTAGTGACGAATTCATGAAACACCTCACTGGTGTTACCGACCCCGAGCAGAAGCGCAAGATCATTGGGCGCGAATTCGTCGAAGTTTTTCAGGCCGAATCGGCCAAACTGCCCAACGCCAAATGGCTGGCGCAGGGCACTATCTACCCGGATGTGATCGAATCCGCCAGCAGCAAGACCAAGAAGGCGCATACCATCAAGTCGCATCACAACGTCGGCGGCTTGCCGGATACCTTGCATCTCAAGCTGCTCGAACCGCTGCGCGAACTGTTCAAGGACGAAGTCCGCGAACTCGGCGTCGCTCTCGGCTTGCCGCATGACATGGTGTACCGCCATCCCTTCCCCGGCCCCGGCCTGGGAGTGCGTATCCTCGGCGAAGTAAAGCGCGAATATGCCGAATTGCTGCGCCGTGCCGACCATATTTTTATCGAGGAACTGCGCGCCGCCGGCTGGTACGAAAAGACCTCGCAAGCCTTCGCGGTATTTCTGCCGGTCAAATCGGTGGGGGTGATGGGCGACGGACGGACTTATGACTACGTGGTGGCGCTGCGCGCCGTGCAGACCTCCGACTTCATGACCGCGCACTGGGCGGAACTGCCCTATACGCTGCTGGGCAAGGTCTCGAACCGCATTATCAACGAAGTGCGCGGCATCAACCGGGTGGTCTACGACATCTGCGGCAAGCCGCCCGCGACCATCGAGTGGGAGTAGTTATTCGGGATTGACAGTCGTCTGATGCGGAAACCAGTTTCCGCATCAGACGATTTGTGGATGTCCTGACGGGCTGGAATTCAGACGGCATTTCAGGAAAAATGGTTGTTGTCGCTTTCGGCAAAAGATGTTTTATCTTCCTCCTGCGAAATCATTTCATCGAAAACATCCTTGTGCTGCCAAGCGCTTGCCCAGGAAATATTGGGGTTGATGATCAGCTTCTCGTGATGTCCACTGTTGAAGAAATCGCAGCGAGCGCAATTCGCCGGCGATGCACACAAGGTTTTTTGCGTCGCGCCGTCGAGCACCAGAGCGGGCGTGCCGGACTCCAGATAGGCGCAGCTATGACCGTGGTCAGGGTATGCCGGGCAAATCCCGTGTAAAGCCGCGTTTTTTCCCCCTTCCTCGTATCCGCAACTGTAGTATTCCCAGCAGTTCAGAATTTGCTGATTAGTCGGGACAATCCGGGGAATGCTCCATTGTATCCAGTCATCGCAATAATCCACCGGCGGGCGATCCAGATATCCATGTAATTGGCAGTAGCCACGCGCATTTTCCATTGCATAGACATGCCCGTCGTTGCTGGCTGTCCTGGGGCCATACCAGTAGGTGCAGGCACAACACAGGCGGGTCGAGGGGGTCGCAGTCAGCATCGTTTTGTCCCAATATAACCACAGAAAGACCAGCAGGTGGGCCGGCGGGAAATCACCGGCTCGGACAATCATGGTAACTGAAGAACTATGACGCTGTTATATCACCTAGGTTATACAAGGCGGGGTGGGGCGGCTGAACGGGGCCATTCCGGCCCCGTTTGCCGGGTGAAGAACAATCAGGCTGCCGCCTCGATCACTTTTTGACCACCCATGTAATGCTGGAGTACCGCCGGAATATCCACACCGCCGTCGGCGCGCTGGTAGTTTTCCAGGATCGCCACCAAGGTACGGCCTACCGCCAGACCGGAACCGTTGAGAGTGTGCAGCAGTTCCGGCTTGTTCTTGTCGTTGCGGAAACGCGCCTGCATACGGCGCGCCTGGAACGCCTCGAAATTACTGCACGAGGAGATTTCCCGGTAGGTATTCTGCGCCGGCAGCCAGACTTCCAGATCGTAGGTCTTCGCCGAGGAAAAGCCGATGTCGCCGCTGCACAGGGACACCGTGCGGTAAGGCAGGTCGAGCTTTTTCAGAACCGCTTCGGCGTGGCCGGTGAGTTCTTCGAGCGCTTCGAAAGACTTGTCCGGGTGAACGATCTGTACCAGTTCGACTTTCTCGAACTGGTGCTGGCGGATCATGCCGCGCGTATCGCGCCCGTAGGAACCGGCTTCCGAGCGGAAACACGGGGTATGGGCGACGAACTTCAGCGGCAGGTCTTCCAGCGCCACGATTTCGTCGCGCACCATGTTGGTCACCGGCACTTCGGCGGTGGGGATCAGATAGAGTTTCTCGGCGTCGCTACGCGGCACACTGAACAAATCCGCCTCGAACTTGGGCAATTGCCCGGTGCCGCGCATCGAATCGGCGTTCACCAGGTAGGGCACATACACCTCGGTATAGCCGTGCTCGTTGGTGTGCAGATTCAGCATGTACTGGGTGAGCGCCCGGTGCAGCTTGGCGAACTGGCCTTTCAGCAGCGTGAAACGCGCCCCGCTGATCTTGGTGGCGGTGGCGAAATCGAGCAGCTTCAAACCTTCGCCGACATCCACATGATCCTTCACCGGAAAATCAAAACTGCGCGGCGTACCGATACGGCGCACTTCGACGTTGTCGGCTTCGGATTTGCCCACCGGGGTGGACTCGTGCGGCACGTTGGGGATGCCCCACAGGAGTTCCTGCAACTTGCCCTGAATGACTTCCAGCGCCCCTTCGGCTGCCTTCAGTTCATCACCCAGGCTCGCCACCTCGGCCATGATCGCCGAAACGTCCTCGCCCTTGGACTTGGCAAAACCGATCTGCTTGGACGTGGCGTTGCGCTTCGCCTGCAATTCCTGGGTGCGGGTCTGCACCCCCTTGCGCTCTGCCTCCAGCGCCGCGAAAGCCGCCGTATCGAGGGTGAAACCACGGGTCGCCAGGCGCGCTGCCGCACCCTCCAGATCGTTGCGTAATAGTTGGATGTCGAGCATGAAAACTCCGAATAGTTAAATTAAATAATTAGACAGTTAGGACGAATTTTACAGGCAGACCCCACTTGAGCGCCACGTTCACGATTTTTTCGTCGGTTTCGACGGCAATTACTTCATCTCTTTCGCCCATTTAAGACGCATCGCCTCGTTCAGTGTGTACTCGATTTCAGCCAGGTTTTTAGCCGGCCCGGTGTAGCCCGCGCATCCCACTCCATCTTCCAGACTTGTCGCGGGGAAGGGCTGGCGCGGCTTGAGCAATATGCCGTCGCCGATATCCACGGCGTGAATTCTGTATCTGTTTTCCACCGGTTTTTCGGCCTTATGATGTTGGTGATGGCGATTTGTCGCGTTCGGGATAGAGTGGCGATCCACATGTTTCTGATTCTTCGAAGGCGATGCAATGCATTGTAGGCGAGACGGGGACGGTTTAGGCGCCCCACATCCAAGCCTATACTTACCGCATGAAAAATTCCCTTTTGCGGCAAAATCCCCATCTGCGTGACGCCAAGGCTTATCGTGAAGCGTTACGGCTTAACGTCGGCTCTTCAATGGCGATAGAAGGCGTCAAAAAGGCTGCTGAAAAAGCGCTGCCGGCTTTCGGCGAGAAGCCCGCCAAAGCAGCCGCCTAGCTACCCAACGTTCTCGCAAGAACCGCGCGAAATATGGCTTCCATGGGGGCATAGTTCCGGCTTAGGCCAGCTTGCACCGCAGCAAATTAAGCCTCCCGCGTTTTCCCTCGTATCCCCGAAAAATCCAGCAGCGGCAAACCGGCCTGCAAGGCCATCAAGGTAGCCAGCAAACGCGCCAGCCTGCCGTTTCCTTCGCGGAACGGATGGATCAACACCAGTTCGCAGTGCGTAATGGCAAGCGCCTCGATGATCTTATCCAACTCCGCGAATTGGCAGGGCATATAAACCGCCAACACGTCACTCTCCAATTCAGCCATCAAGCGCGGCACCTACGCCTCCATCGCGAAGGTAAAGTCACCCTTGCTGATGTTCACCCGCCGATACTTGCCCGTCCATGGATAGACCTTGCCCAGCTATTGGCGGTGCAGGGCGCAGATATTCTGGGCGGTAAAACGGTGATCCGCCGAAATGTGGCGGATGGCGTAATCGGTCGCGTCAGCGAGCTTCACCGCTTCCAGCGCGTCCATTTCCCGCTTTCGCCGGATACTCAGCAAGTTACGCAGTACTCGCCCACGCGAACCCGCCTCGAATTGGGCTTCGGAGAGATGGTCGATATCGTAGCGGGTGGGCATGGTTTAGGCGTTTGCGGGAAGGAATTCGGCCAGGTAATCCAGCGCCGCCGCCTCGCTGTCCTCAATGGCGATTTCCACGGCGCGCTTGGCGGCTTCGAGCAGAGCGTGGGCTTGGCGGCGGGCAGTTCGTGCATCATGGACTTTGTTCCGAGTCTGTTGTCCTATCTCGATCATGACACTTTCAGCAAAACGTGGAATTTCCAGACGGCGGACATTGGAAAGTCCGAGGAATGGATTAATTCCGCCGGTACACATCTGTTCAGTTTGGAGTTTTCCAAAAGGGCTATTTAGGAACGCAAGTACATACCACACCGGTAGACTGTCGTTGAAGCGAAGTAATGCCACATCCTGATTGATATTCACCAGTCCCGGCAATTGCTCCACGATTGCTAAATTGCCGACCCGCCCCTTAATCGTCAGCAATACGTCGCTCTCTTGAAGAGCTGTGCGGGAAAGCTCTCCGCAATGATGCTCAGCAAGGATGCGTTTTTCGCTGGCAAAATTCACCTCAAAATCGGATACATGCTCCGCGCAGAGGAATGGCACATCGCCAACGCTGAGATCATGGCGTAATGGTGTATGGCCGTTAGTGAGTGTTACAAGGATGTCGGAAAGTGATACAAATTCCCGTGCGCCAACTTCCGATAGGTGGCGACGCGCAGCATAGAATTTTTCTTGAAAATGCTCCGCATCCAACCTCCCTGAGATGAAGGCTTCAGAGGCGCGGCGGGTATAGCTCAGCGGCTCGGGTGGTTGCCAGCTTTCCAAGCCCAGAAATTGGAGAAGGTTCGTTTGGGCCATGCCTGCCCTAATAGTTGATTCGTTAAGCAACTTTTCAGCAAGCTGGACGGCTTCTTCGATTTTCTTTTGGAAAGTCTCCGAAAGTATTGGCACCAATAACTTGGCAATATCCTCGAGGTGCAGGTCTGGTTGGCTCATCCCTTTCTGTATCCTGAGCAATTGCATTTGACCTACGTTTGAATTGATGAATGTCGAAAGGAAACGTGGGTGAAGAACCTTCTTGTTTACTCGGATTAACGCCACGCTAACCCCCGGTGTCAAGCTAGTTGTCGCCTCAAAAATTCAACTTTGAGGTGTGG
>CAYVIN010000062.1:0-23938 GCA_964451375.1 uncultured Sulfuricella sp.
GATTCGGGATAAAGACCAGCGAGGGCGCGCGAATTTATGAAATATCCGGGTTAGTAACGAGTGCGAATTAACTTCCTGTTTTTGCGCAGGTCTGGGGTACCCAAAGGGTTATCCGCCGCTGGGCGGCTAGCCGCACCATAGCGTAGGAGCGGTCTCCTGACCGCGACGCGGTGGTTCAGCCCAGACCACGCTCCGCTTTGCCACAGCGCGGAAGTCTCCAACACACCCGCTCCGTTCACCACCTCCTACATTTTTTTGCCTTGTCCAATATTGGTAAGTTATTTCGTACTCGTTCCTTATCGCACGACAAAGCCCTGGGCGCTGCCGTCGCCATTGCGCAAGAACACCTTGCCGTCCTCAGCCCACCACAACTGACCGGCGTGTGCGGCGGGGGGCGTCCCTAGCGCGTAATCGGGTTGCAGGGTGTAACGTTTGCCCTGAAATAGCGCTTCGGCGGTGCCGTCGCCGTTGGCGGCGACACGCGCGGCGGGATCCACGCCACGGGCGATTTCGCCAAGACGGGCGAGATCGGCGAAGCGCGGGTACAGTGTCTGGAGGTTGCCGGCAGCGTCGCGGAACGCCAGCCAGCCCGTTTCCCCGGACATAAAACCGCTTGTTCCGGCGCTGCGGCGACTCACGTTCCAATCCGGCTGGAACAGGTAGTCGGTATCCCGGAATCGGGCCAGCAAGCTGCCGGTCTCTTTCACCGTGAGTCCGGCTTTCGGGTCGAGCGTCGTCAACTGCGCGGCGAATAACGCGGCATCACTCACGGTTGCGGCAAAACTCGCCACCACCCCGCTTTTGACCACTTCGGCGTGGCCGGGCGCGGTGAGGGTTACGCCGTCGGCGCGCCCGGTATCGACAAGCAGCCGGCCCACCGGGAGGAGGTGCAGCGTCCCGCCCGCATGATTGATCCGCACCACGCCGTCGCCGTCCTGCCCGAGGCTGGAAAACCCCGCGCCCAACAACTCGGGCAGCAACTCCAGATAATCCTGGCTGGAGGAGACCCGCGCCGCGCGCCCCTTGAGGTTGGGAATGGTCGCCTTGATGCTCAGCCCGGCGCGGCTGACTGTGACGATTGCGTCGCCCAGTGCTGCGGCAGCGCCACTCGGGCTACCCAGCCGAACCTGTCCGGCCTTGCCGGCGGCGTCGAGTTCCACGTTTTCCCCGGCGTAGAGTTTGCCGTCGCGTAACGCCGCAAAACCGTTTCCGCCGGAAAAGGCGTTGACCGGCAGGATCACCTCACCCCCGGTCACGCTGAGGGTGGTTACTCCCGCCCCGTTGGCCGAACTTTTTACCGCGCCGCCCTGTTCGCCGGCGCTGACCAGCACCCCGGATTCACCCACGACCAACAGCGGTTGCCCGGCCTGTGCGCTGACCGTGACCGCGCCGCTGCTGACGACCAGCACGGCGACATCCACGCCATTGCGGGAAACTGTGGCGAGTTTCACTTGAGCCTTGGGGTCGCCGGTCGATACGGTTAATACCTTGCCGCCGATTTTCAGCGTTACCGGCGCTGGATTGGCGGGGTTGCCGCTCAGCGCGATGGTCAGCCCCACAACGCCGCTGATCGAGGGGATATTCAGAATGCTGCCGCCTTCCGCCTGCACCGGGGTTGCGCCGCTTACATAGATTTCCTGGCCCGCTCCGGCATTTACGCTGGATGGCGCATTCGCCTGGTTGCCGCCGCTATTGGCGGCGCTGACCGTGATGCTCAGAGTCTGGGCCGCCGCCGTGTAATTGGCGTTGCCGGCCTGATCGGCGCTCAATGAACAGGTTCCGGCAGCGCTGAAGCTCACCGTGGTGCCGCTGACGGTGCAAATACCTGTCGTGGCGCTGGTGTATACCAACGGGTTGCCGGACGCGCCGCCGCCGGCGCTGAGCGTCGCGCTGCCGCCCACCGTTGCGGTGGCGGGAGTGGCGGCAAAGCCGCTGATGGTTTGGCTGGCCTTGTTGACTGCCACACTGACCGTGCCGCTTACCGTGTTGTACCTGGTCGTATCGGTCGGGGTGAAGGTAACCGATTGGCTGGCGGTTCCGACGGATGGCGTGGTCGCGGGACTGGTGTAGGCGTAGCTGCCCGCCACGCCTGCGCTGCCGCCGCTCAGTGTCGCGGCGGAGAGGGCTGATCCATAGCTGATCGCGGCGGCAGTCGGCCAGGTGTTGACTGTGGGGGTGGCTTTGTTGACGGTCACGCTGACGCTGCCGCTCACCGTGTTGTAGTTGGTCGCGTCGGTCGGGGTGAACGTGACCGATTGATTGGCGGTTCCGACGGACGGCGTGGTGGCCGGGCTTGTGTAGGCGTAGCTGCCCGCCACACTTGACGTTCCGCCACTCAAGGTTCCGGCGGAGAGGGCTGATCCGTAGCTGATCGCGGCTGCTGTCGGCCAGGTGTTGACCGTCGGGCTGCCTTTGCCAATGGTAAAGGTCTGGCTAACCTGGGTCGCGGCATTGTATTGGCTGTTGCCGCCCTGGTCGGCGGTGATGGTGCAGTCGCCGACGCTGACGCCGCTCACGGTGCTGCCGGAGACCGTGCAAACGCTGGTGTCGGTGCTGCTATAGCTCACCGTGAGACTCGCGCTGGAGGGCGCGGAAACACTCCCGGTTCCTCCCACCACTACCGTTGGCGCGCTGCCGAAAGTCAGGGTCTGGTCGCCCTTCAACGTGGTCGCGACGAATGCCCCGCTGACCCCGCCGATGGTCAACGTCGCGGTGGTCGCCGTGCCGTAGGAAGCCGACGCGGTTAGCTGTACCGTCACGCTGTCGCCGCTATATGCCGCGCCGTCGGCGCTGGTGTAAGCGCCGCCATTGATCGCATAGCTGCCGCCGGAGATGCTGATCCTGGTGATGGTGTCGATGCCGGCAACGGTGATGCTGTTGGAGGTCTGGGTGCTCGATAACGCCACGTCGCTCTGGGCGGTGAAGGTAAAGGCGTTGGGGGTGGAGTCGCCCAGCGCGTCGAAGGCATTGAAAGTGCGTCCGCCGCGCACCAGGCGCACGTTTAAGGTGTTGGTTTTGGCGTAGCTCACTTCGACGTTGCCGGTGTTGAACCTGACGTTGAAGGCGTTACTCCGCGGGGGAGTTGTCGTGGAACTCCAGAACAGATTGCCGTTGTTGGGAAAAGCCGTGGTGTCGATGGCAGGGTTGCTGCGGGTAAGATCGACCAACGACTCCAGTTCGGTGATGTTGGGCAACCGCCAATCGCCATACCCTCTGAGATTGCTGCTGTTGGCCGTCGTCACGGTGTCCAGCGCCGCCGACCAGGTCAACGAAGAGGCCGTGCCGCTACAGCTCAGATCGTTGTTTTTCCCCACCGGACATTTGTCCCACATCAGCCCGGTAATGCTGTCGGAGACGGTGCGGCTGCCGTCGCTGCCGCCATTGTCGGTAAAAGCGGCAGAAACCGGCCATGCGGCCAGCAAGGCGAAAAGCGCCGGCGCCAAATGAAGAAAGAATTTGCGGATCATGATGAGGCTCCAGGCGAATGGGGGCAGTCCGGCGTCAGGCGCCGCGTTACCGTGAAAGCAGTTTTTAGTTTTTAGTTTTTAGTTTTTAGTGTTGAGTGTTGAGTGTTGAGTGTTTAGTTGTGGAATGCGCTTCACGCCTGATTCCATCCCGACACGCTTCGCGCGGCGACCTCAACTCAACACTCAAAGCTGCTTTCACGGCGCGTCGCGAACCAGCCGCGTCCAGTAAGTAGCGGTCGTTTTGCTGTAGGTACCCGTAAAGCCCATCTGAAAATTGACTGTCCAGGCCTGGGTGGTGTCGCTTGCGAGGCTGTCGGACGACCAGTAATTCCCCCCCTCGGAGTAACCGAAATAGGTGGGGTCTATCGCCGGAGGGCCAACGAAGGAATTGACGAGGGTGAGAAGTTCGCGGCGGGTGGGTAGCCGCCAATCGCCGCCTCCGCAACGGGCTGCGGCATTCGTCGCGGCAGGATAGGTGACGGAGGCATTAGTCCAATCGTACATTACGCCCGGGGTTTCGTTGATTAACCAGATCAGATTGGTCACGTTGTCCTTGGTGCAGGCCCACTGGTTGGCGCTGGTTCCCAGCTCGGGGCTGGCGGGGCAGGAACCCTGGCCGGCCAGTTCGCCGCTCATGCATACCTTGGTGTAGTCGAAACCGCCGGCG
Organism: uncultured Sulfuricella sp.; assembly: GCA_964451375.1. Classification (GTDB taxonomy): domain Bacteria; phylum Pseudomonadota; class Gammaproteobacteria; order Burkholderiales; family Sulfuricellaceae; genus JAGXQV01. The sequence continues at coordinate 4,135 of CAYVIN010000062.1, forward strand.
CCCCCGCCGGTCTTGGCGAGTTTCCCGGCGGCAGCGGCGGCATCCCGCCCGAAACGGCCATCCTGGCGCGGATTGGCGCTGGCGGGATCACAGGTGACGGCGGCATTACTCGCGTCGTAACAACTGGTCTGGCCGGTGTCGTTGAGATAGCCGGTGGGGGCGGCGCTGGCGACGTGAGTAAAAAACAGGGCAAGCAAAAGGAACGGAAAGCGCATGATGTTTCTCCAGAGCGTGAAGAGGGACAGCGATTGCGGGGCAGTCTACGAAATCCCCGCCGGTTAAAGCTGACACTCGCTGACATTTGTGGCTTGATTATCGGCGCCGAAGATTACGGCCCGCCCCTCTGGAGGATTACAGAGTTGTCATGCGGCTTGATGGGTGATGGGTGGTGGGCGACGCCCACCCGCTTTTTCCCATTCCTCATCATCAGCTTCGGGATCAATGAGGTCGGTTTCGATTGATCCAAACTCAAGACGAAAGCGCCCTGGGAGAAATGACCACGCTGGTTTTCGCGCCACCCGCGCCGATCACGGCTGATCTGGAACTGGCGAATTTCGACAGCGGCGAATTGTCCTTGAACGAATGGCTCAGAAAGCGGGCGTTCAAGAACCATGCGTCTGGTGCATCGCGCTGCTTTGTGTGGTGTGCGGACGCGACGGTGATTGGCTACTACAGTCTGTCTGCCGGTGCGATCAGCCATGAGACGGCGCCCAGAGCGATGCGGCGCAACCTGCCCGCCCCTTTGCCCGTCCTGCTGCTGGGGCGGCTTGCCGTTGAAAAACGCTACCACAACCAGGGAATTGGGCAGGCATTGCTGCGCGACGCCATGCTGAGGGCCGTCAATGTCGCCGGTGATGCCGGCGTATTCGCCCTATTGGTTCATGCGATTTCCGATCCGGCAAAGCAGTTCTATCTTTCACGCGGCTTCGTGGAATCGCCTTTGCAGCCGATGACGCTGCTCGCGACGATAGAAACAGTCCGGTCAATTCTGGCTGAGCCGGACTGAAGACACATCAACCCCTGAGACGCTTAAGCGCGTCCTGCAGCGCGCCGATTTGCCACGGCCCGGCGAAATAGATCGACCCGGTCACGATGGCATGCCTGGAGATCGGCCATGGTGGCCGATCTCCAGGCACCTCCTACTTCACCGCGAAGCCCTGCGCGCTCCCATCGCCGTTGCGGATGAATACCTTGTCGCCGGACGGCCACCAATCCTTATCGACTAGTTTGGTCGGGGCGCTGGTCAGACGATATTCGGGTTTCAGCACATAGTCCTTGCCCTGGAACCGGGCGGTGGCTGTGCCATCGCCGTTACTCGTCACACCGGCAGTGGCGTCCAGCGCCTTGAATATTGCGGTCAGGCGCGGCAAATCGGCGAATACCGGATAGAGCACCTGGCGATTGCCTGCGTCATCGCGGTAAACAAACATCCCTTGCTCATCCGTGCTCAAACCGGCCTGCCCGTCCTTATCCTGCGCCACCGTCCAGGCAGGTTGCAGGGGATAGATCGCCCCCTTGAAGCGCAGGTGGATCATGCCGTCCTCTTGCACCGCGACCAAGGCGTCCTTGTCGAGCTTGGCGAGGCTGGCGGCAAACGCGGCGAAATCTCCGACAGTGGGCGCGAAGCGCGTTATCACCCCCGACCTGGCGATCTCTGCACGGTTTGCGGCGGTCAGCGTCACGCCGTCCGGGCGGCTGGTGTCGATGGTGATATTCCCATAGGGCAGCGCCTGAATTTTCCCGCCGGGGAAACCCAGCGACAGCACGCCGTCGGCGTTCTGGCCTTGCGCGGTGACCTCCTTGCCGAGGGCTGCGGCCAGCGCGGCGGTGAAATCGTTTGTCTCGGAAATCCGCGCCACCTTGCCTTTCAAGTCCGGCGCACTGGCCATGACCTCCAGACCCGCCACTGTGGCGGGTTTCAGCGGGTCGCCCAATGCGCCGCTGCCCGCCAGGCTACCCAGACGGACTTGCTTCAACTTGCCGCTCGGGTCGATTTCCGCGACTTCGCCGGCATACACCTTGCCGTCGCGCAGCGCCGCGAAATTATTGCCGGTTCCGGTTCCGGCAAACGCGCCCTCCGGGAGGATCACGTAGCCTTCCGTGACCAGAAGGCTGGCGGCGCCGTTGCTGGCCGCGCTTTTTAGCGCGCCGCCCTGCTCGCCTGCGCTGACGACCATCCCGGACGCGCCCACCGCAACCAGCGGTTGCCCGGCTTCCGCGCTGACCGTGACGGTGCCGGTGGTGACGATCAGCACCGCGACATCCACGCCGTTGCGGCTGACTTTGCCGATTTTCACCTGGGCATTGGGGTCAGCGGATTGCAGCGTCAGCACCTTGCCGCCGATTTTCAGCGTGACCGGGGCTGTGCTGGTAGCGCCCTGAATCAGGCCGATCGTCGTGCCGACGACGCTGGAGAGCGACGGGATAATCAGGTTGCTGCCGGCTCCCGCCTGCACCGGGGTATTCCCGCTCAAGTAGACATCCTGACCGGCTCCGCAACTGATGGTGGACGGCGTTGGGGTGGAGTAGGTGGAGTAGGAAGGGTAAACAGGAATAACCGCGTTTACGGCGGTAGAGGCGACACCGGTTCCACTGCTGTTCGTGGCGGCAACGGTGAAGGCATAGGCGGTGCCATTGCTCAGACCGGTCACGGTAATGCGGGTGTTGCTGCCGCTGACCGCAACGGTTGCGGTAAGGCCGCCGGTGGTGACGGTTGCGCCATCACTCGCGCCGACATTGAGCGTAACCGCGCTGCCGCCGGAAGGCGTGATGTTTACGGCATAGCCGCTTAGCGCCGCGCCGTTATCGGCGGGGGTGGCGAAAGCCAGGCTGGCCTGACCGTAGGTGGGCGTAGCGGTGACTGTGGGTTGGGACGGCACATCGGCGGGGGTGGCGCTCTGGCTCGCGGACGAAACACCGGCGCCAACGCTATTCGAGGCGGCAACAGTGAAGGCATACGAGGCGCCATTGCTCAGGCCGGTCACTGCAATGCGGGTGGTGCTGCCGCTGACCGCGACGGTCGCGGTAAGGCCGCCGGAGGTGACGGTTGCGCCGTCGCCCACGCCGACATTGAGCGTAACCGCGCTGCCACCGGAAGGCGTGATGTTTACGGCATAACCGCTTAGCGCCGCGCCATTATCGGCGGGGGTGGCGAAAGCCAGACTGGCCTGGCTATTGCCGGGCGTGATGGAAGTCATCACGGGCTGGGCCGGAACCCCCAGGGTGGTCACGTCAAACGCCGCGTTGACCCCGCCGACGGTCAGCGTCGCGGTGGTCACCGTGCCGTTGGAACCCGACGCGGTTTGCCGCACCGTCACGGTGTCGCCGTTGCTCACCACGCCGGGGCTGGTGGTGTAGCTGCCGCTGTTTACCTGGTATGACCCATTGCTGATCTTGATGCCGGTGACCGTGGTCAAGCCCGCGAGGGTGATGGTGTTCGAGGTGATGGTGGATGAGAGCGCAACGCCGGTTTGCGCGGTGAAGCTGGGCGTGGTTGGGGTGTAGCCGGCGCGGGAATCAAAGGTGTTGAAAGAACGTCCGCCGCGCACCAGAAGAACGAAAGAATAAGGGTCGGTTTTTGTCGAGCCATTTCCGACGTCACCGTAATTGACACTGAGGTACCAAGCGCTGACAGCGTCACTAGCGTCGGTCGTGGCCGATAAAAGGCTATCCAAGGCGCTGATGGTCGGGAATACGACCTGATTCATCGCCGGCCTGTAGCCGCACGACTCGTGGAGGGTCTGGAGTTCCTTGATGCTGGGTAGCCGCCAGTCGGTATAGCCGCTTGCCGGGTAGGTTTCGTTTTTTGCCTGGGTTAGCGCATCGGCCCAGGTGAACTCGCTCGCCGTGCCGGTGCAGGTAGTGCCACTCCAGGTTTTCCCCTGGGCACAACGTTTCCACATCAGGCCGGTCAGGGTATGTGTCACCGTGCCATTGCCGTGGTCGGTAAAGTCGGTGGTCGGCGTCGATTCGGGCAGGGTGGTGGTATTGGGGGTGCCGGCCGCGCAGTTGGTGGCGGGCTGCGCCGCCGTTGAGGCAAGCAGTGCGGCTAGGCCCAGAACAACGGGCAACAGGGTGCGATCAGAGCGCATGGCGAATTCCTTGGGATTGAAGCGAAATCAAAGCGGGCCTAAAACGGGCCGCCGCTCACTAGGCGGACAGTGTAGAAATTCTTCTTGAGGTCCGAGCCGACAACTCCTGTCCCGAAATTCACTAGCCACGTGTCTGTCAAGTAATCAACGCGCGTAGTAGCCGACCAATAATACGCGCCAAGAGTATTGGGAAAATAAGTGGCATCAATGGTCGGATTGGATGTGCCGTAATTCACCAACGTCGCCAGTTCGCGCCGGCTTGGCAGTCGCCAATTGGTGAATCCGCATAATGCCGCGCCGTTGACGGCGGCGATGTATTTCTCGGTATCGCAACCGTTGCCGGTCGGATAGCATTTGGTGGTGGCGGCGGTTGCCGTACCGGCATTGCCGCCGTTCGTAGTGGTTCCGGTGCTGTCGTACCAGGTGTAGGTCCAGTCCTGGTCACGCAAGCCGCTGTCGTTGGTTTTGACCTCCCAGACCAAACCGGTGAAGTTGTCGCGCACACAAGGATGCGGCGTACTGCCGGAAGAGGGCGTGGTGGCGGCGCCGCTGCCATTAAGCGCGGTGTAGTCGAAGCCGGCGGAGCCGCCGCCGGTCTTGTAATTCACACCGGCGGTGTTGGCGGCGTCGGCGCCATAGCGGCAATCCTGGCGGGGAAATCCGCCGGCGTCGGCATCTACGCCGGTGGCGTCAACCGCGCCGGCGTTGTAGCAACTGCTTTGCCCGGTATCGGGAAGGCTGGCGGCATGGGCGGCGATGCCGGGGATTTGAGCGCCGGCAAGGGCAAGCAGAAGGAGCGGAAAACGCATGATTATCTCCAGTAACGTAGGCGGGCGCGGCGTGAAGCACACCATTGCGGGGCAGTGTACGAAATCCTCGGGATTTGAAGCTGACACTCGCTGACATTTGTCGGATTGGTCGTCAAGCGACGCCGAACCGTCACGGCAAGCCGCCGCCCTGCAATAAACGTCGCCTTGCCCCGCGCGCATTTCCTGTCAAACCCTCCTGTCACCAAGTTAAGCTTTTGGCCGATGCGGGCGGGAGCGCCGGCATCCTGCCGGCAGGCCGGCGAGACGCCGGCGCTCCCAGGCAAGGCATGGCCGACACGCTTAACCTAACGACAAGGCTGTCAAACCGGATTGTTAGTGATTACTCTCGCGAATAAGCCCGCCAAATGGCGATATGCCTTTAGAGTGAGGAAAGATGCGGGATTCCGGCGGGTGGCAGAGGGAGAGCCGCGCCGGCGCGACGGAGTGTTGAAGCCCTGATGCAGTGCAGCGAAATCCGGGGACGCCCGCCAGGGGCAGGCAGTGGCGGCAATTCGAAGAGCGTCGGCATGGCCGCCGGCGGTAAACCGAGTTGTCGAGATGGCCATACCAAAGACGGGACTCGCCCCGCCATTTCTGCTTTATCCCCAGGGCAATCGCACTATGTAGAAGAAAGGCGGATTTCGCGCTTTGACCAATCCGCCTCCCCCTTTGGAAAAGGGGGATTGAGGGGGATTTTAGCGGTGGCGGCAATTCCACCTTGGGCGAAATCCTCCCTAACCCCCCATTTTCCAATGGGGGGAACCACATAGTGCGATTGCCCTGGCTTTCAGCCCTGGCGTTCCTCAATCGCCGCTTGCAGGGCGTATCCGCTGCCGCGTATCGCCCGCAGGGTGTCGGGCGGCAGACCGGCGGCTTCAAGTTTGCGGCGCAGGCGGCTGACGAGGGTTTCCAGGCGGCGTTCGTCGTAGTCGAGGTAGGCCGCGCCGAAGGATTCGATAATCTGGCGGCGGGTGGCCTGGCGTCCGGTGGCGCGCGCCAGCCGCGAAAGCACCTGGGCTTCGCTGGGGGTAAGGTCGATCCGCTCGCCGCTGGGGGTGAGCAGGACGTTGTCGCTGGTCAGCAGGATCGACGTTTGCCGGACGGACTGGTCATCCACGCCAAGGCGGCGCGTCAGGGCGCGGATTACCAGCGCCAGTTCGCGTAAATCCACGGGTTTGCCCAGATATACATCCGCGCCGTCCACCATGCCCTGAACGCGATCCTGGGCCGCCGTGCGCGCCGTGAGCAGGATGATGCCCAGTTGCGGCTGGGTGCGGCGCAGGCGGCGCGCTATCGAGAGGCCGTCTTCGCCGGGCAGTCCGATGTCGAGCACCACCACCTCGAAAGTTTCCGTGGCGAGCAGGCGATCCAGTTCGCGCCCATCGGGGCAGGCGGCCACGGTCAGCCCTTCGTCGCGCAGCGAAAACGCGATGTCGTCAAGTAAATCGCGGTCATCTTCGACCAGGGCGACGCGGATCATTTTGTCTCTTCTCCGGCTAACGGCAACCACAAACGGAACACCGCGCCGCTGACTTGCGGCAGCAGTTCGACAAATCCGCCGTGTAATTCGGCGATGCGCCGCACCAGGTACAAGCCCAGCCCTGCGCCGGAGACGTGCTGGACGTTGCTGCCGCGTATGTAGCGGGAAAACACCTTGTCCTCAAGCTCCGCCGGAATGCCGGGGCCTTCGTCGGCGACGATGATTTCGACGCCGGGCGCGCCGCGTTCTGCGCGCGTCATCACGGAAATCGCCACATGGGTTTCGGGTGGCGCATATTTGAGCGCGTTGTCCACCAGGTTCGCGACCGCCAGCCGCAACAATGCGCCGTCGGCTTGCAGCGGAGGACTGGAAAATACCGCCAGCATCAGGCGCTCTGCGCCATCGGCGCTGGTGTCGGCGACCTGTTCGAGCAGTTCGCCGACATCCACAGTGCTGCGTTGCAGGCTCATGCCCCGCGCGTCGAGACGATCCTTGGTGAGGAATTGTTCAACCAGCCGGTCGATGCGGTTGACCGAGCGGCGGATGCGTTCGTGGCGGCGCGCCCGTTCCGGGTCATTGGCGCGATCCATGCGTTCCAGCGCCTGGGCGGCAACGTCGATGACCGCCAGCGGGGTTTTCAATTCGTGGGAAAGCATCGCGATGAATCGCCCCTGCTCGGTGTGCGCTTCCCGTTCGCGGGCGGCGTCGGCTTCCGCGTCGTGGGCGCGCTGCAAGTTTTGGAGGCGTTCGGCGAGCATCACGCGGATGCGTATCGCCAGCGCGAAGTGCATCGCCAGGATGTTGCCCAACACGGTGAACTGGCGGATGTTGAGGGAAAACAGGTCGCTGGGATTAACCCCCAGCAACACCAGCGCGGAAGTCACGCCGCCCAGCAGCGACGACACCAGCGCGAGCAGGATATAGGGCGCTTCGTGGCGTCCCGCCCGCCACATCCGGTAGGCGACAAACAGCGCCAGTAGTTGCGAAAACAACATCTGGCTCATGGCGATGCGCGCCGCTTCCGGGTAAAAGCCGGTGAACAGCGAAAGCAGCAGCAGGGTGGGTAGCGCCACTTGCAGGCGAAACACCGCGTAGATGAAGGGTTGCGTCTTGTCCACCCGCAACATGCGCTGGTAAAAAGGCGCGGAAGCGGCAATCGTGATCAACACCGCCGCGCCGACCCAGGCATCGGCCAAAAGCGGCGTTTCCGGCAGCAGGTATTGGCTGACAAAACCGTTGGCGGCGATGAACAGCAGGATGTTGGTAAAGATGTGCAGGCAGAACCAGCCGTACAAGGCTTCGCGCAGCCACGCCCAGAGGATCAGGTTAAGCAGCAGCACCAGCACGATAAAGCCGTAATACAGGCCGAGTGCGCCGTATTCGGTATATTTGGCGGTTCTGAACTGGTCGGGACGCCACACATGCAGGGCGACCATCGCGGTGCTGGTGGTCTGGATACGCAGGTATAAGGTGCGCGGCGCGGCGTCGGGAAAGCTCAGTTTGAAAACGAAGGCGCGGTAGTCTTCCGCGCGGCTGACGAAAGGCCGGCGGTCGCCGCTGCGGTGTTCAACGAACCCGCCCGCGCCCGGCTCGAAGAGGCGTAGATCATCGAGAAAAGGCGGCTGAACCTCCAGCCACCATTCCCCCGCAGCGGGCGGCGCGACGCTGAAGCGCAACCACTGTACGTCGCGGGTATAACCGGCGTTCAACATTCCCGCCAGCGGGGTAAAAGACTCGCGCGCCGCTGCCGAACTTACCCCGTCGATGGTTGCCACGCCGCCCGGATCGACCAGCACGGCCAGGTCGCGCACCGCCAGGGGCTGGGCGAAAACGCCGAGCGACGCCGTCAGCGTCCAGATCAGCAGAATGATCCTGAACAGGCTCAAGCGCGCCCGCCGAAAACGCCGGGCGCGACCAACACTCCATACGGGAACAGGCGGCTGTCACAGTTCATCGGGATATCCTAGCAGAACCCACCCAGGCAAGGCTGACGCTTCCTGACATTGGCCGGGGTGTGCTGCGCCGCCCGGTCATCAGCCCGGCGGATTTTTGGGAGGGATGTTGAAATCCATCGCGACGCCGTTGTCGTCGGAATAAATCTCGCGGATGTGCAGAATGTCCGGCAAGGCGGCATGGAAAGCGACCATCAGCGCCGGATCAAAATGGCTGCCGCTCATGGAATCCATGATACGCAGCGCCTCTTCGACAGGAAACGCCGGTTTGTAGGGCCGCACCGACAACAGCGCGTCGAATACGTCGGCAATCGCCACAATCCGCCCAATGAGAGGAATCGCGTCGGCGGAGAGGCCGTCGGGATAACCTTCGCCGTTCCAGCGTTCGTGGTGGGTCAGCGCAATCGTCCGCGCCGATTCGAGCAACTCGTTATCCTGGTCGCCGATGATGTTTGCGCCGATACGCGGATGGCTGCGCATGATGACCCATTCGTTGGCGTCGAGCGGGCCGGGTTTGGACAGGATGGTGTCGGGAATCCCGATTTTGCCGATATCGTGCATCGGTGCGGCGTTGAAAATGACCGAGGCGGTCGCTTCGCCAAGACCGTGGGCTTCGGCGATGAGGCGCGCGTAATGGCTCATGCGGATCACATGGTTGCCGGTCTCGTTGTCGCGATATTCGACGGCGCGCCCCAGACAGCGGATGATTTGCTGACGGGTGGTGAGCAATTCGGCGGTGCGCTGAATCACCATACTTTCCAGTTCGCGCGTCTGGTCGTAAAGCGCCAGATGGGTGCGCACCCGCGCCCGCACGATGGGCGGGCTGACCGGCTTGGTGATGTAATCCACCGCGCCCAGACTGAAACCCAATTCCTCATCTTCTATCGAGCTGCGCCCCGTCACGAAAATGATTGGAATGCGGCGTCGATCAGGATTGGCGCGCACCCGCCGACATACGTCATAGCCGGACAACCCCGGCATCACGATGTCGAGCAGGATGAGGTCGGGCGGATCATCGGAATAAACGATGCGCAGCGCCTTTTCGCCATCGAGGGCGATTCTCACCCGGTATTGGGAGGACAGGATGCTGTTCAGAAGATCGACATTTTCAGAAGTGTCGTCCACGACCAGAATGGTTTGTTTGGTGAGAAAATCCGACACGCGCAACACCCCCGAAAAATTGGCCGCAATCCCGATGTGGGTTTGGAAGGGGGAATGATAAATCCTGTGGAGAATTCCGTCATTTGGTTTCAGGGATATTTGGATACGCCGGGCTTTTCCCGCCGGATACTCCAATCGGGCAACTTGATGGTTCGTATGGCCCATGTTAGCCTGTCACCCCTGCAATAGCCGCGTTTTCCTCACCCACTCCATGGTTTTATCCGACCGCATCCACACTTACGGCCAGTACCTGCTGAACAAATACGGCGAGCGGGTGCACAAGATCGCGCTGGATGCCGGCTTCACCTGCCCGAACCGCGACGGCGCGAAAGGCATCGGCGGCTGCACCTTCTGCAACAACGATTCCTTCAGCCCCAACGGCCACCAGCCGCCGACCATCGCCGAGCAACTGGCTTCGGGACGGCGCGCGATTGCGCGGCGCACCCGGGCGACCAAGTTCATCGCCTATTTCCAGGCCTACACCAATACCTATGCCAAGGTGGAACATCTGGACATGTTGTACCGCGAGGCGCTTCGCGAACCGGATGTGATCGGCCTGTCGGTGGGCACCCGTCCCGATTGCGTGAACGACGACGTGCTGGATTTGCTGGCGCGCTACCAGGATCAGGGCCTGGAAATCTGCCTGGAACTCGGCCTGCAATCGGCTTTCGACGAGACCCTGCAACGGGTTAATCGTGGCCATGGGCTGGCCGAGTACCGCGATACGGTGATCAAGGCGCGCCAACGCGGCCTGCCGGTGTGCACCCATCTGATTATCGGCCTGCCCGGCGAAACCGAGGCGCATAATCAGGCCACCCTGGATATCGTGCTGGAACTGGGCACCGACGGGATGAAGCTGCATCCGCTGCATGTCGTGAAAAACACCATCCTCGCCCACCAGTGGCGCAAGGGCGAATACCAGCCGATGAGCCGCGAGGATTACATCACCATCGCCGCCAACCTGATCGAACGCACCCCGGCGCATATCCCCTTTCACCGTGTTACCGGCACCTGCTCGAAAACCATCCTGCTGACGCCCGAGTGGTGTTCGCAGAAATGGAGTGTGTTAAACGGCATCGAACAGGAGCTGCGCCGCCGCGACCATCGCCAGGGACAATTTGCCGTCACGCGCCCGGCGGGAACCTTGGCCGCCGTAGCGGGTCGCATTGAAGATTCACCCCGCCCCCGGCGGGCCTTCCCGAAAATCGCTATCGAGGAACTCAAACATGTCGCTTGAACTGGTCTGTCCGGCGGGCAACCTGCCCGCCCTCAAAGCCGCCGTCGATAACGGCGCGGATTGTGTCTACATGGGATTTCGCGACAACACCAACGCGCGCAATTTCGCCGGTCTGAATTTCGACGACAACGCCGCCCGCGAAGGCATCCGCTATGCCCATAACAAGGGGGTGAAAACGTTGCTCGCGCTGAACACCTTCCCCCAGTCGGATAGCTGGGAACGCTGGACTGGCGCGGTGGACAAAGCCGCCCAACTGGGCATGGACGCGGTGATCCTCGCCGACATCGGCCTGATGCGTTACGCGGCGAGGAACCATCCCAGCCTGCGCCTGCATCTGTCGGTGCAAGGCTCGGCGACGAATTACGAAGCCATCAATTTCTTCCGCGAACATTTCGGTGTGCAGCGCGCGGTGATTCCGCGCGTGTTGTCCTTGCCCCAGGTCGAGCAGGTGGTGAAAAACACGCCGGTGGAAATCGAGTTGTTCGGCTTCGGCGGGCTGTGCGTGATGGTCGAGGGGCGCTGCGCCTTGTCCTCGTATGTCACCGGCGAATCGCCGAATACCGTGGGGGTGTGCTCGCCGGCCAAGGCGGTGCGTTGGCAGCAGACCTCCGAAGGCTTGGAGTCCAGATTAAACGGCGTGTTGATGGATCGCTACGACGAAGGCGAAAACGCCGGCTACCCGACGCTGTGCAAGGGCCGCTTCGAAGTCAACGGCGAAACCTATTACGCCATCGAGGAACCGACCAGCCTCAACACCCTGGAAATGCTCCCGGAAATGCTGCGCATCGGCATCGCCGCGATCAAGATCGAAGGCCGCCAGCGCAGCCCGGCGTATGTCGAGCAAGTCACCAAGGTGTGGCGCGCGGCGATTGACGCCGCCAAGCGCGCCCCGGCCAATTACACCGTGATGCCGGCCTGGATGACCCAGCTCAACAAGGTCGCGGAAGGCCAGCAACACACGCTGGGCGCTTATAACCGTCCGTGGAAGTAAGTAAAAGCAGTTTTTGAGTGTTTAGTGTTGAGTTGTGGAATGCGCTGCGCGCCTGAATCTAATACCGACGCGCGTTGCGCGGCGACTTCAACTAAACACTCAACACTAAACACTCGACTAAACATTCAAAACTGTTTTTGCCTTTCCTTAACCCGAAAGAATCGTTGAAATGAAATTATCCCTAGGCCCCCTGCTTTTTTATTGGGAACAGGAAACCGTCTTCAAGTTTTACGAGGAACTCGCCGCCGCGCCGGTGGACATCGTTTATCTCGGCGAGGCCGTGTGTTCGCGCCGCCATACGGTGCGCACCGAGGACTGGTTCGACATCGCCGACAAGCTGGCCGCCGCCGGCAAGGAAGTGGTGTTTTCCACCCAGGCGCTGCTGGAATCGGAATCCGACCTGAAAACCCTGCGGCGCATCACCGAAAACCCCAAGTTCCGCGTGGAAGCCAACGACATAGGCGCAGTGCACCTGCTCTCGACGGCCAAAAGCCCATTTGTCGCCGGCCCCCATCTCAACACCTACAATGCCCAGGCGCTCGATATGCTCGCCGAACTCGGCGCGACCCGCTGGGTGATTCCGGTGGAAATGTCGCGAGAGGCGCTTTCGCATGTCCTCAAGGACAAGCCCGCCGGCATGGAAACCGAAGTGTTTTCCTATGGCCGCCTGCCGCTGGCGTTTTCGGCGCGCTGTTTCACCGCCCGCCACTACAACCTGCCCAAGGACGACTGCCAGTTCCGCTGCATGGATTACCCCGACGGGCTGCGCCTGACCACCCGCGAAGGCCAGGATTTCCTGGTGCTGAACGGCATCCAGACAATGTCGGCGGGGGTTTACAACCTGATCAACGAACTGCCGGCGATGCGCGAGATGGGCGTGGACATCGTCCGTATCAGCCCGCAGGCATTCCACACCTCGCGCATCGTGAAGCTGTTCCGCGACTGTCTGGAAGGTGCGACAAACGGCACAAGTGCGTTGCAGCAAATGAAGAAACTCATGCCCAGCGAAGCCGTGGACGGCTACTGGCACGGCAAACCGGGCATCGAGCAGACCTACCTCAAAGCGGCGGAAGACGCCGCCTGAACGGGGCGCGCCGGCATTGCACCGGCGCGCCCCATCCCTTATTTTTCGTTGAACAAAATTTCGGTCTTGAAGCCGACCCGCACCGATCCCCAGTGTTTGCCGCCGACAAAAATCGGCATCGACAAGTCGTTCAGCACTTCCCCGGTATCCCGCACGTAAGTCTGGAACAGGCTGGGTTCGGTATTGCGCGCCAGTTTGATGCCCACCGGATCGTCGAAAATCCGCTTGTGGCGGCATAACCGCGTATCGGTGTCCACATTGCCGGTCGGCGTCTGGGAAAAGCCGCTGTTGTGAGCCGGCGCATAACCGTTCACATCCACCGCCAGCGCGTAGATCAGCCCGTCGATATTTTTTAGCTGGGCGTCGTAGAGACGCTGTAAATCGCCTTCGCAGGCGCTGTCGTAAGCCGTATTGAAACGTTTGGGATTGGAGCCGGCGATCTGCCGGTAATTGTGGTCGAACACCGCCACGCCGCGCCCCGCCAGATTGCTCAGGATTGCCGCCACCTCGTCGCGAAACTTCATAGTGTGTTCCTGGATCACGTCGAAAATGCTGTTGCCGGTGCGAAAACGCGCCAACCCGCCCTGCATCCCCTCGGTGGACTCGCGCAAGCCGTTGGAAAACTCCTGGGATTCGCTGACCTGGGTGGAAATCTGATTGCCCAGGCTGCGGATTTCAGCGACCTGCAAATGGATGGTTTCGTTATTGCCCTTGAGCTGGCGAATCGCGTCGCTGATAGTGTTCAACTGCTGGCTGGTAGTGACGAAATCGCGCACCATGGTGTCGAAATCCGCCGACGAAGCGGCAATCGCCTGCCGCGCCACCGCCACGTCATCCACGATCACCACGCTTTCCCGCGCAGTTTCGCCGACCTGGCCGATCATGCTCTGGGTATTTTCGGCAATCACCAAAGTCGCTGATTTAACCCGCTCGGCGAGTTTGCGCACCTCGTCCGCCACCACCGCAAACCCTCTTCCCACCTCACCGGCCCGCGCCGCCTCAATGGCCGCGTTAAGCGCAAGCAGATTGGTCTGGTCGGAAATCTCGTTGATCAGCTCGACGATGCCGTTGATCTTCACCGAACTTTCGTGCAGCTCCTGCACCGTATCGCGGAACCTGCCGATTTTGGCATCGACGTTTTCGATGCTTAGATTGATTTCCTGCATTTTTTGCAGGGTGCTCTGCGCCACATCGAGATTGTGCCGGGTCGAAACCGCGATGGCCTGGGCGTTTTCCGAAACCTCGCCGACCGAGCGGCTGACCTGATCACTCAAGCCGAAGATTTCGTTGCTCAGCACCTCCTGGCGCTGCGAATTTTTCGCAGTGGTCTGCACCAGATGGTTCATCTTGGCCGCAGCAAACGCGATGCGGACACTACGTTCGCGCGCCTTGACGATCAGCTCGCGCACATCGCGGAAAAACAGATTGAGGTTTTTGCAGATGTTGCCGACTTCATCCTGGGTTTTGGAACAAACCTGGCTGGACAGATTGGCGCGCCCCTCGGCGATGTCGCCGATTTGCCTCCTGACCTGGGTAATCGGCGTAAGCAGCGAGTTTTTCAGCACCGCCAGCGCCGCCAGGGATAACCCCGCCAGCCCCACCGCCACACCGAACGCCAGCGGCGCAGCGCCGCCGACAAACACCACCGCCAGCGCCTGCAACACCGCCAAAACGACAAATACCGCCGTCAACTTCCCGGAAATCGACTCCATATCACCCCCCTTTGGTTATTGATGTAATTCATTCAGTCTTCTAGGTTATTTGTCTTGTGTAAGACCGAAGCGGCGAATTCTATCAATTTGCGGCGCGCCGATACAGCCCAAAATGGTTTTTTTCCAGCCGTCAACCCGTTAAAATGGTTCATTATTTTTCTGACGGCCCTTCATCATGGAACAACGCTTCCCAACCATCCCCAAACCGCTCGGCAAATTGCTCTCCCTGCTGCCGCGTTATCCCAATTCACTGCTCTTCGCCCAGACCCTCAATCTCGCGCTGGGCCGCATTCTTGCCCCCGACGCGCTGCTGCCGCTGCACGACAAACTGGTGTGCATCAGCGTCAAGGACGCCGGGATGGACTTTCACTTCACCATCACCCCCAAAGGTTTCGTCGCCGTCACCCCGAAACACGACCCCGACCTCACCATCCGCGCCACCGCCTATGATTTCTTCATGCTTGCCACCCGCCGCGAAGACCCCGACACCCTGTTTTTCAGCCGCCGCCTGGTGATCGAAGGCGATACCGAGTTAGGGTTGTTCACCAAAAACACCCTCGACGCACTCGACCTGCCCCTGCCCGACATCACCATGCTCGCCCCGGACAAGGTCATCCCGGCAGTGATTTCGCGGATATTGCAAAGCCGCCAGGCCGGGAAGGTTTTGGCGCAGTGAGGGGTTAAGTAGCGGACTTGGAGTGATCCGCGATTTGCTCAATCGGGTCGAGGGTTTTCGTGGCGTACCAGGGCGCAGGACTCACTACCCATCGAGCCGTGCGTCCGATGTTGCGAGCGCTGATTAAGACCATTCCCCTTTCCTCCATCGCATGGAGTAAAGCACCGCCGCTTCCTGCCTTCAAACCCATTCGCCTTCCCCCCAACATAGGAAAAACCAGCGCATGAAACCGGAAATCACCCTCAGAGACGAAACCGACGCCGATATCAATGCCATAAGCGACGTGACGATTGCTGCGTTTAAAACCCTGGAAATCAGTAATCACACCGAGCAGTTCATCATTGAGGCGCTACGCGCCGCACGGGCGTTGACAATATCGCTGGTTGCTGAGGTTGATGGCCGGGTGGTGGGGCATATTGCGTTTTCCCCGCTAAATATTTCCGGTGGTGTAGGAAACTGGTACGGTCTGGGGCCGGTTTCGGTTGCACCGCAATACCAGCGCCAGGGAATCGGCGCGGCGCTGATTCGGGAAGGGCTGGCGCGTTTGAAGGCCGTGAATGGCCAGGGATGTTGCCTGGTGGGCCACCCCGGTTACTACACCAAGTTCGGCTTCGTTAACGCCCCGGAACTGGTGCTGGAGGGTGTTCCGCCGGAGGTTTTTTTTGCGCTGTCTTTTGACGGGGCGATTCCGCAGGGCGTTGTGACGTTCCACGAAGGGTTCAAAGCCGCCGGTCAACCGGCGGATACCGGCGCGACCTGAACCGGGGCGATGCAGCGGGTGGTGCGGCTTCGACCAACAGCGCCGATATGCCGCCGCCCTCTCCCCAACCCCATGAGGGGGGTGTCCATACATCCAGCCGGGAAATCCGCGCTTTTCTCCCCTCTCCCACGCGGGCGGGAGGGGCTGGGGGTGAGGGCAGCAGTGGCGCTATGAAGAGCAGGCGTTGGGTTAACCTCGCCTGTGCGTTGATGAGATGCTATTACCTACGGATTCGTTTTGTTCATATTGATGAGATGCTATTACCTACGGATTCGTTTTGTTCATATTTTGGCTATAACGCCTACTCATGGGCTATAGCGCGTGAGCGATTGCTCACGTCGGTGGTTGCTGGAGGGCAATTCTCCTCGGTCAGATTTCAGGACAAACGGTGTTAGTGCGTCACCGCCCCCACGGGGGAAGGACAGGATGGAGGCGAGAAAATCACTCAACCGATGGATTTTGATTTCCTCGGGGGGAGGAAGTCAAAACGGTGGCTGGAGAATCTGACAAAGCAGAATTAGCGCCGCCACGACACCGTTTCCAGCGTCAGTCCCCGGCTGCGGCACAGGGCGTCGAGTTGCGCCATGTCGTTGCGTTCCGGGATGCCGATCAGCCAGATGTGTTGGCCTTCCACCGCGACCTGGATGCGTTTGCCCTGGCTGTCGGCGGGGGCGTCGAGATAGTCCGCGTAACGTGTCCGTCCCAGTTCGGAAAGGGGCGTCAGGGGCTGGTTGGCCGAGCCGCGCCAGAGGTTGCCGAGCGGCAGCGCATCGGCATAGGGTTCCGGGATTACCGCGTCGAGCAACGCGAGGATTTTGGCGTGGCGCGCCTGCAAGGTGGCGAGCGGATACCCGCTGTAACAGAGGATGTCGAAATCCAGCCCGGCTTGTTTGCGCCACTGCCGCAAGCCCTTGAGCAGCGCCGCCAGCGCTTGCGGCTGGTCGAACGGCTCGCCGCCGCTGAGGGTGACGCCATCCAGTTTTGTCCCGGCGGTTTTGCGGCACCACACCAGCAGGTCGGCGACCGACATGGCGCGGCGCGGGTCGCGTTCCCAGGTGTCCTGCGACACGCAGCCCCGGCAGCGGATCGTGCAGCCTTGCAGCCAGATGCCCAGGCGCTGGCCGGGGCCGAGCACGGTGACGGGATAATGGGCCTTGTTGACCTGGATGATCACAACGGCACCAGCATCGGATTGAACGCCTTGGCGAGCAACATCACCTTGCTGCCGATTCGCAATTCGCGGATTTCCTCGTAGGTGGCGATGACCTTCACCAACTGGTTGCCGACCAGCACCGTGACTGCGTAGACCACGTCGTTGGGTTCGATCTCCAGCACTTCCCCGCTGAACTGGAATTTGCCGCTGAGCTTGCGGTCGCTGAAAGTGTCGGCGGGTTTGCCGCTGTGCGCGATGCGCCCTTTCTCCAGCACTGCGACGCGGTCGGCGAGTTTGAAAACTTCGCCGAGGTCGTGGCTGACGATCAGGGTGGTGATGCCAAACAAGCGATGCAGGCGCAGGATTTCGTCCTGCAATCTCAACCTTGTCGCGCCGTCCAGCGCCGACAGCGGCTCGTCGAGCAGCAGCAGGCGCGGCTGGCGGGCCAGCGCGCGGGCCAGCGCGACGCGCTGACGTTGCCCGCCGGAGAGGGTTTCCGGGCGGCGGTCGGCGAGTTCGGCCAGCCCGGCGATTTCCAGCAATTCTGCAATGCGGCCCCGGTTTTCCCCTTTGGGCGCGGCGAATTCAAGGTTTTGACGCACCGTCATATTGGGAAACAAGGCGTAATCCTGAAATACAAACCCCACCTGGCGGCGCTGCGGCGGCAGGTCGATGCGCCGTTCGCTATCGAACCACACCTCGCCGTCCACCACGATGCGCCCGCCATCCGGCGCGGCCAACCCGGCGAGGCAGCGCAGCAAGGTGGTTTTGCCCGCCCCGGACGGGCCGAACAAGGCGAGGAATTCGCCGGACGCGACCTTCATATCGACATCCAGGTTGATGTCGCCATCGCTGCCGTGCAGGCGTTTGCGGGCCGAAAGTTCGATCATGCCGGCCCGCCAATCCGTAGGACATGTTTCCGACAGGAAGCACATCGTCCATTTTCGACCAGCAGGGCAATTGCACTATGTGGAAGAAAGACGGATTTCAGGCTTCGGCCATCCCGCCTCCCCCTTTGCAAAAGGGGGATTGAGGGGGATTTCAGCGGTGGCGGCAATCCGACCTTGGGCGAAATCCCCCCTAACCCCCCTTTTCCAAAGGGGGGAACCCCATAGTGCGATTGCCCAGTTGCGCCCCGTTGTATCGTCATGCCGGCCTCAGAAAACGTTTATTGACCAGATACACGGTCAGCAGCACCACAAAACTCACCGCGAACAACACCCCGGCGTAGAAATTCGCGGTCGCGTAATTGAGCGCCTCCACCTCGGTGAAAATCGCGATGGACGCCACCCGCGTCTCGCCGGGGATATTCCCGCCTATCATCAGCACCACCCCGAATTCCCCGACGGTGTGGGCAAACGACAACACCACCCCGGACAACAGCGCCGGTTTGATATTGGGCAACAGCACGAAAACCAGGGTTTGCAGGCGCGATTTGCCAAGCGTGTAAGCGGCTTCGGCAAGCGACGCAGGCAGGCTCTGGAAACCCGATTGCACCGGTTGCACCATGAAGGGCAGGCTGAACAACACCGAGCCGATCACCAGCCCGCTGAAGGAAAACACCAGGCGCAGCTGAAAATGGCTATCGAGAAACGCCCCCAGCGCGCTTTGCGGGCTGAAGGCGAGCAGCAGGTAAAAACCCAGCACCGACGGCGGCAACACCAGCGGCATGGACACCAGAGTCTCCGCCACCGCCTTCAGGCGGCAGCGCGTGAAAGCCAGCCACCACGCCAGCGGAATGCCGAGCAAGCAGAGAATCGCGGTGGTCAACGCCGCCAGCTTGAAGGTCAGCAGCAACGGTTCCCAATCAGGCATCGCCATCCTCCATCAGGGTCACTTCATTGGCCTTCACCAGGCCCTCGACGGCATCGCCCTCCACGAGATTCAAACGCTCCACCGAGCGGGTGGTAATCACCGACACCACCGCGCTGCCCCGGTAATCCAGCGTCACCTCGGACAGCAACACCCCCTTGCGGATGCCCGTCACGCGCGCCGCCATGCGGTTGCGCAAGCTGATCTTGCCGGACAGGTTTTTCGCCAGCGACACCTCGGTTTCCTTGAACAACACCCACACCTTGCTGCCCGCGTTCAGCCAGGGCGCGTTGTCCGGCGTCTCCACCACGATGGCGGTAAACAAATCGCCGGCCACCTCGACATCCACCAGCGACAGGTGATCGGAAGATTCGCAAAAGGCAACGATGCCGGGGAGGCGGTTCATGGCGGGTAGCGTGGGTGGGAAAGGATGGCGAATTGTAACTACTCAGGAGGCGGTATCGCCACCACCTTCTGAGTAGTTGACCCTATTGATGCTATTGATTTCGACAGCCTAACCCCTTCCCCTACCCCCCATTTCCTCTTGCCATGCAATTTGAAGTTTCAACTTTCAAATTGCAAATATGCTGAATCGCGCCGCATTTTCCACCGCTTTACGCTTGGCGCAGGGTTTCGCCGTGCTGGCGATTACGGGGCCGCGCCAGTCCGCAAAGTTCTTGTAGGGTGCAATAAGCGCAGCGCATTGCACCGTCACCGCTGTGCTCTACATGGGCCGTCCATTTTCATTTTTGGAACCGAAATGTAGCCCGTATGCAGCGTAGCGGAATCCGGGAGCGCCCGCGAGGGCGCAAGCTGTCGTGTATCCGGGCAAATCAACCTAAATCCGGCAGTTGCCTGAGCGGACGCCGATCAACGGGAGAAATTC
>CAYVIN010000063.1:0-23830 GCA_964451375.1 uncultured Sulfuricella sp.
TAATCATTAATAAACAATATGTTATAGGATAATTGTGCTTAAGTCAACAACATTGGTGACCAGAGTCCGGTCAGACCGAGAAATTCGATGAAATAAGCGAGTTGTCCCATCGGGGTAGAGGCACTGGAGGTTTCCCAGCGAATCTGGATCTTGCCGCTTGGCGTTTGCACACCAGCACAGTTCAGCAGCCTTTCCTCGGCTCCAATTCGCTTCAGTTTCGACTCACCCATCGGGTGATTCCTCCATCTATCGATAAACCCTTAATCTGCCTGACTTCGCGAAAGATTTCATCTCTTCAACTGCGGTTTCTAGGATAAATAGGGAGGACAATCATGATACGAATAGCCAAATGGCTGGCAACCTGCCTGTTGCTGGCGGCAATCGGCAATGCTGTGGCACTGGGCTTGGTTCAGACGGCGGGCGGCGCTGCCGGGCAATCCACCCCCGCCAATGTGGTCGGCGAACAGAAGATCGTCGTACTGCTGATTTCCTTTCCCAGCGTCCCCTTGCTCAGTTCGGTGACCCCCGACCTGATGCGCAGCGTGTATTTCGGCGCGAGTAATTCGGTGGACACCTTCCTGCGTGCCTCCTCCTACGGCAAGGCATGGGCAAGCGGCGACGTATTCGGGCCATTCGTCCTCGACGGTGATTATTTCGGCCAGCCGCTGGCAGTGCGCGACGCTGCCGTGCGCGCCGCTTCGTCCAAGGTTGATTTCACCAAATATACGCGTATCGTCCTGGTCATCCCGCAATCCAGCACTGGACTCGAATCGGGCGGACTCGGCTCGATCGGTGCCGGCCCGGTGCCGCTTTATCCCTCCGGCTCCATCGTCGCCTCGACCACCTGGCTGGGCGACGCCAGCGCCAGCAGCCCGACGGAACTGGTCAATGCCGCCTGCCACGAACTGGGCCACAACTTCGGCCTGGAACACGCCCGCGCCGCCGATTTCGGCAGCGAAGCGCTCGGCCCGGTCGGGCAGCTCCCCGCCGCCTGGGATCAGATTCACGATTACGGCGACAACTATTCAAACCTGGGGCGCGGCAGCGGGCAATGGGCCGCGCCACACAAGTTCGCCATCGGCTGGTTGCAGGATGGCGTGGACAAGCTTGATGTCACGAGCGCCGGGGCCTACCTGCTGCAACCCTATGAAACCGCCGGCAACGGCAGCAAAGCCCTGCGCATCCGGCGCGCCGACGGTGCCTGGTTGTGGCTGGAATATCGCCAGCAATCGAGCGGCGCGCTGGTGCATTACGAAGACGCCGGCTGGAACGATAGCGCCGTTCACAGCAACCTGCTGCGCTTCAATCCCGACGGTCAGGGCGGCCTGTTTTTCGGCAAGGCCGTTTTGAACGCCGGCAGCAGTTGGCGCGATCCCTATTCCAATCTTTCCCTGAGCATCGGCGCGCCCAGCGCCGCCGGCCTGCCGGTGACGGTGACCTATGCGGCGGCCCCCGCCCTGAGCGTCACGCCAGCCAAAACGACGGTGACGGCGACGGGTGGTCAGGTCACCCTGAGCGTGAGCGGCTCGTCCGCCTGGACGGCGGCTTCCTCGGCCACCTGGCTGACCGTCGCCAGCGGCGCAACCGGCAGCGGCGCCGGGCAAGTCGTCCTGAGCGCCGCCGCCAACCCCACCACCAGTACGCGCTGGGGAGTAGTCAGCGTGGGTGGGGCGACGGCCATCGTCACCCAGGCGGCGGCGAGCGGCAGCCTGACGCTCAGCCCCTATGCCGCCAATTTCCCCGCCAACGGCGGCAGCGGCGAAATCGCCGTGACGGCCAACGCCAGTGACTTTGCGTGGAGCTACACGGCGAGCGCGCCGTGGGTGCAAAGCGTGTTTTTCTCCAAATTGCAAAGCAAAGGTTCCGGCACCCTGCGCTACATCGTCGCGCAGAACACTGACACTACCCGGCGCACCGCCACCATCAGCATTGGCAACCAGGTATTCAACATTGCCCAAGAAGCCGGAAGCCCGCTGGTCAGCAAACTGGTCTGGCAGAAACTGCCGCTCAACGATGCACCCCTCTCACGCTTAGGGATGGACGCGGCATTCCTTGCGGGCAGCGGCGAAACCGTCCTGTTCGGCGGCAGTTGGGACGGCTCGCCGTTCAGCGACACCTGGGGCTGGGACGGCAGCGCATGGCGCAAAAAAACTCCGACGCACGGCCCCGGCAAGCGCGCCGGCCACGCCATGGCCTTTGATGCCGCGCGCGGCCAGGTGGTGATGTTCGGCGGATACGACTGGGCAATCAGCGATTATTCGACGAGCACCTGGCTGTGGAACGGCAGCGACTGGAGCCAAGCCAGTCCCAAAACCTATCCCCCCTCACGCAGTAACGCCGCCATGGTCTACAACCCGGACAGCCGCACTATCCTGCTGTTCGGCGGTAACTACAACGAAGGCGACACCTGGGAATGGGACGGCAGCAACTGGAGCAAGAAAGTCACCGTGGTCAGCCCAGGCTCGCGCGACGGCGTGGCCCTGGCCTACGACGCGGCCCGCAAGGAAATCGTCCTGTTCGGCGGCTCACGCAACGCCTACACCACCTCGGTTACGCCGACTTTTTACAACGACACCTGGAGTTGGGACGGCAAGCAGTGGACGAAGAAAACCACCACCAGCGCGCCCACCCCACGCATGAACGCCCGCATGGAATACCACCCGCTGCTCGGCCAGCTCGTGTTGATCGGCGGATACGGCATCAAGGACATCAGCGCCACCACGCCGTACACCTACACCTTCGACTACCGCGAAGAAACCTGGACGTGGGACGGCAACACCTGGACGCAACAGTTCCCCGACCTGTCGCCGTCGTTCTCGTGGAACTACGGCCTGGTCTACGACAGCACCCATCGCGGCTTCTTCGCCTTCCTCGGCGACGACCTGCATTGTGCCGACCGCGGCCCACACGCCTACAAGTTGCAAGCGGGCACCGGCGCCGTCACCCTAGCAAGCTACCGCGCTGATCTGCCCCAAACCGGCGGCTCGGGCAACGTCGCCATCAGCGGCGCGACGTCGTGGTCAGCCAATGCTGACCCGTGGATCGTCTTGAGCGGCAGCACCGCCGGCAAGGGTAACGGTGCGCTCGCCTACCAGGTCGCCGCCAACGACTCGCCGCTTGCCCGCACAGGCCGCATCGTCGTCAACGAACGCACCTTCACGATCAGCCAGGTCGGCGCCGCCAGCGCCCCCTACGATTGCCTGCTCAACTGGGCGGAAGACCATTACCCCGGCTATTTCGCACCCCGCCGGGCCACGACGCAAAGCGCCGGCGGTTACTACTACCGCTATTACGCTACCACCCGCGCCTACCTCGGCATAGCGTCGAACGACGGACATTTGTATTTTTATCAGCCGGCAACCGGTTCCGGCCTGCTCGACGTGGGCGCTGCAAGCGACTGGCTATCCCGCACAGGATGCCGGTAATGTATGTATCACATTGAGTTAATTGGTAATTGTTAATGTGTTGTCGCTATTTGTTATAAAAATCAATGTATTAAAGTATAGCAAGGCGCTGCCTGCATTAGCGAGAGAGTGGCTACTAACTTATTGTGGGAGGGGCAGGTTTGATATTACCGGCTCGGAGTATAACTTCGCAGCGTTGGAGTCTGATGCTCGTAGTCAGTCAACATGAAACGCCTTGATCCAGGATGGGTGCGCTGTTCCCTGATCTCAAACGCCTGGCGGGGGAGGTTTGACGGTATGGGTAAACCGCGCAGAACCGAACTACGGAGCTATCCCGGTAGTTATGGGAATTGCAAAGTTGCGTAAAAGGAAGCCATTCGCCGATTACGGCGTCAAGCCGTCGAGTAGCCGTGGCGGCGTGGGATGAGGCGAAAAGCGCGGGTGCTTCAATATCTTTCGCGCCGCGTTTGAAGGTGGAGCGTTGCGAGCAAAACAGCGATACTGTGGTTTTGATTCTTGAACTTTCGACTCGAAGCCAACAAATTATGCCCCGGATTTCCCTCATCGCCGCGCTGGCGGCCAATCGCGTGATCGGCATCGACAACCGCCTGCCGTGGCGGCTGCCTGCCGATTTGCAGCATTTCAAACGGCTTACTCTCGGGCACCCCATGGTGATGGGACGCAAAACCTGGGAATCCCTGCCCGGCAAGCTGCCGGGGCGACCCCACGTGGTGATCAGCCGCGACCCGGCGTATCGCACGGAAGGCGCGCAGGTGGTGAATTCTCTGGAAGCGGCGCTGGCGGCTTGCGGCAGCGATGACGAGGTGTTTTTCATCGGCGGCGAAAACCTCTACCGTCAGGCGCTGGCGTTCGCCGACCGTCTTTATCTCACCGAAATCCAACAGGACTACGCCGGCGATGCCTGGTTTCCCGAGTTCGACCGCGTCGTGTGGCGGGAGATTTCACGGGAACCCCACGAGTCGGATGGTCTGGCCTATCATTTCGTCACCTACGACAAGGCGAAATCCTGACCATGACCCGGTGGTCTGGTTGCTTGCCCAGCCATGGATGACGTTCTGAAACTTTTCGAGAAACTTCCCGACGCGGTTTACGTCGAGGTGGGCGGTCGCTTTACTTATTTGCTTTGTCTTTACCCCTCGGTTTCAATATGGCTGCCTACTCGTCTGGAAAGACGCCCCGATGCCTTTCCCGCACTTTGGCCGGCGTCGTTTACGCGAGGACTTCCAGAGCTTTTTCGTATTCGAAGTTGCTGATCAGGTGGGCGACATCCTGGTACCGGTCGCCGAGCGCGGCTTGTAGCTGGGGGGCGGCGTTGCGCAGAAGCGTATTGGCCTCGACGTTGTTTTCGGCGACCAGCGTTTTGAGTTTGGCGAGTATTTCACGGTTTTCACCAGGGGCGTATTTCTGTGTGGTTTTTTCCGGCCAATTCAGGGCGACTATGCCGTTGATTACGCTGCTTTGGGCGATTCCCAGTTCCTCGATGCGTTTTTCAATTTCCGTATCATCGCCTTGATTTCTGATGACCTCTTCCAGTTCGGCGGCGAGTTTTTGCACTTGTGTTGCACCGAGGGTGCCGGCTGCGCCTTTAAGGGCGTGAACAATCTGGCGAATTTGCGGGTAGTCCCCGCGAGACAGGCAGGCTTGGAGGAGTTCGCCGTCATTCCGATGGTTGTCTGCGTATAGGTGGAGCAGGCGGAGATAACTTTCGGTTCTCCCGCGTAGCGCTTTGAGGCCGGTGACCGTGTCCAGACCGGGGATATCGGGAAGCCCGGCGGCGTCAGGCCGGGCTGGCCCGGCAGAGGTTTCCGGTGCTGCGGCGTGAGGCTGTTGCAGCCACTTTACCAGGGTATTGATGAGTTCTTCGGGATCGACCGGTTTGCCGATGTGATCGACCATGCCGGCGGTGCGGGTGTCGCGGCGATCTTCTTCAAAGACATTGGCGGTCATGGCGATAATCGGGATATTCGCGTAACCGGGCAAGGCGAGGATGGCGCGGGTGGCTTCAAGGCCGTTCAGAACGGGCATCTGCATGTCCATCAGGATCGCGTCGTAGCGGCTGGAACGGGCTTTTTCCAGCGCTTGCAGACCGTTTTCGGCAACCTCGATGGCGAGGCCGGTGTCACGTAGCATTTCAGTGCAGACTTCGCGGTTGATCAGGTTGTCTTCCGCGATCAGGAGGCGTTTGCCGCGCAGGGACTCGTTGCTTTGCCGGGATGGTGTGTTGTCCTCGCTGAGCGGTGCTGCGCCATGTTGCAGCGCGATGGTCATCCAGAACAGGCTGCCTTTTCCGGGTTGGCTGCTTACCCCCACTTCGCCGCCCATCATGTGTGCGAGATGGCGATTGATCGTCAATCCCAGGCCGGTTCCGCCATGTTTGCGGGTGGTGGAACTGTCGGCCTGTTCGAAGGAGTCGAATATCCGTTTCCGGGCTTCGGCGGGAATGCCGATGCCGCTGTCTTCGACTTCAAAGCGGACTTGTAGTCCGCTTGAGGTAGCGGCGATACATTGGCTACGCAGGATGATCTGTCCATGTTCGGTAAATTTGACGGCGTTGGCGAGGTAGTTGAGCAGAGCCTGGGTGATTTTTGTGGTATCGCCGCGTAGCGGTGTGTTCAGGGCCGAGTCGATTTCTACGCAGAGTCGCAGGCCTTTTTTGTCGGCCTTGTCCTGCACGATGGCGCAGACATTGGTGAGCAGCGCGTTGAGCATGAAGTCGGTGGATTCGAGCTGTAATTTTCCCGCTTCGATTTTCGAGATGTCGAGGATGTCGTTGAGGACGGACAACAGGTGCTGTGAGGCGTCGCCGATTTTGTTGAGTTTATCCATCTGCTCGGCGGCGAGCGGCTGGCGCTTGAGGAGATGTACCAGCCCGACGATGGCGTTCATGGGGGTGCGGATTTCATGGCTCATATTGGCCAGGAAGGTGCTTTTTGCCTGATTGGCGGCTTCTGCGGCGTGTTTGGCGGCATTGAGCTGGGCGGTGCGTTCGTCCACCAGTTCTTCGAGGTGAAGGCGGTGCTGATTGAGTTCGGCGGCGATACGTTTGCGTTCGGTGATGTCTTCCTGGATCGACAGGTAATGGGTTATCCGACCATCCGCCTGGTGGATCGGGGCGATGGTGGCAAAGTCTACGTATTCGCCACCGTTTTTGCGGCGGTTGAGAAACTCGCCTTTCCAGCTTTCGCCGCGCGCCAGAGTGGCCCACAAATCGGCGTACCGCTCTTTGGGCGTGAAGCCGCTTTGCAGGAGGCTGGGAGCTTTGCCGAGCACTTCTTCGTTGCTGTAGCCGGTGATTTTGCTGAACGCCTGGTTGACGTATTCGATATTCCCTGCGACGTTGGTGATGAGGATGCTGTTGGGGCTTTGTTCGACCGCGAGCGAGAGTTTGCGCAGGGTTTGCTCGTTGTGATGGCGCTCGCTGATGTCGGTGAAGGAAACCACTACCGAATTGAGTTTGCGGCAGTCGGCGGCGAATGCCGGTTCGGCATTGACTTGCAGCCAGGCGACAACCCCATCGGGGCGGTGGTGTCCCATGGTGACGTTGTGACAGGGGGCGCCGGTGCGAAGGGTAATAGACAGCGGCAATTCGTCAAGGGGGAACGGTGTACCGTCTTCGCGGATCGGTTGCCAATGCGCCGGCTGTTTCCGGCTGTGCATTTCGTTTTCGGTAATCCCCAATATGGTTTCCGCCGCCCGGTTGCAGGCCAGGACTTCGCCATTGAGACCGAAAGTGATGATGCCTTCGCTGAGCGCGGAAAACATCGAGCGGAAGCGTTCTTCGCTTTCCCGTATCTGTTCTTCGGCCTGGCGTCGCCAACTGATGTCGGTATGGGTGCCGATGACCCGTAGCGCTTTGCCGTTGGCATCGCGCGCTACCGCCATGCCCTGGTCGAGAACCCATTTGTAACTGCCGTCCTTGCAGCGTAGCCGATGTTCGCTACGGTATATCGCAGTTTCGCCGCGCAGGTGTTTGGCGATGTCTTCCATGCGGCGGCCCAGGTCGTCAATATGGACGCGGTCAACCCAGGCGGAAAGTTCGTCGCTGATTTCCTCGTCGGTATAACCCAGCATGGCTTTCCATTGGTGCGAGAAAAACACTTTGTCGTGGGCGGCGTCCCAGTCCCAGACGCCGTGCCCGGCGGCTTCCAGCGCCATGATCCAGCGTTGCTCGCTTTCCTTGAGGAGTAGCTCGGCGCGTTTGCGTTCGCTGATATCGCGGGTGAATACGCAAAATTGCCCGCCCAGGTAGGGAACGTAGGAGGCGCTGATTTCCACCGGCCACAGGTGTCCGTCCTTGGCGCGGTGGACGCTTTCGAATTTGCCATAGCCGTTACGCAGGATGAATTCGATCTTTTGCCGGGTTTGATCAGGATTTTCAACAGCCTCAATGTCGTTGATCGACATGCCGTGCAACTCCTCACGGCTGTATCCGGAACTACGCACATAGGCGTCGTTGACTTCGAGGAAATGCCCTCGGGTATCGACGATCCAGAAACCGTCCGGGGTGGTTTCGATGATGCGGCGATACTGCGCTTCACTCTCGCGCAATGCTGTTTCGGCGAATTTGCGCGTGGAGATGTCCTGGCAGAAGCCGAGCAGGCGGTTTTCCGAGAGTTTGACGGCGTGTAGCGATACCCACACGGATGAACCATCCTTACGCAAGAGCGGGTATTCGGCATGGAGATGTCCGGTTTTCAGGAGACTCTCGAAGTCGGACAGGGCTTCCTCGGCGAAATCCTGCGGGGTGATGTCTGCAATGCCCATGGTGGAGAAGGTCGCCCGGTCATATCCGAGCATGTCGAGGGCGGTGTGGTTGAAATCCACGTAATGGCCGGTCTGGTCGGCGACGAACATGGCGAGCGGGGCGCTTTCGATGTAGGTGCGATATTTGCGCTCGCTTTCCCGGATAACTTCGTCGATTTGTTTGCGTTCGGTAATGTCGCGGGTAATCCCGAAGATGCCTACAATCCGGCCCTGTTCGTCATGCAGCGGGCCTTTGGTGGAGTGCATGAAACGTGGCCCTTCCAGCGAGGTGAGGGTTTCCTCAAAACTGAGTGTGCGGTTTTCTTCGATGACTTTGCGGTCGTTGGCCTCGATGAGGCGCGCTTCTTCGGCAGGGAACAAATCCACAACGGTTTTTCCGATGACCTCGCTAGCCGTGATCCCCAGGAATGTCTCCGAGGACTGGTTGAAAAACTGGTAGCGGCCCTGCAAGTCTTTTACAAATATCAGATCGGTCGAGCCGTTGGTGATGGATTCAAGAATTTGCAGGGAGCGCAGCTTCTCCGCCTGGACTTGCGCAGTCAATGCGCCCAGAGCCAGTTTGCGGCGCTGATAAATGAGAAAGCCCAGTGTCGCAGTGGCGACCAGCGCCAGCGCCATGGCCAGGATAATCCAGGCGGCGGCTTTGTAATAACCGGCGTAGAACTCCCTTTGATCCATCTGGCTGATCAGGAACCAGGAGGCGCCGGCGATGGATTGGATCACGCCCAGTACCGGTTTGTCGCGGTAATCCGTACCCTTCAAGGTTTCGCCGGTTCGTGTTTGGCCTTCGATGGCTTGGGCGGAGAGTAGGCTGGCATGGCTTAGCGGCGCTCTCAGTTTGAGTGCGGCGTCGGGGTGATGGCGCAATTTGTTGAGATACAGAACATCGTCACCGTCGCGTCGCACCAGCAAGGTTTCTGCGCTGGCGCTGGGCACCGGCCAGGACTCGATAAGCGGAAACAGAAAATCGTTGGCGTTGATTTGCAGGACGATGAAATAGCCGGGTTTCCCTCCCGAAACATGGATCGGCGCGATGTAGTCGAGATGGACGTGCTGACTAGGTTCGTTGGCGATGCGGTAAAGGTCGGTGGAGAGGATGTTTCCCTGCCGGGCGGCTTGCTGCACAGTGCGTTTTACGGTTTCGTCGAGTTGGGGAATGCCGTTGCTTTCCTTGCGCTGAGTGGATAGCAGCGGCACACCATCGGCATCCAGCACCAGAATTGCGTGGTAGCCGAGGATGCTGCGCAATTCCTCCATTCTCCCCAAAATCTTGACGCGCAATTCCGCGTCGCGACTGGCGGCCCAGCGTGGCAGGGTTTCCTTGAATATGATCCCGGAACTGACCATGCGGGCGTCGTCGTGGCGGGTTTTCAGCCAGGTTTCTATTTGTTTGGCTTTGGTCGAGGAAATTTGCGCGATTCGCGTAATTTCGTCGTTTTTGTGGCGTTCGGCAAATGTCGTCAGCACCGCTGTACCACTGAGCAGAATGACGGCGGATATTGCGATGACACCGGCGATATAGGGTTGGCGACGGATTTTCGCTAGCGGCGGAAGCGGAAATGCCTTGTCGGGGAGCGTATCCACCTGCTGGTCGCGCTTGCGCAGCAGCATATAAAGCAGCATCGCCGTGACGGCGACGAACAGTAGTCCCTTGAGGGTGGCGAAGTGGGTGAAGTCGCCGAGATCGCTGAAAAATGCACCGACCAGGTTGTCCGACAGGAATATCCAGATTCCCGCGCTGAGTGCGTATATCAGCGCCGTTCCAGCGGCTGAATGCAACGGGATTTTCATGGCCGGGGTGTTTCGGCAAGCGGCAGGAAAATGGTCAACTCGGCGCCCTCTGCCGTATTGCGGGCCTCGATTTTGCCGTCCTGATGTTCGATTAACATTCGCGCCATAAAGAGGCCGATGCCGGCGTTTTGGTCGCGGGTGGTGATATACGGTTCAAAAATCCGGGTGAGCTGCTCGGCGGCAATTCCGCCGCCGTTGTCGGATACGCTCAGGGTGGCGACACCAGCGGTGACGGCGATGCGGATCACGATCACGCCGGGGGTGATTTGGCGGGCGTTGATGGCGTCCCGCGCATTGTTGAGCAGGGTGACCAATACCTGCGAATACTCTGACGGATAACCCCTGGCTTGCACTTCCTCGGTGGCTTCGACAGTGATCGAAATGCGGCTGCTGTCAAAAGTGGCCCCGAGCAGGTTGATGGTTTGCTTTGCCAGGGCATTGAGACTGTAGACTGATTTGAGACTATCGGTTTTGAACAGGCTGCGGAATTCTTCGATGGTGGCGGACATGCGCTGCACCAGGAGATGGCCTTTGGAGACTTCCTTTTCCAGATATTCCTGGTCGAGTTCGTGGTATTCGTAGGCGTCCAGAATGTTGGCGAGCAGCACGGCGAGGGCGTTGAGCGGTTGCCGCCAGTGGTGGGAGATATTGGTGATCAGTTCACCCATGGTGGCAAGCCGCGATTGCTGGATTAGCAACAGGTCTTTTTCGCGGTTTTTGGACAACTCGTTCTGGATCAGCCATTCCAGGGATTCGCTTACTGCCTGCATTTGCAGCGCGGCGTATTTTTGGGCGGTGACATCGCGGATGACGCAAAAACTGGCGCTTTCCTCGGCAACCGGAAAGGCGTTCCAGGACAACCAGCAGTAGTGGCCATCGAGGTGGCGAAAACGGATTTCCAGGTCGCTCAACGGTTGTCCGGCAGCAAGGTTTTTTGCAGCTTCCGCCGCCGCTAGGGCATCCTCGGGATGAACGAATTCCAGCCAGGGGCGGGCCTGCGCCTCAGCGATAGGCCATCCCAGAATCCGTGTGAAGGCGGGGTTGAGTTCCTTGAAATAGCCATTGAATCCGGCCACGCACAAAATGTCCTGAGAGTAGTTGAACATCAGGTCGAGACGCATCGAAAGCGCTTCGTTATAGCGATGCAGCGCGTCGCGGGCCTGTTTGAGTTCCAGATGGTTGCGCACCCGCGCCTGCACAATCGCGGGTTTCATCGGTTTGGAGATGAAATCCACCGCGCCAAGTTCGAGGCCGCGCCGTTCGTCCTGCTCGTTATCCAGTGCGGTGAGAAATATGACCGGAATGTCGCGGGTCAGCGGATTTTCCCGAAGCGCGGTTAACACCTGATAACCATCCATTCCGGGCATCATGATGTCGAGCAGGATCAAGTCGGGGCTGGGGGGCGTTGCTGCGATGCGCAGGGCGACCGCCCCGGAGTTGGCGGCCAGAACCCGGTAGTCGTTTTGCAGGAGTTCGCCGAGTACCTGGAGATTTACCGGGACATCATCGACGATCAGGACAGTCGGACGTTCGTTAGTATTTTGTTCAGTGCGGAATTCGACAGGCACGACTACTCCCCGTGAGGCTATTGCTTACCCAGTATAGTCAAAACAATGTTTGTTTCCCCCGCTATTTTCGGGCGAGATTGAACAGGTTTGCGATGACTTGCGGCTTCTGGAAAGGCAGGGCATGGTCGGCCCCTTGAACGAGATGGCAAAACCAGTCTTTGCGGCTGGCGGCGATTTTTTCGCAGAGCCCGTAAACCTCGGGATGGGAGCGCTCGCCGATAAAGCCGTGGACGTTGGCTTGGGCATCGATCAGGGTGCGCCGGTCAAGGCGGTGGGCGGCGTCAAATACACACTCGATGGCGCAAGCCAGGCCGGCGGGGCGATGGGAGAGGCGTCCGCGCACGACTTCTTCGTTTATCGAGCCGCGATTGCGGTTGGGCGCGACGGCGTCGAGAAAAAGTTGCAGGCCTTCGTCAACGTGCTCCAGATGGCGCAGACGGTGTGCGGCGTGGAGCATCAGCTCGCGGCTGGCGATGGTTTCGGCGTCGCTCATTTTGCTGAACAGGGCCGGTTCGAGCAGAAAGGTCAGACCAACCGCCGCCGGGCGCGCGACCTTGAGGAGCATGGCGATCAATCCGCCAAAGGAGTATCCACCCAGGTCGAATTCCGTCCAGTCGAGATGGTCGAGCAAGGCTTCGAGGTCACCGACTACTTCTTCGGCGATGAAGTTGTGGTCGTGCTGATCCGGGTAATGGGTTTTGCCGCCGCCGCGCAAGTCGGGAACGAGAATTTCATCCCACTGGGTAAGGTGGGGCAGGATGCCGCCCCAGGTGATTTTGCCGGCGACCCCGCCGCCGTGGAGCAGGAGCAGACGCCGCGCCGGGCGCTCGTCATTCCGGTAGACCCGGTAGTAAAGCGTCTGACCGGGCAGCCGCAAGGTGGCTTTGAGTGCAGGAAGGGAGTGGTCAGGCATCTTTGACGGGTCAAATCATTTTGCTTACGTCATCCTTGATATCATCCATCTCCGCAGCGGTGACTCCCAGATGTCGCAGGACATGGCCGCCAAGACGTGTCCATTCGCTGTCGTCGCGCATGTGCAGCAGGGTGTCGTTGAGATGTTCGGCGAGACGGGCCACCGAAATGAGATTACGCACCAGTGGTGTGGCGCTGTCGGGCTGGGTGTAGATGGTTTCATCGTGATGCAGGCGGATCGCATCGCAAATGGTTTCCGGCAGGAACCATGCTTTCGCGACCAGAAAACCGATGGTGGCGTGGTTGGTGGCGTGGCGTTGATCTTCGACGAGGGTGAAGGCGGTGTCGTCGCTGGCGTTGGCGGCGAACAGGGTGTCCTTGTAGTCGGGGAACTTCTGCATCAGGATGGGGATGCCGCAGTCGTGAAAAAGGCCGAACGTGTAGGCTTCGTCGCTGGAAATGCCGGGCAGGCGCTTGGCTAGCCAGGCGGAAAGCATGGCGTTTTGCTGGGAGTTTTCCCAGAAACGGTCGAGGGCCACATTTTTTCCGCCTACCGCGTTGCGCAGCATCAGCCCGGTGACGATATTCATGACGTTTTTCATGCCCATCATGGATATCGCCTGGAAGGCTGAATCGACTTTGCGTGTCAGGCCGAAGTAAGGTGAGTTGACGGCCTTCAGCATGGCTGCCGAGAGGCCGATGTCGCCGCCGATCAGGCGCGACACTTTTTGCAGGTCGGGTTCATCCTTGGCGCGTTCCGCCATCAATTCAGCGAGCGCGGCGGGACGCGGGGGTATGGAGATGCCGGCGACCAGTTTGTCGGCGTCGGTCTGGCTGATTTCAACACTCATGGATGTGGTTCCTGCTTATTTGGCGACCGGGATTTTTCCGATTTTGATTCGCCATTCCTGCGGCCCGGTTTCATGAACTGAGATGCCTTGGCTATCTACGGCTACCGTGACCGGCATGTTTTCGACGGTGAATTCGTATATCGCTTCCATGCCGAGTTCCGGGAAAGCCAGCACCCGCGAGGCTTTGATCGCCTTGGCGACCAGATAGGCCGCGCCACCGACCGCCATCAGGTAGACCGCGCCGTTGCGCTTGATGCTTTCGATAGCGACGGGGCCACGCTCGGCTTTACCGATCATGCCGATCAGGCCGGTTTTTTCCAGCATCATGTCGGTAAATTTGTCCATCCGCGTGGCGGTGGTGGGGCCGGCGGGGCCAACTACTTCGTCGCGCACCGGATCAACCGGGCCGACGTAGTAAATGAAACGCCCGGTGAAATCGACCGGAAGTTTTTCACCTTTGGCGAGGATGTCGGCGATGCGTTTGTGGGCGGCGTCGCGACCGGTAAGCAATTTGCCGGAAAGGAGGAGATTCTCGCCGGGTTTCCAGGTGGCGATATCGGCGCGCGTCACCGTGTCGAGATTCACTCGGCGCGCATCGGCGGCAGGCTGCCAATCGACCTTGGGCCAATCATCCAGATTGGGCGGGGTCAACAGGGCCGGGCCGTTGCCATCGAGGGTGAAATGGATGTGGCGGGTTGCCGCGCAGTTGGGAATCATCGCCACCGGCAGGCTTGCGGCGTGGGTCGGAAAATCCTTGATCCTCACAACCAGGCCGGGGGTGAGGGCCCCCAGCCCCTGCGCCCGCATACCCCGCGGCCTGACCTTTTCATGCAGTTCGAGGCGCAATTCCTCGATGCGGTTTTGCGGGCCGCGCGCTTTGAGTTCATGTAAGTCAATGGGTTCCATCAGGGCTTCCTTCGCCAGCACCATGGCTTTTTCCGCCGTGCCGCCGATACCGATTCCCAACATTCCCGGCGGGCACCAGCCGGCCCCCATCAGCGGGACGGTTTTCAGCACCCAATCGACGATGGAGTCGGAAGGGTTGAGCATGACGAATTTGGATTTGTTTTCGGAGCCGCCGCCTTTTGCCGCCAGGGTGATTTCCACCTTGTCGCCGGGTACGATGTCATAGTGGATCACCGCCGGGGTGTTGTCGCGGGTGTTTTTGCGCGCGCCGGCGGGGTCGGCCAGCACCGAGGCGCGCAGGACGTTGTCGGGATTGAGGTAGGCGCGGCGTACACCTTCGTTGATGGCGTCGGTAAGATTCATGCCGCTTTCCCAACAGACATTCATGCCGATTTTTACGAAGGCCACCACAATTCCGGTGTCCTGGCAGATGGGCCGCCGTCCTTCCGCGCTCATCCGCGAATTGGCGAGGATTTGCGCGATGGCGTCCTTCGCCGCCGGGGATTCCTCCAGTTCATAAGCCTTGCCGAGCGCCTGAATATAATCAAGCGGGTGGTAATAGGAAATGTATTGCAGGGCGTCGGCAACGCTGGCGATGAGGTCTTCCTGGCGGATGGTGGTCATGGCGGTGATCCTGGGAGATTGGGAGGTGGTGAGGCTCGAATAGCCTGCCTGAATCCGTTGGGGATCCGGCGTTCCAAAACCAAACATCATACCGAATTGCCGGGTTGATTGACATAATTCCATTTCCAAATCGGTCATGCGGTTTTGTCTACACGCTTGCCGCGCAGTTTGTTTGGTCTGCGCATTGTTTTCATATTCTGGAGTCGGAATAGGGCGCGGGTTAGCGCTATTTAGGGCAAAAAAAAGCCTGCGCAAGGCAGGCTTTATTAAGGCAGGTGTGGGCTGTTGTTACAGGTCGCCGTTTGCACCGGCGTGCATCATGTCTTCCATGATGTCGCGGATGCGGCGGGATTCCTTGTAAAGATCAGCGTCCATCTTGTTGGGGTTCTGGTTGTAATCAACCCAGGAAATATCCCAGTCGATAGTGATCAGCCAGATATCTTTTTTGGCGTCTTCCAGCACCGCGATGCGGCAGGGCAGGAAAGCGATCAACTCAGGGGAGTAGTCGAGCAGACGGCGGGCAACCACCGAGTCGCAGAAGCTGAACACTTCAACGCGCGGCGAGGGTTTTCCGGTGACTGCTTCCACATCCTTGCTCAACGGGCTGTGTCCCACATATTTGTAGTTGTGGAAGTTGGCGCGTAGCTTCATCGAGGTGACCACGTCGTCGAAACTGATCCCCGGCTTGGCTTTGACCTTGAAGGTCATGAGATTCATCATGTCACGAATGGACAGAGGATTCGCCATCATCATGCTCTGGATCGCCTTGGTTTTGGCTTCCTTGGAGATACTTTCAGAGACGGTGTTAGGTTCGATGTCCTTCTTTGGGACATGCGGCATGGTGAAGAAAGGCATTTGCATTTGCGGGGCTTGTGGCGTTTCAGCGCCAGCCTTGGATGCATTTGCCGCAGGTGCGGCGGCCTTGGGAGCATCGGCGGCCAGGGCAGGCGAGGCGGCGAAGCCGACAGTTGCCGCGAGCAGCAACAGTTTGCTGAGTAAATTACGCATGACTCAATCCTTGCTAGTTCCGGGAGAAGTACTCAGCGGTTCCGGGCGGGCGAACCCGCCCGGAACCGTCTTGCTAACCAGGCTGATTACTTCGCTTCAGCCGGCTTTGCTTTCGGCTTGGCAGCCTTGGGTTTCATGGCCTTGGTCATCGAACCGGCACCCTTGGTGAAGCCCTTGTTCATGTCGTCAACCGATTTCACACCCATGTTCATCATGGACATCATGGCGAACATCATGTTGCTCATCATGGCCGGATCCATCATCTTCATCATGCCGTCCATCATTTTCGGGTCGGTCATGATGCCCATCCACTGACCCATCATCTTCGGATCAACCATTTGCATCATGGCTTGCATCATCTTCGGATCGGTCATCATCGCCATCCAGGCGTTCATCATTTTCGGATCGACCATCGCCATCATGGCTTCCATCATCTTGGGATCGGTCATCATGGCCATCCAGCCGTTCATGACGGTCGGGTCAGCCATCTTCATCATGGCGTCCATCATCTTCGGATCAGTAGCCATCTTCATCCAGCTATCCATCATCTTCGGATCGGCCATCTTCATCATGGCTTCCATCATCTTCGGATCGGTGGCCATCGCCATCCACTGATTCATCAGCTGTGGGTCAGCCATTTTCATCATGCCTTCGATCATCTTGGGATCGGTGGCCATCTTCATCATGCCTTCCATGAGTTTGGGATCAGCCAATTTCATCATGGATTCGATCATCTTGGGATCGGTAGCCATTTTCATCATGGCTTCCATGAGCTTGGGATCAGCCATCTTCATCATGGATTCCATCATCTTCGGATCGGTGGCGATCTTCATGAAACCTTCCATGAGTTTCGGGTCAACCATCTTCATCATGGAGGCCATCAGCTTGGGATCAGTCATCATGCCCATCCACTGATTCATGAGCTTGGGATCAACCATCTTCATCATGCCTTCCATGAGCTTGGGATCGGTGGCCATTTTCATCCATTGATCCATCAGCTTGGGGTCGGCCATCTTCATCATGGCGTCGATCATCTTGGGATCCATCATCATGGTCATCCACTTGGTGTACATCACCGGATCAGCCATTTTCATCATGCCTTCGATCATTTTCGGATCGGAGAAGGCCTTCGCCCAATCGGCAGTCGCCTTGGTCATGTCGGTAGTAGCAGCAGCCATGGCCTTGGTGTCAACCACCGGGGCGGCGGGCGCGGCGGCGTAGGTCAGACCGGCCTGGCAGCAGAGGGCAACAGTGAGGGAAACAACAGACTTTTTCAGATTCATTTTCTCTTCCTTTTTTGGATGGATGATTGATAAAAAACCGCTACACCTCTGCGGGTGCTTGATGTTGATACGAAACCTAATTCCACTTCTTCTGACTCTTATCCTGCATGTAGCCGAAGATGAACTGATTGACCATGTCCTGATCAATCATGCCCATCTTGACCATGACTATCTGGTTGTCGGGCGCGTACAAGTAGGATGTTGGGTAAAACGGAACGGGGCCGACCTGTTTGATCGGATTATTGTCGTCGCGGGATTTTCCCCCCATTACAATCGGAAAATCTATTTTGTGTTTTTTGAGCAAGTATAACACTGAATCTGTGTCTTTGTAGTCCATCGCGACGCCGATGACTACAATGTCCGGGCGGTTTTTATGAAGATCGTTGAGGTCGGGAAGTTCTTTCCAGCAGGGGGGGCACCAAGGCGCCCAAAAGTTGACCAAAACCCATTTGCCTTTAAGCTCGGACAGGCGGAAGTTTTTACCGCCACTGTCGGTAAAGTTGAAATTGATGGCTTCCGCAGCCGGGGATGCTGTAGGCAATGCCAGAATAAACCAGAGCAGCAAAAGGAGCGCGAAGCGTTTCGGCATTGTTGTTTGCGGGAAAGTCCAGCTTGGGAGAAGGGTTCATCTTATAAGAGGTTAATCACTTTTAGAAAGTCTAATTTCTTATGGCGCTATAAGTTGGTGTTATGTGAAATTTTCGTCGTTTGGACGAAAAAAAGCCCGCGCCAGGCGGGCTTGGAATGACCTTGAATCGTGCGCTGTTGGTTATGCTTCGCGCATCATCATGTAATACTGGATTTTCATGGTGATTGCCGCACCGGCGACAATCGAGACGAAGGCCAGGATGGAACCCAGAGAAAGCGTAGAAACGCCGGTCATGCCCTGTCCGATGGTGCAACCCATGGCGGTAACGCCGCCGAATCCCATCAAGGTGCCGCCGATAATGTGGCGGAACATGTCCTGCGAGGACGAGAAATGTTCCCAGCGAAAGGAGTTGGTGGCCAGCGCGTAAATGAATGATCCGATCCCCACGCCGAATACTGTGGCAATGCCGAAAGTCACAACGGTTGCGGTATCCGTCCAATAGGCCCAATACTCCAGCGTGTAGGCGGTTGGCGCAACGAAGGACATTGATTCGGCGAGGTGGGAATTGGTGCCGAAATAGGTGATCTCCAGCGTTTCCGGATTTTCCGCCAGTCCCATGTGGCCGGTAACGTACCAGCCGGCAACTACAACCAGTCCGAGCAGCAGGCCGGCCAGATTGTTGTCGAGATGTTTGCGGAATTCATGGTCGATGAACACGAAAATCAGGATGGCCAGCGCCACGACGCCGGTGACGACCAGCAGCATGGTTTTGGCATCCATTCCGCCCATGCCGCCGAGCAGGGCGGGGAGGGTCTGACCGTGATCGAATTGCAGCGTGACCGCCGGTGCTTGCAGCACCTTGACACGGAAAGCGCCGAAAATACCTTTCAAGGTCAACATGGCGGCGTAGCCCATGTAGATGAATACCACTACCGATTTCAGATTGCCGCCACCCACCCGAACCAGGGTTTTATTGCCACAGCCCGAGCCGAGCGTCATGCCGACGCCGAAAATCAGGCCGCCTACGATGTAGGCCAGCCAGGGAAAGCTGTTGCCGGTGTAGATGGTTTTGCCAAGATCGATGTAACCGAGGTAGGCCAGTGCATTGGTGCCGATCATCGCTACTGCGATAGCCAGCAGCCAAGCGCGCATCCGCCCCCAGTCACCCATGTTGACGATGTCGGACACCGCGCCCATGGTGCAGAAATTACTTTTGTTGGCAATGAAGCCGAATATCAAACCGAGGCCGAAACCCCACCAAGCGATTGTTGTAGCCAGTCCTGTAGCTTCCATGATTATTTTGTCCCCTCCATTTAAGGAGCGAAAATTCTAATCCAATTCGCCCGATACGCAATCAGGGCGACCTACTAATTTTCCTATACCGGCATAAGAGGGGTTTATTTGTCGAGATTTGCCGGGGGGTCTTCCGCCTCGCCCAGAATCCGTCGCCACAAGTCCGCGACCGAGGCGGCCAGCGGCGCAGCTATCTCGTCATCGACGCGGGCGAACTCCGCGCCCTGTAAACGCATCTGGTGTTGACGTTTGCGGAATTCGCGGTAGGCAGTGCGGCATTGTTCGGCTAGTTCGGGAGGAATCAGGCCCGCTTCACCGGACGTTTTGAGCAGCGCCAGATTGCCGCTGTTACGGGTTAATCCAGGGTGTTCTGCGGCATGGGCGAGAATCAGGTATTGCACCAGGAATTCCACATCGATGATGCCGCCCCGGTCGTGTTTCAGATCGAACTGTCCGCTACGGTTGGGGTGCGCGTCGAGCATCTTCTGGCGCATCGCGATGACTTCTTTTTTCAGCGTTTGCCGGTCGCGGGGCTGAGTCAGCACCGCCTGGCGGATGCTTTCAAATTTTTCCCCAATCGCGTTATCCCCGGTGCAGAAGCGGGCGCGGGTCAAGGCCTGATGTTCCCATGCCCAGGCCTGGTTTTTCTGGTAATCCTCGAAGGCCTCCACGGAACTGACCAGCAAGCCGCTGGCGCCGTTGGGGCGCAGTCGCAGGTCGGTGTCGTAGAGCGCGCCGGCGGCGGTGAAGCCGGTCAGCCAGGTGTTGATGCGCTGCCCGAGACGGGCATAAATTTCCGGGGCCTCGTTGGCGTCGTCGTCATACAGGAAAATGATGTCGAGGTCGGAGGCGTAGCCGAGTTCTTTCCCGCCCAGCTTCCCATAGCCGATGATCGCGAAACGTGGTTCGTCGCGGTGTCTGGTGCGCAGTCCCATCCAGGCATGGCGGAGCACCTCGGTGAGGATCAAGTCGGCCAGGTCAGATAAATGATC
This sequence comes from uncultured Sulfuricella sp., assembly GCA_964451375.1. Taxonomy (GTDB): domain Bacteria; phylum Pseudomonadota; class Gammaproteobacteria; order Burkholderiales; family Sulfuricellaceae; genus JAGXQV01. The sequence continues at coordinate 20,007 of CAYVIN010000063.1, forward strand.
GGAGAGTTTTTCCACGCTCAATGCGCCCGCCAAGTCCTGAGCGACCAGGCGGAATACCTGGGCCTGTTTGAAATGGCGCAATACATCCATCTGCCGTTCGGTGTCGCCGGTCACTTCATCGAGTTGTTTTTCCAGGGCGACCTTCAGTGCCGGCCAGTCGGGCGCGGCGTAGAGTTCGCGAGTATCGAGCAGTTCGTCGAGCAGGATGGGATGTTTGGTGAGGTAATCGGAAACCCACGGACTGGCGCTCGCCAGGCGCGCGACCTGGGCCAGCGTCTGGGGATATTCGAGGAGCAGGGCAAGGTATGCGCCGCGTCGGCTGATTGCTTCCATGAGGTTGAGGATGCGTTCCAGGGTGGCGTCGGGATTGGGGAATTGCCCGGCGACCTGGAGCAGCGGGGGCAGCAGCGCGTCGAAACGGGCGCGGCTGGCTTCCGGCAACTGGGTGTAGCGGCCACTTTGCTTGATTTTGGTGAGGCGTTCCCATGCTTCGGCGGGGTGGCGATAACCTTGTTCGCCCAGCGTGGCGATGGCCTCGGCAGTGTCCGGCGAACCTTGCCACAGGCCGGCAAGCGGATGGCTGTCCTGCGAACTGTGGGGTGCGGCGAAAACCTGCTCGAAATGGCGGGTGACTTTGCCGCGATGCGCGTCGAGTGCGGTCAGGAACGACGGATAATCGGCAAAACCCATGCTGCGCGCGATAATGCTGCGCGCTTCCTCGCCGGAGGGCAGGGTCTGGGTTTGTGCGTCTTCCAGGTATTGCAGGCGGTGCTCCAGGTTGCGCAGGAAGAAATACGCGGCGCGCAATTCGCCGACTGCATCCGGCTGCATCAGTTGCCGGCTTTCAAGAATGTCCAGGGCTTCCAGGGTAGAGCGGGTTTGCAGCGCCGGTTCCTTGCCGCCCCGGATCAGTTGGAACACCTGAGTGATGAATTCCACTTCGCGGATGCCGCCCGGCCCCAGCTTGATGTTGTCGCTCATGTCGCGGCGCGCCACTTCGCGGCGGATTTGCCCGTGTAATTCGCGCATCGAGGCGAACGCGCCGAAATCCAGATATTTGCGGAAGACGAAGGGGCGCAACATCTTTGCCAGTTCTTCGTAATGGCTGCCCACCATGGGACGCCCCTTGATCCACGCATAGCGTTCCCATTCGCGGCCCTGGGTGAGGTAATACTCCTCCAGCATGGCGAAGCTGCCGACCAGCGGCCCGCTTTCGCCATAGGGACGTAAACGCATATCCACGCGGAACACGAAGCCATCTTCGGTATTGTCGTTGATCGCCTGGATCAGCTTTTTGCCCAGTGCTGTGAAATATTCGTGGTTGCTGGTCTTGCGCGGGCCGCTGGTTTCGCCTTCCTCGGGGTAGGCGAAAATCAGGTCGATGTCCGAGGATACGTTGAGCTCAAAGCCGCCCAGTTTGCCCATTCCGACCACGATCAAATCCTGTTCCGCGCCGCTTTCTTCACCGAGCGGCGCACCGTAGATATTGCGTTGCCAGGCGTCGAGTTTTTCCAGCGCATAGCGGAGCGTCACCTCGGCGAGGCTGCTGGCTGCGACCATGACCTCCCGCAAGTCGGCCAAGCCGCCCAGATCGCGCACGATGGTGCGCAGCATCACCCGCTTACGCAAGGTGCGCAGCGTCTTTTTCAGGGCCGCTTCATCGGCAGGCGTGGCTTCTTCCAGCGCGGCGCGCATGGCTTGCGCAGTCCACGGCGTTTCCAGATTGGCCGCAAGATCATCGGTAAGCGCTGTGCTGCTTTGCGCGAGGCGGCGCGCAAAATGGCTGAGTTCAAGAGAGGCGGCGATAAGATTCTGAGTCTGCAACGGGGTCATGAAACATCCTGAAAATTGTAAGGGGGGTGTAAGACTTATCTTATATAAGAATGGCAGGCAGTATGGAAAGAGGCGGATAAAAGATTTATCATCGCCCAGTTTTGTTTAAATCGTATCGTAGCAAATATTCCAGTGAGGAGAAAAAATGGCTAATATCGAATCCGTAATGAACGAAATCCGTGTCTTTGAACCCAGCGCGGAATTCAAGGCCCAGGCCACCGTGTCCGGTATGGAACAGTACCAGGCGCTGTGCGCGGAAGCTGATAAGGATTACGAAGGTTTCTGGGCCAAGCTGGCGCGCGAACTGGTGATCTGGAACAAACCCTTCACCAAGACCCTCGACGAAAGCAACGCCCCTTTCTACAAATGGTTTGAAGACGGCGAACTGAACGTTTCCGCCAACTGTCTCGACCGCCACCTGACCACCCAGCCCAATAAGACCGCGATCATTTTCGAAGCGGATGATGGCACGGTCACCAAGGTTTCCTATAAAGACCTCTACCATCGCGTCTGCCAGTTTGCCAATGGTTTGAAGACCTTCAACCTGTCGGTCGGCGACCGCGTGGTGATCTACCTGCCGATGAGCATCGAAGCGGTGGTCGCGATGCAGGCTTGCGCCCGCCTCGGGTTGACCCATTCGGTGGTGTTCGGCGGCTTCTCCGCGAAGAGCTTGCAGGAACGTATCGAAGACGCCGGCGCGAAGCTGGTGATTACCGCCGACGGCCAGTTCCGGGGCGGCAAGGCGATGCCCTTGAAGCCCGCCGTTGACGAAGCCCTGACCATGGGCGGCTGCGACACGATTCAAAAAGTTGTGGTGTACAAGCGCACCGGCGGCGACGTGGTGTGGAACGACAAGCTGGATGTGTGGTGGCACGACATCGTGGAAAGCCAGCCCGACACCTGCGAACCGGTTTCCGTCGGCGCTGAACATCCGCTGTTCCTGCTCTATACCTCCGGTTCCACCGGCAAGCCCAAGGGGGTTCAGCACTCCTCCGCCGGTTATCTGCTCCATGCGATGAACACCATGCGCTGGACTTTCGACGTGAAGGACAGCGACGTATTCTGGTGTACCGCCGATGTGGGCTGGATCACCGGCCACACCTACGTGACCTATGGCCCGCTGGCGATGGGCGTGACCCAGGTGGTGTTTGAAGGCGTACCGACTTACCCGGACGCCACCCGCTTCTGGAAGATGATCCAGAACCACAAGGTCAGTATTTTCTACACCGCCCCGACCGCGATTCGTTCGCTGATCAAGCTGGGCGCCGACCTGCCCACCCAGCACGACCTCTCCAGCCTGCGTTTGCTGGGCACCGTGGGCGAGCCGATCAATCCCGAAGCGTGGATGTGGTATTACAACGTGGTCGGCCAAACCCGCTGCCCGATTGTCGATACCTTCTGGCAAACCGAAACCGGCGGTCACGTCATCACCCCGCTGCCGGGCGTTACGCCGCTGGTGCCGGGTTCCTGCACCCTGCCGTTCCCCGGCATCATGGCCGCCGTGGTTGATGAAACCGGCCACGACGTGGAATGGGGCAAGGGCGGCTTCCTGGTCATCAAACGTCCCTGGCCGTCGATGATCCGCACCATCTGGGGCGACCCGGAACGCTTCAAGAAGAGCTACTACCCGGAAGACCTGGGCGGCAAGCTCTATCTGGCTGGCGACGGTGCGGTGCGCGATGCCAAGACCGGCAACTTCACCATCATGGGGCGTATCGACGACGTGCTGAACGTCTCCGGCCACCGCCTCGGCACCATGGAAATCGAATCCGCCCTAGTGTCCCACCCGATGGTCGCGGAAGCCGCCGTCGTCGGCAAGCCGCACGACGTAAAGGGCGAAGCAGTCGTCGCCTTTGTGGTGTTGAAGCGCAGCCGTCCTGAAGGCGATGAAGCCAAGCAGATCGTCAACGACCTGCGCAATCACGTCGCCCACGCCATCGGCCCCATCGCCAAACCCGATGAAATTCGCTTCGGCGAAAACCTGCCCAAGA
>CAYVIN010000064.1:0-23534 GCA_964451375.1 uncultured Sulfuricella sp.
CGCCAATACGGCCTTTCAGCAAGCAGCTCCCTCTTTTAACCGGACAGTAGTGATATTGACTGACTACTACGCTTGCTGGTCTATCGGGAAATTCACCATTGTTTTGTTCGTAGATAAGCGGTTAGCGCAGTGTAATGATTCCCTCACAGAGTGCGCGACAGGGAACGGAACGCTTCATGCGAATCAATAGGGTCACAACGAATAGCGTATATCCGCTGCCCCACCCAAGCCTGCAAGAACTACCAGGTTCACTGCGGCGGATGAACCTCGGTCGTTCTCCTCCGGTGTCGGGGCGACTTCATGGAGCGCGTCTTTCGCCGGCGAGCAGGTGCTCGGACAGGTGGAACAGCTCGAGGATTCTGCGTACGTCAATGGCGTCGGTCTTGGCCGGGGTCGATTTGAGCGCACTCTTTGTCGCAAACCGCTTGTTGTGAATGTCACAACCGCGCGGCTTGCTTCGCGGCCTGCACCTCAAATCGGCCCCGGCATGGGGTTGAATTATTTACGGACAGGCTCCAAGGAATGGCTGTTGAGGCGCCACCAGGCGAAAGGGGCGGAAACAGATATGCTCGGCCTACAGAAAATGGAAACCTGTTCTCTACTCCACCCATGCGCTGCTGCCGGGCAATAAAACGCGATCTCGACAACTACATGATCTTGTGCGCGAGCGCGTAGCGGACCAGGTCGGCGGTCGAAGCGAAGCCCATCTTTTCCATCATCCGCACCTTGTGCGTGGAAACTGTTCTGTCGCTGATGGATAGGATGCCGGCAATCGCTTTCACCGTTTTGCCGCCGGCCAACAGTCGGAACACCTCCAGTTCGCGGGGGCTTAGGCAGGCATGGTTGGTGGCGCGGGTAATGCCGGTCGCCATCAAGGCAAGTTGCTGGGCGATGGCGGAATCCAGGAAGGGTTTTCCGGCGGCAACCTTGGCGATGGCGGCGAAGAGCACCTCGGGCTCGCTATCCTTGGTCAGGTAGCCGGTAGCGCCCGCTTCCAGCGCCCGCTGGGCGATCAACGCCTCGTTATGCATGGTGAGCATGAGAATCGGCAAGGTCGGATAAAGGGAGCGGATGCGGGTAATCAGTTGCTCGCCGCACAAGCCCGGCATGGTCATGTCGAGGAGCAACAGATCGACGGTGTCTTTGGACAGGTGGCTGAGAACCTCGTCGCCATTTGTCGCCTCGGCGGCGACGACGATTTCCGGATTCGCCTCGAAGAGCTTCTTGAGGCCCCTGCGCATGATGGCGTGGTCGTCGGCGATCAGAATTCGGATCATGATTTCTCCTGGAATCGGGCAATTGGGATGAATACTTGAAGTCGCGTTCCCTTGCCGGGTAGGGTGTCGACAACCAGCGTCCCCCCGAGCATTGCGGCACGCTCGCGCATGCCCATGAGGCCGAAGGACTTGTCCTGCTTTGCCGCAGCATCGTAGCCCAGGCCGTTGTCGCGGATTTCGGCGCGATATCCGCTGCCATCGTGGTTGAGGGCGATAGTCACGGCCTGGGCCTCGGCATGGCGCGCCACATTGGTCAGCGCTTCCTGCACGATGCGAAACAACGCGATGGCGGCATCCTCCGGCAACGGGATGTCCTTCTCGGGCAGGTCGATGTCGCAGGCAATTCCGGTGGTGACCCGAAATTGTCCCGCCAGCCACTTCAGGGCCGGGCTGATCCCCATGTCGAGCACGGATGGGCGCAGGGCGGTGGCGATATTGCGCACGACCTGGATAGTTTCATCCATCTGTGCCGCCAGCTCCTGCAATTCGCCGGTCAGCGATGGATTTTGGCTGCCGAGCCGGTAGCGCACGGTGGATATGCCCATGCGCAGCGCGGTCAGGCGCTGCCCGAGTTCGTCGTGTATCTCCCGGGCGATGTGCCTTCTTTCCTCCTCGCGCGCCGACTCGCGCCGGGAGGTGAGTTCTTCGAGAAGATCGTAGGACTCGCGCAGGCGACGCTCGGCGTCCTTGCGCTCGCTGATGTCGCGGACCAGGGCCAGATGAAGGGGGTTGCCTTCATAGTCGAGGTAACTGGAACTGATCTCCACCGGGAACACGCTGCCGTCGCGGTGGCGATGCCGGGTTTCGAAGGTTGCCACGCCCTTGGCGCAGACCTCCTGCCAGGCGCGCGCGAACACTTCCGGCGAAGAGTCGGGATTGATGTCGGTCACGTTCATGCCGCAGAGTTCTTCGGCGCCATAGCCGTGCGCCCGGCTGGCCTCCTGGTTGACGTAGAGGAAGTCGCCCTTTTCATTGATGAGGTAGGCAGCCTCGCGCACCTGATCGAGGGCGAAGCTCATCAGCTCCAGGTTCCGGTTGCTTTCCCGAAGTTCTGCGGTGCGCCGGGCAACCAGCTCTTCGAGATGTTCCCGGTATTGTCGCAATTCCTCGTTCTGCGCCGCCACCTGTTTCTGGATGAGCCGCAGATTGACGTGGGCGGCGACGCGGGCCAGCAGTTCCGCGCGCTGATAGGGCTTGGTGACGTAGTCGACGGCGCCGATCTCGAAACCGCGAAGTTTCTCATCGGTTTCGGTCAGGCCGCTGATGAAGATCACCGGCACGTCCCGCGTCGCCGGATGGGACTTGAGTTGCCGGCAGACCTCGAATCCGTCGATGTCCGGCATGCGAATGTCCAGCAGCACGAGATCCGGCGGCTGATGCAACGCGGAGCGCAGGGCCATATCTCCCCGGAGGGCAGCACGCACCGAGTATCCTTCTTCCCTCAGAAAGTCGGAAAGCACCTTGAGCGATGCTTCCGTGTCGTCGACGGCGAGTATGCTCCCCTTGCCGGTCATGATGCGTTCCTCCTTGATTCAGGTTGGTTGTCCGCGCCGTTGATCGCGTCCAGTATCGACGGGTAGTCGAAATGGTTGATGAGATTGGACAGGGTGCGGGCCAGGTCGGCATCTGCGCTTTCGATCCCGCGGATGACCGCGGCGACCCGCTCTCCATCCAGGCTCAGCGCGGCGTCGGCGAGTTCCCTGCGCAGCTCCGGGGCCAGGGTGGCGAGCATGGCCGGCGTGAGTTTGGCGATGGCCTGATTCGCCGTTGTGTCGGCGGATGTTTCCCATTCGAGGTGCAGAAGGTTGCCGATAGTCTGTAACAGCTCCCCGATCTGGACGGGTTTGCCGACGAAGGCGTCGCAGGCTTCGACGAACAGCCGTTTTCGTTCGCCGTCGGTAACCGTGGCCGAAACGCCGGTAATGCGCGTGCCGTCCAGTTCGGGGTGGCGGCGCATTTCCCTGAGCACCTCCAGGCCGTCCATCTCCGGCATGACCAGATCCAGCAGGACAAGGTCGGGAGGCGATGCGATGGCCGCCGCCAGCGCTTCCCGTCCGCTCGCTGCCGTTTGCACCTCGAAGCCGAGCGGGGTCAGAAGATCGGCCAGCAAAGCCGCATTGGCCGGGGTGTCGTCCACCACCAGGAGCCGCCTGCGCGCTCCCCGGTAGCCGCGGATTCCCTGCCACGCCGGTTCGGCCAGCGGTTCGTCGGCGAGCGTCGCCGGCAGCAAGACCGAAAAGCGGAACGTGCTGCCTTCGCCCACGCGACTGGCGACCGTGACCTCCCCACCCATCAGGGACGCCAGCCGGCGCGTGATGGCCAGTCCCAGCCCGGCGCCTTCGCGCCCCTGGGCGTCGGGGGCGAGTTGCGTGAAGGGCTCGAAGATCGCGTCGAGCTTGTCCGGGGGGATGCCGATGCCGCTGTCGATGACCTCGCAACGCAGCGCCCCGCCTTGCGGGTCGTAGGCGGCGCGCAGGATGACCTCGCCGTGGGTCGTGTACTTGACGGCGTTGGCGAGAAGATTCAGGAGTATCTGGCGGACCCGGTTTTCGTCGCCGCCCACCCATTCCGGCAATGGCGAATCCTGCTCGAAGCGCAGATCGAGGTGCTTGCGGCTCGCGGCGGGCCGGGTGATTTCGACGACTTGATCCAGCAGCCGCGGCAGCCGGAACGGGGCCTTGGCCAGTTCCAGTCTTTGGGTCTCGATCCGGGAGAGGTCGAGGATGTCGCCGATCAGGGTCAGCAGATGCTCGCCGCTGGCCTGCATTACTTGCAGTTGCCGCCGCCGCGGTTCCGTCAGATCCGGCTGCGCGGACAGGATCTGCGTGTAGCCGAGAATCGCGTTCAGCGGCGTGCGCAACTCGTGGCTCATGTTGGACAGGAAGACGCTCTTCGCCCGGTTGGCGGCTTCGGCGGCCTCCTTGGCTTCCTGAAGCTCGGCATTGTGGCGGCGCACGGTCAGCTCCGCAGCAAGGGAACTGAGCAAGAGGCGGCGCGTAATTGCCGCAAAGACCTGTGCGGTGCAAAAGAAGAGCCCGACAGCAATCGGGACGACCGGCCCCGAACCTCCTGTCCACAACAGGGGCGTCATTAGCCCCAGATGGAAGGGCACGACGGCCCCGGAACGAATGCCGAGAAACGGAACGCTCGCAAAGACGGTAATGCCCAGGAACATCGCCTGGAGCGCCAGTGTGCCCGGCGCGTCCGCCACGCCGGGAAGCAGGACGACGGCTCCCCAAATGCCCCCGGTGACCCCTCTCGCAAACACGACGTACCGCAATAGCCGTTCGCGTCTGGCAGGCAGGTCCAGCGACCGTTTCAAGGCGATGGCCAGGGCGAGATTCCCCATTTCCCCGGCCACCATCAAGGCGACCCACGCCGACAGGAATTCGGCGGGAACGATGCCGATCAGCAGGTAGGCCTGCGCGCCATATCCCAGGAAGGAGATGGTGGACAAGAGTCCGCCGTTGGCGATCCAGCGCGCGGTGTCTTTCTGAATGGCTTCGGTTTCCTGGTTTGATCGCATGATGTGCTTCGTGTGCGCCTGGGCGCCTTGATCCTTGGTGATGTTGGGGCTCGGGGATTATCGGCGGGTAGGGGCATTGATTCAAGGCTTTGATTCAAGCCGGTTCAGTCCGGTCCGCTGCCAAAAGCGCGCCCCACGGAGCCAAACATCAGCAGGGGTCGTGCGCGCACTACCCCTGCGCTTCCCATCCCACTACAGCAGGCTCGGAAACGCACGATTGTGCGACGCCTGCAATATAAGCATTATCGCACCAACTAAATTATCCACCGTGATAACGGGAAACAGCCATTGCGAAGCCCCCCCGTAGTCAGTCACGTTGAACCCGCCAAATTGGGAAATGTGGCGGGGGGATACCCAAAGGGTACCAGCGCGATAGCACGCCCATCGGATCGAAAAACAGCATTCGTGGTGATGGGTAATGGGTGATGAAAACCACACTGCCATTGCCCATCACTCATCGCCATTGGAGATATGAAAATTCGTAACCTGAAAATCTGGGTTCGTTTGGTGTGGGGGATTTCCCTCATGCTGGCGCTTGCCTGGTCGGGCATGATCTGGTGGGCGGCGACGCAACAGCGCAACACGGCAATCAGCCAGGCGCGGGATTTTTCGCAAAGCGTCCATCGCATGACCATGGCCAGCCTGACCGGCATGATGATTACCGGCACGGTCGCGTCGCGCGCGGTCTATCTCGACCAGATACGCCAAGCGGACGATATCCGGGAACTGCGTGTGATTCGCGGTGACGGGGTGAGCAAGCAGTTCGGCCCCGGTGCCGGCGACGAAACTCAGGCCGATTCCGTCGAGCAGCAGGTGCTGCAAAGCGGTCAGCCGTATTTCCAGGTAATCCAGGGTGATGGCGGCGAAAACCTGCGCGCGGTAATCCCGGCGCCGGCGCTGAAAAGCTATCTCGGCAAGGATTGCCTGGTCTGCCATATCGTGCCGGAAGGCACGGTGCTGGGGGCGGTCAGCATGCGCATTTCACTTGCCAAGGCCAATGCCTCGGTGCGCGATTTCACTTGGCAAATCGTTGTGGCCGCGCTGGGGCTGATGATCCCGATGACCGTGTTCATTTACCTGATGATTACCCGTTCGGTCACCCTGCCGCTGGAGAAGGTCACGCTGGGGCTGGGCGACATCGCCGAGGGCGAAGGGGATTTGACCCGCCGGCTGGCGGTCGAGGGCCGGGACGAGATCAGCGATACCGCGAAGGTATTCAACCGCTTCATGGATCGGTTGCAGTCGATTATCCGCGAGGTCAAAACCAGCGCCGACGAGGTGGCGACGACCGCCGGCAGCCTAGCCGGCGCGTCCGCGCGGGTTGCCGAGAATTCCCGGCAACAGAGCGAGTGTGCCAACTCGATGGCGACCCAGGTGGAGATCATGACCACCAACATCGACAGCCTGGCGTCTCAGGCCAAAGGGGTGCATGAGATTTCCGCGCAATCGCGCGAGCTTTCCACCCACGGGGGCGAAGTGATCTACAGCGCGGCGGCGGAAATGGGCAAGATTACCGAAGCGGTGAACGACTCCTCCATCATCATTCAGGATCTCGGGCAGAAATCCGACCAGATATCGGCGATCGTCAACGTCATCAAGGAAATTGCCGACCAGACCAATCTGCTGGCGCTCAACGCGGCGATCGAGGCGGCGCGCGCCGGCGAACAGGGGCGCGGGTTCGCGGTGGTGGCCGACGAGGTCAGAAAGCTTGCCGAGCGCACCAGTCTGTCCACCCAGGAAATCGCCACGATGATCGAGAACATCCAGCACGGCGCCAAGCTGGCGATCGACAGCATGGATTCCGGCGTGGCGCGGGTGAGCCAGGGTGCGGCGTTGGCGAACCAGGCCGGGGAATCCATCAACAAGATCAAGTCGGGGGTGCAGCAGGTGGTGGAAGCGGTGAGCGGGATTTCCGCAGTGCTCAAGGAGCAAAGCCGCACCTTTAGCGATAACGCCCGCCAGGTGGAAAGCATCGCCCGCCTGTCCAACGAGAACAGCAACGCTTTTCAGGATACCGCCGACACTATCCGGCACCTCGGCAAGCTGGCGGCCAACCTGGAAAACGTGGTGGGGCGCTTCAAGACCTGACGAGGGATAGGGGCGGGAAGCGCCTCTCCCTTCAAGGGGCCCCCCTCGTGAGTAGTGACCAGTCGGGAACGATGGAAGGAGTCATCATGAACGTGAATGCCCAATTTGGCCTGGACGGCCAATGCCGCGTATCGATAGTCGGCGATATGACGGTTTATCACGCCATGCGGTTGAAGAATGAACTGCTCGCATCGTTGGCGCAATGCAGCGGGATGGAGGTCGATCTGGCGCGCGTCGGCGAAATCGACCCGATTGGTCTGCAAGTGATGGTGGTGCTCAAACGCGAAGCCGACGCCTTGGGGAAAACCCTGCGCTTCGTCGGGCATAGCCGCGCGGTGCGGGCTCTGATGGATAGCTGCAACGTCACCGGATTTTTCGGTGATCCGCTGCTGACCGGCTCGAAAGCCTATGAGTCAGTCACGTCGAATTGACGGAATCGCAAAATGTTGGATGGGTGATAAGTAAAAGCAGTTTTTAGTTTCGAGTGTTTAGTGTTGAGTGGTGGAAAGCGCTTTGCGCGTCCACCCCCTGGAAATTTTTTGGCAATCCGGCCGCACATTACGCAAGGGAAGAGAGCATGGCATTCGTCGATTGGGACGACAGATTCACGGTGAACGACACGGAAATGGATAAGCACCACCAGCACCTGTTCGCCATCGTCAACGATCTTCATCACGCGATACTTCGTCAAGAAAGACAAAACCGTGTTGGGGACGATCATTGCACGTCTGGAGGAATACACCTGCCGCCATTTCGCGGCGGAAGAACATCTTATGGAGAAGCGCGGTTATCTCCACCTGGACCGCCATAGGAAGGAACACCAGCGCCTGATCCAGGAACTGGGGGAGATACGCCGGAAATTTCAGGCAGCACCCGGCGACGGCGTCGCCAACGCGCTGGCGTTCCTCGTCAAGGACTGGCTCCTCGGGCACGTCATCAAGTTCGACAAGGGCTATGCCAGGGAACGCAGCCTGATCGATCCCGAACCCGAAGGGGCTGGCTGCCGCTGATATCCCTAAACGCGGCAACACCGATCGGCGCGCCCTTGCCGGCTCCACCGCGCAGCTCCGCGCCGAGGGCCGGGCGGGGACATCGCCGCCGCCGGTCCTTTGGCAGGGCCACCGAACGCGACGGTGGCGCCAACGACTTCACTTTTTTTGAGCGAGAACTCCCATGGCAAAAAACATCATGATCGTGGACGACTCCGCCACCCTGCGGCAGGTCGTCTCCATCGCCCTCAAGGGCGCGGGCTATGACGTCGTCGAGGCCTGCGACGGCAAGGACGCGCTGGCGAAACTCGACGGACGCAAGCTGCACCTCATCATCAGCGACGTGAACATGCCGAACATGGACGGCATTGCCTTCGTCAAGGCGGCCAAGCAGTTGCCGGCCTACAAATTCACGCCCGTCATCATGCTCACCACCGAGGCCGGCGAAGCCAGGAAACAGGAAGGCCAGGCCGCGGGTGCCAAGGCCTGGGTGGTGAAGCCCTTCCAGCCGGCCCAGATGCTGATGGCCGTTTCCAAGCTTGTCCAGCCCTGAAGGCGAACCCCATGTCGAAAAAGCCCAGTGTGCAAAAAATCGCCCTCGCCGGCGAATTCAGCATCTTCACCGCCACCGCGATCCGCGACCAGTTGCTTGCCGCCCTCGGCAATGCGCAGGAGGTGGAGGTCGATCTCGCCCAAGTGACCGAAATCGACAGCGCCGGCGTGCAACTGATGGTAGCCGCCAAGCAGGAAGCCGCCGCGCAGCAGAAAACCTTGCGCTTCGCCTGCCACAGCCAGGCCGTGCTCGATACGCTGGACCTGTGCGACCTCACCGCCTACTTTGGCGACCCGGTGCTGCTGCACTCGCGCGCCTGACAAGGAACCTATTCCATGAATCTGGACGATGCCCTCCACACCTTCATCATCGAAAGCCGCGAATTGCTGGATCAGATGGAAGACGCCCTGCTGCGCATTGAGCAGTCCCCCGACGATGCCGACACCATCGCGGCCATCTTCCGTGCCGCGCACACCATCAAGGGTTCGGCCGGTCTCTTCGGCATCGACCGCGTAGTGTCCTTCACCCATGTTGCCGAAAGCGTGCTCGACCGTGTGCGCAACCAGGAACTGCGCATCGACTCCGAACTGGTGGCGCTGTTCCTTGGCGTCTGCGACCACCTGGGCGTCCTCATCGACCACGTTGCCGACAACCGCGAGCCCGACACCGACACCCACCAAGCCAGCGAAGCGCTGGTGAACAAGCTGAGCGCCCATCTCGGCCACCCCCCCCAGGCCGCCGCCCAGACCGGCGTGCCGGTGGAGCATACGGGCAGCGTCGAGACGGAAACGGCCGGCGGTGTCGACACCGACAACTGGCACATCTCGCTGCGCTTCGGGGGCGATGTGCTGAAGAACGGCATGGACCCGCTGGCCTTCATCCGCTACCTCACCACCTTCGGCCGGATCGCGCGCATCGTCACCCTCGTCGACGCTGTGCCCAAACTTGCCGACATCGACCCCGAAGCCAGCTACCTCGGCTATGAAATCAGTTTCCACAGCGATGCCGACAAGGCCACCATCGAAGGCGCCTTCGAATTCGTGCGCAACGACGCCCAGGTCCTGATCCTGCCGCCGCACAGCCGCATTTCGGAATATCTGCACCTGATCGATGGACTCCCCGAGGAAGAGTTGCGCATCGGCGAAATCCTCGTGCGCTGCGGCACCCTGACGCCGGCGGAACTCGATGCCGCCCTGAACCGCCAAGCCGCCAAGGGCGCCGAGGAAGCCGCCCGCCCGATCGGCGAAGTGCTGGTCGAACAACACGTCGTGCAGCCGCAGGTCGTCGAGGCCGCACTCGACAAGCAAAAGCGGGTCAAGGAGCACAAGGCCGTCGAAGGCAGCATGATCCGCGTCAATGCGGAAAAGCTCGACGAGCACATCACCCTGGTCGGCGAGCTCATCATCGCCTCCGCCTCCGCCAGCCTGCTCGCCGCCCGCGCCAATCTTCCCGACCTGTCCGAGGCCGCCGCGCGGCTCTCCAGGCTGGTCGAGGAGGTACGCGATTCCGCCCTGACCCTGCGCATGGTGCAGATTGGCGCCACCTTCAACAAGTTCCAGCGCGTCGTGCGCGACATCAGCGCGGAGCTGAAAAAAGACATCCATCTCGAAATCTCCGGCGCCGAAACCGAACTCGACAAGACCGTCGTCGAGAAGATCGGCGATCCGCTGACCCACCTGGTGCGCAACTCGCTCGACCACGGCATCGAATCCGCCGACGTCCGCGTCGCCCGCGGCAAGCCCGCCCAGGGCACGATACGGCTCAACGCCTACCACGACTCGGGCAGCATCGTCATCGAAGTCGCCGACGACGGCGGCGGCCTCAACAAGGAACGCATCCTCGCCAAGGCCCTCGAACGCGAGCTCGTCAAGCCGGACCAGCAACTCTCCGACTCGGAGATATACAACCTGATTTTCGAGGCCGGCTTCTCCACCGCCGAGCAGGTCAACAACCTTTCCGGCCGCGGCGTCGGCATGGACGTGGTGCGGCGAAACATCGCCGCGTTGCGCGGCTCCATAGAGATCGACAGCACCGAGGGCGTCGGCACCACCATGCGGGTGCGCCTGCCGCTGACGCTCGCCATCATCGACGGCTTCCTCGTCGGCGTCGGCCAATCGAGCTTCGTGGTGCCGCTCGACATGGTCCTCGAATGCGTCGAGCTTTCCGATGAAGAAATCCACGCGGCGCACGGGCGCGACCACCTCAACCTGCGCGGCGAAGTGTTGCCCTTCATCCGCCTCAAAGAACTCTTCGAAATCGACGACGCGCCGCCGCCGTCGCGCGTTAGCGACGAGGACGAGGACGAGGTCGCGTCGAACTGGAGCGGATCATCCGCCAGCCGCACTGCGGGCGGCGCCATCCTCACCGCCGAAGGCGCGGCGGCGCTGGCCGCCGACCCGGAACTCGCCTTCATCCTGCACCCGGTGCAGCGCGAGAATGTCGTCGTCGTGCAATACGCCGGCCACCGCGCCGGCCTCGTCGTCGAAAACCTGATGGGCGAGTTTCAGACCGTCATCCGCCCGCTCGGCCAGATCTTCAACGGCATCCAGGGCATCGCCGGCTTCACCATTCTCGGCAGCGGCCAGGTCGCGTTGATTCTCGACGTGCCCGGCCTGGTGCGCCGCGTCGCCAGCAGCGACCGGCGGCGCAACGTCCAGGCCACCACCTACGCGCTGGCGGAATAAACGGAAACGCGACGAATGAGCGAAAGCATGCACGCCCGACAAGCGCCGCTTCAACATCTGCCCGGCAGTTTTCAGGTCGTGGGTGGATCGCGGGTTAAGCCAGTATTGTTGCGACTGGTCGAAGGCGAGACCAAAAAGCAGGGCAAGTCGTGTTCAGGAATGAACCACCGGCTGTGCGACCAGTTTGACACCCAGCGCGGCGCAAACTCGGGAGACGGTCTCGAAACGCGGTTGCGCACCCGGTCGCAACGCCTTATACAGCGCCTCGCGCCCCAGCCCCGACGCCTTGGCGATTTCCGTCATGCCGCGCGCACGGGCAATCGTACCCAGTGCATCGGCCAACGCCGCCGGGTCGTTTTCCTCAAGCACAATGGTCAGATATTCGGCAATCGCCTGATCGTCGGGCAGGTGTTCCGCCATATCGAATTCGGGCAGATCGGAAATTTTGATTTTTTTTGTCATGGCTCAATCCTCCAAAGTGGCGGCCAACTTGATGGCCTTGATGATATCGGCGGCTTGCGTCGATTTGTCGCCGCCGCCCAGCATCACAATCAGCACCGATTGGCGCTGGATGTAGTACATGCGCCAGCCCGGCCCGAAGTGTTCGCGCATCTCGAACACGCCTTCGCCCACCGTCCTTACATCACCCAGATTTCCCTTCTGCGCCTTTTCCAGACGCCGCGCCAAACGACGATGCGTCATGCCGTCCTTAAGGCCGGACAACCAAGTGGCGAATTCGGGAAGCTGTCTGATCGAGAACATCAGTTAAATGTACTCGATCGAATACAGAATATCAAGGATTCGTCCGCCGCGTCGCCAACCACGATCAGCGACGCCATGCGGCACCGGTTCGCATCGCCGCCGAGTGATCCTCTCATGCTTCCACCGAGCCAAGCCGTATTCCGTTTTCCCATCACGCCGCAACCCCTGTCATACGGGGACCGGCACGATGGATATGCGCCATCCCCCAGCCCGGCGGGCACCACCCACCGCACCCCGATCGGCGAACCGGGCCTCGTGCTCTGCGCCGCCAAGACTTTCTAACTACAAGGAGACCCCACCATGAAACTCACCGTCGCACAGAAACTATCTCTCCTTGCCGGCTCCGCCCTTCTGGGCATTGCCCTGCTTGCTGGAATTGGGCAGCACGAAATGAACAAGGTGTTTCAAACCACCAACTTTACCAACGAAAATACCGTTCCAGCGCTGGTCTTTCTTGATTCCGCGCGCGAGAGCTTCATGCTCGCCCGTATCCGGACCATGCAGTATGCGAGTGCGGCGAACGACGAACAAATGACGCAATTGGAAGAGCCCATCGCGCGGAGCCGCGAAGGATTCGCCAAGGCAATGAAGGGCTACGAAGGTACGCTTGCTGACGAAAAGGACAGGGCATTGTTCGGCGAGGAGATGAAGCTGTGGGCCGAGTTTCAGGCGGCTCTCGATCCGATACTGGCCGACTCTCGTGCGCATCAGAAGGACAAGCTTGGCTTGCAACTCGACAAACTGCGCACCGTCGGCAACAAGCTGGGCGATGCCCTCAGTGCACATTTCGATCACAACGTCGCACTGGGCAAGAAAGCCGCCGACGAGGCCGTCGCCGTCAAGAGCGCGGCTATGACGGTATCTCTGGTCATCGCCGCGCTGACGCTGGCCGTTGTCGGCTTTCTCGGCTTCACCATCGCCCGCGCCTTCCTGCGCCAGTTGGGCGGCGAGCCGGATGTCGCAGCCGAAGTCGCCAACAAGATTGCCGTCGGCGACCTGTCGAGCAAGATCGAACTCAAGGCCGGCGATACGACCAGCCTGATGGCAGCGATGAAGCACATGAGTATCGCGCTCCAGGAACAAGCGACCGCCACACAAGCCATCGCTGAAGGGGACTTCTCGGTTGCCGTCAAGGTACGTTCCG
Organism: uncultured Sulfuricella sp.; assembly: GCA_964451375.1. Lineage (GTDB taxonomy): Bacteria > Pseudomonadota > Gammaproteobacteria > Burkholderiales > Sulfuricellaceae > JAGXQV01. Next base: position 13,024 of record CAYVIN010000064.1, read on the forward strand.
AAGCCGATACCGTCGGCAAGAGCCTACAGGGAGTGACCAAGGTACTGCTGAGCCTGCAAACGGAATTGAACCGACTGACCGTGGCCTCCAGGGAAGGCAAGTTGTCGGAACGCGGCAAGCCGGAACAGTTCAAGGGCACCTACGCCGAAATCATCACCGGCACCAATGCCATGCTCGACGCCATCCTCCTGCCGATCGGCGAAGGCAACCGCATCCTCAGCCAGATATCCATCGGCAAGATCGATGAACTGATCGCCCAGACCTACCAGGGCGACCACGAGAAGATGAAACAGGCGGTCAATAACGTCGCCCTCGTCATCCAGGGGTTGCAAAAGGAACTGATGCGCCTGACCGAAGCGTCCAGGGACGGCCTGCTCTCCGAACGCGGCAAGCCGGAACAGTTCAAGGGCGCCTATGCCGAAGTGGTGACCGGCGTCAATCAGATGCTCGACGCCATCCTTCTGCCCATCGGCGAAGGCAACCGTATCCTTGGACTGATTCGTGGCGGTAACCTGCGCGAACGCGTCGAAATCGCCTGCAAGGGCGACCATGACAAAATGAAGCAGGCAGTCAATGGCGTCCATGCCTGGCTCACCGAACTGATCGAGTATGTGACCAAGATCGCCAACGGCGACATGACCGCTACCATGGGCAAGGCATCCAACGACGACCAGATCCACGAGTACCTGGTACTGCTCAAGCAGAACATCCAGGCCCTGGTAAATGACGCCAACCTGCTCTCCAAGGCCGCCGTCGAAGGCAATCTCGCCACCCGCGCCGACGCCGGCAAGCACAAGGGCGACTTCCAGGCCATCGTCAAAGGCGTGAACGACACGCTCGACGCCGTCATCGGGCCGCTCAACGTCGCCGCCGGCTACGTGGACCGCATCTCCAAGGGCGATATCCCGCCGAAGATCACCGACACCTACAACGGCGACTTCAACACCATCAAGAACAACCTCAACCAGGCCATCGACGCCGTCAATGCGCTCGTCGCCGACGCCAACATGCTGTCGAAAGCCGCCGTCGACGGCAAGCTCGCCACCCGTGCCGACGCAACGAAGCATCAGGGAGACTTCCGTGCCATCGTCAAGGGCGTGAATGACACGCTCGACGCCGTTATCGGCCCGGTCAACGAGTCGGTCGCCGTGCTGATGGAAATGGAGAAGGGCAACCTCACCCAGTCCGTCAAGGGCGATTACAAGGGACAATTGAAGGACTTCAAAGACACGGTGAACGCCACCGTCGCCAAGCTCGCCCAGACCATCGGCGAGGTCAACGGCACCGCCGAGGCGCTGGCTTCGGCAACCCAGCAGGTTTCCTCGACGGCGCAAAGCCTCTCGCAAGCCTCCAGCGAACAGGCGGCGAGCGTGGAAGAGACTTCCGCCTCCGTTGAGCAGATGGGCGCTTCCATCAAGCAGAACACCGAGAATGCCAAGGTCGCCGATTCCATGTCCGCCGAGGGCTCGGCCAAGGCCGGCGAGGGTGGCCAGGCCGTCACCGAGACCGTGGGCGCCATGAAGCAGATCGCCAGGAAGATCGGCATCATCGACGACATCGCCTACCAGACCAACCTGCTGGCGCTCAACGCCGCCATCGAGGCCGCCCGCGCCGGCGAGCACGGCAAGGGCTTCGCCGTCGTTGCCGCCGAGGTGAGGAAGCTTGCCGAGCGCTCCCAGGTCGCCGCGCAGGAAATCGGCCAATTGGCGGGCAACTCCGTCGGCATGGCCGAGCGCGCCGGCAAGCTGCTCGACGAAATCGTCCCGGCCACCAAGAAGACCGCCGACCTCGTGCAGGAGATCACTTCCGCCTCCGAGGAGCAGAACGCGGGCGTCGGGCAAATCAACAACGCCATGAATCAACTGAGCCAGATCACCCAGCAGAACGCTTCCGCGTCCGAGGAACTGGCTGCCACCGCCGAGGAGATGAGCGGTCAGGCCGCAAACCTTCAGCAGTTGATGAGCTTCTTCAACATCGGCGGCAGCGCTCCATCGAGGCCGGCCCCCGCCATCCACACCACCGAGCACAAGGCGGCCCCGGTCCTTGTTCCGGCACACAAGCGCGGCAACGGCAGCGGCATCAACGAGCGCGATTTCGCCCCATTCTAGGAGACCGCCATGCAGCATTCCACGCAACTCGCCGTGCCGACGAAACGGGCCGCCATTGCGCCCGGTGCGGACGGTGGCGACCAACAGCAGTATCTGACTTTCACGCTTGCCGAGGAGATGTTCGCCATCGGCATCCTCTCCATCCGGGAGATCATCGAGTACGGCCAGTTGACCGAAGTGCCGATGGCGCCGCCCAGCATCCGCGGCGTCATCAACCTGCGCGGCGCGGTGGTTCCCGTCGTCGACCTCGCGGTGCGCTTCGGGCGCGGGCGGCGCGAGGACACCAAGCGTACCTGCATCGTCATCATCGAAATCGGTTCCGGGATGGGGCGGCAGGATATTGGCATTGTCGTCGATGCCGTTTCCGAGGTGCTGGAAATCCCCGCCTCCGAGATCGAGCCGCCGCCGCAGTTCGGCGCCAACATCCGCATGGACTTCATCTCGGGCATGGGTAAGGTCAACGGCAATTTCGTCGTGCTGCTCGACGTGAACAAGGTGCTCTCGGTCGATGAGGTTGCCATGGTGGGCAGCCTTGGAACGGCAGACGGAAAACGCTGCGCTGCGACGGCACAGGAGCAAGGATCGAATCTGCCCGCGGCCATGCTCCAAAAGGCGAATTCATGAATCGTCCTCCCGCAGCAGAGATGGCTCGCGTCGCCGGGACCGCGAACGAGATCGGTGTCGGGCGCCTCTCTTCCGAGTTGGAAAGCGGCATCTTCCGGCATGTCGTCGACATGCTGCCGGACACGCCGGTCCTGGTGCACGACATCGCCGACTGGGCCAGGCTCAAATTCGTCAACGATGCGGCCTGCCGCCATTTCGGCATGGCGCGCGAGGCGTTGCTGCGCGCCACGCTGTTCGATCTGGATCCGGATTTCACCAAGGCCGCCATGGTGTCCATCTACCTGTGGGTGGAAAGGAATCGTACCGCCACTTTCGAGACGCGCCACCGCACCGCGTCCGGCGAAATGGTGCCGGTATCGGTCCAGGTAAAACTCATCCGCCATGAAGGCAGGTTATTCAGCATCAGCCTGGTGCGCCGTCTGGCGGAGACCGACCGTGCGCGCTTGCAACTCGATTCCTTGCGTTATCTGTCTTCTTTCGAAGCCAGCCTGCCGGGCTTCCTGTTCAGTTGCCGCCTGAGCGATGGGCGTTTGAGCGTGCCTTACGTCAGCCCGGCCATCCATGAGTTTTACGGCACGGCCCCGACGCAGGATCGTTCACCGGCGGATTCGAAGATACCGGATTTGGAGCTGGCGGATTTATTGCCGGAAGGGGTGTATCCCGCCGACAAGTCGGCTCTGCTGGAAGCATTCCACCGCTCTGCCGCCAGCGGTGAAATTGTCGAGGCGGATTATCGCTTCCTCCACCCGGACAAGGGCGAGTGCTGGATGCACCTGCGCGCCAGTCCGCATGACCAGAATGACGGCAGCGTCATGTGGCACGGTTTCATCTACGACAACACCGGGCACAAGCGCATGGAAGAAACCCTGCGCAAGCGCGAGCGCGAGTTCCACAGCCTGGCGGAGAACACCCCGGACAATATCGCGCGCTGGGATGCGGAAGGACGCTTGATCTACTGCAATCCTGCCCACCAGCGCAGCGTGGGCAAAGCGGCCGCTGAGTTGATCGGCAAGACCAACCGCGAGGCATTCCCCGACGGGCGTTATACGCCGCTGGACGAGGCCATCGCACGCATCCTCGGCAGGGAGGAAGGCGCGCAGTTCGTGCGTCAGCCCGTGCCTTGCGACAACGGCGAGCAGCAGTTCCACGAAGTGAAGCTGACGCCGGAATTCGACGAAAACGGCCGCCTTATCAGCGTACTGGGACTCGGTCGCGACATGACCGACGTTTACCGGATGCAGGACGCCATCGCCCAGCGCGAGCAGAAATTCCGCGCCCTGGCGGAAAGCTCGCCGGACAATATCATCCGCTACGACCTGGATGACCGCATCCGCTATATCAACGCCAACCTGATTCGCATGCTCCGGCTCGGCAGCGCCGAGGAGGTTCTGGGCAAACGCCCGCGCGAAGCTTGGCCCGACGGGCGATTCGCGGCGATCGAAGCGGCCTCGGCGCAGGCGCGCGCCACCGGGGCGCCGCAGCGGGTCGAGCTGCAGGTTCCGGTCGGTGCGGGCAAGACCGAGTATCACCAACTGCTCGTCGTGGTGGAACGCGACACCGCCGGCACCATTGTCGGCACGCTGCTGTTCGGGCGCGACGTCACCGCAATGCGCGAGACCGAGTTGCGCCTGCGCCACTTCATCAACAGCCTCCCGGGCCTGGCCTACACCTACCGCCTGGCGCCGGATGGCCAGTCCAGCTTCCCCTACGTCTGCGACGCGATCGAGGACGTTTTCGGCTTGCGCCCCGAGGAAGTGACGGAAAAATTCGAGCTCCTGCACCATTGCTGGCATCCCGAGGACGGCGCCAAGCTCCTTGCCGCCGTCGCCGAGACGTCCCGCACCATGAATCCCCTGCGCGTGGAAGCGCGCGCTTGCCGGCCGGAACGCCCCGAGCGCTGGTTCGATGTGCGCTCCGTGCCCGAGCGCCAGCCGGACGGCGGCATCCTGTGGTACGGCCTGATGCTTGACATCACCGAACGCAAGCGCATGGAGGAATCCCTGCGCAAGCGCGAGCGCGAGTACCACAGCCTGGCGGAGAACACCCCGGACAACATCGCGCGCTGGGGCACGGATGGCCGCATTCTCTACAGCAATCCCACCCACCAGCGCACACTGGACAAACCCGTCGCCGAGATGATCGGCAAAACCCACCGCGAGCTGTTTCCGGACGGTCGCTACGACGTGGTCGACGACGCCATCGCGCGCATCGCCGCGACCGGGAAAACCGTGGAGTTCGTGCGCGCCCCGGAGATTCGGGCGGACGGCGAGATACGCATGCACGACGTCAAGCTCGCGCCGGAATTCGACGAGGGCGGTCGCGTCGTCAGCGTGCTGGGGCTCGGTCGCGACATGACCGACATCTACCGGATGCAGGAAGCCGTCGCGCAGCGCGAGCAGGAGTTCCGCAGCCTGGCGGAGAGCTTCCCCGACAACATCATCCGCGTCGACCGCGAACACCGCATCCGCTATCTCAATACCGCCATGGCGCGCAGCATGAAGCTGGACGACGCCGACGAGCTGATCGGCAAACGGCACGACGAGGTATTTCCCGATCAGCGCTTTTTGCGCATTTATGTAGCGGAAAAGCGGGCAATGACCAGCGGCGAAAAACAGGTTATCGAGGTAAGCGTTCCCCGCGACGACGGCAGCCATGCCTTCCACTTGCTGTCCGTTGTGCCGGAACGGGATGCCGCCGGGAAGGTCATCGGCGCCATCGTCGTCGGGCGCGACATCACCGAACGCAAGCAGGCCGAAGACGAGTTGCAACGCCGCTACGACAATATCCTTGATCTCAACAAGCGCCTGAATCTGGCCGAAGCGATGTACCGGGGAATCCTGCGCTCCGCGCCGGATGGCATGATGGTCGTCGACGAGCACGGCATCATCACGATGGTCAATGCGGAGCTGACCCGCCTGTTTGGCTACAACGAAAGCGAGTTGATCGGGCAGCCGGTGGAAATGCTGGTTCCGCCCGACGTGCGCGAACGCCATATCGCCTATCGCGACACCATAGTCAGCCGTGACAACGTGAATGCGCGGCCTCAGGAGGTGGTGGCCGCCGGCTTGCGCGCCTGCCGCAAGAACGGCGGCGAATTCAAGGCGGACATCACCCTGTCGCGGCTCCCCGCAGAAGAAGGCCTGCCCGGCATCGTCTGCGCTTCGATACGCGACATCACCCAGCGCATGCGCATGGAAGAAGAGTTGCGGCGCACGGTCGCTTTCCAGAAGCTGCTGCTGGACGGCTTGCGCGATGTCGGCATATGGCAACTGGTGATAGAAGGCGGCAAGGTCATTTACCATAACGACACCCATTTCGGCGCCGTTCTCGGCTACTCGGCGGATGACCTTCCCTCCCCACCCGACTATATCGACCTGGTTCATCCAGACGACAGAGCGCGCATCATCGAGCGCTATCAGCAACGCATGGCGGGCAATACCGCGCCGGACTCCTACGAAATGGGCGTACTTGCCAAGGATGGCTCGCGACGCGAGTTCCTGATGTATTCCTGCGTGGTCCCGGATAGCAACCCGCCGCGCACGCTGACCCTGTCCATGGACCTCACTGAGCGCAAACGCATGGAAGATCAACTCCGTCAGCGCGAGCAGGAGTTCCGCAGCCTGGCGGAAAACACCCCCGACACCATCGCGCGCCACGACCGCGAGTGCCGCCGCATTTACGTCAATCCCACCTTGCTGGCGGCGCACGGACTGTCTGCGGAGCAATTGCTCGGCACCACGCCCGCGCAGATTCCGGGTGGCGAGTCCGGGCTGGACTTCGAGAGAAAGATGCGCGAAGTATTGACCAGCCGGAAGGCGGCGGATTACGAGCTGGTCTGGCGCGACCCGACCGGCAAGGTACGCTCCGCCCTGCTCGGCATGATCCCCGAAGTCAACCGCGACGGCAAAATAACCGGCGTGCTGGCCGTGGGGCGCGACATCACCCAATTGATCGAATATCGCGAACAGATACACAAACTCGCCTTTTACGACCTGGTGACGAAACTGGCCAACCGGGCGCTGTTCGGCGACCGCCTCAACCAGGCCATCGCTGAGGCCCGCTGGCACGATACGCTGCTGGGCGTCATGCTGCTCGACCTGGATCGCTTCAAGGCTGTGAACGACACGCTGGGGCACCATGTGGGTGACGCGCTGTTGCGCGAAGCGGCGGAGCGCCTGTCGCGGAGTGTGCGCGACTACGACACGGTGGCGCGGCTGGGCGGGGATGAATTCGTCGTGCTGCTGCCGGAAATACGCGACGGGCAAAGCCTCTCCAGCCTCGCGGAAAAAATCATCGCAGCCCTGGCCGAACCTTTTCAGCTGGAAGGCAAGGAGGTGTTCGTCGGCGCCAGCATCGGCATTGCGCTGTATCCGAACGACAGCGATGATGTCGACGGTCTGCTCAAATCCGCCGACCTCGCCATGTACGCGGCGAAAAACGCGGGCGGCAACGGCTACTGCTATTACGCCGCCGAACTGACCTCGCTGGCGCAGGAGCGGATGAGGCTCGAAACCGAACTGCGCCGCGCGCTTGAGCGCAACGAACTCGAACTGTATTTTCAGCCCAAGGTCGCCCTGTTGGACACCCGCATGATAGGCAGCGAGGCTCTGCTACGCTGGAATTCCTCCAGATTCGGCATGGTGCCGCCGGACCGCTTCATCGGCATTGCCGAAGACACCGGCATGATCGTCAAGATAGGCGCCTGGGTCTTGCATGAAGCCTGCCGCGCGGCCAGCGCCTGGAACGGCGCAGGTAAGCCGTTGCATAAGGTGGCGGTGAATCTGTCGCCGCGCCAGTTTGCCGAAGGCAACCTGGTTTCGACGGTAGCGTTGGCGCTGTGCGAGACTGCTTGCCGCCCGGAATGGATTGAGCTGGAAATTACCGAAAGCCTGCTGCTCGGTGATGCCGACGAGGCGCGCGGGATGCTGGAGTCATTCCGCGACATGGGATTTTCCATCGCCATCGACGACTTCGGCACCGGTTACTCGGCGTTGAGCTACCTGATGAACTTCCCGATCGACGTATTGAAAATAGACCGCTCGTTCGTCAAGGACGTGTTGTCCAATCCGAGCAAGGCCGAACTGGTCAAGGCGATCATCGCCATGGTCGGCAGCCTGAAAATGGGCATGGTGGCGGAGGGGGGTGGAGACCGAGGAACAGGCGAAATTCCTGCGGGAAAACGGCTGTTCCACCGCACAGGGTTACCTGTATGGCAAACCCATGCCGAAACACCAGTTGGGGATGTGCTAAGGGCACACGGCAGGGCGCCAATCAGCGGAGTGCATTGCGAGAATTTGCCATTTTTGATGAAAAACTCGGGTTAGGGGAATATTCATGACTATTTCACACAAGCTTGTCCTGGCGATTACCGCTTTCCTTGCACTGATTGCCACGATCGGGGGGATTGCCCTCTTCCAGCTTGGTCAGGTCGGCCAAATCGCAAACAAAATCGGCGAGCAGGAACTCCCGGCGGTGCGCTACTCGGAGGCAATGCGAGCGGAAGTCATCGACTTTCGCAATCGGGAAACCCAACTTTTGATCATCCGTTCTCCGGACGAGATCGACGAGACGCTCGGTCGGCAGAAAAAGAATTGGGATAACTTGAAAAAATTCGAGGCGGAGTATGAAAAAAAGGCCGCCCGGGATGCGCAAAAGCGCTTGCTGGCCGACTATCGGCAAGCGCTCGATGTTTACATGAAAACCCACGACCAGTTGGTTCAAATCGTCCGTGCCGGTGAAATGGACAAGGCGCTCGCCTATTTTCGCGGGGAACAGCGCAAGGCTTTTCGCAGTTTGTTGCCCGCCATCGACAAGATCGTCGAAGACAGCGTGACCAGCAGCGATGGTTTGCGGGCCGAGGCAATCGAGGTGAACCGGTTCGCCAGAATCGAGTTGATTGTCGCAGCGGTTCTGACCGCCGCGCTCGGAATCGGGATGGGGGTGGCGCTCCACCGTAGCGTCGTTATTCCGCTCCACAAGATGCGCGATGCCGTCGTTCGCGTGGTCGAAACCCGTGATTTCACCGGGCAAATCGGGATTGCGGGCCAGGACGAAGTTTCCGCGACCGCGACTGCCGTCGATCGGCTCACCGCCGCCATGCGAGACACCTTGCGTGAATTCATGACAACGATCGACCAGGTTGCGCAGATGGCAGCGCGCCTGTCCACGTCGGCAAAGCAGGTTGCCGGAAGTTCTATCGACCAGTCGGAAACCGCCTCTTCAATGGCCGCCTCGGTCGAGCAATTGACGGTCAGCATCAATCAGGTGGCCGACAACGCCCAGACCATGGCCACGGCTGCGCGTGACTCGGACGCGGCCGCGGAAGAGGGGGGCGCGGTGATGGTGCAGGCCATTGATCAGATTCGGGAAACCGGGGGGCGGATACAGGAAACCGCCGCTTCCATCGAATCGCTTGGAGATGCATCGAGAGAGATCGACACCATCGTTCAGGTTATTCGTGAAGTCGCCGACCAGACCAATCTTCTGGCGCTCAATGCGGCGATCGAAGCCGCACGCGCGGGCGAGCAGGGTCGCGGCTTCGCCGTCGTGGCAGATGAGGTTCGGAAGCTGGCGGAGCGAACCGCTTTGGCAACGCAGGATATTTCCGCCAAGATTGAGGCCATTCAACAAGGCACCGATAACGCCGGAAAACAGATGAAGCTTTCCGTCTCTCAAGTCGCCAGTGGCATGGCTGGCGCCGACAATGCCGTTTCTGCCGTTAGCCGCATCAAGGGCAATGTGGCCCGTGTCGACGCGGAAGTCAACGCCATTTCCGCGGCGCTACGAGAACAGAGCCAGGCGAGCAATGAGATCGCCGGACGCGTGGAACGCGTGGCGCAGATCAGCGAAAAGAATTGCCGCAGCGCGGAAGATACTGCCGCGCTGTCCGAGGATCTGTCCGGTCTTGCCACCAAGTTGCGTGACGCAACTGCCCGCTACAAGGTGTAGCAGCTTCACCGTCCGCAACAAATTACCGTACCGCTGTAGGTGGCGTTACACGTGCTACTTCGTTCGCGATGCTGTGCCGTAGTGCCAGGTTAGAACTCGAATAAAGCGCGTAAGGCGCAACCGGGTAGGGCAACAACTATCGGGTATTGCGCCGTATGGTGACCATACAGAGTCCTCGCACTCTTTCACTGCGCCTCAATCAAACATCGTCCGGGTCGCGTCCAGCCGTTTCGCGTAATAGCCGGATTTGAAACTGCTGATCTTGATCCTGCCGTTGGTGCTGGGGGCGTGGATGAACCGGGTGTCGCCGAGGTAGATGCCGACGTGGGAGTAGCGTTTGCCGTTGGTGTTGAAGAACACCAGGTCGCCGGGGGCGAGGTTGGCGGGTTCGACGGGCTTGCCGAGACGGGCGATTTGTGAGGCGTTGTGGGGTAGCGCCATGCCCGCCGCGTTGCGGTAGATGTAGCTGACCATGCCGCTGCAATCCAGGCCGAGTTCCGGGTTCTTGCCACCGAAGCGGTAGTCGATTTCCATCAATCCCAGAATGTAGGATGGGTGATACCCAAAGGGCACAAGAGCGATAGCGCACCCATCAGATTGAAAATCAACATCTTCTGTTCGATGGGTGCGCTGCGCTTCACCCATCTACATTTTGCATACTCCGTCAAATCAACCTGACTCTTTGCAAAAATCAATTGCCAAAAACCTTTTACGACATCCTCTTCCAAGGGGGGGATAGTTACAATCCGGGTTAAGAACCCGCCTTTCGGCTGCGCCGCCGCAATAACCCCACCACGCCCGGCAGCAGCGATATTCCGACGATCCCGAAAA
>CAYVIN010000065.1:0-23275 GCA_964451375.1 uncultured Sulfuricella sp.
CGGGCGCGCTGCGGATCGTGAATGGCGGCCAGATTTCTTCCGCCACTTGGTCATCCGGTGATGCCGGGGGGGTGACAGTCAACGCAGGGATTGTAGAAGTTGAAGGGCGGGGCCGCAACGATACCTCTATTAATGCAGCGGCTATACGCGGAAGCTCCGGCCAAACGGGGTGGATTCTCGTGACAGCCAGTGACCATATTACGCTTTCTAACGGCGGCGGAATTACGGTACAAAACGAAGCGACCGTCAAAAACCCAAGCACACTTTCCCCCACCCAACTCATCGTGTCCGCCCCGCGCATCACGCTCAATGGGGGAGTGATCACTGCGGCATCTACCGGCAACGTCGCCGCCAGCAATATCCAGATCAATTCAAACGGCCTGATTTCTCTGACCTCAGACAGCAGCATTACCACCCGCTCCCAAGACGGCAACGGCGGCGCGATCCAGATTCAAGGCAACGCCCTATCCCTGAGCGGCGCACAAATCACCACCTCGGTTTACGGCCAGAAAGGCAATGGCGGCGACATCACTGTCAGTGCCCCTTATTTGCTCCTTGAGGGTGGTTTCATTCAGGCCAATACTGCGGCTCACCATGGGGTTGGAGGAAACGTAACCATTAATGCCGACAACATCATTAGCGGCAACAATGCCTCGGTTATCCGTGGTGGAGATGCTCTGAAATTTCAGCCGGGTGCATACGATATCAATGTTATCCAGGCCGCCGCCCCGGATGGCGTCAGCGGCGATATCCGGATCAGTGCGCCGACCATTTATATCGCTGGCTCGCTTGCGGGGAGTATGGCAAACCCAACACTTCCCGCCGCACTGGGGCGTAGCCTATGCAGCACGGTAGGCGGCAGCTCGCTGGTAATTGCCGGGCGGGGCGGTATGCCAGTCTCGGCGCTGGATCCGCTGTGGATCGATGTTCAAAACGACGACCCTAACCCGCTCGCCGAACAACCGGCAGCGTATCGCCCCCAACCTGACTTAACCCGCTGCCGTTGACCTGATGATGAATTCTCATTACTCCAGCAATTTCATTAGCCGTTCCCCTGAGAAAGAAGGAATGCGTCCAACACCCATTGGCTTGGCGGTTTTATGCCTCCTGCTGGCAACTTTGACTAGCGCTGCCGAGCTTCCCAGCAACGCACCATCCCCAGGAAGTCAGGAAACTTTCGTTCTGCCTCCCGCGACGGTGCCGAGCCTACCTCCACCATCCTCCACTTTAGAAAAATATCGTGTGGAAAGGATTGTCATTAAGGGCAATAAATCGCTCGATAGCAGCGAGCTGGAAAAGCTTGCCCAGCCTTACCAGGAGAGAGAACTTACTGAAGTTGACATCGAGACGCTACGGCTGGAATTAACCAAGGCGTATGTCGACCAAGGGTTTGTCAATTCGGGGGTGGTGCTTGCTACCAACAATCCACTGGACAACGGCGTACTTACCTTCAAGGTTATCGAGGGGCGGCTTAAGGATATACGGATTAGAGGTACGGCAGATTTGCAGGAAGCGTATGTGACCGATCGTCTCCAAGGTGACGCGGAGGAGACACTCAATATCAACGTCCTGCGCGAACGGTTCCAGATGTTGCTCGATAATCCGCTCTTCGTGCGGGTGAATTCGCGATTGTTGCCCGGCTCGCAACTCGGTGAAGCCATACTCGATCTGGATGTGGAACGTGCTCGCCCCTACCAAATGAGCATTGCAGCAAACAACTATCGTCCGCCTTCAATCGGGGAGAAAGGGCTAAATTTCAATGGCGTGCTCCGCAACCTTAGCGGGCGAGGAGATGCGCTGGATTTGGCTTTTTCGCTATCCCCCAATAGCAACTCCGGAGAAAACATTGACCTAAATTGGCGTGTACCAATCAATCGATTCGATACTCAGCTTTCTTTTCGTGTCTTGCATGGCCTTTCGATGGTGGTCGAAGAGCCTTTAGCCTCCCTTGATATCCGCAGCATTATCGACAGACAAGAAATCGGGGTCTCACAGCCAATTTTCGCGAGTTTGCGGCAACGCTTGAATATGGGGCTAACCTTTGCGAAGGAACAAAATAATACGACTCTCGGTGATATACCCTTTTCATTTGTGGCCGGGTCTACACTCGGCGAAACCCGTGCGCATTTGTGGAAATTCTGGCAGGAATACAACACCAAGTCAGAAAGTGATTATCTGGGGCTACGTTCGACCTTTGCCTATGCCTCCTTGTCAGGCGCTGGAGGGGCAACGAAGGCAGTTGGCCAGCCGGACAGACAGTATTTCTTTTGGCTCGGCCAGGGGCAATATTTGAGGAAGCTGACTGAAGAAGGCGCTCAACTGGTGGCGCGAGCCACAGTTCAATTGACCGATGCCTACCTTTCCAGCTTGCACGACTTTGCGATCGGTGGGGTAAATTCAGTACGAGGGTATCGGGAAAATTCGCTGCTCCGCTCAAATGGTCAGGTTGTCAACTTCGATATCACTACGCCCATTGCAATGCGCGGGGAATACATCCCAAACCTGACGGTCGGGGCATTCTTTGACTGGGGGCGCGGTTACAACAAGGGGGAAGACAAGGTGATGCTTTCCTCAGTCGGTATTTCTCTTAAGGCTACCTGGAAAGGGGTTCGGGGAGACCTGGTTCTCGCCAAGAAGATCGCACATTCTGAACAAGTCGGGAATGGGTCTGGAAGCTGGCAAGACAAAGGTATCCACGCACAGATTGCTTATGATTATTAAGCCATTCTGGAAGAGTGGTACATAATCAACGCCATGACTCAATAGCAGTTCATTGGAGATGGGGCGACCGAGCATACGGCTAGGTGGCTTGGAATGACAGACACCAAGTCTGAAATGCTCAAAGGATTTAAGTTTTGCAGTTCAACATCAACCAGAAAGGAAGAAAAATGAACGTAAGAAAGGTGAATCTACTCGCAATAGCAATATTGGTATCAACTGCATCAGGTTGCGCATCCTACCGGACAGACTCAAATATCAGTACCGCACCAACAACAGCACCGGCACCCACCGTTGCGGCAACGACACCAGCGCCCATTTCCAAGGTTCTAATCTCCGAAGACGCTCTTCCGAACCGGAAATACAAGGAAATTGGCCCTATCGAGGTCAGTGTCAAGAAACTGACGATTTTCCATAAAGACCCCACCAAGGAACAAGCTAACGAGGCACTTATTGAAAAGGCTACGGTAATAGGCGCTGATGCGGTAGTCAACGTGACTTACAAGAGCGGGGTTGGCTTTACGACCTGGGGATACATGGATGCCAGCGGTACCGGTGTCAAGTTGATCGATTGATTGAACAGTTCCGATGATTTAACGAGCAGGGGAAGGTGGACGCCTTCCCCCGTTCACCCGGCTGTCGGGTGATGGGCAGCGGTTTTTTGCCTGCCGATGAGTGAAATTCATGACAGCAGGTTTTCATTCCAGTAATTGATATCTGTGGGGATCTCTGTTGAGAACCATCCCTGATATCGACGAAGCGGGGTAAACGGAATCAGTGAAAAAACGTTTCAACTTGGTGAGACATTTCCAGCTTGCCCGAATAATCGGTCGGGATGATTTCACTTCACCAAGAATCGAAAACCAGGAAGGGAGCGACAAATGAAATACGGTGTGCTTATATTGCCATTTCTAGCCTATTTGAGCAGCGTTTGGGCGGAACCCCTGATGCTGGTCACCGATGAAGAGGTGGCTCGGGATGCTGCCGCGCCCGTTCGGGAATCACTGCACAAGCGTTCCATCAAGAGTGCTAGCGCCCCCAAAATCCAGGTGCTGTCCCCTGATCCTTCGAAAGATAAGGTCTCTACTCCGCTACCGGTCGATATCAAGTTTTCCAGTGCGGCGGATGCAGAGATCGATCCGTCCACATTCAAGGCATATTACGGCATGCTTCATTTGGACATCACCGACCGTATTTTGCAGAAGGTGACCATTACAAAAAATGGTCTGACCGTTTCGGAAGCGGCGATTCCTCGTGGCAACCATCGCCTGCTATTGCAGGTAACCGACACTCAGGGACGCAAGGGCGAGGACGAGATTCGTTTTTCGGTGGAATAACAAACTCTCACAAATACTTGGCATGAAGCCGCCTTCAGGCGGCTTCTGATTTTACAGCGAGCGCAATGCGAACCAATGTTTATGGTTAGCTACGCGGCATTCCTTCGCCACAGCTATCCGGCAAATTGTCCAGCCCTTGGCGTTCACGACTAAACACCACTTTGCCGGGAGCGCTGATCCGGATCACGAAAATGCTGTCGAAGTCATCATCCGCCCATTTGGGAACTTCATCAGGATTGCCTTCCAAACGTGTTACCAGATGTTTGGCCAATGACACGGCCAAATGGTGTTCCCACGCCACCATGTGCGTTCCAGAGGGCGACGCGAGAATACGGGCGGCCAAGGGTTCGATTTCGGTCATCCCCCATTCCACGTTGACCGGCAGGCCGACGCGGATGGCTAATGGTTGAATGGTTGCCAGCGGACGGACATAGGCATAGGGAACGCCATGATCCATTTTCTGTATGGCGGGGTTAGGGGCATACACTGCCGTGGGCTTGCCGTATCGTGACAACAGCAAGGGTGCCAGCGCCAGCGAGCGGTTCAACCCCTGGCACGTCAATTGCCCAAGCCCTTGTGGGGGCTTTTCGCCGTGCCGCACGATGACAATGGTGGTATCGGCCTGAACGGAAGGGACGAACAATCCTGCCAGCGCAAACACCAGCGAGACAAATAAAGTTTGTTTTGAAAATGATGTGTTCATAATCATGGTTGGAGAAAGGCGTTAGGCGGCAAAAGATTAAGGAAAATAAGGCGTTATGCACTTTCTAAAAGGCAATTACTCATGCTAGGCAAAGCCCCTGTCAAAACGCTATTTAACCACCAGCGCCGATTCCTGAACCCCGGCCTGACCTGCCACCTCATCGACCAGATGGAGTTTGGTGCGAGCCATCATGATCCCCATTTTGACTTCTTGCCACACGTAATAGAGTTTTCCTGCAACCGTATCCAGTGGCAGGACATCTTCATTTTCCGCCTTGGACTTGACCTGATGTGGCCCCGGCGTGACTTCGGTATAAAGATAAGTCTTGGAAGCCGTTCTGCCTAATGGCTGCCCATCGACTTCGACGTCCATACCGATAGCGGCGCCCATGACTTCATTGCGGTAAACATAAACACCTGCTTTCCCGTCCGCAGGAGAGGAGAACTTCTTCAATTGCGTGTCCCTGGCCGGGTCACCGGGCGTGACGGTTGCACAACCTGACAGCGTGATCAACACTAATGCAGCGATTCCCAACAGCTTCATCTTCAGTGACATACCGATCTCCTTAATTGAAATGGAAAAACAACGGATCAGGAACAGATTTACACGATTTAGAGCAAGCCTGAAGACTTCAAACCTTGGATCAAGGCTTTCGCTGGATTCCTTGCTGCAGCAACGGCATCGCTTTCGTCCGACCCAAAAGATTGCGGCTTGTCTTCCAAGAAGATGGTTTTCCCATTCTGTTTGGCAATCACCGAGCTCGTCATCGACATGCGAGTAGGAATATACCGACCCGGTGTCGTGACCATCGCCCCCTGGCACTGGTTATTGACGAAGTTTGCACAGCTGTTCCAAAAAGTAGACGGGGGTGTGACGAAGCTCGCTTCGTTCAGATCCCCATTGACGATGATCAAATGAGTGGCATTGATAGTGCTGACTGCAGGAATGTCATTCGGATGCGCGACGGCGCTTTCACATTGCACTCCCTTGTCAGCAATGCCTTTGCAAATCGCACTCGAGAGGGCCGCTGAGAGTGCCTCGTCAGAAGGGCTATTCGATAGGGAGTTTTTGAATTTAGCGTAGACCACGACGGATTTGATCTTTCCACCGCTGGTGTCGACATAAGAAGGCTTGACTGTTGTCGCGCACCCCGTCAATCCCAGCGCAACCCCCGCCACCCCTGCCAATCTCCAACATATGCCCTTATATGCAAGCTTCATTGCCTTCCCCTTTCTTTAATTAGCACCGACAATTATGAAAATTACTACACCACTATCTTGTTTTCGTTACATACGTACAGATCATGCTAAATTCTGAACCAGACTTACCCTCCCACAACCCCCTTTAGCCCGGCATACGCGGCCGCAACCGTTGACCCGGCGGCTGCCAATTTCGTTGCCCACTCTTGTATTTTTTCGGCGGTGGCATGGAGTTTTTCTCCGGTAGCTTCCGAGTTGCTGATCAGTTTCGACAGATGCACCATCATCGGACCGGCAGTCCAATGTTGACGGCTCTTCCACACCATATTCCCTAGCAACAGCCCGGTGGAGAAACTGAAAACGATACTGGAGATGTATTCAAATAGTTCACGAAACTCCCGCTTATCCTGTGGCAGTATTGGGGAGCCATCGACAAGATGGAGAACGGTACTCATCCCCATGACCGCAGCAGTCCCCAAACCACAAGCGGCAAGCAATGCAAACCACCAGTTGCGTTTTTCCCCGACCATAAGCAGGAAGCCGAAGGGAAGGGGAATCAGCAAGGAAACGACGCGCAACCACACCACGTTAAGGTCATACGCCACGGTAATCAGCAGATGGGCAATCAGCAACAGGAGCAACGGTGCGAGCAGGCAAACCAGCCAGTCGCGCCAAGGTGAAAGCAGCGCAATCTCTGGCGCTGATTCGGAAGTCGGTGGTAGCAGAGTTTCCGTAGCGCCCGTCGATAATATTCCGGTGGTTAACTTCGCCTCCAGTTCATCCAGGCGTCGCGCAAGTTCGGCTTGTTGGTTGTCCGGTTCGAGAGCAGAAACCGTTCCGCTAACTGGCCGTGTTTCCAGTTCAGCGATACGTTGTGAGAGCGCTTCCTGTTTAGACTCCAATGCCCCGATTTTTTCCAGCAGAGGGCGGAAGAAGAACAAGTCCTTGCCGCAATGTACGCACAGCAAGGCCGCCGCGTCTATCTCGCTAGCGCAATAGGGGCACTTCATTTTGCGACTTGTATGCGCAAATCGGTGCTGGATTTTCTACCGTCGCTATCGGCCACGCTGACACGGATGAAATGTTCCCCGGGGGGGACTTCAGCCCCGGACAGGTTGATTCCCTTTTCACTCACGCTGGTGGTAATCCGATCGGTAAGGTCAACAGTGGGGTTACGCAGGTAGGTAACCTTCACGCTTTCCGGATTGATTTTCGCGCCGCCACGCGGCTCAAAATTGACCTTCAGCTTGAAGGGCGATTGGACAATATTTGCGTCGGAGGTGGGGGACTCCACAGAGATGCCTGGGCCGCGGGTTAGAGCGCGTTTTTCAAGCTTTCCCTCGTAAGCCGGTAAACGTGCTTCGTCTTCCTTGATTAGGACAATCCCGCCCGCTGCAGAGGCCAACTGAGCCAGAACCAAGGAAAGGCCAAATACCACGAGTTTTGCGCTTGTCTTCATTTCTACCCCATCATCTAATTTTTTAGAAAATCACCAAAAAATATTTTTCGGCGTCATGTTATCGCATCTGCTTTAAACTTTCATCGAAAATACCCCTAACAAAAAAATCACGCCAACAGTTCGAGTTGCGGGGTGATTTATTGCCTTGCTACCATCCTTCAAACGGATGGGGGGGAATGGGGTTGACGATGTTACCCATCCTTCTTAAATAGATGAGTTTCTTATTCGGGGACTATGTTCATCTCAGAATGTCTTTGCGGTGGGGATGTCGACGTGATAAAGCAAGTCGGCGGGTTTGAGGTAGGCTGGAAAAAATGGAGTCCGACGTTTCAGTAAAATGCTGTAAACGGAGGAAAGAGATGGAACGGATACCGAAGGGGATTTACGCGAAGGAATTTCCGGAGCAGGCGGTACGTTTGCATGAGGTGGATGGGCTGACGATCCCGGAAGTAGCAAAACGGCTGTCATTGCCGGGAGGGACGCTGAAGAACTGGATTTATGCGGTACGCCGGGGCAAGTTGGACGAAGTGGGTAAGAATCAGAAGCCGTTGACCGATCTGGAAATGGAGTTGGCGCGGGTCAAGCGTGAACTGGCTGAAGTCAGAATGGAGCGCGACCTGTTAATAAAAGTGGCGGCCTACTTTGCGAAGGAGTCGCGGTGAAGTACGGTCAAATGGAAGCTCTGCGACAGCACTATCCGGTAGCGGTGATGAGCCGGGTGTTTGAAGTATCCGAAAGTGGTTTCTATGCTTGGCGGGATCGGCCTTTGTCGCCGCGAGCACGGGAGAACGCCCGTCTGGAAATCGAGATTCGCGCGGCACATCAGCGTACCCGCGAGACTTGTGGCCCAGAGCGACTGCAAAGCGACCTGTCCGACCACGGCATTCGAGTGGGCGTAGACCGGATCAAGCACATCCGCAGGAAATTGGGTATCCGTTGCAAGCAGAGCCGGAAATTCAAGGTCACCACCGATTCCAAGCATAACTTGCCGGTGGCGCCGAACCTGCCGGATCGTAACTTTACCGTGGCGGCTCCCAATCAGGCGTGGGTGAGCGACATCACCTACATCCCTACTAACGAGGGCTGGCTGTACTTGGCCGGGCTGAAGGATTTGTTCAACGGTGAACTGGTCGGCTACGCCATGAGCGAGCGGATGACGAAAAATCTGGTCATGCAGGCCTTGTTTCGGGCAACCTCAACCAAGCGCCCTGCCAGGGGGCTGATTCTCCACTCGGATCGGGGTAGCCAGTATTGCGCGCATGACTTCAGAAGCTGTTGATGCAATTTGGCATGACGGCATCCATGAGCAGCAAGGGAGATTGCTGGGACAACGCCCCAATGGAAAGCTTCTAATGAACTGGTGCATCATCGGCGCTACCGCACCCGGGCACAGGCAACGCAGGAGATCACCGAGTACACCGAGGTCTTCTACAACCGGCAGCGGAAACAGGCACGTCTTGGATACTTGTCACCCGCCGTCTTCACGCCGCGATACTATCAAAATCTGCTCGCTGCTTAACCCGTTGGACTCCACTATTGCCAACCGACCCCAGATGTAAAGTAGCAACAAATCCTTGAGGAAATGCCATTATGTTTACGTTAACAGGGAAATCTGTGATTGCATAATCATGTAATCCCATTAAATACAAGTTGTTATATTGAGTGTTTGCATTTGTTTGGTATGCACAACCCTTTTAAACGCTTACGCGAAAAAAAGCCCGGTCGGTTCACGCCGAACGGGCTTTTTTTATGAGCGCAGCCCGCTATTCCAGATAACCGCTGACCAGATCGAAAAAGCTTGAATAAAACTCCCAATCGGAAATTGTTTCCGAACCCACCTTCACCAGCGATTCCGGCGCAGTACCGGTAGGCAGGGAAATCGCCCCCAGCACCGGGATGCCCAGCGACGTGGATTGGCGGGACTTGCGTAATTCGTATTTGGATTGCACCCCGTTGGCGAATACGATGGTTCCCGCCCCGCGCTCCATACATACCACCTTGATTTCGATGACTGCGTAATTTTCGCTGTCCACCTGGAAATCCTTTTGCCCGGTTGTTCCTTTCGCGCCGGACTCGCTGATCCGGTAGCCCTGGCTCAACAGCGCCATCTGCGCGCTTTCGCAAGCCTTCGCCGGGGTAGCGCGGAAGTTGCGCAAAAACGGCGATTCCTCCTTGAATTCCTCGCCGCGAAAGGCCTCCTTCGACGCACAACCGCCCAATCCCAGCAAAATCGCCAACGCCGCCCACAGCAACTTGTTCATGATGTGCATATCCTCAGTTAAACAGCGCAGCCACCTTGTCGCGATCCGGTTGCAGCACCACCCCCTTTTCGGTGATCAAGCCTGTCACGAGTTCCGCCGGGGTCACGTCAAAAGCCGGATTGCGGATATTCACCCCCGGCGCGGCCCACTGGCAATCGCGGAAGCCCTTCACCTCGGCGGCATCGCGCTCCTCGATGGGAATCTGCGCGCCACTTGCAATATTCCGGTCGATAGTCGAAAGCGGGCAGGCCACGTAAAACGGAATGTTGTGGCGTCGCGCCAGCACCGCCACCATATAAGTGCCGATCTTGTTCGCCACGTCGCCGTTGGCCGCGACCCGGTCGGTACCGACCACCACCGCATCCACTTCGCCGTGCGCCATCAAATGCCCGGCCATGTTGTCGGTAATCAGCGTCACCGGAATCTTCTCCTGCACCATCTCCCAGGCCGTCAGGCGCGCTCCCTGGAGAAAAGGCCGGGTCTCGTCGGAAATCACCGAAATCTTCTTGCCCGCCTCCACCGCCGAACGAATCACCCCCAGCGCCGTGCCCCAGCCCGCCGTCGCCAGCGCCCCCGCGTTGCAATGGGTCAACACCCGCGCCCCGTCGGCCAAGAGCAGCGCGCCATGCGCCCCCATCGCCCGGTTGATGCGGATATCCTCCGCCAGCACCTCGTGGGCCTCTTCCAGCAAACGCTGGGCGATATCCGCCGGAGCCGCCGCCCCGCACTCGCGCCACACCCGGCGCATCCGCTCGATGGCCCAAAACAGATTCACCGCCGTAGGCCGGCTCGCCGCCAGCACACTCAAGCCCTGCTCCAGTTCGGCGGCAAACTCGGCAGCCGGCAAAGCCTGCAAGCGCACCGCCTCCAGCGCCGCCCCATAAGCCGCCGCGCAACCGATGGCCGGCGCACCGCGCACCACCATGCTGCGGATACCCTCCGCGACGCTCTGCGCCGAATCGTAAGGCAGATATTCAAAATGGGCCGGCAACACGCGCTGGTCGATCATCTCCAGCTTGCCGTTGCGGTAACGCAGGGTTTCGACGTTCATGAGGGTTCCTGTGCAAAAAGCGCGGCGGGAAGGGTAACGCCTCCACCGCAGAAAGAAAAAGAAGTGCCGGGATTCTAAAGGATGTCGGGGTGGGAGGCCATGGTTTGGGGCAAGAAGCAGGTTGGCGCGAATGAGAGATCGGCTGAACACCAGATAAAAATGACGAGTGGAAAGGGATTTCGAGATTTTTTCGATAATTTTCCCCGGTTCATGAAAATCATGCCGCGCCAGACTTGGCCGTCCCGGTAAGCGACTGCACACCTGATACTTTTCACAGGTTACAGGTTAGCCGCAGTTCAGGTAGGATTTCTTTCAGGGCTAACATTTTTGTGGCCTGTGAAAAGGGAAGACCAGCGAAGTCAGGCTGGATCAATCAAGACTGCCCCCCATCGATTACTGCGCGGCGCCTTGCGCTTCATCCCACAGAAGTGAATTTTTAGAGATGCCCATAAACATCAACGGAAGGATTCCCAATGAAGCTCTGGTTAAAACAAGCCATCCATCAGTCGGCATGGGCGCCCCTGCTGGTATTGCTTTTCTACGCCATCGCGGCGAAGGGATTTAACGCTTATTTGATATACCCGTGGCTGGACATGCCGACCCATTTTCTTGGCGGGGCGGCGATTACCTATTTCTTCTTGTGCGCGATCAATCACGGTCAGGCGCTGGTCGAGGAGATTCCGGCATTGGTTCGCAAGCTGCTTGCGTTGGGACTGACGGCGATGACCGCGATAGTCTGGGAATTTCTGGAGTTTTTGTCGGATGTCGCGCTGGGGACGAAAATGAATCTGGGCGTCGCGGATACGCTTGCCGACTTGTTTTTCGGCCTGCTCGGCGGCGTGTTGGTGATTGTCTTGCAACGCGCCGATGCAGCCCGCCCATAAATGTTAGTAACTACTATCGCTTTAACGCAGGTGGGACGGCGATATGCCCTGAGAGCAAGGCGGGGTGCGGGTTTCCGGGCAGTGGCTTGTGCGGAGGCGGCTATTGCGCTACGTCAATCCATTTTTTTAAAGCATTGTTGAGTTAAATCATCCTGTTGCGTCATGTCCGTGATTGTTCACAGGTACATTTCCGCTGCGTTGCGGATAACATTCAGGGCTTTCCACCCTGTTCCCGAGGAGGTTGTATGAACAAGCTGTTTGGTGTGTTGGTGTGGTGTATGTTGAGTTCGGCGGTACAGGCGCAGGTTGGCGGAATTTATGTTTCCGCAGCCGATCCCAGCCAGTTCGTCACTGTCCACCAGAACGGCAATACCCTGGTGGTGGTGCAAAATATCCCGGCTCCGGCTGGCGGCGGCGTTGAGCTGGGTAACGGGCAATACGTGAACGCGACCCTGTATGTGTTGACGTATTCGGTCGGTCAGTTGGCGGCTGACGGCAAGAGTTCCGCACTGATTGGTACGGCGGCAGCCGGCGCCTGTTCCGCGAGTTATGCCGCACAGTTTTCCGATCTCGGCTTGCGCATGACCTTGCAGGGCGTCTATCAGAACGCCGCCGGTTCGATGCAGGGCATAGACTGCGCCGCGTTATCCACCAAACTCATCGAAGATCAACAAAGCGTCGGCGGTGCGCCATTGTTGACGCGGATTTTTTGAGATTGGGGGCGTTTTGGTTTGCCCATTTGCGGTAAATAGACGCTTTCCCGAATCCGGGTTCGGCACCCTCACCCCGGCCCTCTCCCGCCGGAGCTACCGTATGCACACATCTTTGTTCCAAGTTTTGATACGGCGCAGGAAGCAAATTCAAACAACTTTCTGCACTTGGCAACGCTTCCTCAAGCGCCGGCTGCCGGAATGCCCAGACTCCCATTTCCACCTCACCGCAAACTCACCGTATGTTTCTTCCAGGCCGGGCTTTGCCAGCGGTAGAAGAGGCCGAGGGAGCCGGGTTTGTCGGCTTGTTTGCGGACTTCCAGCGTCGTCATGTCGATGACCTCAAAACTGCGTTTGTGGCGGCCTTCGCTCAGGGTTTCGCGGGCGGCGAGGAACTGCCCGGACTCAGGCGTCCAGCCGGCGAATTCCAGGTAGCCCGCGTCGGGGGTGCTGGCGGCGGGCGGCAGCACGTCGATTAACCAGGTGTCGGCGCTTTTGTGGAACAGCCACAGTTCGCGCCAGGCGGGCAGCGGCTGCACGGCCAGGGCGAGGGCGTTGCCTTGCGGGTGGACGGTCACTGACGACGGCCACACCACCCCGTAGGTGCAGCGTTTGGCAAGCGCTACGGCGGGGCTGCGCTTCGCGTCGAGCAGGGTGATGCAGGTTTCACCCGGCTGGCCGGGGCTGATGGCGATGCTCAGCGGCTGACCGGTGGGGGCGTCCGCGACGGCGGCCCAGCGCGATGCGCCGACCCGCACGGCGGCGTCGGCATAGGCGTAGGCGTCGTTTTCGGCAAGTTCGGCGGGTTGTACCGCAGCCAGTTCCGCCACGGCGCGTTCGCCGGCAGCCAAAGCAGGCAGGCCACGCCGCGCGTAATGGTGGGCGAGCGCCGCCCATACCCCGGCGCGGCGCAGATGCAGGCGATTTTTCAGGTAGGCGGGCAGGGTTGCGCCGGTCACCTTGTCGAGCACTTCGGCGCGCCACAGGTCGGTGGCAAGCCGTTCGGCGGGGCCTTGGGCGGGATCGAGGCAGTCGTGGCGGGTTACGCCGAGTGCTGCGCGGGCGCGCTGTTCTTCGTTGGCGGACAGGGCCAGCACGCGCCGGTAGGCTTCGCCGTTGTAGCAGGTGCGCATCCGCCCGTTGATCTCGAAAGTGTTCCAGTTCACCCCGTAAGCGCTCGCCACTTCCAGATGGCCGGCGAGTTCCTTGGCCGGGTTGTTTGCCGAGGCCCGCGCGGCAAGGCGTTCGGCCATGCCGCCGAGGGCGTCGAAGGGTTCCGCGTCGATGGCCTCAGCGGGCGCGGCCTTGAGGTAGGCGGCGGCGTAGGCGATGCCCAGCGCCTCCGCGCCCGGCGTGTCCTTGAGAAAGCGCAGCACCGCCAGCAGGTCGGCGGATTCCTGGGGCGCGACGGAAATCTTGCGCACCTGGGATGCGCGCACGTAACCGGCGCGTTCGCGGCGGTGGTCGTAGACTTGCAGGTATTCATGCTTTGCGCCGCGAATTTCCAGGTTGTCGCCCTGCCACAACACGGCGTGGGGGGCTGCGTTTTTGTCGGGTGCGGCGCGCAACGGAACCTGATCCTGGCTGACGATGGCGAGTGTGGTGAGGGCGGCGAGCAACATGATTATTCCTCCTCTTGCTGAACGTTTTGCGCGACCGGGGCGGCTTCGCGGGCGCGTTTGGCCGCGCCGCCGAGCAGGGCTTGTCCGATGAAGCCGCCGTCGGCGGGGGGCGGGGCGATAATCACGGAAATCTTGTCGGACAATTTGTCGGCCATGGTTTTCTGGATCAACAGCGGATTCTGGGCGATGATCGCGCCGTCGCGGGCCATCTGCTCGCTGTTGAGTTTGCCGATCTTGTCGAGGCGGTAAGTTTCAGCATCGGCCAGCTTGCGTCGCGAATCGGCTTCCGCTTCGGCTTCAATCCGGCGTGATTGGGCGGCGGCTTCGGCGGCCTTGATGCGGGTGATTTTTTCGGCTTCGGCCTCCAACTGGCGCTGCTCGATCTGGCGTTGTTTGAAGGGCAAGACGTGTTTCATCGATTCTTCCTGCGCGCGGGCGGCGATCACCTGCTCCAGCGCGGCGGCTTCGGCGTTTTTCTCGCGGCGCGCCTTGTCGGCGCTGGCGACCAGTTCCGATTCCCTGACTTGCTTGTCCTTGAGTTCCAGGGTGTAACGCATTTTTTCGCTTTCCAGTTCTTCGGCCAGCAGCCTTTCCATCCCGCTGCGGTAGTCCGCCGGCAGCTCCACCTTGCCGATCAACACGTTGCGCAGCAGGATGCCATCCGCCGCCAGCACCGGCTTCAGTTCACTCTCGATTTTCTGCTGGATTTCCGCGCGTTTGCTGGAGAAGATTTCGCGCACCGTGTAAGCCGCGAAGATCCGGTAAATCACCCCCTGCACCGCCGGGGCGACGACCTGCCCGTTCACGTCCAGCGGCAATGCGCTGAGGCCGTTCAGGCGGGTCGCGTCGAGTGCGTAGCGCACCGCGATGTCCACCCCCAGCGACAGCCCCTCCACCGACTGGAACGGTGTGCCTTGCTGTTCGACCCGATAGAGTTGGTCGCGTAACGAAACCACGCGCAGGCTGTGCAGCCCCGGCAGCACCCACAAGTTGCCCTGGCGCACTTCGGTGCTGCCGCCCGTGAACGAATTGGTGCGAATGCCCACCGCGCCGGGCGGCACGGTTTCCAGCGG
Source organism: uncultured Sulfuricella sp. (assembly GCA_964451375.1). GTDB lineage: Bacteria > Pseudomonadota > Gammaproteobacteria > Burkholderiales > Sulfuricellaceae > JAGXQV01. The sequence goes on from CAYVIN010000065.1 coordinate 15,018, forward strand.
GGGATGGGCGTAGAGTAGATAGCCGCCCGCGCCGAACAGGCCGACGAAAGCCAGCGCGACGCTTTTGCTGCGCAGGGTTCCATAAGACGTAGCGGCGAGGGCTGCAACGCTGCCCAAGGGTTTTGCAAAAGCCTTGCCCACGCTGAGTGCGATGATTTTGATGCGTTCCGACATGATTTTTCTCCCTATCAAAAACCTGGAAAGGTGTTGCGCCGAACGGCCAGCCAGGCTTTGGTCGTTCTGGAGTGCATCATGCGCGGCAGCCCCCGGAAGCAACAATGGCGACGCCGGGAGAGTGTATTCCGGCAACGGCGCGGCTCTTCCGCCGACGGAAGAAAAACTCACACCGGGAAGGTCGGGTTCAAGGGATAATCTTGGTCAAAAGCAGTGTTTGGTTTTGAGTGTTTAGTTGTTGTGGTGAGGGTTCAGGGAACTCCGGTCTTCGCCCAGATATGGAAAATAGAGAGAAATCCTCATGGAAAAAGTCGCAGTCATCGAAGACGATGTGCCTACCAGCAACCAGCTCAAGGGCTGGATCGAGGCGGCCAAGCCGGGTATCCGGGTGGAACAGTGGTTCACCCGCGATGATGCGGAGGCCGCGCTGGCGCGTGAAGATTACGATGTGGTGGTGCTGGATATCGAGTTGGGGCGGGAACGTCACGCCGGGGTGGCGCTCATCAACGCCATCAACAAGGGCCACGGTACGCCGGTGCTGGTGGTGTCGGCGATGCCGGCGACGATCTACCGGAGCATCATGAAAGCCCTCGACGCCTGGGATTACCTGCAAAAAACCACTTTCGAGGAAAGTGACTTCGTCGATACCTTTCTGGAAATCCTGCGCGCCACCCGCGAGCGCCGTAGCGCCACGCCACCAGTCGCGGATACCGCTGAACTCTCGCTTGACCCGCTCCGCCAAGGCGCGCCCACCTGGCGCGGACAGCGCGTCAATCTGCCGCTCACCGCGCAGCGCATCCTGGCCGCGCTGTATCAGCAGCGCGGCCAGGTAGTGTCCTACGACGACCTGTATCGCGTCGTGAAAAGCGGGCGCAACCGCGACAACATCCGCAAACACGTGAGCACCATCCGCGACGCCTTCCGCGAAATCGACCCGGCTTTCGACGGCATCGAAAACGTGCCTATGCGGGGCTTCCGCTGGGTGGAGCAATGAAAGTAATGGGCATCGCCTCATTCCGCCTGCGCATCCTGTTTCGTGGGGCGTTTCTGCTGCTCGCGCTGGCGACGCTGGCGATGGCGTTGTATCTGCTGTGGGAGGAAAAGGAACTCGGCTACCGCAATTACCGCCACAATTTCGCCAAAACCAGCGCCGAAATCGTCGCTCGCCTGCATCATCCCGCCGGGCAACTGGCGCTGCTCAACCCGCAATTCCAGGCTGACCATCTCACCCCCTTGCGGCCTTTGCTGCTGCCCTTCGCCTCACTGGATTTCGACGACCGCTACAAGGTGCAGCAGGCGGTGGAAATGTCCGGCTGCGAGGTGCGTTACCCGCCGGCAGCGGCGATTTGCGCGGCCATCGGCAGCAATCCCTGGGCGGGTGGATTCATTTATCTCACCGGGCGCTTCAGCGCCCCGCCGCTGGTTCCCCACCAGCCCGGCGACAGCGACGTGACGCAGGCGCACCGGGTGCGTCTCCACGTTGAGCTGGGCGAACGGGAATATCGCTGGGTCGCGCCTTTCGAGTTGCTGCGTAATGGTTTGAGCATGGCGCAGAAAAGCACGGTAGGGCGGCTGACCGGTTTTGCCGATGCGGACGAAACGCGCATCCTGGTGCGGCCCGACAAGGATTTTCGCGGCTGGTTGTGGCAAAACCCGCAATGTGCGGGCAACGAGGAAGTCCCGTGTTTACGCAATACCTTCTTTTCCCTGCGGGTGCCCGTCGAAGTGTGGCGCGAAGCCCTGTTCAGCGGGGCCAAACCGGCCTGGCCGCCGCCCGGTTTCGAGCAGATACGCCTGCATTTACAAGTCCTCCCGCCCGGTGACGGCGCGCCGCTGCTGGATAGCGATGCGAGCAGCGCCGCGCCGCCCTTTACCCTGAGCAGCCTGACGACGTTGCTGTTGCCCGGCGAAACCCTGAGCATCGCCAAATTGCCGCAAACCCAGGCGGCGTTGCGCCTGGCGGGCGGCGACGAATTCCCCGAGCGCGGCTCACACCTGCTCGACGGCCTGATCCGTCGCTTGCCGGTGGAAGGCGACGACCGCCCCATCGAAATCACCGAAACCATCGCCACCCCGCTTGGCGATTACCAAATTCGCCTGAGCGGCGACGCGGCCAATACCCAGGCCGGGCTGAATGCGGTTGCGACGCGGGTTTCCTGGTTCGTCGGGGCCATGTTGCTGGGGATTTTGCTGGTGTGGATGGTGATCGAAATGCTGATTATCCGCCGCATCAAGGAACTCACCCGGCGCGCCGTGAACGTCTCGCAGTCGGTGCGCGGCGCGGGCGGATTCGAGCAACTCGACCTCACCGACCTGCGCAGCCGCGACGAACTGGGATTACTCGCCGGGGCGCTCGGCGACCTGCTGGAGCGGGTGCGCGAAGACGTGGCGCGGGAACGCATCCGCACCGAGCAGGAAAAAGACCTGTGGCACGCGGTCGGCCACGAAATCATGTCGCCGCTGCAATCCCTGCTGGCGCTGCACGGCGGTGAACACGACGAAAGCAGCCGCTACATCAACCGTATGCAGCAGGCGGTGCGTATTCTCTACGGCAGCGCCTCGCCCAGCGAAGCCTTTCAGGCCACCACCTTGCGCGACCAGGTCATCGACCTCGACGCATTCTTGAGCAGCGTCGCCGCCAACGCCCCCTGTGCCGGCATCCCGGACGTGTGCTACACGCCCGCCGCCGCGCCGCTGTGGGTCAAGGCCGACGAATATTCGCTGGAAGACGTGGTCACCCACATCCTGCGCAACGCCGAGCGCCACCGCCTGCCGGGCAGCCCCATCACCATCACCCTGGACGCCGCCGAAAACCCGGTTCAGATCACCATCTGCAATCAAGGCCCGGCCATCCCCGCCGACCTGATCGACAAAATTTTCGAATACGGCGTATCCGGCCCCTCCGACGCCACAGCCCCCGCCAATCGCGGCCAGGGCCTATTCGTCGCGAAAACCTACATGGCCAAAATGGGCGGCACCATCACCGCCCGCAACGTAGCCGACGGCGTTTGCCTGATCCTCAGTTTGCAGCGGGGCGGAGAGCCGACGGAGTAGGTAGAGTAAACAGCGTTGCCGTTAATGCCTGTTTGTATATAATCAAGAAATGGATACCCAAAAAATCAGACCGTTGGAGTGGGTCGGGTCTTCAAAAAAAGACCTTCTATCCATGCCCGAGACGGTGATTGATGTATTTGGCTATGCCTTGTACTTGGCTCAGGTTGGACTCAAACACGCGCAGGCAAAACCGCTCAGGGGATTTGGTGGGGCCGGTGTAGTGGAAGTGGTGGAAGACGATGATGGCAACACCTATCGCGCGGTTTATACGGTCAAGTATAAAAACCGGGTGTATGTCCTGCATTGTTTCCAGAAAAAATCGCATAAAGCGAGCGAGACGCCGAAACCGGACATGGACTTGATCGAAAGCCGGTTGAAACTCGCCGCCATCCATGCTGAAGGAGAAACCCATGACTGAAATCGAAACGGGCAGCACCAATGTTTATGCCGATCTGGGCATCGCCGATCCTGCGGAAATGCTGGTCAAGGCGCAGCTTGCCGGAAAAATTTCCGAGATCATCAGGCAGCGCCGCTTGACCCAGACTCAGGCGGCCCAATTGCTGGGCATGACGCAGCCCAAGTTGTCCCATATGCTGCGCGGGCAGTTTCGCGGTATTTCCGAGGCGAAGATGCTGGAATACCTGACCAAGCTGGGGCGTGACGTGGAAATCGTCGTCAAAGGCGATTCCGGCTCGCAACTCACCGGACAGGTTTCGGTTGTTTTTGCCTGATAATTGTTGGATATAAACCGTTTTGAATATTGAACCTATATTCCTCAGTTGACCGCTTGCCATAAGGCATACGATATTGGTTTTAATAAGCTTTGTCTGGAATTTGAGGTTCACCCATTTGGAGACAACGCTACGGGCCGGATTGCACGGTTTCTCGGGCGGATTGCTGCGTTATCGCGCCCTTGTTCCGGCTTTAGCCGGATTACAAGGGCGGTGATGCCCTTGACGGGTGCAACTCCTTGGAATGGAATAACCATTCCGCGTCGTTGTGCCTTGCACTCCACCCGATAGACCGCACACTCCAACCCGTTCAACTGAGGAATATAGGTTGAATGCTGCGTGTTTAGGTGATGTCGCCGCGCAAAGCGCGTCGCTATGAGATCAGGCGCGAAGCGCATTCCACAACTAAACATTAAACACTCAACACTAACAACTGCCTTTTCAACGACGATGCCTTTCACCCCCCTCCACATGGGCCCCGGCCTGGTTTTTAAAGCGCTCGGCGGACGCCGTTTCAGCGTATTGACCTTTGGTATCGCCCAGGTGGCGATGGATATCGAGCCGCTGGTGGGTATCCTCAGCGGCGCGGAAATCCTCCACGGCGCGACCCATACCTATCTGGCGGCGCTGTTCATCGGCCTGGCGACGGCGCTCATCGCGCCGCCTGTGTGCCGTCCCATTCTGCGGCGCTGGAACCGCGAACTAAGCTATTACAAGTTTGACTGGCTGACCACGCCGGAAACCTTCGAGCGCTGGCCGGTGTTGGTCGGGGCGCTGGTCGGGACGTTTTCCCACATTTTTTTCGATAGTTTCATGCACAGCGAAATGCACCCTTTTGCGCCGTGGAGCCAGATCAACACCCTGATTGACCGGATACCCATTGACGCCCTGAATACCGGTTGCCTGATCGCGGGGCTGGTAGGTGTGCTGGGATGGTTCGTCGGGGGATGGCTGAAACGCCGGGTGGGGTAAATACGAGCTTTGCCCGCACCGCCGCATCCCGCAACGATTTTGTATACATCGCCATTCCACGGGCTATGCAGCGATAGTATTCACTAACATTCCGGGCGACGCATTACGCCGCTGTCGCTCCTCCGGCTTTCGGCAGCGCCAGGCGGAATTCCGCGCCATCGGTGGTGTTGGTTGCGCTGATAAATCCATCCATATGTTCCATGATCATCCGCGACATATAGAGGCCGATACCTGAGCCTTTGTCCTTGGTGGTGAAATAGGGGTCGAAAATTTTCGGCAACAATTCGGCGGGGATGCCGCCGCCGTTGTCGCGGATAACGATGAAGGCGTTGGGGCCGTCCTGCCCGAGTTCGATGTCGATTTTTCCGTCTGGCATCTGCTTGTCCAGAATCGCGTCCCGGGCGTTGTTCAGGACGTTCAGCAGCACCTGGGAAAATTCGTTGGCAAACCCGATGACGTGAATGTCCGCGCCGGAGCAACAGGCGACGGCGATATTGTCGTGGTGAAAATTCGCATTGATGATGTTCAGGGCGCGCTCCACGCCCTGTTGCAGGGAGAACTCAGTTTTTTCCTGGTTGGGCCTGAAAAAATTGCGGAAATCGTCGATGGTTGAGGACATTTTCTGGATCAGGTGCTGGCCGATTTCGGCGAAACGCGCCATGTTTTCGCGAGTCAGTTCGCCGAATTCAAAAGCGTCCTGAATATTGGCCTGGAGCAGCCCGAGGGCGTTCAGCGGCTGCCTCCACTGGTGGGCGATGTTATGCACCATTTCGCCCATTGCCGCGAGGCGGGATTGCTGGATCAGCAGACGCTCCTGCGCCATGTTTTTTTGCACCTCAACTTCAACGCGCTGCTCCAGATTTTCATTCAACTCGCGCAGGCGGATTTCCGCCAACTTGCGTTCGCTGATGTCTTCCACCAGCGCCACCAGATAATCCACGGCGTCACCCTTGCGCACCCCGCGCACCGCCATACGGGTATAAACCAGATGCCCGTCCTTGTGGATGAAGCGTTTGTCCATCGCGTAGCCGTCGATTTCGCCGCTGAGCAGGCGGTTGAATTGCGCAACGTCAGGGGCCAGGTCTTCGGGAAAAGTCAGTTCCGCCCAGGTCATGCGAACCAGTTCTTCGCGCGGGTAGCCCAAGGTGGCGCACAAGGCGTCGTTGACATCGAGCCAGCCCTTGGTTGGGCTGGTGGTCGCCATGCCGACCATGGAGCGCTCGAAATAGGCGCGGAAGCGTTTTTCCTGTTCGAGGAGGGCTTCCTCGGCCTGTTTGCGTTCCGTAACGTCGTCGTAGATCGCCACGATTTCGCCGCCCGGCAGCCGGTAAACATAGTTTTCGCGCCACATGGTCATCTGCCCGTCGCAGAAACTGCTGAGCGGAAAACTTTCCGCCTCGCCGCTCGCCAGCACCCGTTTGAATACCTCGATCAGGCCGGATTCCTGCGCAACCGGGAAAATCTCGGTGACTTTTTTGCCGATCAAATCCGCGCGGCGCACTTTTTCGATGCGTTCCACCGCCTGGTTCAACGCGCTGAAAACAAAATCCTGACCGCCCGCGATGGGACGGTAAATCGCTACGCCGCTACTCATGTTTTCAAAAAGCTGGTTGAGACGGTACTCGCTTTCGCGCAAGGCATTGGCTGCCGCCAGCCGATGTTTTCCGGTTCGATAGATTAGCGTTGCGCCAATCAATGACCCCAGCAAAAACAGTCCCGCCAACAGCAGCAACTTGGCGGCGTCGCTGCGCCACTCGGCGAAATAATCATCGCTCGCCAGGCCGACGATGATCAGGAAAGGATAGTTGCCGATCCGCCGGTAGGAGAATGTCCGCTCGACGCCATCCACGGTAGACAGCGACAAATAGGTTCCGGCATTCCGTCCCGCCTTGAGCATTTCCTGCAAGGGCTGCGGCGCGGCGGTTTGCCCGATCACGCTGCCGATACCCTTGGGTTCGGGATGACGCACCACGATGCCGAGACTGTTGTCGCGCAAGGTGACGATGCCGCGCGCCCCGACATTGAGGGTGGCGAAGGATTTGTGGAAATTTTCCAGCGGGATGAAGGCATAGGCCATTCCGGCGAAAGTCCCGTCGCGATGATTGACGCGGCGCGCAATCGGCAACACCCATTTCTGGTTGATGCGGGCGAATATCGGCTTACCGATGACCAGCCCGGCGTGGGCGTCGTCACGCACCCGGATGAAATGGGGCCGATCCGAAATATCGACTTTTTTCCCCGCCGGAATCCCCGGGCCGAAACTGACCAGCCCGTGTTCATCACACACCCGAAGGCTGTCGAGTTCGGGCAGACGCGCTTGCTGGCGGGCGAGAGCGGCGTTCAGGCCGGCGCCATCGAGACGCCCGGCATAAAAACTTTCCGCGTGGTCAACCGTCGCCAGCAGGGCGATATCGACCTTGTCAAAAATCCCCGCGAGGTGGTTTTCCAACGCCTGGGTCAGGTTGTTGGCGGTGATCTCGGCGCGTTCCTGATATTGCCGCTGGCTTTGGCTCAAGGACAACGCCGCCAGAGCAAACACCAGCAGGTTGGCAAGCACAACGGTCAATACCAGTTTGCCGGGAAATCCGCCGACGCCAGATGGGGACTCTACCGAAACATTTGATGTAGTCATGGCGGTTTATTAAGGATTTAAGTCGGTTCGGCAAGGTAACGTAATAACCCAGGCGATGCAAACCGGCGCTGAAGTTATCCCTACGGAAGGGATCGCCGCCTGGTGCGGGAAAGGTTGTTCTGCCGAAAATACGAAGAGCAGGACGTTGCCCCGGCGACAAGGTAAAATCCGCCCCCATGTCCACCTCCACCCAGCTTCCCCCCGCGATATTCCTGATGGGGCCTACCGCCAGCGGCAAAACCGGCGTGGCGGTCGAACTCACGCGCCATCTGCCTTGCGAAATCATCAGCGTCGATTCGGCGCTGGTTTATCGCGACATGAACATCGGCACCGCCAAGCCGGACGCCGAAACCTTGCGCGTCGCGCCGCACCACCTGATCGACCTGATTCCGCCCAGCGAAAGTTATTCCGCCGCCCAGTTCCATCGCGACGCCCTGGCGCTGATTACGGAAATTTGCGCGGCGGGCCGGATTCCCCTGTTGACCGGCGGCACCATGCTGTATTTCAAGGCGCTCAGCGAAGGCTTAAGCGACCTGCCGGAAGCCGATCCCGCATTGCGCGCCGAACTCGACGAACAGGCGGCCCGCCTCGGCTGGTCGGCGCTCCACGCCGAACTCGCGCCACTTGACCCGGCCACCGCCGCGCGTCTGAAGCCGACCGACGCCCAGCGCCTCCAGCGCGCCCTGGAAGTGTGC
>CAYVIN010000066.1:0-23256 GCA_964451375.1 uncultured Sulfuricella sp.
CCTCCGTCTCAAGTTTAACAAAACGTTGGTGTCCATTCTTTTCAGCTTACCTCAGTTGGTCAGGGGGCGCTTTTTCAGGTCGACTTCAAAGCCGGGTTTGGCGACCGGGCGGGATAACCGGCTTTTTCTTCTTCCGGGGTGCGCTGCCAATCCATCCACTCCGGCGGATTGAGCCAGTTTTCGCGCAATTCGTTCAGGCGTTGCGCGGCAATGGTTTTGGTGACGCCGCGTTCATAACAGTAGTCGTCCACCGAGGCCGGCGAGGGCGGGGGAACGCCAGCCAGGGCGCATAGGTCGGTGAACTGCGATAGCTTTGCCGTTCGTTGAGGGTGCTGTCTTGCCACTTCTGGATGAATTGTTGGGGTGTCATGGGGTGTGAGGATTGATAAGGTTACCAATACCCGCCTTGCCCGGATTTGCTGTCGAGATATGCGGCTGCATCAAAATCAGGCAAATCGGCAAGACGGATTTTCTTGGTCATGGCTTATTCCTCTCGGCCTACAAGTCTTCCGCCGTCAATCCGGTATGTTTCGCGATTCTGGCAAGCATACGTGGACCGATTTCCTCGCCGTCGTGGAATGCAAATACGAAATCAGGCCAGCCGGTGCGTGACAAGGTGCGAAGGTGCGGTGAGAACCGGACTGGCGCTTGATTTCCCAGCCGATACTGCACAACGCAGCAAGTACGCGCCTGGCCTTCGCTGAAGGCCACTGGCTCATGCCGCCACGAGTTGAATATTGATGGGGATGGGGCGGCTTTCACCGCTTTCTATGCGTTCGGCAAGCGCGCGGAGTGCCAGGGTTTCCGCTTTCGCCATGGCCTCGTCGGCGGTCGCGCCGTAGGTGAGCACTCCGGGTATTTCAGGCACTTCCGCAAGCCAACGACCATCGGCTTCACGCTCGTATTCGATATGGAAATTCATGAGACCTCCAGAACAGGGGACATGCCGCTATTCTACGTCGGGAAGCTCAACCCATATACAAACCACATCCGCCAACCAAACGCAAAACACTAAGCTCTGCTCTTAAGGCAGGTCGCCCCGCTTGAACAACTGATACCCGATAAACGCGCAGATCGTCCCCAGCAGGGTCGGGTAGATCAGCCCGTAGGCCATGAAGCCGGTGGCACCGAAGTGGTCGAAGATGACGAAGGCGGAAGGGCCGAGGACGACCAGTTGCGGGTCGAAGAGCATCAGCGCGGCGGTGCGGAAGACTTGCAGGGGATTGGCAAGAGCCACGCCCACTGCGGCTTCCGGGGCGATGTGGCCCTGGATCATGACGCCCAGCAGGATGAGGTCGAGGAACAGCAGCATGGTGAGCCATAACATGAAGGCCGCACCTTGCGCCACGTCGGTGGTGCGCGCCATCGAGGAGATCAACATGCCCATGCCAAGGAAACACCAGGCCATTGCGGCAAGCAAGCCGGTGTAGAAGAGGAACATGCTCCACGGCACTTCGATGTCCATCACCAGCGCCCACAGCGCCGCGCCGAGCATTGCGAGGAATACCGGGGTGAATACCACCAGGTAGCGCCCGACGATCTTGCCCCAGAACCAGGCGGACAATGAGACGGGCAGCGACAGCAGGTATTCGAAAACGCCGGCTTCGCGGTCGCCGGCTACCGAACGTACGGTGGTGATCAATACGAAAATCGGTAGGATCGCCATGGAGAGCTGGATGTAGGTGACCAACAGGCGCGACAAGCCGATGAAACCCAATACCCGCGACTCGGTGAGGCCGAAGGCGAACAGCAGGGCGACGATGCCGCCGAACACCAGGCTGTAGATCATGAACCAGCGCGAGCGCAGGGATTCGACGATATCCAGTTTGGCGGTGAGCCAGAGATGTTTCATTATTTGAGTCCTTGTCGGTTTTCCTTGGCGAGCACCCGTCGGGATAACTCGGCAAAATCGATACTGTTTGGCGCTTCATTGACCAGCGCGGCGTAGCCATAGGCCATCGGCGAGGTTTTGCCGCCGATGTAGCGGGCTTTGCGGGCATCGATCCACTTGCCTTCGCGATAGTCCATCACCCAGATTTCCGTGCCGGCGTCGCTGGCCCATGTCTGCTTTTGCAACCATTCCACCGCGCAGCCGATGTCATCGAATTTGAACGCCTGTTTTTTCGGCCCGCCGCGCACCTGGGCGGCGAAATGCCGGTCGGAGAGCGCCATTCCGCAATGGGTGCAGCCGTCACGATCCCATTTGATTTCCACCGGGCCGGTCTTGGGGTCGCCGGAGCAGGCGGCCAGGAAAGCAGCCGAAACGAACAGCAATATCAACCCCATGAGGATGCGGAGCGGCTCGCGAGTCCCCCCCTTTGAAAAAGGGGGGTTAGGGGGGATTTCCCCGCTGACTAAATTATCTCCACCGCTGAAATCCCCCCCCGCCCCCCTTTTCCAAAGGGGGGAGTAGTTCGTCGCCGTCACGATGCCCCTCCTTTCTCCATCTCGTCCAGACTGATCTTGGTAAGCAGCCCGACGTAGCGCGACAACATGCCCAGGAAACGCAGGCGGTCGGCCCCGGCGACCTTGCCTTGCCATTCGACGCCGTTACCCATGTCCTGGAAATTCCAGCTTCCCAGCGCCTTCGCAATGGCGGCTTCGGGACGGCGCAGCACCAGGCGGCAGGCCAGCAGGCCGGATAACGAAACATCGTCGGCGACCTTGTCGTCCAGCACCACTTTGCCGCGATCCAGTTCGAGGACGCGATTGACCAGCGCCGCGACTTCGTCGAGGCGGTGGCTGGAAATCAGCATGGTGGTGTTGTCCTGACGCTCGGCGAGCAATTGGAAAAAGATGTGGCGGGCTTCCGGGTCGAGGTTGGCGGCGGGTTCGTCCATCACCAGGATTTTGCTGTCGCGGCCCATGGCGATGGCGATCAGGAGTTTTTGCTTCATCCCGCCGGAGAGTTTGACGAAAGGCAGATGACGTACGCTTTCGATATCCAGCCCAAGCCGGGTGGCGATGGCGATCATCCGCGAACGCTCGCTGTTGCATACCGAGGAAGCGAAGTTGACCAACTGACCCACCGGCATTTTCAGCGGCGGCGGGAGTTGTGGCACGAAGCCGATTTTTTGCAGGACTTCGGCGCGCGCCTGACGGGGGGCTTGGCCCTCGACCAAAACACTGCCGTCGTGGGTGTATTCGCCAAGCAGGCAGCGGATCAGCGTGGTTTTGCCGGCCCCGTTGGAGCCGACCAGCGCGATGCGTTCGCCCAGCCCGATAGTCAGATCGGTGTGGTCGAGAACGCGGTTTTTCTTGAATACTTTCGAGACGCCTTGGAATCGGAGCATGGGGAAACCAATGTTTAGTGTTGAATGCTTAATGTTTAATTGGTGAGCGCCGCTGGGGCGTTCCACCATTCAATTTCAAACTCGGAAAACGCTCGGCACACCGAGCCGCCATTCGACACCAAACCCGAAGGGGCGTCTTTGACTTACATCAGGATGAATCAGGACAAAATCAGGCAGTGCCGCAGGCACACCGCCATTAAGCATTAAAAATTCAAAATTAAACATTGTTCTCACATCAGCTTGCTCAGGCCCTTCACGTCGAACTTCAACGCGCCGCTCGGGCACACGTCCACACACGCGCCGCAGCGGGTACAGTCCGCGCCGGTATCCATGATGACTTCGGCGGAACGCCCTTTTTTGACGATTTCCAGCACATGCGGGACTTCGCAGACCTTGATGCAATCGCCTTCGTGGAAACAGTGGTTGAGATCGTATTTGACGCGCACCGGGGAAAACACGCCGACGAAGCCGTAGGTCAAGCCTATCGGGCACACATAGCGGCACCAGCCGCGCCGCGAATAAAATACCTCGAAGGCTAGTAGCAGCACGACCCAGCCCAGCGCGATTCCCGGCCCATAGATCAGGGCGCGCGACAGGATGCCGGTGGGCGAGATGGTTTCGAATACGGTGTAACCGGTGATCCAGGCCAGCGCCGCAAAGGCCAGCCACAGCAGGGTGCGCACCCCGCGATGAATGATGTGGTCGGTGACGAGTTTCTTCTCGACCAGTTTCAGATGGAGCTTTTCGGCAAACTCCGCGACCAGATGATAGGGGCAAACCCATGAACAAAATGTCCGCCCGCCGAAGATCAACCACAACACCACCACCGTGCCGGTGCCGATGATGAGATTGTTGATGAGGTGTTTGTGAGCAAGCATGACTTGCAGCGCGGAATTCACGTCGATCAAGTGAAACCCGAGCAGGCGCGAGGCGGTCAGCGCGCCTTCGAGTATCTGGATATCCAGCCAGAACGACACCACGAACAAGAGGTTGGTGATGATCAGGAATATCCAGCGGCGGTTGCGCCACGGACTTCCCTTGGCGCGATGCGCGCGGGCGTGTTCCTTCAATGCCTCGAAATCCACCTTGTTCATGCGCTTCATTTCGTGGATTGCCAGAGCGGCGGGAGCGACCTGCTCCCCCGTCGGTTTTTTCGGGTCGCGTCCAAGCAGGATGGCGAAAGAGTCCCAATATTTGCTCATGCCTGCGCCTCCCAGGTTTTACGCGCTTCGACGACGATGGCGGCAGGCTCCGGCGGGCACACCATTTCACACACGCCACACCCCACACAGGGTTCGTGCACCACCGGAGTTTTACGTTTGACGCCATCCGCGCCGGTCAACTCTTCCAGGGAAATCGCGCCCTTGATCGGGCAGGTGCGCACACACAGGTCGCACAGCGCCACGTCGAAAGGGTGATCCTTGAGGGGGATGGGTTTCCAGCGGTCCACTGCGGTGAAGCGCAGGGTTCCCTTGAAATCCGCACCGCGCGCCATGCCCTTGAAGCCTTTGCCCTGCCGCGCCAGGCAGGCATCGGGCCGCACCAGCACGGCCAGCCCGGTGCGTTCCTTGAGGTTGAGAGTCGGTTCGGCGTCTTTTTCCTTGGCGAGCAGGATGGGCGCAGCAGCCAGTTTGGCGCCGGGCCGGGTCGCCAGAAACAGCGGCTTTTTGTAAGTCAGCGCACCAGTCGGACAGGCCAGGATGCACTGCACGGCGTCGCAGGAGAAATCACAAGCCTGCTGGCGCGAATCAATATAGGGGACTCCGATGCCGAAGCCATGATCAATGTCATCAAGTTTGATGGCAGCCACCGGGCAAACCTGGACGCACTGCCCGCATTTGATGCAGGAGGCCAGGAAATCGTGTTCTTCGAGTGCGCCGGGCGGACGCATCCGCACCTCCCAACTGCGCGCCATCGGGGTAAAGCCCAGTAGCGGCACACCCAGCGCGGCGGCGGCGACCACGGCGGCGCGCAGGAAACGGCGGCGTTCTTCGAGGCGCTTCTTGTTGATCGCGGGATGTACCGGGGGTTTGCCCGGCGGATTTTCGGTGGTCACGATAATGCTCCCATAATTCGGCTAACCGGCACGTCCAATCACGATTTGCGCGCCGCTTTGGTGTGCCCCGCAGGCCGGTGAAATAACGGCTTTTCGTCGCGCAACAACAGTTCCGGCGCGGAAAACGGGGCCAACCGTTCCAGAAAATCCAGGGTTTCCATCATCGGGGCATTCTTGAAAAAGCGCGCGGCGGGAATTTCCATCCAGATGCGGTCGGCGTAGGCATACAGTTCGTAAGGGGTATCGCCGACCCCGTCGCTGTTACGGTCGAAGCCCTGGTAGTCGTCCCAGAAATTGCTGCGCCAGATGTTGCGTTTGCCTGATCCGGCTGCCCCCACCGATAGATTGGTAATGTTGCCCTCGAAGATGTTGTTGGTGACTTCGTAACCTTCCAGGTCGCTGTTGAAGGCGATGGCGATGCCGTTGTAGGCGATGCGGTTGTTTTTCAGAATGATCTTGGTGTCTGGCTGGAACGGCGACAAGTCCGCCGACAGGCCCAGCGCGTTATAAATGATCTCGTTGCCTTCGATCAGCGCGGCGCTGGCTTCCTTGAAGCCCAACCCCATCCCGGTAGGGCCGTTGGAATGGGAAATCACGTTGTTGCGCACGGTAATGTTTTCGGTATACATCAGATAGATGCCCACCGAATTGTCGTAAAAGCGGTTGCCTTCGACCATGTTGTCGTTGGCGAACATGAAATGGATGGAATAACGGCTGCGCGCCCCGTAATTGTTGAGAAACAGGTTGCCGTTGGAGTACCAGGCCACCATGTCGCGCGAGTCCGTCACCCGGTTGCCTTCGATACGATTGTTCATGCTGTACCAGAGACGCAGCCCGTCGCCACGTACCCCCAGATCGGCATTCTTGGAGCGCACACTATTGTTGCGCACCAGGTTATTGTTGGATTGCTTGAGATCGATACCGAACAGGCAATTATCGATGACCAGCGACTCGACGGTGTTGTTGTGGCCGCGCACGTTGAGGCAAGCATCGTCGCCGTCATGCGACGAGCCGGAGCCGGTGAGATGCAGGCCACGCAGCGTCGCACCGTTGGTTTCGAGGACGAAGATGGTGCCTTTGTCGCCACCGTCGATAGTGACCTTGCCGCCGCCTTCTATGGTCAACGGCTTGTTGACCAGCACTGGGCCTGCGTAATTGCCCGGCTTGGGGCGCAGCGTCGATCCTGCGGGGGCGGCATCCACCAACGCCTGGAAGGGCGTCAGGCCGTGGATGCGTTTGTCGCGTTCATGCAGGGGGATCAAATGCACCGGGCCATCAACGGTAACGCGCGGCGCGGTGCTCAAGTCGGGTGTGCCGCCTGCTCCGGGCGCGGCGGCTTGCAAGGTATCCGCGCCGAAAAAGAGCAGCGCCGGAATCGCCATCCGCCAGACATTGCGCACAACCATCATCATCCTTGCTCGCGCATCTGCTTGCGGCGCAGCAGCATTGCCACCAGCCCGGCAGCCGCCGAAACAACCAGCATTGCGTAACCATAATAGGGGTAGGAGTAGGTGCTGAATTGCGCAACCTTGCCTTCACCAAACACCGTCGGCATGAACGGCTTGACGGTAAACGCGCCCCACGGATGGAGGTTGTGACCGAAGAACCATAGCCAACCGGCGTAATCCAGGACAAAGAATATCGGCAGCAAAGCGGGAACCAGCATCAGCAGCAGCGAAAAATTGCGGATTTTCCACACGCCCAGCCAGACTATCGCCATCGCAACCATGATGCCTGCCATGGAAACCTTGGTAGCGAGTATCAGGTTGGCTTTCCAGCGCTCCAGAACTTCCGGCTGATTAAAGAAGGTGCTGGCTTCGTGATAGTAGTGGGCGGCGAAGACATCCAACTGCCCCATCACGAGTTGATCAACAACCATCCATACCGACACTGCGGCAAAACCTGCGCCAAGAATCTTGAGCTGATTCTTGCGCTGGGTGGGCAGGAATCCCAGCATCATCACGGCAAACCAGCCGAAGATGAATTTCGACAAACGCAATTCCACCGGAGACCCGGTATCAATCGGGTACATGCCCACGTAGTGGTTGATCGTATTCATTTCGTGAACACAATCCAGGCTCTTGGCATCGGCGTTCACATCCTTGTTCTTGTCGAGAATCGGGTTGTAACGCTCGGTGTCTTCGCCCAGGTCGGCTTGCAGCGTTTCGCTACCCATCCGGGTGCTTTTTCCGACGGCCTTGCAGCCATTAAATACGCCGTTGAAATGAAAATGAATGCGGATGCCGTCAGGAAACGCATCCGCCGGATAATTCGGGGCCGTCAGCGACACCCACCAAATCGGCGAGAAATAGGCCGCGACCATCAAGACCAGGGCAACCAGCGTCAACCCGGTAACCCGTTTGTTATTTTGGGTATTCATCTTAACCAGTTCCTGTTTTACAGCTTTATAAATGGAATAACGCGTTCATTCGCGCATATAATTACTTCAGCAAATACTGATTGTCGAAGTCCGGAAAAGAGTTGCAGGGTTTACACCCGGCAACTCCTCTGGAATCCGGCTTTGGAAATATGAAAAGCCGGATCGGCGCGTCGCCGAGTCTTACTTCTTCTTGGCGGGGGCTTTGCAGGTTGCGCCGGGCATGTGCAGGCTGGCCATGTATTCAACCACTGCGTCGAGTTCGCGATCCGTATATTTCTTGACGATCTTCACCATATCGGGATTGGCGTTGCGGCGTTTGCCGTCGCGAATCTCGGTAACCTGACGGAGCAGGTATTTGTAATGCTGGCCGGCCAGCACCGGGTAGAACTTGGCGGAATCACCCTCGCCGTTTTTGCCGTGGCAGGAGGTACATTCCTTCTCGTACAATTCCTTGCCTTGTTGCAACAGCGCCTTATCACCCTTGCCCATGCCGTGTTCGGTGGGGATACACAGCGTCTGAATGTAGGCGGCTACGTCGGCCAGTTCCTGCGGGTCGGAAAGCGTCACGGCGAACGGATACATGGTCGGGTTGTCGCGCAAACCGCCGCGAATGTCGGCCATCTGCTTGATCAGGACGGTGGAGTATTGACCGGCAAGCTGCGGGAAAGTGCCGTCGGGACGACCTGCGCCGCTGGGCAGGTGACACGCGCCACACACTTCATAAGCTTCCTTGCCGCGTTTTACGTCACCCTTGAGTTTCAGGGCTTCGATCTTTTCGCCTTCCTGGGCGTTCCATTTGTAATCGCCCGATTCGATACCGGCTTTCTTGGGAGCGGGCGGCCCGGCCAGAACCGGGGCGGAAACCAGCGCCACAAGCGCGAGTGCAACAATTACGGTTTTTTTCATATCTCTATTCCTCGTCAGTAATTTTCGGCCCGGCGCAAGCGACTTAACATCCCTCGCCCCAACCTGGAACGCTGAAGGCATCATACTTATTCCTCCCCCGCGTTCGCTTTGACCTACATCAACACCTTTCGATCAAGGCTATCCACCTCAACCATCCATTTTTCCGCCAATTGCCCGTTGCGGGTGGCGAACTATACCGTTACCCGAACCGCACGGGCATTCCATGCGAAATTTCGGGTGGCGTCAAGCCTTCAGGGCTTGAGCTTGGAAATATACTCGGCCAGATCCTTGATTTCAGCGTCATTGACTAGATCCATCACGCCTTTCATGGCGGCGCTGTTGCCGTTGGCGCGTTTGCCGCTCTTGATGTCGGCCATTTGTTTCTCGGCATAAGCCTTGTTCTGGCCGGCAAGCTTGGGATAATCGGGCATCAACGGGGTTTTTGCATCCTTGCCATGACAGGCGCTACAGGTTTTTTCCATATAAAGCTTCGCGCCGTCACCGGCTTGCGCCGTTCCAGTGATCGACAAAGCCGCCAGGGCCGCCACACTTATCAGGGACAGGTATTTCATCGGTCATTCTCCTTAAAATTGGTTACGCCAATTCCTCGGCGTTGGCGACAATGTAACTTTTGCCAGCCCACCAGTCATTGACATGGATCAATTTAGATTTAATTTCAAGACAGGTATCAAACTATACCTAGCATTACCAAAAAAAACGGGGAGCATTTCGCTCCCCGAATTTTTACAACTTAACAAAACTGCTTACTTGCCAACTTTCTTGGCACCGTTCTGTTCCAGGTAAGTCTTGGCGCGCAGACCGAGGTCGGCGGCTTTCACCTGGTATTGCCAGACTTGCTCAGCCCACAGGGTCGCATTCTGCCAATCGTTCTTCTTGGCTGCTTCCTCGTGCTTGGCCTTGGCTGCCGGCATCTTGCCCAACTGGTCGGTAGCGTCTTCAACCATCGCCACGACATCCGGGAAGTCCTTGAAGTTGACGCTGGTGATGTAACCCACCACGCTGTCGATCACCGCTTGCGTATCGGCAATCTTCTTCACTTGCTTGTCGTAGTCGGCTTTGGTGTAGATCGCCTTCTGCTCAGCCACCTTGATGTCCTTGTAGCCCTTCGGCTTGACCAGCAGGTAGCCCTGCATTTCCAGATGGAGCGCGGAGCAGAACTCGGTACAGTAGTACGGATACACACCTTCCTTGTCCGCCTTGAACTTGACCTGGACGGTCTTGCCCGGTTCGACGGAAGCATGAACGTTGTAGGTGCTCACCGTAAAGCCGTGGGTTTCGTCCTGAGCGCGTTCGAGGTTGGTCAGGTTGATGGTCACTTCATCGCCCACTTCCACTTCGATGGTTTCCGGAGTGATATGCGAAC
Source organism: uncultured Sulfuricella sp. (assembly GCA_964451375.1). GTDB lineage: Bacteria > Pseudomonadota > Gammaproteobacteria > Burkholderiales > Sulfuricellaceae > JAGXQV01. The sequence continues at coordinate 10,020 of CAYVIN010000066.1, forward strand.
GAATCAGGGTGCCGAATACTTCAACCTTGTTGCCCTTCTTCACCGTTTTTTCTTCACCGGCGCGCACCATGCCAGGATGCGGCTTGTCAGTGCGGCTATCCGTACCCACCTTGTAACGCACGGCAGGCTTCAGCTTGGCGGCTTCGATGGACACCATGTAATGCGGCTCACCCAGCGGCAGAGGCATGTCGTACAGCAACTGCATCTTGTCGTTGGAGATGTCGATCAACTGGTGGTTTTGCGGATGCAACGGGCCGACCGGCACGAAACGGTCAATCGCCAGCTTGTTCAGCGCCACCAGATAACGGCCCTTCGGATCAACCGAATCGCCTTCCATGGTGTTCAAGTGACCGATGTTGTAATGCACCGAGATTTTGTCCAGCACTTTGCCTTCGCAGTAGTCCCACTTGGCGACTTGCGAGTCCACGTACAACGAGGTGTAGGCTACGCATTTCTTGGAATCATACTGGGTATGCAACGGCCCCAAACCCAACTGAACTTGCTTGTGCAGCGCGTCCTGCATGGCGATCACGGGGATGCCATACGGGTCTTTGCTTTCAAACTTGCCGGCCTTGATTGCCGCCATGATCTTTTCGAAGCTATACACCGAAACGTGCGTGTCGAGCTTGCCGGCGACCACCAAAAGCTTGCCGTCAGGCGTTACATCCACGCCGTGGGGGCTTTTGGGTTCCGGGATCAGGAACAGGATGCCTTCCTTGATGGCGGTTTCCATCATCAGCACGTCATGACCGTTGATCTTCTTGGCCTTGCCGGCAGCAACCAGTTCAGCAGCTTTCTTCCAGTTGATCACGTGCAGATAGTCGGTGTCCTTGGCGGAGCAACCGGCTTCATACGGAGGACGGCCTTTTTCGATGCCGCCGACGTAACGCTCGGAACAGAAGGAGTTGGTGAACGACCAGCCGTCGGAGGGGCCTTTACCAGCGTCGGACAAGTCCTGGCTGTAGGGAGGCAATTCCAGAGAGAAGGATTTCTTGGCGTCGATGCGGCCTTCCTTGCGGTCGAATTTCCAGTAGGTCACGCCGCCACGATATTCTTCGTTGAAACGCTCCAGCGGAACAAACTTCTTGTTGGCCAGCGGTGCCGCGTATTGAGCCGCCTCGATCACGTATTCGGTGTTCGGGGTGACGAATGCGCCGCCATGCTCCGATTTGTAAATCGGGTTGACCACAATCTGCTTGGTTTCAAAGTCGCGCAGATCAATCACCGCCAGACGGGGATTGGCCTTATCGTTGATGAACAGGAACTGGCCGTCATATTTGCCATCGGTTTCGGAAATCGCTGGATGGTGCGTGTCGCCCCAGGTGATTTGCTTGCCGTCGATGTTGCCCTGAGCCAGCACGGCCTTGGAGCTTTCATCGAAACCATAACCCTGCCAGGGTTCCGGCGTGAACACGGCGATATATTTCAGGATGCGCATGGACGGAATACCGTACACGATCACCTGACCGCTTTGACCGCCGGAACTGAAAGCGACGAATTCGTCGCGTTTGCCGGTCGGCACGTAGGTCTTGGATGCAGCCAGCAGATCCTGTTGCGAAAGCCCGCGACGTTTCATCACGTCTTGCAGGGATTCCGACGACCAGGCACTGCTCGCAGCGGCAAGACCCATCCCCGCTGCGAGCAGCAGCGAGGTTGTCTTTGTACTGAAAAGCTTCATAACGCCTCCCTTTCATCAGGTTAATCAAAAAAATTACGCACACTACTGTGCGATATGGCACACCAGTGTGCGAAAAAACGCCCCATTGATCCTTGATGCAAATCAAGCAACCGCCATGGGCAATGCATGATTTGCAAAAAACACGACACCTTTCAAGAACCGCCCCGCAAGCATAACACCGCGACTTTACCTGACGCACATCAACTTAACAATATTTTTTACGCCGCTTTAATGCGGATGTTTGAACGTCATTGTTCGATGGCGCAAAATCCCAATCCCGGCACGGTGTTATCCAACATCACCCGGCCTGCGGCAAGGTGTGGCAAATTCCCCACATCCTTTGCCAGCCACTCGGCAGTCGCCAGACCATGGGCGAGATCATTATTCAGCGCAGCAGCGAGATGACACGCCGCCCAAACGCCAACCGCACTGTCCAGGGTTGTGGTCGCCACACATTCCCAGCCGTATTGGCGGGCGCGGCAAGCCAGCGTATACGCGGCGAGCGGGCCGCCCAGCAGCGCCGGTTTGAGCACCAGACGGCGCACCGCCCGACTGACGACCCAGGAGTCCCGCTCGGCGTGGCGCAGGGATTCATCAAGCGCCAGGGGAAACCCCGCTACCCCCTGCAAGGCTTGCAATCCGGCGAGTGTCGGGGTAACCAGCGGTTCTTCCAGCGCCTCCACCGAAAGTCCCGCCAGCCCTGCGACAAAATCCTGCGCGGCGGCTGCGTCCCATGCGCCGTTGGCGTCCAGGCGCAGCCTGGCGGCGGCGGGCAATAAACGCAAGGTCGCCAACTCCCGATCCGGCGGATATACACCGACCTTCGCCTTGATCACCGCATAGCCTTGCTGGATCGCCGAATCAGCACGTTCGACAGCGCCTTCGTCGAGTGCGCCGATCACCGCATTCACTTGCGGCGTCAAGGCGGCGTCGGAATTCAGCCAGCGCGCCAGGGGAACCCCGGCCTGCTGCGCAAGCAAATCGACCAGCGCCGTTTCGATGGCGCAACGCGCCGCCGGGGTGTTCATCCAGTCCGCATCGAGATAAACCGTCAGCGCCTCCGCAACATCGTCCGGCAAATCCGCCAGCCCCGCCTGAAGACGCGCCAGTGCGGTCGCGTAGCTCTCGGTTCCCGCTTCCGGCAAGGGCGCGCAATCGCCGTAACCGGTCAGCCCGCCCTCGGCCTCCAGACACACCAGCCAGCCGCGCCGTTCCGTCATCACGCCGCGCGCACTGCGCCACGGGTGGCGCAACGGCAAGACATAAGGCAGCAGAAGGGCGCGCCGGATAGACAAGGCCGGCAGCGTCATCGCGACGCTGCCGCCCAATATTCAAGAGCGTCGGCCCCCACGCCGGAGTCTTCTTCCTGGCGCACCAACTGGATCAGGACATCGTGGAATTGGCGGGCTTCGCGTTCGCAGCCCAAAGACATCAGGGATTTCAGCATCCGGGTGATACGCAGATTGTTGTGGGTAGGCCGAATGAACCAGTTTTGCTTGCGTTTGCGCCAACTGGCGTCTTTGGTGATCCCGGATTCCGTTCTTTTCAGACCGTAGAAACGCAGCATCCGATCCAGCGACAGGAGCAGCTTGCGGCGCAGCGACGGCTCGTTCCGAAAGACCTCGACATCGCCCGGACGCAACACCGGCGCGGCTGGATTCGCGCCACTCGGCGTCAACAACGGGAACAGCCATTGAATGAAATCGTGTCGATATTCCAGCCAATCGTCATCCTGACTGAGAATTTCATCCCAGGTGCGCCCCAGATTGTCAGGCTGACCACGGTAAAAGGCGAGCAATGGACTTTCGTTCATGAATGCGATCCCGATAGGTTGCAAGCGCTTTTCAATTTAGCATGGGCGAGAGTAGGCTGATACCTTAAAGTTACCCCTACAATTCCCTAATCAGCCCCTACGAAAGGCCTGCCATGCTGAAACAAACCCCGCTAAATCAGACACATCGCGACATGGGCGCCAAAATGGTGGATTTCGGCGGCTGGGAAATGCCGCTCCACTACGGCTCGCAAATCGAGGAACACCACCAGGTGCGAAGCAATGCCGGGATGTTCGACGTATCCCACATGCGCGCCGTAGATGTCGAAGGCGCGGACGCGCGTCCCTTTCTGCGCGGCCTGCTCGCCAACAACATCGACAAGCTCACCCAGCCCGGCAAGGCGTTGTATTCCTGCCTTTTGCGCGAAGACGGCGGGGTACTCGACGACCTCATCGTGTATTTCCTGCGCGAGGATAGATTCCGCATCGTGATCAATGCGGCGACCACCGAGAAAGACCTGGCCTGGATGACCAAACAGCGCGACGCCCATGCGCCGACGCTGACCATCACCCCGCGCCCCGATCTCGCGATGATCTCCATCCAGGGGCCAAACGCCCGCGCCAAAGTATGGCAGGTGTTGCCCGGTTCGCAGACAGCGAGCGAAGGACTGATCCGGTTCCAGGCCGCCGAGTTCGGCGGCTATTTCATCGCCCGCACCGGCTACACCGGCGAAGACGGTTTCGAAATCCTCCTGCCCGCCGGCGAGGCCCCGGTTTTATGGTTAGCCCTCGCCGCCGCCGGTGTAAAACCGGCAGGCCTCGGCGCACGCGACACCCTACGCCTCGAAGCCGGCATGAATCTCTACGGCCAGGACATGGATGAAACTATCAACCCGCTCGAAGCCGGGCTGGCCTGGACGGTAGACCTGAAAAGCCCGCGCGACTTCATCGGCAAAGCCGCCTTGCTCGCCCATCCGCCGCAACGCCAACTGGTTGGGCTGATACTGCTGGAGCGCGGCGGAGTATTGCGCGCCCACCAGACCGTCCACAGCGCGCAGGGCGATGGTGAAATCACCAGTGGCACCTTCGCGCCCACGCTCAACAACTCCATCGCCCTGGCGCGACTGCCGCTCGGGGTGCGGATAGGCGAAGTCGTCAGCGTGGAAATTCGCGGCAAGGCCCTGCCCGCCAAGGTCGTGAAATATCCATTCGTGCGTCACGGCGAGGTGTGTTACCGGGAAAGCACATAACCGCCCCGGCGTAAAAAATTAAAATTTTCTTGACCAACAAAGCTAAAAATAAAAAAATCATCAACAGATTAAAATTTTCATGAGGGACACGATGGATTCAGAGATGGTGGGCTACGAATTCCTGCGAATCCGTCTCGGGCTTTCCGCGTTTCCGCTCCGCCTGCCTGCCAAAATCCGCCCGGTCAGCCGGATTTTGCCGATCCCCAACGACGGTTTGCTGATCCCCAAAGGGGTTGCGCCGAAATCGGATCACCCGCTCGATCACCTGCTTTTTGCGCTGAAACACGAAGGGATCAATTTACCGATACTCGCCGAAGCCATGCCCCACCTGAACGGACAGGAATTACTGGCCCACCTGCGCGAATCACCGTCCAGCCTGTATGTCCGCCAAACCTGTTATTTATGGGAGTGGTTCACCGGACAGAAATTATCCGATTTACCCGCCATCGCCGGCCCTTATGGCGAGCTTTTCGATTCCACGAAATACCTTACCGGGCCGCCCGTCAAAAATGCAAAATGGCGCATCAACTTCAACGGCCTCGGCACGTTCGACTATTGCCCGACGGTGCGCCGCACACCGTTGATCGAGCAAGGCATCGCCGCCGACATTCCGGGGCGCACCCAGGCATTCCTCGCCTCGCTGGGAGCGACCAACGCCGACCGTGCGCTCAACTGGGCCTATCTCAGCGAAACCGACAGTTCCTTCGCCATCGAGCGAGAAACACCCAGCCAAGGCAAGGCGGAAACCTTCGTCGCGCTGCTCCATCAAGCCCACCAGGGCATTGCGCTCAGCGAAGACTATCTGGCCGAGCTGCAATCAAGCACGATCAGCAATCCCTTTGAAAAAGCCGCGTCATTCCGCCATGAACAAAACTGGCTGCGCAGCGGCGGCACACGCGGTGCTGCCAGCGTCACCTATGTGCCGCCCTCTCCCGGATTGTTACGCGAACTGATGCCGGGGTTTCTGGCGATGGCGAACACCCTGCCCCGGCAAATCGACCCCATCGCGGCCGCCTCACTGATCTCCTTCGGCTTCGTATTCCTGCATCCCTTCATGGACGGCAACGGGCGGCTATCAAGGTTTCTTTTCCATCACGCCCTGTGCCGCTCCGGGCATCTCCACAACGGCCTGCTGCTGCCGGTATCGGTTGCCATGAAGCGCCACGAAGAGGATTATCTGGAAGCCTTGCGCTCCTTCTCGAAACCCGCGCGCAAGCTCTGGGAAGTCTCCTGGATAGCGGATGAGCAATTCGCCTTTTTATTCAAAGGCAATCCGTCGGCCTACCAATTCTGGGACGCCACCCACTGCGTCGAATTCGGCTTCAGAATGGCCGAAGAAGCGCTCGACTACGACCTGCGCCGGGAAACCGAATTTCTCGCAAAATTCGACAAAATCAGCAAAGCCCTCAACGACGAATACGACATCCGGGGCAACGACCAGCACCTGCTGATTCTCTCCGCGCTGCAAAATGGTGGGAGAATATCCAACCATCGCCGGAAACAACTGGCGAATCGCGTCCAAGCGGAGGTTTTCGATTTTGTCGAAAACCTCGCGGCCATTGTTTTGGCAGAACCGCAAGAAACCCAGCCCTGATACCGAAAGCCACCGATGCCCTACATCCCCCACACTCAAGACGACATCGACCACATGCTGGCGCGCATCGGCGCGGCCAGCGTGGAAGCGCTGTTCGACGAAATCCCTCTTGAAGTGCGCTGCGGCGAGCTGAATCTGCCCGCCACGCTCGATGAAATGGCGGTCACCCGCCTCATGGAAGAACGCGCCATCCAGGACGGGCGCTGGCTGAACTTCGGCGGCGCGGGGGCTTACGAGCACCACATTCCGGCGGCGGTATGGCAGATCGTCACACGCGGCGAGATATACAGCGCCTACACCCCGTATCAGGCCGAAGCCAGCCAGGGCACCCTGCAAATCCTTTACGAATTCCAGTCGATGATGGCCGCGCTGACCGGCATGGAAGTCGCCAACGCCACCCTTTACGACGGCGCATCGGCGCTTGCCGAAGCCGTGTTGATGGCGGTGCGCGCCCACAAAACCGCGAAAAAAATCCTCATCCCCGCCACCGTCCACCCGCTGTGGCAGGAAGTCACCCGCACCATCGTCCACAACCAGGGCATCGAACTGGTCACCCTGCCGTATTGCACGGAAGGCGGCCACAGCGTTGCCGAAGCGCTGACCAGCTTTGAGGGCCAGGACTTCGCCGCGCTGGTGATCCCCCAGCCGAATTTTTTCGGTGTGCTCGAAGAAGTCGATCTGCTCACCGACTGGGCGCATGGCCAGGGCATCCGCGTCATCGCAGTGGTCAACCCGATCTCGCTGGGCCTGCTCAAACCGCCCGGCGCATGGGGCGAAACGGGCGCCGACATCGTGGTCGGCGAAGGCCAGCCGCTCGGCGCACCGCTCTCCTCGGGCGGCCCGTGGTTCGGCTTCATGACCTGCCGCCAGGAACTGGTGCGCCAGATGCCGGGGCGCATCGTCGGGCGCACCGTCGATCTGGACGGCAAGCTGGGATACACGCTCACCCTGCAAGCCCGCGAACAACACATCCGGCGCGGCAAGGCCACCTCCAACATCTGCACCAACCAGGGCCTGCTGGCCAGCGCCGCCACGCTCTACATGGCGCTGCTCGGCCCGCAGGGCTTGCGCAACGTCGCGGCTGCCTGCCACGCCAACACTCGCGCCCTTCTCGAACAACTCACCGCCATCCCCGGCGTGGAGCGCCTGCACTCCGAACCGTATTTCCACGAAGCCGTCATCGCCCTCGACATGCCCGCGAACGAAGCACTACGCGCCTTGCGCGCCCAAGGGATCGTCGGCGGCGTGGACATCTCGCGCTGGTTCCCCGAACTCGGCGACGCGATATTGATCTGCGCCACCGAAACCCGCACCGCCGCAGACATCCAGCGTTATGCGGAGAATCTGGCGCGGATTGTTGGGCGGCGCAGTTCGGGGCCGAGTTGTACGAAACTCAAGCCAACCGCCTCAAGCAAGTGGTAACAATTGGATATTGTTGATGAAAATAACCATGGAAAGAGACAAAAGCGCAAGAGGTAACGCTAGCCAGTTTTTCGTGGCTGGCGAGCTATGCCGTCGCGGTTACGCCGCGGTAGTGACCTTGGGAAACACGCCCAACACAGACATTCTTTGTAGCAACCGAGAAGGAACCAGATTTGTCCATATTCAAGTAAAGACTTTTGTCCCCGGCACTCGAACGTGCAGCGTTGGACTCAAAGCTGAACGATACTTTGGTCCGAATTTTTTCTGGGTATTGGCCGGTATACCTTTGCCAGGAACCGACAATCCATTCGAGTTCTTTATTATTCCAAGTAAAGAAATGTCATCACAAGTTAAATTGGGTCATCAGAATTGGCTCAACACCCCCGGAAAAAAAGGGCAGGAGCATAAAGATGGCCCCGTCCGCACGATACATTTGCCTCCATTTTGTTCGATGTCACGTTGGAACATCAATGAGTATCGAGAACGTTGGGAACTCATCGAAAACTGCCTCAGAGAGGACGATGTACCTCCCGGCGTTGGCACATCTACGACTATGCCCCCTGTAAGAGAATTGTTCGGTGCGATGGCCGGGAGTGTATTGAGCGAAGCAAACATCGTTTCGCCAGTTGATGTCGAACGCTGATCAGCGTGATAAGAGCCTAGGAACGGCTGACGAAGAAAGCCCATCATTCACCCGAACAACACCCCGCCCGGCATCGGCGAACCTGCGTTGAAAACGCCGCTCGACGGGCATCGCAAGCCGGACTTATGCAAACTTATCCCCCTAAACATAAGTTATACTGCGCACCATAAGTCACCATAAGCAGGAGAGCCGCATGTGCGCCGCCAAGACTTTTGCCTTCCACCGCCCCGCCCTGGCGGATAGCTACTGCGACAGCCTTGAAGGTCTGGGACTCGCGGATAGTCGCTCCGGGCTGTTCCTGGCTGCGCCGCGACGCACGGGGAAAAGCACTTTCTTGCGCGAGGACTTGCTGCCGGCAACGCAGCGGCGCGGCTGGACGACGATTTACGTCGATCTCTGGGCAGACAAGTCGAAAGACCCGGCTTTGCTGATTACCAGCGCCGTCAAGACGAAAATCGGGAATTTTGCGGGTGTTATCGCCAAGCTGGCCAAGGCTGCCGGACTGGAGAAAGTGAATGTATTCGGCGCGTTGAGCCTGAATCTCGATTCCCTGGAACTCCCCAAGGGCCTTACGCTGGCCGATGCGCTCGAAGCACTGGCCGAGGCCGGGAAAGCGCCGGTGGCCATCGTGATCGACGAGGCGCAGCACACCCTCTCGACCCAGGCCGGGATCGACGCCATGTTTGCGCTGAAAGCCGCTCGGGATCACCTGAATCAGGGCAGCGGGCAGCAACGGCTCTTCATCGTGTTAACGGGTTCCAATCGTGACAAACTGGCCCATTTGGTGCTGAAACGTACTCAGCCGTTTTTTGGCTCGCAGGTGACCCGATTTCCCCTGCTGGGCAAGGACTTTACCGATGCTTACACGGATTTTGTGAACCCCCAGCTTGCCGCTGACAATCAATTCGTTCATGGCGACATGTTCGAGGCTTTCAAACTGGTGGGACACCGCCCCGAGATGCTGCGCAGCATCGTGGCTGAGATTGCCCTTAACGCCGGGGCGGGCCATCTGGGCGAAGAACTCAGGAATGGCGCCGAAGAAATCAAGACGCGCATGTGGGGCGCCATGGAGAGCGAATTCGCCGGGCTGCCGGACATTCAGCGAGCCGTGCTGGAGACCATCATTACCCAGGGCAGGAATTACGTCCCCTTCTCCGAGGCGTCGATGCGCGCTTATGCGGGCCTGTTACAACAGGAAAAAGTTTCCACCCCGTCGGTTCAGGCGGCTCTGGACGCCTTGCGCGAAAAAGGGCTGGTATGGCGCGCAGCCTATGGCGACTATGCCCTTGAGGATGACAGCCTGAGCGGCTGGTACAAGACCAGGGAGCAACGTTGAGGTGATGTTGCCCCTCCCTCAAAGAGGCAGGGCCGTAGGATGGGCTGACGAAGGAAGCCCATCATTCGCGCGAACGATGCGCCTCCTAACGTCGGCACATCCTACGGCCATGTCGAAAGCGTTATACCGCGCCGCAGGCGCTCCTTAATTAAAAATTAAACATTCAAAATTAAACATTGAACCCAACCATGCTGATCTTCGACCTCTCCCAACCCACTCGCGCCAATCCCGCCCTGGCTCCCGCGAACCCCGCGCCCGCCGACGATATCCCCGCCGAATATCTGCGCGCCACGCCGCCGGCCCTGCCGGAAGTCTCGGAACTCGACGCGGTGCGCCATTACACGCGGCTCTCGCAGCGGAACTTCTCCATCGACAGCCATTTTTACCCGCTCGGCTCCTGCACCATGAAATACAACCCGCGTGTCGCCAATACCTTGGCGATGCAGCGCGAATTCCTGGCGCGTCACCCGCTGGCGGCGGCGGAGACGGGGCAAGGGGTTTTGGCCTGCTTGTATGAATTGCAGGAGATGCTCAAGGAAATCACCGGGATGCATGCCGTGGCGCTGTCGCCGATGGCTGGCGCGCAAGGCGAACTGGCCGGCGTGGCGATGATCCGCGCCTATCACGAAGCGCGCCGCGACAGCCAGCGCTGCGAAATCGTCGTGCCCGACGCCGCGCACGGCACCAACCCCGCCACCGCCGCGATGTGCGGCTACCGGGTCAAGGAAATCCCCACCGACGCCAACGGCGACATCGACCTTGATGCACTGCGCACCGCCGTCGGCCCGCAAACCGCCGGGGTGATGCTCACCAACCCGTCCACGCTGGGCGTATTCGAACGCAACATCCAGGCCATCCAGCAAATCGCCCACGACGCCGGGGCGCTCAGCTATTACGACGGGGCCAATCTCAACGCCATCCTCGGACGGGTGCGCCCCGGCGACATGGGCTTCGACGTCATCCACGTCAATCTCCACAAGACCTTCGCCACCCCCCACGGTGGCGGCGGGCCGGGCGCCGGCCCGGTGGGCGTCAGCGAACGCCTGCTGCCTTTCCTGCCACTGCCGCTGGTCGCCTTGGAAAACGGCAGCTATCGTCTCCTTGAAGAAGACGACCGCCCCCAATCAATAGGCCGCCTCACCACCCACCTCGGCAACGTCGGCGTGCTGCTGCGCGCCTACGTCTACATGCGGATGCTGGGCAAGGACGGCATGCACCGCGTCTCCGCGATGGCGACGCTCAACGCCAACTACCTGATGGCCGAACTGACCGCCGCCGGCTTCACCCCGGCCTACCCGATGCGCCGCGCCAGCCACGAATTCATCATCTCCCTCAAGGAACTCAAAGAGCGCACCGGCGTCAGCGCGATGGACTTCGCCAAACGCCTGCTCGACTACGGCTTCCACGCCCCGACCACCTATTTCCCGATGCTGGTGCCGGAATGCCTGCTCATCGAACCCACCGAAACCGAATCGCGCCAGACGCTGGATGCCTTCATCAAAGCGATGAAAGCCATCCGCAATGAAGCCGAAACCAACCCGGCGCTGGTGAAAAGCGCGCCGCATACCCTGCCGGTGCGGCGTCTCAATGATGTGAAAGCGGCGCGGGAGTTGGATTTGGTTTGGCGGGTTTATTGTTGATGGGATTGGCGTGGGGGACTTGCCGCAGAGACCTCAGAGTCTGACCCCATTGGTTCGCCATTGGCTCGGGCTTGCTACAAGCGCGAAAGCACCAGTTGATTGATCGATACGCCTTGTTCGGCAGAAAGAATGGCCAGGTTGCGATGCACGTCCGGGGGTACCCGCAGGGTAATGTTCCCCTTATAGTGCCTGGCTCCCAGAGGTTCCGGGACTACGCCGCCATCCTCTTCAATCCAGCGGATGGATTCGGCCACGACAAATTCGATCTCCTTCAACGCCTTTTCAGATGTCTCGCCATGAGCTGCCAAGGAGGGAAATTCAAGACAGCGGGCGATATGGAGTTGGTCATCATCCGACCACTCGATACGATAGGTATATTTATCCGGGTCATACTTCATGTTTTTTCTCCAGTTTTTCGATTGCCCTTTTTACTTGAAGCACCTGATAAGGCTTCGCCATTTTGCCGTCACGCTGGAGATTGACGCGGGGATCGCCCAACCATGGTGTTTTGAAAATGTGATGGCTTCCAGAAATCCTCGGTTCCCCGAAATATGAGCTACACAAGGCCAGAAGCTTGCTAAACGGTACGTTGTGGAGATTAGCGAGGATTTCTTTCTTCATGGGAAAACGATAGCACATGCGCTATCGTTGCGGCAAGCGCCAGGTTCAATTGCAGCCGGGTGGGCAGGGTTTTGTGCCCACGCGGTGTGGCCATGAAACCCTCAGTGTAGGTACACGCACCCACCGGCTGCAGAGAAAATAAATCCGTCCCCTTTTTGTTTTGGAATATTAGTGGTTACTCTCGCTGTGAGGCAGGCTGGAAGCCAATCTACATTAATGAGTTGATTATTCTAGCATTTTCATCAACGCATTGATTTGTAGCGAATTTCAAGCGCAGTGATGCGCCACCCCTTCAGCCCGCCTCGGCGGGCTTACGCAAAATTTTGACTTCGCGGTAGACCGGTTTGCCGTTGAGTTTGCCGACCACTTGCGGATCATCCGGCTCGTCTATTTCGATGCCTCCCCAAACTGCCTCGACAGCGGCAATTAACACATTCTCTCTTCTAAGGGGTTTCAACTCGCCCTCGGCAGCCGGCCAAGCTGGTTGATTTTCCAGAAAAGACGTGCCAAGAACTTCTATCCAGCCGCTATTAACGTCTACACAATACGTCCAAGCCCAATCGCCCTCCTGAAATTCGGCAGGTGTAAAGTCCTCGTCAACATCCTTATCGAAGGAACTCATCCTGTCAACGAGCCATATTTCGCCGTGAGTTCGCGCCAATTCGCCACACGCCGCCTGATCAAGATATTGCTCAAAACGGGAAGTGAGAGGCAATTCACCGGGGCTGGCCCCCAAACGTAACAGGACAGACGACAATAGGAGGCTCCAACGATCATCAGCGCTCACCCAATGGCGTTGCCGATTCGCCCAGTCGGCCATTTCCCGAATCCCGGCAATGGGGCGCGCTTCGCTACGCGCCAGATTGGAATTGTTTTCGGCAATTAGCATGCCAACCAGAAACTCAAATTCTCCCGCAAAAATACCGTTGACCGTCAAAGCTCCGTTCTCAAAATGACTGCCCAATGCACACCGCCCCAGCAGGCGTCCATCATCGCGGGTGACCGGTGCCAAGCAAGCTTCGTTGTGTCCGACCAGTGGCGCAATCCGCGCCAACAAGTCTTCATCCACCAGTGTTTCCCAATCATTGGGCTGAATGCAGGATACCCAACCGCCGTTGTGTTCCTGGCTACGCACGGCAATGTCCAGGGCAGGCACCAGGGCCGCAACGATTTCCGCTAATCTCCAAGTGGTGGGATTGTCTTCCTTATCCTTTCCTTATCCTTTCCTTGGCTCTTCTGGGAAAAGATACGGAAGTTGAGGGATAGCATCGGCCCTGAACAC
>CAYVIN010000067.1:0-23006 GCA_964451375.1 uncultured Sulfuricella sp.
GCCAATACGGCCTTTCAGCAAGCAGCTCCCTCTTTTAACCGGACAGTAGTGATTTCTAATCGCAAGTGGGCGGCTCTTTCGCGACTTGGCCGCATAGACGCCGTTTTTTGAAAACGTAGCGCCAAACAGAAAAACCCCGCCTCCTTGCGGAAAGCGGGGGTTAAATCCTGCGAAAACCTTGTCGGTGAAAAACCTGCCGATCAGTTTGCTGGCGAAGGAAATATGCCGTCCCAGCAGATGCAATAAATCATCGGCAGAAACGGCTGGCGGTTTTCATGCACCGCGCTACCCCCGGTGGTGGTGAAATTAAAAAAAGATCCCGCCTACCCCTGTCGCTGGCGACAGCTGGTTGTCAGTTGCCGTTTTTGTTACAGACGCACTCTTGAAACAAAGCGAGCCAACAGTGATTCCCTTCACGATACTGTATGTAGAAGACGACGAATTCGTTCGGGTGCTGCTCACCCCATTCCTGGCCCGCCACGCGGGCCACGTCATCGTCGCCGAAGATGGCCTGGAAGGCTGGCGGCGCTACCAGGCGGACAAACCCGACCTCATCGTCACCGACATCCTCATGCCGGTCATGAACGGTCTGGAAATGGCTCGCCGCATCAAAGCCGCCGACCAACTTTGCTCCATCGTCTTCGTGACCGCCACCCCGGAAAGCGTGGAAGGTTTCGCGCCTTTCGACCCCCGCATCGACCATGTGTTGAAAAAACCGGTTCAGTTGGTGGCGTTGGCGCGGATATTGAAGGCGCGCGCAGGGGACGTAGCACACGCCAGACCATTTGAAATGGTGAGTATTGGTGAGTGAATGTGAGCGCCTTACTTAGAGCCGTGTGGTATTAATGCCTTTCTAATATTGGATTATGTTGAATATTGAACTGTCATGCGTAGCGCGATGAAAAATGGTGACGAACAAAAACATTGACGACGAAAAGTTGGAGACTGGCCGATTGGCAACGTCTCAACCCCAAAAGCCTCAGCAGGCCAAATCCACCCTGTATCTCTTGCCGGCGTTGTTGCGGGTTTCTGCGGGCGAAGTTGACCGAGCTTTGCTGTGCTTGTCGGCGGCGGTTCTCGCTGCCTTGATTTCGTTCGCTGCCTACGCCGCCGCCCCGCCGTCTGATTCCGGCCACGGTGCGGTGGTGCGCATCGCCAATCTCGGCGCCATACTCGAACTGAAAGAAACCACTGCTCCCACCAATTTGCCCGTCCATCGCGGTATACGTTATTTCACCACGCCGGACGGCGCGCTGGTGGCGATGGCCAATCGCCTGCTGGTGGTGGTCAAGGATCGGCGCACTCTGGATGCGATCCTTGCCCTGCCGCAAGTGCTTGATCACGCCCCCCTGGCGCAACTGGAAAACACTCATATCGAATTGCTGGAAACCGCCGATGTGGCGACGACGTTGGTGTTACTTGCGCCTTTGGCGCAAATGCCTGGGGTAATTTCGGTTCAGCCCGACCTTTCTCAGAACATCACCCGCCATGACGGTGGCCGCTATCTGGACTGGGAGCATTTCGACCTGACCGCCGCCATCGGTCTGCGCGACGCCTGGCGCTTGACGCTGGGGCAGGGCGTGCGCATCGCCATCATCGACAGCGGAATCGACCTGCAACACAAAGATTTGCGCGGCACCAAACTGGTGGCGAGTTTCGATGTCGAGCGCCGCTCGCGCCGCATTGCGCCGGAGAGTGCGCAGGAAACCCACGGCACCCGCGTCGCCGGGCTGATTTTCGCCCGTCACAATGGCGTCGGGATCGACGGCATCGCGCCGCAAGCCGGGCTGATCGCGGTGCGGCTGATGAGCGGCTGGACTTCCGCCACGGTTCTCGCTTTTCAAGCCGCAGCGCAGGCCGGAGCGGACGTCATCAATTGCAGTTGGACGTTTCCGCTGATGCTAGACCCGGTGGCGCATCTGGTGGATGAACTTGCCAACCAGGGCCGCCAGGGGCGCGGGGTGTTGCTGGTCGTCTCTGCCGGCAACCGCCCGATCGAAATTTCCCGACCGGAGCAGTTCCCCGCTTACCCCGGCCTGCTCGCCGTCACGGCGGTAAATCATCGCGGTGCGCCTTACGGCACGGCTTATGGTGCGGGGGTGTTCATCGCCGCACCGGGCATGCTCAAGACCACCGGAACCGACCCTGACGGCTTCGAGCCCTTGGGCGCCACCTCCGCTGCTGCGCCAGTGGTCAGCGGGGTCATTGCGCTAATGCTGGCGGTTAATCCGCAGCTCAGCCGCGCCCAGGTGCAAAAGCTCCTCACCGATACCGCCGACCGCAGCCCGCCGGGCGACTTTGCCGATGGCCGCTCGCCCTTGCTGGGCATGGGGCGCATCCACGCCGGGCGGGCAGTAGCCGCCGCCATCGCGACCAGGAAAGAACCCTCATGACCGATACCGAAACTGAAACCAAGGACTTCGACCCGTCCAGCCTGCATTCCGACAACCTCCCGGCCTTGCTGCAAGGGCTGAACATCAGCTTGGCGCTCACCTCCTACCAGGCCAACCGCATCATGCTGGTGCGCAGCGAAGATTCCGCCATCGACATCTTGTTTCAGGAAATCCCCCGCCCGATGGGCATGGCCGTCACCCCGGATCGGCTGCTGCTGGGCAGTTGGGCGCAGGTGCTGGATTATCGCCGCCACGATGAACTGGGTGCGGAGATAGCCCCCCAGGTGGACGCCTGCTTCGTGCCGCGCGGCTCGCTGGTCACCGGACGCATCAACGTCCACGACATCGCCTGGGGAACGGAAGGTTTATGGCTGGTCAATTCCATGTTTTCGTGTCTGGCGACGCTCAGCCCCGACTACAACTTCGTGCCGCGCTGGAAACCCCATTTCATCGGCGAGTTGAAGCCAGACGACAGTTGCCACCTCAACGGCATGGCGATACGCGATGGTCATCCGGCTTTCGTCACCACCTTTTGCCGCGACGATAAACCCGGCGCCTGGCGGTCTTTCAAGGGCGACGGCACCCTGATGTCGGTGGCCGACAACCACGTTATTGTCGAAGACTTGCTGATGCCCCACTCGCCGCGCTGGATCGACGGCTGGGTGTACTTTTGCGAGTCCGGTCATGGGCGGGTGTGGCGCGTCCGCGAAGATGGCAGCGAGCGCACCCTGGTCGCGGAATTGCCCGGCTATACCCGTGGCCTCGATCATCTGGGGTCGCTGCTTTTTGTCGGCCTGTCGCTCCCCCGCGCTTCCGAAGGCGCGCCGCGCCTGCCCCTGCTGGATCGCATTGACGCAGCCACCAGCGGGTTTTGGGTGATAGACCTCGAAAATCTCACCGAAGTCGCTTGGCTGATGTTCAGCGGCGACGTGCAGCAGATTTACGATCTGGTGATTTTGCACGACATGCATTTTCCCCACATCGTCGAATGGGACAACGAGAAACTCGAACACTGTTACCGCTATCCGCCACTGGTTTAAACGAATATTTTTTAGAAAGAGACGACCATGAAAAAGCCCCTCGGCACCTTCTCCCCCTTAATCAAAATCGCGCTGCCCGCCGTTGCGGCTGCGGCGGGATTGGCAGCAATGGTCGGCGGCGGCACCCAGAGCCGCACCGCCAGCCGCAGCTCGCGCAACCCCAAGGCGGTGGCGGCATCGGTAGCGCCGGTGGCGGCTCCGCCTTCGCGCGACCCGCTGTTTGCCTTTTCCTCCCCGGCGCCCGAACACGCCGACGGTCATCCGGCCAAGCGGGCTGCGGGGGGGGGATTATGGGCGGAAGCCTATCCCCGGCGCGGGCAGGCAGCCGGCCGCTCCAGCGGCGCGCTGCTCAACCGGCTCAACGGAGGGGCGGGATTGCTGGGGAAGCCAGAGCTTGCGACGACGCAAAGCTACTGCGGCTCATGGGGTGCTTGCCAATTTGGCGGCGCCGTATGCGGTAATAGAGGTGGGCCAGATGCGGCTTGCGCGCCGGCTGGCGATACCACAGCCCCCACCCTTTCCAGCGTCACCGCCACCGCGACCGGTACAACCACCGTCAATCTGGTGGGAACCTCCAACGAAAATGGCACCGGTTACTGGGTGGTTCTCTCCGGTTCGGGCGCTACCGCCCCGACCGCTGCCCAAGTCAAAGCCGGCCAGACTAGCGCCGGCAGCGCAGCACCCTTTAGCGGCAGCGCCGCCATGACCGCAGCCAGCGCCAAGACCTTCAGCATCAGCGGCCTGACTGCTTCCACAAGCTACACCGTTTGCCTGATGGCTCAGGATGCCATTCCCAATCTGTCCACGGTTACATGCACTAACGTCACCACGCAGGCACCCGCCGCCGCCATCACCAGCGCCACCTACGACGCCAACACAGGTGTGCTGGCGGTGACCGGCACCAACATGACCAACGGCGGCACGATTACCGTCGCCAATTTGACGCTCACCGGCCAGGGGGGAACCTATCCTTTGACCAGCGGCAACGTCACGACCTCCAGCGCAACGGCATTTTCGGTGACCTTGAACGCCGCCGACAAAATGAACGTCAACGGCCTGCTGAACAAGGACGGTTTGAGCGCTGTGGGTGGCACTACCTATAACCTTGCAGCGGCAACCAACTGGGATGTCACGGCATCCGCCCCCGCCGATCTCACCGGCAACGCCATCACGGTAAGCAATGTCGCCGCACCCACCATCACCAGCGCCACCTACGATGTCAGCACCCATGTGCTGGCGGTGACCGGCACTGGCCTGGTCAAGACCGTTGGTG
Source organism: uncultured Sulfuricella sp. (assembly GCA_964451375.1). Classification (GTDB taxonomy): domain Bacteria; phylum Pseudomonadota; class Gammaproteobacteria; order Burkholderiales; family Sulfuricellaceae; genus JAGXQV01. The sequence goes on from CAYVIN010000067.1 coordinate 4,707, forward strand.
CGACCAACGACATCACGGTATCCACGCTGACCCTGAAGGGTGAAGGCGCGGCGACTTATCCGCTGACCTCCTCGAATGTTGAAATCACCGACGCCACTTCGTTCTCGGTCACGCTGAACGCGACAGACCGGGCGGCGGTCGAGCAGATTCTCAACAAGGACGGCCTGACATCGACTGGGGGAACCACGTACAACCTAGCCGCCGCCGACGATTGGGATAGCGTGATCGGCAACACCGACACTTCCGACCTCACGCTCAACGGCATCAACGTCAGCAACGTGCCTGTGCCGACGATTACTTCGGCCACCTATGACGCCACGACAGGCGCGCTGGTGGTGACCGGTACGGGCTTCTTAAAACTCTCCGGCGCCACCAACGACATCGTTGCCAGCAAATTCACCCTTACCGGCGAAGGCGGCGTGACCTATACCCTGACCGATACCGCCAACGTCGAAATCACCTCGGGAACCGCGTTCACGCTTACCTTGAGCAACACCGACAAGGCAGCGGTCAACCAGATCATCAACAAAAACGGCACCGCTTCGACCAGCGGACCCACCACCTATAATCTGGCCGCAGCGGAAAACTGGGCGGCGGGCGCGGCAACCGGCGTCACCGATGTGGTCGCCACTAGCGGCATCACCGCCAGCAACGTGGCGGTGCCGGCGATCACCTCGGCCACCTATGACGCTTCCACCGGCGCGCTGGTGGTGACCGGGACCGGCTTCCTGAAACTCTCGGGTGCGACCAACGACATCGTTGCCAACAAGTTCACGCTGACCGGCGAAGGCGGCGCGACCTACACGCTGACCGATTCCAGCAACGTAGAAATCTCCTCGGGAACCTCGTTCACGATCACCTTGAGCGCCACCGACAAGGCCGCGGTCAACCTGTTGGCCAACAAGGACGGCACGGCTTCGACCAGCGGCACCACCTTCAACCTGGCGGCGGCGGAGAACTGGACGGCGGGTGCGGATGCGGGCGTCACCGATGTGGACGCCACCAGCACCCTCACCGCCAACAATGTCGGGGTGCCGGCGATTACTTCGGCCACTTACGACTACAGCACCAACGTGCTGGTGGTCACCGGCACCGGCTTCCTGCCCAAGACGGGTGCTACCAACGACATCGACCTCACCAAGCTGACCATCACCGGCGAGAGCGGCGCAACCTATACGCTCACCAACGCCACCGGCGTGGAAATCACCTCGGCAACCGCGTTCTCGGTCACCCTCAGCGGCGCAGACCTGACCAATGTGGAAGCCCTGCTGAACAAGGACGGCACTTCATCCGTCAGCGGCACCACCTACAACCTCTCGGCGGCGGCAAGCTGGAACCGCGGCGATGCGACCAATGGCAGCGATACCAGCAACGCCATCACGGTCAGCAACTACGCAGCACCGACGGTGACCTCGGCCACTTTCGACGCCAGCACCAATGTCCTGACCGTGACCGGCGCCAATCTAATATCCAAGAGCGGCGCGACCAACGACGTCACCGTCTCGCTGCTCACCCTCGCCGGTGAGGGCGGCAGCTATGCGCTGACTTCAACAGATGTCGAAATCACCAACGCCACCACCTTCGCGGTGACGCTCAATTCCGCCGACCAATTGGTGGTGCGCGGGCTGTTGAACAAAAACGGCACTTCCTCGTCCGGCGCCACCACTTATAACCTCGCCGCCGCTGAAGACTGGATGGCCGGAACTGCCGCAGCGACGGTGGTGGCCGACCTCACCGGCAACGGCATCACGGTCAGCAATTTCCCGACGCCGACGATTACCTCCGCCGTCTATGATTCCGATAGCGGCGTGTTGGCGGTGACCGGCACCAATCTGTTCAAGAAGGTGGGGGTCACAAACGACATTGTTCTGAACAAGTTGACCTTTACCGGCGGCACAGCCAACGCGACGTATACCCTGACCAGCGCGTCGAACGTAGAAATCACCTCGGCAACGGCGTTCAGCGTGACCCTGACCGGCGCCGATAAAACCAGTGTCGATGCGTTGCTGGATAATATCGGCACGGTTTCAACCGGCGGCTCCACCTACAACCTGGCCGCCGCCGATGGCTGGTTGGGCGGCGCGGATACGGCGGTCAACATTGCCGACGCGGTCAACGCCATCACGGTATCGATTTCTCCGAAGGTCACTTCAGCCACCTACGACGCCGCCACCGGCACTTTGGTGGTAACCGGCACCAACATGCAGGCCAAGGGGGGGGTAACCAACGACATCACCGCCAACAAGCTGACCTTTACCGGTGAAGGCGGGGCCACCTACACCCTCACCGATACGGCGGATGTCGAGCTGACCAGCGCCACCTCGTTCACGCTGGTCTTAAGCGCCACCGACAAGGCCGCTATCAACCGGATCGTCAATAAGAACAGCACCGTTTCGACCGGCTCGACGACCTACAACATCGCGGTCGCTGATGACTGGAACGCCCAGGTCACCGCTGGAGACACCTCGGATACCGTCAGCAACGGCGTCACCGCCAGCAATGTGGCGACACCTGCTATCACCTCGGCCACCTATAACGCCACGACCGGCGCGCTGGTGGTCACTGGAACCGGCTTCCTGTCGGCATCCGGCGCCACCAACGACATCGTCGCCAATAAATTCACGCTGACCGGCGAAGGCGGCGCGACTTATACCCTGACCGACACCGCCAACGTGGAAATCACCTCGGGAACCGCGTTCACGCTTCTCTTGAGCGCCACCGACAAGGCAGCGCTCAACCAGATCATCAACAAAAACGGCACCGCATCGACGAGCGCGACGACCTATAACCTGGCCGCCGCCGAAGACTGGGCAGCGGGCGCGGACGCGGCAGTTGTCGTCGCCGACCTGACCGGCAACGGGGTCACCGCCAGCAATGTCGCCGTGCCCGCCATCACCTCGGCTACCTTCAATGTCAGCACCGGCGCGCTGGTCGTGACCGGCAGCGGCTTCTCGTCCCTGACGGGTGCTACCAACGACATCGTCGCCAACAAATTCACCTTCACCGGCCAGGGTGGCGCGACTTATACGCTGACCGACACCGCCAACGTCGAAATCACCTCGGGAACCGCGTTTACGCTCACCTTGAGCACCACCGACAAGAACGCCGTTGCAAGTCTGCTCAACAAAAACGGCACCGCATCGATAGACACAACGACCTACAACCTGGCCGCTGCCGAAGACTGGGCTGCGGGCGCGGATGCGGCGGTCGTGGTGGCCGATCTTGCCGGCAACGGCATCACGGTCAGCAATGCGCTGGTCAAGTCGATCTCCTTTAGCCCCTCGACCATCTCCGAAACGGCGGCCAACGACGGCGCTGTTGGGTCCAGCACCGTCACGCTGGCCAATGACACCTTTACCGGCGCCAATGGCGCTGCGCTGGGCGCGGTGACTAATGTCCCAGCCGGTTTGACGGCCTCCCTGGTCAAGGCCAGCGCCACTACCGCCACATTGAGCTTTACCGGCAAAGCGACGAACCACGGAAATGCCAATGATGTTGCCAATCTGACCGTGACCTTTGGCGATGCAGACTTCACCATCAATTCGGCGGCTGACGTAACCAACGCCACCACCTCCAATCTGGTGATCGACTTTGCCGATCCTGCGCCACCGGTGCAGAACACCGCGCCCACCACGCCCACCACTGTACTGCCCACCGGCGGCGGCACCGCCATCCTGAGCAACGGCCAATCGGTCATCGTCACGGAAAACGGCAAGGACGGCACCTCGATTAGCCTGCCCCCGCCGATAACCACGCCGCCAACGGGAACTACGCCGACGCCGGGCGCACCCACCACCAACAGCGTCAACGTCACCCTGCCCGGCACCGGCACCATCGGCGTGAGCAGCGATTCCGTCGGCACCCAGTTGGGCGTCACCAAAGTGACGCTGCCGGGCGCCACCACTGCCGTCAACACAGTGACGGTAGACAAAGGCAGCGCCAGCTTCTCCGCCAGTGAAAAAGGCCAGGCCATGGCGGGTCTTTCCAACGGCATCACCATCGTTTCCGGCAACAAGGACAGCAAGGTGTCGGTGGACGCCACCGGCACCAACGACAAGATCGGCGGCCTCACGGACAACGTCACCCTCGTCGTTCCGACCGGCTCCAGCGGCGTCTCCGGTACCAAGGTCGATCTGCCGCAGCCAACCGCAAGCGGGGGCAAGACCGCGACGGTCAACCTGAATATCGGCGGGCATGAACTCACCGTCGCCTCCAGCCAGTCCAATTCCACCATGACCTTCGAGATGAAGAACATCGGCGGCGTCCAGACCCCCGTCCTGGCCGTGACCGGCAACGCCCAGATCACCACCAGCGGCGAAGACAAGCCTATCGTCAGCGTCGCCGGCAACGTGATCAAAACCGGCAAGAGCAGCGGCGGCGGCATCCGTCAGGTCTGCAACACCATCATCCAGGCCAGTTCGGATGTCAGCTCGGATGTGGTTCACGTCGTCACCTGCTACATCGTCCTCGAACCCGGCACCTTCAGCGCCCTGAGCGGCGGCGTCGACAACAGCTTCGCCGCGATCAAGGACGGCATCGTATGGGCAGGCGAAACCGCCGAGTTCGATAAAAACGGCATCGTCATCAGCGCCTATCTCGGCACTCGGGAAGGCACAACCAGCGCCGTGGGCGACGACATCGTTCCGGGCGGTAACAAGTTTGCCGCGAATAGCTTCACCAACCACGCCTTCATCCCGCGCCTCACCGGCAGCCCGTTGCGTCTCAACGAAGCCAAGCTCGATGAAAGCCTGTTCGGCGTCTTCAACAGTGCGCTGAACGCCACCACCCTGCCCGCCACGCCCAGCCAAAGCGCGCAGGGCATCCTGAACTTCCAGGTCAACGGTGGTGCGGACTCCCTGCAAAAAGCCCAGAGCGCACTCACCTTCGATCTCGTCGGCGATCTGGTGAGCGTCTTCCCGAGTAAACGTATCAAAGTGGACACCGCCCGCGCCGATGGCGTCACCGTGAGCAACGAAGGCAACGTCGAAGTCGCCACCGGCGGCCTGGTCACCACCTTCGTCCCGACAGTGGCTGACCCGCAAGGCTTCGCAGCGGATATCGCCACCCTGTTCCCGGGAGCGGTCAGCGAAATGCGCTGGAACGGCAGCTGGAAAGTCACCACCAGCGACGGCAGGATGTTCGTAGGCCGTCCGCAATGGGGCATCCAGAGCAGCGCCGCCGGCAACGGCTTCGCTGCACAAGCAGACGGCACGGTGACTTACAGTATCAATGGCCGCACCCAGGTGTTGTTCCCCGACTTTCACGACTACACCACCTTGTTGGCGACCTTCGCCAAAGAGTTGAACGACCCCAACCTGAAAGTTGCGCCGCGTATGAACGGCAGTGTGCAGGCCACCGTGAACGGACGAACCTATCTGCTTTATCCGCAGTGGACGTTGATCCCGGCAAGCCAAATCACCGGCAAACCGTCCTGGTGGCTGGACAACGGCGTGGTGTACATCAAAAACGCCGACGGCACGGCGCAGGGGTTTGGCGTGAAGTAGGAGCGACCTCCGGGTCGCGAAAGCTGGAAAAACCAACCGGCGCTTTCCGAAAGGGAGCGCCGGTTGGTTTTTATAGGGAAGGTGCGGCTACTTGTGGGAGGCCCGCCCTCGGGGCGACCAATGGTGAACGAAGCCGCGATGGCAAGTGTCACCGCACCCCAAAGCGGGGCAATACCCGCCCACAACTCTTCGCCCCACCACCGCGTCGCGCCGGGGCGGCCCTCCCACCGCCGGATGCGGGCGCGCCGGTGGTGGTTTCATCCTGATTGAATGCCGACGAGCCGTTCCACAAACCCCAAAAAAAATCGCGCAAAGCGCGATTTAAAGTCCATGCAAAAACAAGCTGACTCGGTTGTCAGGAAAGCGGCTCCACGGTCAGCAAGCCCAATCCCCAGGAACGCCCGTGACCGAGGCCGGAGCAGATGGCTTTTTGCAGAAGTTGGGGATTTTTGGCTTGCAGAAAACCATCAAACAGGACAGTGTGGACGGTAATTTTGTTGCCGGATTTGCCTTGGCGAAGTTGCAGGCGTTGGCTGCTTTCGCGGATGTAGGCCATCACTTCAAAACCGTGTTTTTTTCCTTGGGTGGTGAGCCAATCGACCTGTTCCTGCTTGGTGCGCAGGCCGAAACGTTTGCCATCACGGGTGACGGTGGGGTTGACCTGCAAGCGGAAGTGATAACAGCGCGAGGGTTCCAGCAGACGATCCAGATCGATGTGGCGATTGCCCTCGATTTCCTGAGCGTAACCCGGTTGTTTTTCGAGTATCGACCAATCGGCAGGGGTTTGTGATTGCACCACGACCACGCCTGCGGTGTCGGTTTCGATGGGTTGTTCCATGCGCCACAGGAAGCGCCGGAAGGGGGCGTCCCGCAAATCGGAAAACGCGCCATTCAGGGTTCGATGCATTTCGTAGGCGTCCCGCAGATCGCGGCGCGCCAGGGCATGGTGGGGATTTAGCTGGATGGTGGAAAGGTACATGAATCGTCTCCTGATCGTTCCGCCCGCCAAAATTGTGGCTGGTTTGAAGGTGCGACGTTCATGCTAGGTAAAACGGCGGATTGCAACAACCTGTTAAAAGTAACAGGTGCCAGTGTTCACTATCCATGTAACTGGCGTGGATAAACGATATAGCAAATAAAAAATAATTTGAAAAAATTGCATTCTTGCGGATTTTCGGGCAAAAAAATGGGTGCGGTCAGCCGCACCCAAAAAGGGGAAACGTTCAGGGCTTGCCGCGCAGGGCGCGGATTGCCCCATCCTCTCCCGGTCGGGGAGAGGGTAAAAATCAGATCACCATCATGTCCACGAACTCGTGCACGGCGAGGGCTTCGAGTTTCTTCTGGTCGAGGCATACGTCGAGGATGGCTTTTTGCTGCTTGGCCGGGAAACGGCGGGCCAGGTTGACCTTGAATTTTTTGACCAGTTCGGGGATGCCTTCGGCGCGGCGGCGGCGGTGGCCGATGGGGTATTCCACGGCGATGTTGTCCGACTTGCTGCCGTCCTTGAAGAATATTTGCACGGCGTTGGCGATGGAGCGCTTTTCCGGGTCGAGGTAGTCCTTGGTGTATTGCGCCAGTTCGACGCATTCCATCTTGTCGCGCAGGGCGTCGATGCGCGGATCGGCCGCCACGTCGTCTTCGTAGTCGGCGGCGGTGAGGTTGCCGCGCAACAGGCCGACGGCGGTCATGTACTGGAGGCAGTGGTCGCGGTCGGCGGGGTTATGCAGCGGGCCTTTTTTGTCGATGATGCGGATCGCCGATTCGTGGGTGGTGAGGACGATCTTGTCGATCTGGGCGATTTTCTCCAGCGTGTCGAGCTTGGCGCCGACCTGGGCGTGGAGCTGGAAGGCGCATTCGATGGCGGTCTGCGAGTGGAATTCGGCGGGGAAGCTGATCTTGAAGAGAATCTGTTCCATCACATAGGAGCCGTAGGGGCGCTGGAACTTGAAGGCGTTGCCCTTGAACGACACGTCGTAGAAGCCCCAGGTCTTGGCGGTGAGCACCGACGGGTAACCCATTTCGCCTTTCAAGACCATCATTGCCAGGCGCACTGCGCGGCTGGTGGCGTCGCCCGCCGCCCAGGATTTGCGCGGGCCGGTATTGGGCGAGTGGCGGTAGGTGCGCAGGGATTGGCCGTCCAGCCAGGCGTGGGAAACCGCGTCGATGACTTCTTCGCGAGTGCCGCCGAGCATGCGCGTGACGACGGCGGTGGAGGCGACTTTTACCAGAATCACATGATCCAGGCCGACCCGGTTGAAGCTGTTTTCCAACGCCAGCACGCCCTGGATTTCATGGGCCTTGATCATCGCGGTGAGGACTTCGCGCATGGTCAGCGGCGCCTTGCCTTGCGCGATGCGGGTGCGCGACAGGTAATCCGCAACCGCCAGGATGCCGCCCAGGTTGTCGGAGGGATGGCCCCATTCGGCGGCCAGCCAGGTGTCGTTGAAGTCCAGCCAGCGCACCATCGCGCCGATGTCGAACGCGGCTTTCACCGGGTCGAGCTGGAAGGAGGTGCCGGGGACTTTCGCGCCGTTGGGCACCACCGTGCCGGGGACGATAGGCCCAAGCAGCTTGGCGCAGGCCGGGTAAGTGAGCGCTTCGAGACCGCAGCCGAGGGTGTCGATCAGGCAGTTGCGCGCGGTGTCGTAGGCTTCATCGGATTTGATTTCGTAATCGCAGACGTAATTGGCGATGTCTACCAGGACTTGATCGGGTTCGGGACGGACGTTGGAGATGTGGGAGGACATGGGGTGTTCCTTAAATTTTGATAAATGAGTTCGCGTGGAAAATCAGCGTTTTTCAATCGGTACGTAAGCCCGCTCTTCCGGCCCCACGTATTCCGCATTGGGCCGGATGATCTTGTTGTCGATGCGTTGCTCGATGATGTGCGCGGCCCAGCCGGTGGTGCGTGAGATGACAAAGATAGGCGTAAACATCGCCGTCGGCACACCCATCATGTGATAGCTGGAGGCGCTGTACCAGTCCAGGTTGGGGAACATCTTCTTGACTTCCCACATCACCGATTCGATACGGTCGGAAATGTTGAAGAGATTCATGTTGCCGCCGTCGTCACAGAGCGTACGCGACACTTCCTTGATTGCGACGTTGCGCGGGTCGCCGATGGTGTAGACGGGGTGGCCGAAACCGATGACGATTTCCTTGCGCGCCACCCGTTCGCGGATGTCGGTTTCCGCTTGGTCGGGGTTGTGGTAACGGGAGATGATTTCCATCGCGGCCTCGTTCGCGCCGCCGTGTTTCGGGCCGCGCAATGCGCCAATCGCGCCGGTGATGCAGGAATAGAAATCCGACAGGGTGCCGGAAATCACCCGCGCGGTGAAGGTCGAGGCGTTGAATTCGTGCTCGGCGTAGAGGATCAGCGAGGTGTCCAGCGCCTTGCGGTGCAGTTCCGACGGGGGCTTGCCGTGCAGCATGTGGAGGAAATGCCCGGCCACGCTGTCGTCGTCGGTGACGGTTTCGATGCGTGTGCCGTTTACCGCGTAATGGTGCCAGTACAGCAATATCGAGCCGAACGAGGCGACCAGGCGGTCGGCGATGTCGCGCGCACCGGTCAGATTGTGGTCGTCTCTTTCCGGGAGCAGGGTGCCCAATACCGACGCGCCGGTGCGCATCACGTCCATCGGGTGGGCCGAGGCGGGAATCAGTTCCAGAGCGGCTTTCAATTGAGGCGGCAGGCCGCGCAACGATTTCAGCTTGGCGCAATAATCATTGAGTTCACCCTGGGTGGGCAATTCGCCGTGGATCAGCAGGAAAGCGACTTCCTCGAAAGTGGATTTTTCCGCCAGTTCAAGGATGTCGTAACCGCGATAATGCAGGTCGTTGCCGCTGTGGCCCACCGTGCAAACCGCCGTCGTGCCGGCGTTCACGCCGGACAGGGCGACCGATTTTTTCTTGGGTTTGGTATCCGTTTCGCTCATTTTAGGTTTCTCCGTTTGATCGCGACCGGGAGGTCGCTCCTACAAATCACTTTCCCTGCGCAAACAGGCTATCCAGCTTCTGCTCGAATTCATGGTAGCCCAGGTAATCGTACAGCTCCATGCGGCTTTGCATGGTATCCAGCACATTCTTCTGGGTGCCTTCGCTGCGCACTGCCTGGTAGACCTTGAGCGCCGCCGCGTTCATCGCGCGGAACGCCGACAGCGGGTACAGCACCAGTGATACGTCGGCGCCGCGCAGTTCATCCACGCTAAACAACGGGGTCGAGCCGAATTCGGTGATGTTGGCGAGCACCGGGACTTTCACGGCATCGACGAACTGCTTGTACATCGAAAGCTCGGTCATCGCTTCGGGGAAAATCATGTCGGCGCCGGCTTCGACGCAGGTGCCGGCGCGGTCGATGGCGGCTTGCAGGCCTTCCACGGCGAGCGCGTCGGTACGCGCCATGATCACGAAATCGGGGTCGGTCTTGGCGTCCACGGCGGCTTTGACGCGATCCACCATTTCCGCCTGCGAGACGATGGCTTTGCCGGGGCGGTGGCCGCAGCGTTTGGCCTGCACCTGGTCTTCGATGTGGATAGCGCCCGCGCCGAACTTGATCATCGATTTCACCGTGCGGGCGATGTTGAAAGCCCCGCCGAAGCCGGTATCCACGTCCACCAGCACCGGCAGATCGGTTACGTCGGTGATGCGCCGCACATCGGTCAACACGTCGTCGAGGGTGCTGATGCCCAGATCGGGAAGCCCCAGCGAACCGGCGGCAACCCCCCCGCCGGAAATGTAGAGGGCCTTGTAACCGACGGCCTGCGCCAGCTTGGCATGGTAGGCATTGATCGCGCCGATGACCTGGAGCGGTTTCTCGGCGGCAACGGCGGCACGAAAACGTGCGCCGGCAGAGGTTGTGGTCATGTGGGGTTCCCCAGTGGGTGGCAATGACAGGGGAATCGCAAACTGTGTGCCTGCTCCGTGTAACACCTGTGACTTGCCCGTATTTGGGCGGTTGAAAGCGAAAAGCGATAGGCGGGGGAGGAGATGTTGTTTCACAACTGAAACATCGGTGTTGCAATTACGGTGGGCGAATGAAACAATTGACGCCGAGGTGTTAGTTCTACTTTGTCAGATTTGAGAACCAGGGCCGTTAGTACGTCCCTTCCCCCAACGGGGGAAGGACAGGATGGGGGCGAGCAAATCATCACAACTGCATGATTTTAAATCGCCCCCACCCCAACCCTCCCCCGTTGGGGGAGGGAGCGAAGCCGTTGTTGGCGTAACCTGACAAAGTAGAATTACATTTGGTAAGGGAGTTTTATGGACAGCAACGCCAGGAAGCCCAAAATTTGGGTGGTTGGATTCAGTCTGACCGGTTTTTTGCCGGAAATCCTGCCTGATTACGCGGTTGCAGCGGACATCCGGGTGGTTAACAAAATTTTTGGTGAAGGGGTGGAGGCCGCCCGTAGTTTGCTGACCGCGGGGGAAGCCGACGTATTTATCGCCGCCGGGGCCAACGGGGCTTATCTGAAGGAACATCTTGATGCGCCGGTCGTGCAGATCAAGGTCAGCGGATTCGATATCCTCCACGCCTTGCGCCGCGCCCGCCAGGTTTCCGAACGCATCGCGATTTTCAGCTACCAGGCGATCAGCGCCGAACTGGAGGAAATCAAGGAAATTCTCAAGCTCGACATCGAGCAGTGTTTTTATACGACCCTCGACGACGCCCGCGAACGGGTGCGCCAATTGGCTGCCGAGGGATTCAGGGTGATCGTCGGTTCCAGCATGATCAACCGCCTTGCCGAAGAAGTCGGGCTGTCCGCGATTTTTCTCTATTCCGCCGCCGCTGTGCGGCGCGCGCTCGACGATGCGCTGGACATCGCCAGGGTTGCCCGCACCGAGGAAATTCGCCGCGCCTGGCTGAACGCCGCGCTGCTGCATCTGGATGAGGGAGTGGTGGCGGTGAATCGCGATGAACGCATACAGTCCACCAATCCGGCCTTCGCCAAGCTGCTCGGGGTTGCGCCGGAATGGGTGCTGGGGCGTACCTTGAGCGAGTTGTCCGGGGAGTTGTCGCTGACCCGCACCCTGCGTAGCGGCGCAGCGGAACTGGAACAGGTGGTGCGGGTGGGTAATCGCATTCTGATTACCAATCGCCTGCCCATCCTGGAGGGGGAAACGCCGGTCGGGGCGGTGCTTACCTGTCAGGACGCCAACGCCATCCAGCGCGCCGACCGCAACCTGCGCGCACAAAATCGTCCCCGCCAGTTCGTCGCCCGCTACCGGCTGGCGCAGATCGTCGGGGCCGGAGCGCCCATCGTAGAAGCCAAAGTAATCGCCGAACAATACGCCAGGGTGGATGCGACGGTATTGATTACCGGCGAATCGGGGGTGGGCAAAGAATTATTTGCGCAGGGTATCCATAATGCCAGCCGGCGTGGCGGTGCACCCTTTGTGGCGATCAACTGCGCGGCTTTCGCCGAAACCCTGCTTGAGTCGGAGTTGTTCGGCTATGAGGAAGGGGCTTTCACCGGCGCGCGCAAAGGCGGCAAGGCCGGCTTGTTCGAGGCGGCCCATATCGGGACGCTGTTTCTCGATGAAATCGGTGAAATGCCGCTCGCCTTGCAAGCCAAACTGCTGCGCGTGTTGCAGGAAAAAGAAGTGCTGCGCCTGGGCAGCACCGATCCCACTCCTGTCGATGTACGTATTCTTGCCGCCACCAACCGCGATTTGCGCCGCATGGTGGAGCAGGGCGAATTCCGCGAAGACCTTTTTTACCGGCTCAATATTCTGAAATTACACTTGCCATCACTGCGTGAACGTCCCGAGGATATTCCTGCGCTGGCCGCACATTTTCTCGATGACGCCCTGCGCCGCCTGGATGCGCCGGCCCGTAGCGGAGACCTCCTGCCTGGGCTGTTGCCCCGCCTGGTGGCGTATGCCTGGCCGGGAAATATTCGCGAGCTGGAAAATCTGAGCGAACGCATCGCGGTATTTCTGGGAGCTTCCCCAGATCACGAGGCGGCCCGCCAAACCCTGCTGCGCACGGCCATCCCGGAATTATTTGGCGATGAGGCAAACGCGCCTGAGCATGAACTCAAACATCTGGCGCGCTGCACCGAACTGCTCCATATTCGCCAAGTGCTCGCAGAATGCGGCGGCGATCAGGGCAAGACCGCCGCGCGACTGGGAATCAGCCGCACAACGTTATGGCGCAGGCTCAGGGAAGAAAAATAGTCCTGCCCAGGCGACTGCTTGCGTAGGGCAAAACCTGAAAAATTCCGATAACTTTTAACGACTCGCCAAAACCTGCCTGCTTCGACAATTCAAGCGGGTTTTGACAAAATGCCGAGGCTGGCGCGGAACCCGGAAAAGCGCCGATTGACGGGGTAAGTAGCCAAGCCGTCGGAAATGTGAAAAAATCGCACCAACTTAACGAATTTCGAGGTGGTTGAGGTGATTGACCGCGACGGTTATCGCCCCAATGTCGGCATCATTATTTGCAATGCAAAAAATGAAGTTTTCTGGGGCAAACGCATCAAGGAGCATTCCTGGCAATTCCCGCAGGGTGGCATCAAATCCGGCGAAACACCGGAGCAGGCGATGTACCGGGAGCTTGCAGAAGAAGTGGGGCTGCTGCCCCAACACGTCAAGATACTTGGGCGCACCAAGGACTGGCTGCGCTACGACGTGCCGCAGCATTGGGTAAAAAGGGAGTGGCGGGGGAGTTACAAGGGACAGAAACAAATCTGGTTTTTGCTGCGCCTGATTGGTCGCGATAGCGACGTTTCGTTGCGGGCCAGCGATCATCCTGAGTTTGACGCCTGGCGCTGGCACAACTACTGGGTTCCGCTGGAATCCGTCATTGAGTTCAAGCGCGAGGTATATCGCCAGGCGCTGAACGAACTGGCGATATACCTCAACAAAAGCGCCGTCAAATAATCAACGGATTATTTGCCGTCCTTGTGTTTGCCGAACATAAAAATCGTCCAGCCCGCCACGGCGATGATGGAACCCACGATGGTAATGATGGACATGATGCCGACTTGCGAGCCTAAAAGAACGTTTAACATAACTCTCTCCTGTTTGAAAAAAATAAGTAAGGTCTCTAATTCAGGACTTGCGAGTCCATTATAATCAACATTCGTAGCACTTGAAAACCCTCTTAATGCCAACCCAAAATTATCTTATAGGCCTGGAGACACCTTATGCAGCAGCAATACGCCCCCCTCAAAAGTAATGCCCTGAGCAACGCCGTTTCCTTTCATCAACCTGCCCAGACCATGGCGGAGAAAGTCACGCTGACTTCAACTGCAACCGACGTGATGACTGACCTGAAGAAGGTGATGGCCGTCTTCATTCCCGCCGAACGTAACATTGATGCCGCCAAGCAGCGCATGATCAAACATGGGGTGCGTTTGTTGCTGGTGATCGACGATCTGAACAATGTCGTCGGGCTGATTACCGGCACCGATATCCTCGGCGAAAAACCCATGCAGTTCATCCAGAAAAACGGCGGCAAGCGCGAAGACATCCAGGTAAAAGACATCATGACGCCCCGCGACAAGCTGGAAGTGTTGTGTATGGATGATATCGGCCCGGCCAAGGTCGGCAATGTCGTCGCCACGCTGGAACGGAGCGGACGCCAGCACGCGCTGGTGGTGGATCGTGATGGTGAAACGCAAAAGGTGCGCGGCATTTTCTCGCTTACCCAAATTGCCCGCCAGCTTGGTGTACAGCTTCAAACCCACGAAATTGCCCGGACGTTTGCGGAAATTCATTCCCAACTCGGCTCCTGAACTATGAGAAAACCCGCAACGCTACGCGCGGGTTCCCGGACACACGCCAACCTGAAATCGGCGTTTGCGCTGGAAGCCCAGGCTAACCGACGTTACCTGTATTTTGCGGGGAAGGCCGATGTGGAGGGATTGGGCGACATTGCGGCGCTGTTTCGCACCACGGCGGACGGTGAAACCGGCCACGCCCACGGTCATCTCGAATATCTGGAAGCATGCGGTGATCCGGTGACGGATATGCCGTTCGGCGCAACTCGCGATAATCTGCTCTCGGCCATTGCCAGCGAACATGCTGAATCAGGTGAGTTGTATCTCGACATGGCCAAGACTGCCCACGAAGAAGGTTATGCGGAAATCGCCGCGTGGTTTGAAACCCTGGCGCGAGCGGAGCGCTCCCACGCCAATCAGTTCCAGCGCGCGCTGGATAATCTGGAAGACTAAACCTATATTCCTCAGTTGACCGCTTGCCGGGGAGGATAAGCTGTTGGTTCTAAGAGACTTGGTTTCATATTTACGATTCACCCGTATGGTGAGAACACTACGGGCCGGATTGCACGGTTTTCAGGGCGCATGGCTGCGTTTCTCCTCCTCGCAATGGAATAGCCATTACTCGTCGTCGCGCCTCTTGTGCCCTTTGGGTATGCCCTGCGCCCTGAAAACCGCACACTCCAACCCGTTCAACTGAGGAATATAGGTTAAAGTGAGAAAATTATTGGCGCTATGCCTGTGTCTGCTGGTTCCTCTGGCCGTGCAGGCCGGTCAATGGGACAAGGCGTGGGGCAAGGAATCCTGGGCGACGTTTGAATACAATTTCGACAATGAAAAGCCCTGGGTGGAAATCCAGGCGCAACTCCCGTCCGTTCCCAAGGACGAAAACCTGCTGCCGTTTTTTGTCAGTTCCGCCACCGACAACCTGTTTTTTGTTGATGGATCAAGCATCAGCACCGGGCCAGACGGGGTGGTGCGTTATGTGTTGATGGTCAAGTCAGCGTCCGGTTCGGCTAACCTGACCTTTGAAGGAATGCGTTGCGCATCGAAGGAAAGGAAAATCTACGCCATCGGACGCACCGACGGCACTTGGGCAAGAGCGCGCAACCCGCGTTGGGACGTGATTCGTTATGAAGCCCGCAACCGTCATCATCACATGTTGTTCGACGACTTCTTCTGCCCTTTGGGCCAGATTATCAGCAGCCCGGAACAAGCCATCCAGGCCTTTCAGCGCGAAAAACGACGTTAGCCGGGAGGCAGGCCGGCAACCTCAGGGATTACACTCTCCAAGCCGTTTTCCTGTAATCCGATAAGTCATTTTCATGACATCCTTGCCGCGATTGTCGCGGACATTCACATTCATCGCGCCGTCCATGCTGTCGCCACGATAGGTCGCTTTCCCGCTGTTATCCACGGTTCCCTCGGGCGAGCGGCACTGGATGGCCCAGGAAACCCCGTTGCCGTCCTGCTTGAGATTGGAAACCTTGCAGTCTTGCGCATTTTCCGGCTGGTGCGGCACTGCCGCAGAGCCGGTCAGGCACTGGGTATGTTTTACCGGCGGCAGATTGGCCGGCATTCCAGGCATATCCAGCCTGCCGGTGATTTCCCACAGTCCGTCCTTGATGTTGGTCGCCTGGACATGTCCTGCCAGTAGGAGCGCCGGAAAAACCCACATGAATTTGCTCGACATGATTTATCTCCGATAAGGCCGGGGTTACAGCAACACCAGATTGTCGCGGTGGATCATTTCCGGCTCGTCCACGTAGCCCAGAATAGCTTCGATTTCTGCGCTCGGACGGCGCAGGATTTTGTGCGCCTCGTCCGCCGTGTAATTGACCAGTCCGCGCGCCACTTCGCGGCCTTCAGCATCCAGGCAGGTAACCACTTCGCCGCGCCCGAATTCGCCGCTGTACGCCGTCACGCCGATGGGCAGCAGGCTTTTGCCGCCCTCGCGCAGCACCCGCACCGCGCCATCGTCGAGGGTTAACGTACCGCGCACCTGGAGGTGGTCTGCCAGCCATTGTTTGCGCGCCGCCGTGGTCATTTCCCCGGCGGTTAATTGGGTGCCGATAGCGATTCCCTGCGCCAGCTTGACCAGCGCCTGATCCTCGCGGCCCCAGGCGATGACGGTATGCGCTCCGCTGCGCGCAGCGCGCTTGGCGGCAAGGATTTTGGTGAGCATTCCGCCGCGTCCGATGTCGCTGCCCGCTCCCCCCGCCATTTTTTCCAGTTCCGGGTCGCCGGCGGTCGCTTCCTCGATCAACACGGCGTTCGGGTCTTTGCGCGGATCGGCGGAAAACAGCCCGCGTTGGTCGGTGAGAATAACCAGCGCATCGGCCTCGATCAGATTGGTCACCAGCGCACCCAGCGTATCGTTGTCGCCAAAGCGGATTTCGTCAGTCACCACCGTATCGTTCTCGTTGATTATCGGGATGACGTTGAGTTCCAGCAGGGTGCGCAGCGTCGAGCGGGCGTTCAGGTAGCGTTTGCGGTCGGCAAGGTCGTCGTGGGTCAGGAGAATTTGCGCGGTATGCAGGCCATGTTTGCGGAAACAGCTTTCATAAACCTGCACCAGTCCCATCTGTCCGACTGCGGCGGCGGCCTGCAATTCGTGGACCGCGTGGGGACGTTTTTTCCAGCCCAGTCGTTGCATTCCCTCGGCAACTGCGCCGGAGGACACCAGCACCACCTCGCGGCCCATCTCCTTGAGGCGGGCGATTTGTTGCGCCCAGTTGGCGATGGCCTCGTGGTCGAGGCCCGCGCCGCTATTGGTGACCAGACTGCTGCCGACTTTGACGACCAGACGGCGGGATTTGGCGAGTATGGATTCCATGGTTCAATCCGTGTCTTCTGTTGGCTGAACGTCGTTTTTCTTTTCGGGTTCCAAGGTGGGTTCAGCTTCGGGTTCGGGGGCGTGACGATGCTCGTCCAGATAACTCATGATGGCATAGGTCAGTTCCTTGCAGCCTTCGCCGCTGAGTGCGGAGATGATGAAGTTCTTCCCCGACCAGCCGAATTCCTGCAAAAACGCCTCGCGCCGCGCTGCGCGTTCGTCTTCCGCAATCATGTCCATCTTGTTGAGAACCAGCCAGCGTTCCTTCTGGAAGAGGTCTTCGTCATACTTGCGTAATTCCTCGACGATGGCGCGCGCCTCATCAACCGGATTCACCCCCTCATCAAACGGCGCGACATCGACGATATGCAGCAGCAAACGGGTGCGCGCCAGATGCCGCAGAAACTGATGTCCCAGGCCCGCGCCTTCGGCGGCGCCCTCGATCAGTCCGGGAATGTCCGCGATCACGAAGCTGCGGTCGTGATCGACACGTACTACGCCGAGGTTGGGGTGCAGGGTGGTGAAAGGGTAATCCGCAACTTTCGGTTTGGCTGCCGACACCGAGCGGATAAACGTCGATTTGCCGGCATTCGGCATTCCCAGCAGGCCAACATCCGCGAGAACCTTCAATTCCAGGCGTAATTCCTTCTCCTCGCCGGGTGTGCCGGGAGTGCATTGGCGCGGCGCGCGGTTGGTGCTGGACTTGAAATGCAGGTTGCCGAGGCCGCCATCGCCGCCTTTGGCGATCAGCACCTTCTGCCCATCTTTGGCGAGATCGGCGATGATGTGCCCGGTGGCGGTATCCGTCACAACGGTGCCAACCGGCACCCGCAGGGTCATATTCTCGCCGCCCTTGCCGTAGCAGTCGCTGCCGCGCCCGTTTTCGCCGCGCTGGGCGCGGTGGATGCGGGCGTAACGGTAGTCGATCAGGGTGTTGATATTGCGGTCGGCAATCGCGTAAATACTGCCGCCACGTCCGCCGTCGCCGCCGTCCGGGCCGCCCTTGGGAATGTATTTCTCGCGGCGAAAACTGGCAACGCCGTTACCGCCGTCGCCGGCATGAACCTGGATGAGGGCTTCGTCTATGAATTTCATGTGGTGTACAAAATAAAAAGCCCTATCGCTGGATAGGGCTATGCAATCAGCAGAACCAGCCGTTTTAAGCGGCAGGAACGACGCTGACTACCTTGTGACGCTTCGGGCCTTTGATGGAGAACACGATAGTGCCGTCCACCTT
>CAYVIN010000068.1:0-22956 GCA_964451375.1 uncultured Sulfuricella sp.
GCATCGGCGGCGTGCTCGAACCGGTGCAGGCCGGCCCCACCATCATCGGCGACAATTGCTTCATCGGCGCACGTTCGGAAGTGGTGGAAGGCGTCATCGTCGAAGACAACAGCGTCATTTCGATGGGCGTGTTCATCGGCCAGAGCACCAAGATCTACGACCGCGAAACCGGTGAAGTCTTTTATGGCCGGGTTCCCGCCGGTTCGGTGGTGGTCAGCGGCAGCCTGCCCTCCGCCGACGGCAAGTACAGCCTGTATTGCGCGGTGATCGTCAAAAAGGTGGACGAAAAGACCCGTTCCAAGGTGGGAATCAACGAGCTGTTGCGCGGAATTTAGTTTCTTTTCTCAAGAACTCTCCGTTACTGCCGCTATCCGATTACTGACGCCGTAACTTCGGCGTCTTTTACCAAGGAGGTATACAGTGGCTATCAACTCCGTTTCATCCTCCGGAATGGCCTCTGCCATGCAAGTGCGGCAACAGCCCGAATCGAGCGAAGTCAACAAAGCCGGGCGCGATACCCGGATGGATGGCGACTCCGACGACGGCGCGTCACCTGCTGCGGCAGCCAAGCGTCAACAGTAACGGCCAGCCCATCGGTACGACCATCAGCACCGTGGCCTGAACTACCGCTCAGCGAAAATCGGAAGCCCGCGAAGATTGTTTCGCGGGCTTTTGACATTTCCACCATACAATTTGTACCCAATATTGTTTCACTCAACCTAACGGACTAGACATTATGTGCGGCCTCTGCGGCGAATTTCGCTTCGACACCCAACTTCCCGACCTCGACGCGGTAGCGCGGATGACCGCCAAACTGGCGCGGCGCGGGCCGGACAGCGGCGGCTCGTTCAGCGACGGTCCGCTGGCTTTCGGCCATCGCCGCCTGGCAATCATCGACCTCTCCGCCAGCGCCGAACAGCCGATGGTGGATCAGGAACTGCGCCTGGCGCTGGTCTTCAACGGCACCATTTACAACTACAAGGAGCTGCGCGCCGAACTGGCGGAGATGGGCTACGTCTTCTTCTCCGAAGGCGATAGCGAAGTCATCCTCAAGGCCTACCACGCCTGGGGCGAGCGTTGCGTGGAGCGCTTCTACGGCATGTTCGCCTTCGCGGTGTGGGACATGCGCCACCGCAGCCTGTTCCTGGCGCGCGACCGTTTCGGCATCAAGCCGCTGTATTACAACCTGGAAGGCAGCCGCCTGCGCTTCGCCTCCTCGACCCAGGCCCTGCTGGCCGGGGGCGGGGTGGGCACCAGCATTGATCCCATCGCCCTGCATCACCATTTCACGCTCCATGCCGTAGTCCCCGCGCCGCGCACCCTGCTCAACGGCGTGCGCAAGCTGGCCCCGGCCACCACCATGAGCGTGGATGGCGACGGCAAGATCAGCGAGCGCGTCTACTGGACGCTGGACGCAACCCGGCCCGCGCAACCGCTCTCCGAACAGGACTGGCTGGCCGCCACCCGCCTGGTGTTGCGCCGCGCCGTGGAACGCCACCGCCTGGCCTCGGACGTGCCGGTCGGCGTCCTGCTCTCCGGCGGATTGGATTCGAGTCTGCTGGTCGCCTTGCTGGCCGATCATGTGGACGATCTTTTGACTTTTTCGGTGGGGTTCGAGGATGTCGGCGAAGGCGCGGAAAAAGCCGATGAATTCGAGTATTCCGACCAGGTGGTGGAGCGCTTCCAGACCCGTCACCACAAATACCTGGTTCCCAATTCGGAAGTGCTGAAACGCCTGCCCGAAGCCGTAGACAACATGGCCGAGCCGATGGTCGGCCAGGACGCGGTGGCGTTCTACCTGCTCGGCGAACGGGTTGCCGACGAGGTGAAGGTGGTGCTCTCGGGGCAAGGTGCGGATGAGGTATTCGGCGGTTATTTCTGGTATCCGCTGATGGAAGCCGAAAACGGCAACGACCTGAAACGTTTCCGCAAACACTATTTTGACCGCAGCCACGGCGAATACCTGGCAACCGTCACGGAAGCCTATGCCTGCACCGACGTGACCTCTGAGCTGGTCAAGGATCACCTGTCCCGCCCCGGCGCCGATTCCTTCCTCGATGCCGTGCTGCGCTTCGATGTAACGACATTGATCGTCGATGATCCGGTAAAACGGGTAGACAACATGACCATGGCGTGGGGACTGGAGGCGCGCGTGCCGTTCCTCGACCACGAACTGGTGGAACTGGCGGCGCGCATGCCGCCCGAACTACGCCTCAAGGAAGGCGGCAAGTTTCCCCTCAAGGCCATCGCGCGCGGTTTGGTGCCGGACGCGGTGATCGACCGCCCCAAGGGCTATTTTCCGATGCCGGCATTAAAACATGTGCGCGGCGAATTCCTGGAATTCATGCGCGGCATTCTCGATTCCGATGCCTGCCGCAAACGGGGATTATTTCGCCGCGATTATGTGGAAAAGCTGCTGGCAGACCCGGAAGGCGAAACCAGCTATACCGCAATCCGGGGCAACAAGTTGTGGCACCTGGCTTTACTGGAGTTCTGGCTGCAACGTAATGTCGATCCGCTGGTTTGAAGAACCCGTCTCGACACCAAGGTAAATCTCCATGATGATCCGCTGGCGCGGACTGCGGCTTTTTTTCAGCCGCTGGATGCGGGCCTGTAGCGGAACGCCGAAGTCAAGCTGGCGGGATACGCCTTCGTTGTCGAGGCGCGGCACGTAACCCAGCTTGTGCCCCCGCCAATCGACGCGCACTGCGCGTGAGTCATAGGGATTGTCGGGTTCCCGGATCAGTTCAAGCGCATCCCCGACGGACAGGTCTTTCCATACCTTTTTTCCCTCGTGGTAGCGATAACCGGCGACGTAAGACTCCTGCACTTGCAGGCGGACGGTTGTCCGGGGCGTGTCGCCCAGCGCGGGTAAACACAGACAGGCGAAAAACAGCGCGACGCTCAGCCGCGCCCACCTCACTTCACACCGCTCGCAAAAAGATCGGGGGCGATTTCCAGGTAGCCGAGCAATTTGGCGTCGGATAAACGATAGGCGGCAAACATCTGCTGATAACGCGCAACGAAGGGTATAAACGCCAATTCCTCAGCCTTCACCCGATGTCTATCGAGAAAACGGCTCAAGGTCAATTTGTCTTCGGCGCCGGTTTTGCGCTCCTCGGCATCAATCATTTTTGCGACATCCACCCGCTGCTTCAGCATCTTCGTCAGGTTATCGCCTTCCAGCGGCTGATACAGGTCACTATGCAAGGACAATACCAATTCGCCGTCACCTTGTCCCAGAAACAAACTACGCAGGCTGTTCACATCCTGCGGCAACGCAACATAAACCCAATTGGTGGGATGGGCCGTCAAACGCCCCAATTCGGCGAGTTTCTTCGGCGCTTTGCTTTCCACCTGTTCGGCGCTAACGGTGTACAGCTTATCGACGGCAAAAGCCACGAACACCGGACGCTGCCAGTACATGGTCATGCCCCCGTAAATCAACGCCGCCAACTGGATTGTGGCAATTACCGCCAAATCGAACTTCAGGCTCTTTTTGCCCTTTTGATAGACGATCAACGTCAGGCTTGGCCCCAGCACCACATCGACAAACGCAATCAACTGGATCACTTCACGCCCGCCGTCGGCCCAGAACAACGGGGCCGGATACCAGACCAGCGCCACCAGCGCCAGCGCGCCGGAAAGCACCAGCGCACTCAACAGAATGTGAATCGAAAAAGCCTGGAGACGAGCTTTCATAGAAGTTTATTCTCCGATAAAGGGGTGATCACCGAAAATTCCGCGCCGGCCTCGCCGTTACGCACATCGATTCGTCCGCTCATGTTGTTTTCAATGATCATTTTTGACATATACAAGCCGATTCCGGTTCCCTTTTCGCGAGTGGTGAAATAGGGGTCAAAGATTTTCCCGAGAATATTCTGGGGAACGCCGCCGCCATTATCGGAAACCATCAGGACGGCATTTCGCGCAACGCGGTTGATGACGATCCGCACCACACCGGCAGGAATATTCCGGCTCAGAATCGCATCGCGGGCGTTGCTGAGTAAATTCAGCACCACCTGGGAATATTCGCCGGGGAACCCCGGAACGATGATGTCTTCGCCAGCGTCGAAGATCACTTCGATATGGTTGTGACGGAAACTCGCATCAACCATGGATAGCGCCTCCCGCGCCGCCTTGTTGACGCTGAACAGGGTTTTTTCCCGATTGGGGCGGAAGAAATTGCGGAAATCATCAATGGTGCTGGACATTTTCTGGATCAGGCCATATCCCGTTTCCGTCGCATCATTGATGAATTTGTCGTCCATTTCCCCGAAATCGTGGGCATCCTTGATATTGGCGAGTAACAACCCCAGCGTATTGAGCGGTTGACGCCATTGATGGGCGATGTTGCCGATCATTTCGCCCATTGCCGCATGTCGCGACTGCTGGATAAGCAGATGATCCTTTTCGCGATTTTTGGTGACCTCGTTTTGCACCTGCTGCGCGAGATTCTGGTTGAGGAGCTTGAGTTTCTGCTCAAAATCCTTGCGTTCGCTGATATCGCCGAAAATCCAGATCGAACCTTTCGCCGGCGCGCTTACGTCTACCAGCTTGCCCGCCACGTGGCACCACAACAACGAACCGTCCTTGCGCTTGAGACGGCGTTCGCGGACGAAACTCCGCCCTTCGGTCAGCAGCGAGTAGGCCTCCTTGCCGAACTCATCGGAATCTTCCTCGGTTGAACTGAATATTTCGATCATCTGACCGATGATTTCTTCTTTCGGAAACCCCAGCAGGCTTTCAATACGGGTATTCACCCAAACGATGCGGTGGTTGCGCACAAAAACAATCCCCACCATGGCGTTGTCGAGAATCGCTTGCTGCTCGGAGAGCGTCTGTTCCAGGCGCTCACGGTTGGCGATCTGCTCGCTGATGTCGTGAAACGCCAATACCGCCCCCGCCGGCCGGCCATCGCGGCGGATCGACGAACTGGTGACGGCCACCGACAACGGGGTGCCGTCCTTGCGCCAAAAAGTGTCTTCCTGCCCGTCCCACAAACACATATCGGATTCGAGATCGCCGTGCAGGACGCATTCTGAAATCGGGAACGGCGAGCCATCCGGCCTGCGCTGGTGAAACAGGTTATGGGCCTTTTGCCCGAGCATGGTCCCCTGCTCCCAGCCCAGCAGGTCATGGGCCTTGGGATTGGCGTAGGTAATCACGCCGGACAAGTCCAGCACATAGACCCCTTCACCCAGCGTCGAGGTAATTTCACGCAAACGCGCTTCGCTGTCGCGTAAGGCGTCCTCGGCCTCCTTGCGTTGCGACAGATCCTGCAATATCCAGATTGAGCCGCGTGTCGGATCGTTGCGATCCACGGTTTTTCCGCTCAGCAGGCACCAGAATAATTCGCCATTCCTGCGCTTCATCAGGCGCTCGCAACTGTAGTTCCCGCCGCGCGCCAGAACCGGATAAGCAGCATCGCCGAAGGTATGGAACGCTTCCAGGGTGGGATAAAGAATTTCCGTCGGCAACCCGCTGATTTCTTCCTGGGAGTAGCCGAACATCTCCAACATCACCTGGTTTACCCAGATGAAGCGGCGCTCCCGCAACATGGCAATACCCACTACCGCGTTGTCGAGCATACTGCGTTGTTCGCTGAGAGCTTCGTTGAGCGTATCCTCCCGTTCATGGACGGAGCGCAGCAATCCCTCGATTTTTTCCGCCATCTGGTTGAAAGCGCGAGATGCCGCAATAATTTCCGGCGTCCCCTCCAAAACCAGACGCGCCGAATAATCGCCCCGCGAAATAGCATCCGCCCCATCCGCCAGCTTGCGCAGCGGGGCCATTCCGCAACGCACCAGAACAGCAGTAATCGCCACGAACAGCAGCATCCCGATCGATAAAACCGACAGTTGCAGCAGGAAATGCTCCCAAATCTTGTTGGTCGCAGGTACGGGAGTGGCAAGAATCAGGATTTTCCCGTAATACTGCCCGCCCACTTCGACAACCTTCTCGTCTTGCGCTGCTGGGAGGTTGATCCAGCCTTCAAACCAGCGCGGATACTCGGCGTCCGCCGGTTTGTCCCACACCGCAAGCGTTCCGCCCCGGTTGTCCGTCCACCCCAACATACGGATATTGGCGCGCTTGACACGGTTGTTGAGGAGTTGTTCGAGCGACGAGTAATCGCCGGTAATCACGTATTCGGAGACCATCCGCGAAAGAAAATCCAGTTCCTCGTTGCCGTAGTCGGCCAGTTCCGACTTGGCCGCCATCACATCGGCCTGCACCGAAGTGAACAACATCACGGCATTACTCGCCGCCAACGCCAGTCCCGAAAGTATGATCAGGCGCGCGGCAAGGCCCAGCCTCGCCCAGTAACGATTCAGGAAGAGAAGTTTCATTAAGGTTTACAGCCCCTTGACCAGGGTATTTTTATAAAACTTGCGGTAATTGTCGTACTCGTTGTCGTCAGACTGGCTAAAGCCGTAGGGCGGTTTCTGCTTCACCAATTCGGCGCTGGTTTCGAGTATTCTGCGTCCCGAAGCATCCTTCGCCATATTGACAAAGGCATCCCGAACCGCCGCAACTAATTCAGCCGGTACACGCGGATGCACCGCCAAAGGCAAGTTGTGAAATTTTTCGGACATCCACAACACCCG
Source organism: uncultured Sulfuricella sp. (assembly GCA_964451375.1). Lineage (GTDB taxonomy): Bacteria > Pseudomonadota > Gammaproteobacteria > Burkholderiales > Sulfuricellaceae > JAGXQV01. The sequence continues at coordinate 6,609 of CAYVIN010000068.1, forward strand.
ATATTTCAGATTTTCACGCAGCCCGTATTCCCGCATGATCTGCGAATTCACGCTGGCCGCCGCAACCCGTCCGGCTTTGAGTTGCCCGGCGGCGCCTTCCTGATTGCCCGCGAATACCGGTTTGACGTTGACCCCGGCGCGCAATAATCCGTCCATGGTTACGGCGTAGCCGACGAAAGCGGAGGGGGAAGGAAAAGCCACATCCTTACCCTCCAGATCACGCAGATTTTTAATCGGGGAGTCTTCCAGCGTCACGATTTCACCCTGGATCAACTCCTCAATGGGATGGGCAAATACTCGATACCCCACCGGCGCGTTTGCCGAGGAAAAAATATGGTTGGAATAGACGAGATCAAACTCCCCGCGTCCAATCGCCGCCGAATTTTCCTGGGCGGTTTTTGTCATGCGCAGTTGCAGGGTAATCCCGGCCTTGTCACCGACGTATTTGAGGATGGGATTCCAGTATTCCGCCGTCAGGTTGACATTGCGCTGGTTCAGTACGCCGAAACTAAACACCCGCCCATCGGCATGGGCGGTGGCCCAACTGAACAACAGCATTCCTATCACTACTGAAAACAATCTGCGCATGTTTGTTCCTTATCATGAGGTTATTTCGGTATCCCGGCAGAGCGGCGCAAAAACACCAAATTCCGCCCCGGTTGCAGTGTTACGGGCTTCGATGCGCCCGCTCATATTGCTTTCCACGATCATTTTAGACATATACAGGCCAATTCCCGTCCCTTTGTCGCGGGTCGTGAAATAAGGATCGAAGATTTTCCCGAATACCGCCTCGGGTACCCCGCCGCCATTGTCTCGCACGAGCACGTAACCGTCCCGGCCATCGTTACCCACCACCACCTCGACTTTGCCGCCTTTTTTTCCTTCCCGGTTTTCCAGGGCCAGGATGGCGTCCCGCGCATTGTTCATCAGGTTCAAGAGCACTTGGGAATATTCGTTGGGAAATCCCTTTACCTGAGCGTCCTCGCGAATTTCCACGGAAATCCCGATATCGCTGTTGCGATAACTGGCGCTCACCAATTCCACGGCGTCGGCCACCGCCTTGCTCAGGCTGAACGGCAAAGGAGTCCGGTTGGGACGAAAAAAATTGCGAAAATCATCAATGGTCGTGGACATTTTCTGGATCAGGATTTCACCGTCCAGCACGGCTTTGTCCAGATATTCGCCGGTCAACTCCTGATAGTCGTGGGCATCCTTGATATTGGCCAGCAACAGCCCCAGCGTGTTAAGCGGCTGCCGCCACTGGTGGGCAATGTTGCCGATCATCTCACCCATCGCCGCCAGACGGGATTGCTGGATCATCAAGTGATCCTTCTCGCGGTTTTTCGTCACTTCGTCGTGGACGCGCTGCTCCAGGGTTTCATTGAGCTGGCGCAGTTGCTCCTCCATACTCACGCGGTCGTCGATATCCATCATGAAAACCGTCAATCCGCTGACTTGTCCCTCATCGTCAAAAGAGGGAATACGATCCACCAGAAACCAGTGACTTTCGCCGTTTTCCACCGGTCTGCGTTCGAGCAGTCCGTAAACGGCCTCGCGGCGGCGCACCGCCTCAAGATTGTCTGCGTGGTATTTTTTTCCTTCCTCGCCGGGGTAGAGTTCCTGAGCGGTTTTGCCGATGACTTCATCCGGTAACAAGCCGATCTGCTCGCTGACGCGATGATTGACCCGCACCACCCGGCCCTCGGCGTCAAGGTATGCCACCGCCGCCCGTACAGCATCAAAAATCACCAGATAATCGCGTTGCTGCGCACGTAATTCGGCCTCCGTGGCGCGCAGGCTGCGGGTGCGTTTTTCGACCTGTTTTTCGAGCATCCGGTAGGAAAGATTCAACTCATCGATCATGTTGTTGAAACTCTGGGCGAGTTTGCCGATTTCGTCCTCGCCGCTTACCGGCACCTTGGCCGCTGCCATATTGCTGACCGCCAGCCCTTCCGTAGCATGGCTCAGTTCAATGAGCGGCAGGGTCAAACGCCCCACCACCCGGCGCGTCAACCAGATCACCCCGACCAGGAGTATCCCGCCAACCAGGAAATACGCCGCCACCATCCAGTACAGAGGGCGTAACAAATCGTGACGGGCAACCGACACTTCCACTTCCAGCGCCAGAGCGTCGAGCGGCGCTTCAACCCGCACCATCCGCTTGTCTACGAAACTTTGCTGGACATCGGTTGTCGTGTGCCAGACAAGATGTTCGCTGCCTTTTCCGAGAATGTGCCGGGCAAAGCGGCTATCGTTCAGCCTCAGGGATTTCGCGTAAAGCTCGTTGAAATCGATTTCGCACACCAACACACCTTCCACCAGCCCGGTGGCGGGAAACAATACGGGATAAGCCAGACGCAAGGCGTTACCCTGCTGCTTTGGGTAGATTTCGGCAATCGGCTTGGCTTCGGCAATCACGCGTTCAAGCCAGGGGGCGTTTTGGAGTGATGACTGGCCGCCGGGATTGCTGCCGGCCACTGCACCGCCCTGGAAGTCATACAGCGCAAGAGAGGTATGGATTCCCAGCGGCAACCGGTAATCGCGCAGAAAGGGGTTGAGATAGGTCTCGCGCCCCTGCGAATCAAGCAAGCCGTTGCTGACCAGGCTATTCGCCGACAGTCCGCTCAATTCCTTGGTGAGCAGGCGAAAGGAGGAGGAGAGGTATTCCTCCATCAGTTTCGCTTCGGACTCAAGTTCCTTTTTGACGCTGTCCTGGATTTGCAGATAGCTGATGGTGGAGGCGATCATGCCCACCACCGCCACCACCGACATGGTCAGCACCACGGCGGCGGCGGTCAGGCGGTTGGCGATACTGCGCGCCAGCCAGGAACGCACCGTTTCCGGGGAAAATACCGCCAGTAGATGTCCGAACCTGAGCATGACGGCTATTTTTTCCGTTCGACCGGAATTTTTATCAGAACCCCCTCTTCGTAACGCGCCATGAACACTTCGTCCGGGCCAAGCGCTTCATGACGGGTCGGGGTAAACGGTTTGCGATAATCCTTGATCAATCCCGACCACGCCGGGAGGTTTTCAAGGGCATTGCGAATTGCCGAACGGTCGGTATTGCCGGCCTTGTCGATAGCCTTGGCCAGCAAATGAGTCAGGTCGTAGGCATGAGCCACCCCGACCGGAGAGAGTAGTTGGCGCACATCGTCAACACCAAACAAGCGCTTCGCCCCCTCCAGCACCCGCCGGGTTTTTTCGCGTTTGGCATCGATGAAGCTGAAGGTCTGCACCACCGAAAAATCGACTTCCTTCAGCGCGTCTCCCGCCAATTTGACAAAATCCCCGCCACTCACGCCCCAATGGCTGATTACCGGAATCCGCTCCTCACCGGGCAAGGCGGCGATTTCCTTGAGGAAGATCGAACCTTCCCCCTCGTTGGCCACCAGAATGACCGCCTGCGCACCTGCGGATAGCAGGGCCAGATATTTGTCCAGCAGGGATTTATCACCCCAGTTGTACCATTTGGCGGCAACGATCTGCAGGTTGCTGTGGGCTGCGACATAACTTTCCGCCGCCTTCAGGGAACTCCGTCCCCACGAGGTGTTGGGCAGCAGGATACCGATACGCTGCGCCTTTTTCGACACGGCATGGCGCATCATCACCGGCAGCGCCCAACTATCGCGCAGCGATAGGCGAAATACGTAGTTGGGCTGGTAGCCGTTGTCGATGATGGCGTCCGCAGCCGCCCAGGGATCCAGCATAATCAGCTTCAATTCGTGAAGGGTGGGGAGCACTTCAAAAACCACCGGGCTGAACTTGCCGCAAAACACTGCGGTCATGTCGGGCAGTGCAGCCAGTTCGCGCAAATTGGCGTTGGCGCGGGCGGGAACGGAACGGTTATCGCGCTCGATCAATTTTAGGGGCCGCCCGCCCAGTACACCGCCGGCCTGGTTGATTTCGTCGATGGCGATCAGGATGCCGCGTTTGATCGCTTCGTCCGAAGTGCTGGTGAGATGGCCGAACTCCGCATCCAGCCCGATCAATACCGGGGCTTTCTCGGCAGCCCCAGCCAAGCCCGAGAGAAACACCAACAACAATGCCGCCAGCCAGAAATTTATACGCGCGCCTTTCATTTTTTGCCCCCCTATCCCCGTTCAGGACAATCAATCACGACCAGCGACAAATCATCGTGCGCCGGCCTGCCGCCAAGATGTTCCTGCACGGTTTGAACCACGGCGGAGAAGCGTTTTTCCGGAATTTCCGGCGCTGCGCCGGCAAGCATGGCTTCCAGGCCAAGCGCTTCTCCTGCCGGATTTTCCGCTTCGATGAAACCATCGGAAAACATCAGCAACTGGGAATGACTTTCCCATTTCACCAGTTCGGTATGGACATCCACGTCACAAGTATCGAGTATCCCCAACGCCAGGTTGCTGGATTTGAACAGGCGCAGGGTTTCACCGCTGCAACATAACCAGACCACCGGTGGATTGCCGCCATTCCAGACTTCCAGCACCTGATTGCGCTCGTCCACCCGGACGACGGTAGCCGCCACAAAACGATCAGCAGTCGATTGTTCGCGGATGACGTTGTTCATTTCACGCAACATGGCGGCCAGACCGAAACCCTTTTCCACCATGCGGTAAAAAATCCGCGACAACGGCAGCAGGTTCATGGCTGCCGCCAGGCCGTGGCCGGTGGCGTCGGCCAGGATCACGTATAAATCGTCGTTGGGCGCGCGCTGGGCGGCAACCAGGTCGCCGCTAAAGGTGGTCGCCGGCGATATCCAGGAGCGCAGCAGTGGGTCGCCGAGATTTTCCTCGCGCAGGATACGATCCATCAGTTGCGCCACCATCTGGTTTTCCTGTTCAGCTGCGTCGTGATAATCCTGCAATTCTGCCAGTAGGCTTTCCATCTGGGCTTTTTTTGCGGCCAGTTCGCGGCGCTGGAAAAGTACCCGCGCGCTTTTATCCAGCGCCTTTTGCAACATTTCGGTATCGACCGGTTTCAGGACGTAATTGTCGATGCCGATCTGAATAGCCTTAAGGAAATAATCAGTTTCATTGAAAGCGGTTGTAACGATGATCGGCACTTCGGGATTATCGGCCTTGATCCGCTCGGCCATTTCCAGACCGGTCATTTCAGGCATCAGGATGTCGCTGACGACCATGTCCGGCTTGTGCTCAAAGTAGGCTTCCAGCCCCTTCGCCCCGTTGACGGCGACGTGGAACTCCTTTACCCGGCGGCGCAGAAATTGTTCGAGTTGCTCGCGGATATTGTCGTCATCTTCAACGTACAACAGGGAAAAGTGTTTAAGGATGCGCTCGGGTGGGTTGTTGGGTGGGGTCATCATTATTGGTTCCGTTGGATTTGCCGCCAGTGGGAGTGGTTACAACAAATTCCGCTCCAAACTCGCAATTTCGGACTTCTATGCGTCCGTTCATGTTGTTTTCAATAATCATCTTCGACATGTACAGGCCGATACCGGTACCTTTTTCACGGGTGGTGAAATAGGGATCGAAGACCTTGCCGATAATATCGTCGCCAATCCCGCCGGCATTGTCGGCAATCACTACCTGCATTTCGTCCCCCGTCCGGCGGATTCGGATCGTCACCTTGCCGTCCGGGGTTTCGCGGTCATGCAGCACATCCTTGGCATTACCGAGGATATTCAACAACACCTGGGAATATTCGTTGGGAAAACCGAGTAATTCACCGTCCTCGTCGATGTGTAGCTCAACGCTGATATTGTTGTTACGGAAGGCGGATTCGACAATGCTCAAACTATCGCGCACCGCCTGAGCCAGGCTGAAAGCGGTTTTTTCGCGATTGGGCCGGAAGAAATTGCGGAAGTCGTCAATGGTGGTGGACATCTTCTCGATCAGCCGTCTGCCGGTGGCGACCTCATGTTCCAGGTATTCCTCACTGAGTTCATTATAGGACTGTGCATCGCGAATGTTAGCCAAAATCAGGCCCAGCGCGTTCAAGGGCTGACGCCACTGGTGGGCGATGTTGCCGATCATTTCCCCCATTGCGGCAAGGCGCGATTGCTGAATCAGGAGATGATCCTTGGTGCGGTTCTTGGCCACTTCCTCGGCGACGCTGCGCGCGAGATTTTCGTTGAGTTTGTGCAACTGCGCCTCAACCCGCTTGCGTTCGGTAATATCCTGCGACAGGGCAATCACGGCGTCCCGGCCAAAATAACTGCCTTTGTAGAGGCGCACCTCCTTGGGAAAAATCTCGCCGTTGGCGCGCATCCCGATGAATTCAAACTGTTGGGATTCTCCCGCCAGCGCCTTGCCAAACGCCGCCGCAACCGCCTCCATGTCGTTTTCCCCGCTTGGCCCCAATATCTCCGGCAGTTTGCCGATGAAAAATTCGCGCGGATAACCGTACATTTTTACGGCGCCCTCATTGACATCAAGGAAGCGCCCGTCCGTCGCCTGGATATAGATCGCCTCGCGAACGCTGTCGATCAGGCCCCGGTAGCTGGCTTCGCTGGCCCGTAGCGCGACTTCCGCGTTGCGCCGCTCGGTGATGTCGAGCAAATAGCCGTGGTAATGGGTGACTTCCCCCCTTCCATCGCGAACGATGCGGGTGAAGTCGTAATACCAGCGGGAAACACCATCGGCATGGAGCAGCCGGTATTCCTGTTCGAAATATTCCTTGCCCTGCGCGCTGTATTCGCCGACCTCCGCGACGACGCGGGCAACATCTTCGGGATGCAGGAGTTCGCCGAACGAGGCCATACCGCTGAGGAATTGTTTGTCCTTGTATCCCAGATGGGCAACATTGGGCGAAACGTATTCGACCGGCCAGCCTTGTTTCGCTTGCCACAGGAAAACGATTACCGGCCCATCGATGAAAAGCCGCTGCTCACGACGCAAATAGGCCTGGGTGCGGCGCAATTCCGCAACGACCTGATCAGACAACTGCTCACTGACGCGCAGACGCCGGTTGGTGCGCACCACATAAAACATCGCCGCAACCACAAACACCAGCAGCAAGGCCGCCAGCCCCAGCACCAGGCGGTAACGGCTCACCACATCGCTGAGGGTGAACTTGGCGGATTCGGCATAGGGGCCGATCTTCAATTCCCGAAACAAGTCATGCACCGGCTGGTAATCAAGAGGCACCGTCCAGCCCGCAATATTCGCCGCCCGCGCGGTCGCACAGTCGGGAGGCATTCGCAGCAACGCAATAGCGACTTTTTGGGCCAACTCATCCGAGGTATGGCGCAGCTTGACAAAGGGCCATTCGGGATAAAGCGGGGTGCTGTGGAGAAACGGAAAGCCCTCGTCGTGGCGGGGGTCGAGCACCCGAATCCGCACCAGATCAATCATGCCGTCGGCGGCCATGCGCTCCAGCACATCGCTACGCACCGCCCCGGCGTCGGCTTTTCCCGCCAAGACCTGGTAGACCACCTCGTCATGGGCGTTGAGCGTTATCAAAGAAGCCAGGTCGCGCTGGGGATCCAGCCCGCGCGCCGCCATTTCACGCCATTGCACCAGCCACCCCCCCAATGAGGAGGCGTCCACAATGGCCAATGATTTCCCTTTCAGGTCGGCGATACGCTGAATCGCGGAATTGTCGCCCCGGGTAAAAAGCACTCCGCCATAACGGGTTTGGGAACCGCCGGGGACGCGGTTGCGTAAGGTGGCGATGCGCGACATGCCGTGGCGCAACTCCATTTCCACGTACTGGCCGCTGTTGACAATGGCGAAATCCACTTCGGCGCGCGCAATGACGCCGTCGAGATCGGACATAGCGATGGGAACCAGTTCGAATTGCCGGCCTGGAATCTCGCGCTGGAGAAATCCACTCAGCGGCTCCCAGGAGGAACGCGCCGCATCCACGCCGCGATTGGCGATAACACCGATCCGCACCACCTCGCCTTCCGCAGCACACGCCCCCCCGGACATCAACCCAAACAATCCGAGCAGGCACCACCATACAACCATCAAACGGGCGCTGATCAGCATGTTGGTCATGACCAGATATCCTCGGGCAACCATCCGGTTACGGTCAATTTTCCAATTTGAACAATTCTATGAACTGGGCGGCGGGAAGCGGGTGACTGAACAGGAACCCCTGCATTTCATCGCAATGGTGGTCGCGCAGGAAATCCTGCTGCTCCGTCTTTTCGACACCTTCGGCGATAACCTTCAGAGACAGGCTTTGGGCGAGCGAAATGATGGCGTCCACGATGGCGGCGTCGTCACGATTACTGGTAACGTCACCCACAAAGGAGCGGTCGATTTTCAGGGTGTCGATAGGCAGCCGTTTGAGGTAGCTGAGCGACGAATAGCCGGTGCCGAAATCATCGACGGCGATGCTGATACCCAGAGCCTTCAATTGATTCAGCAAAACGATGTTGTCCTCGGTATTGTGCATCAACATGCCTTCGGTGACTTCCATTTCCAGCCAGTGCGGGTCGAAACCGGTTTCACTGATAACATTTTCGACAATGCTCAGGAAATTGCTTTGATGAAACTGACGCGGCGACAAATTGACCGATATCCGCAATGGGCGATACCCCTCGTCCAGCCATTCCCTGGCCTGCCGGCAGGCGGTGCGCAACACCCATTCGCCGATCTGCACGATCAGGCCGGTTTCCTCGGCCAGCGAGATGAACTGGTTAGGATGGATCAGGCCGAGTTCGGGATGATTCCAGCGCACCAAGGCTTCGACGCCGATCATCGCAGCCCCATTGGAATCCATCAGCGGCTGATAATACAACTCCAGTTCGTGGTGCTCGATAGCCCGGCGCAGGCTGGTTTCCAGCGCCAGCCGCTCGAACGAACGGGCGTTCATGTCGGCAAGATAAAACTGGCAGTTGTTGCGCCCCAACTCCTTGGCCCGATACATCGCCACATCGGCATTTTTCATGAGTACATCGACAGTAACCCCGTCGTTGGGGAAAAAGCTGATCCCGATGCTGGAACTGATGTGTAGTTCGTGGCCTTCCAGCGAAAACGGCTTGCTGATGGACTGCAAAATTTTCTGCGCGACCAGCGCCGCATCTTCGGCGCGGGCAATTTTGGGCAGGAGAATAACGAACTCGTCCCCTCCCTGACGACACACGGTATCGCCCTGGCGTACGCAGTGCGAGAGCCGCTGCGCGACGCTCTGCAACAACAGGTCGCCGATACCGTGCCCCAGGGTATCGTTAATGATCTTGAAGCGATCCAGATCAATGAACATCACCGCGACCTGTTCGTGGTTACGCTGCGCCTGGATCAACGCTTGCTGGAGACGGTCATGGAACAGGGTTCGGTTGGGTAGATCGGTAAGTGCGTCGTAGTGCGCCAGATGGCGCACTCTTTCCTCGGCCTGCTTGCGTTCGGTGATGTCGGAAAAAATTCCGACGTAGTGAGTGATGTCGCTTTTGTTATCCTTAACCGTGCTGATGGACAACCATTCTGGGTATAACTCGCCGCTTTTGCGGCGGTTCCAGATTTCCCCGGCCCATTTTCCGAAGCGGTCGAGGTCATGCCACATATGGGTATAAAACTCGGGCGCCTGGCGCCCGGCGCTGAAAATTTTGGGATTTTTGCCGACCACTTCTTCGCGGGAATACCCGGTAATTTCGCTGAACGCCGCATTCACCGAGATAATCAGATTGTTTCGATCAGTAACGACAATCGCATCGGAGGAATTGTCGAAAACCGCCGCCGACAGACGCCGTTCAACCTCGGATAACAAGGAATGCGCGCATTGAATAAGCACTTCGGCCAGTAAATCGGTATTGACCGGTTTGATGACGTATTTGTCGATGCCGATATCAATGGCGCGCAGGAAAAATTTGGTTTCATTAAAGGCGGTGGTAACAACAATCGGCGTGGGGGGGCTGAGTTCCTTGATCTGTTCGGACATTTTCAAGCCATCCATTACCGGCATCAGGATATCCGTGACGACGATGTCGGGATGATGCGTCTGGAACGCTTCCAGCCCTTCCTGTCCGTTGGTGGCAACGTGCAGCGTCCCGACGCGACGCTTGAGAAAGTGCGCCAATTGATCACGGATGTCGCCGTCATCCTCGACGTACAACACGGTGAATTTTTTTAGAAGCGCAACTTCCGTATCGCCTATGGCGCTGCCTTTTGTCATTGATTCCTGCTCCCCTTGCCCAGCAAAACATTTATGCCAAATCGATATTTTCAACCATTGGCACAATAATCTCAAATTCCGCGCCGCCGGGGACATTGTGCACCCGCAGCAAACCATTCATGTTGTTTTCCACAATCATTTTCGACATGTACAAACCTATTCCGGTACCGTTCTCGCGGGTAGTGAAGTAGGGGTCGAATATCTTCCCGACAATGTCCTCGGGAATGCCGCCGCCATTGTCAGTTACCGCCACGTGGGCAGAGCCGTTCTGTTCAGTCAAGCGAATTGAGACGCGCCCGTCGGGTATCTCCCGATCCTGTAGCACATCCTTGGCGTTTCCAATAATGTTCAGCAACACCTGTGAAAACTCGTTGGGAAATCCCAGGGACCATATATCGGCCTCCCCTTCCAGATTCACCTCGATGTTGTGATGAATCAGACTGGTGCCAACAATGGAAAGGGCTTCCTCAATCGCCTTGCGCAGGCTGAAATGAATTTTTTCCCGATTGGGTTTGAAGAAATTGCGAAAATCGTCGATGGTGGTGGACATTTTCAGGATCAGTTGACGCCCTGTCGTCACGGTTTCCTGCATATATTTTTCGTTTAACTCATTGAACTGCCAGGCATCCTTGATATTACCCAGCAAGATACCCAGGGCGTTGAGTGGCTGCCGCCACTGGTGGGCGATGTTGCCGATCATTTCACCCATCGCGGCGAGTCGGGATTGCTGGATCAACAACAAATCCTTTTCGCGGTTCTTGGCGGCTTCTTCAACCACCCGTGCTTCCAGTTCGGCGCTTAGCTTGCGCAACTCCGCCTCAGCGCGTTTACGTTCGGTAATGTCGGAAACCAGCGCGAACGACCCCATGATTTTTCCGAACTCGTCATACAGCGGAGCACCGTGAAACTGGCATACCATCTTGTCCCCGTCGCTACGAATCAGCGTCGCTTCGTAATGCCGACAAGCGCCCCCGCCGGTTGAAAAGGTGGTGCGCTCCTTGAGTATCAGGGCATTCTCATCATCGGCGAAATCATAGATCGATCGATACAGGAATTCGTTCTCATCAACGCCCAACATCTCCTGCATGGCATGGTTGGACTTTACCGTCAGGCTATTGGTGTCGATTACCCATATCCCTTCCCCAGCGGTATCGAAAAGAGTGCGCAGAAAGGCTTCACCCTTTTTTAACGCCAGTTCCGCATGTTTCTTTTCCGAAATGTCCAGCAATACCCCAATGATGGCTGGTTCGCCGTTGAATTCTGAAGCCATCCCCAAGGCGTCAACTTCAAACACACTTCCATCCCGATGACGTAGCCGGCAGGAGTAATTAACGCGGGCTGTTTCCGTTTCCAGACGGATATCAATAGCCTCGGCCACTTTGGGGCGGTCGTCGGGATATACCCAGTCAAGCATTGGTTTACCAATGCAGTCTTCTCCTACACGTTCCAGGACATAGGGATTGGCATACGTTACAACGCCTTTCTGGAGTATGTAAAAGCCCACCAGGCTTTGTTCCACCAGCAGACGAAAGCGGTCATTGGCGTGAAGCGTTTCCTCCTGCGCCTTGACTCGTTCGCCAATTTCATTGCGTAACGCACGTTGATGGCCTTCGACCGCATCACGCATGTCCGCGAAGCTTTTTACCATCCCGCCGATTTCGTCGCCCCGCGCGGTCGGCAGCGGATAGCGGTAGTTTCCTTCCGCGAGAGCCAGCGAGGCCTGCGCCAACGCTGCGATGGGACGCCGAATGAGGATTTCCAGCACCAGCGCCAGGGCAACGATGAAGGTTGCAAGCATCACCCCCAGCACCCACACCAGTATCAATTGATTGTTTTTGAATTCCCGATTGATGCGGCCATGATCCACCTTGACCCGTATTGCACCGACAACCTCCCCGTCAATTTTGATGGGGTGGAGATGCTCATCAACCTGTGAGGTGGGAGAATGATCCGGAATCGTGAATTGATAAAGCGTTCGCCCGGCGGCATCGGTAAGCTGCAATTCCCGCCAGTCCCGGTTTTTCTTGCGCAGTTCGTCGAACAGATCATGAATTTCATCAATGCGGTGCGCTAGAACCATAGGCAACAAGCCTTCCCCGACACTGTCGAGTTGCTTGTCAAGCATTTGATCGTAAAACTGATTGTAATAATCGACCGAGCGAGGCAGCCAGTCCTGGCTGATATACACAAACAATACCCCCCCCAGCAGCAGCAGGGGAAGGAATAGTTTGAGTCGTAGCGACATGTTGTAAAGGAATCGCGGATTTAAAGCGGAGTTACGATGCCTTGCCGCAAACAAATTTCAGCACGTCATCGTCAACGCTACCGGCGAGTACCGGATTATCGGTTGGCGCTGTGAAGTTCTGTTTGCTGATCAGGGAACCATCGGCACGCTGCGCCTCGCTGCTGAGAACGGTGATGGTGTTTTTGGCGCAGTCAAGGCGCTGTTCCAGCATCAAAAATTTGACATCGTTACGCCCAATCCGATATTCCCCGGCCTCGGCGACAACGTGACGACTGTTAAATATCAACGTTGGTTTGCTGCCCTTTATGCTGTCCTTATCAACTTCCCGGACGTTGTTGCTGATTTGGGATACGGCGACCCACTCCGCAGCGTGTCCGACCGCCACAACCATCATCAGGAATAATACGGTGAATCCACGCATGGCAGGCACTCCGAAACAGCATATAAAAGCAGGATTTTACCATTTCTTACGCCGCCCCTTGGTCTGCAACCGTGTTTCTTTCCTCCTGCTGCAACGCCCACATGTGAGCGTAAACACCGTTTTGCGCGAGCAGGTCGCGATGAGCGCCGCGCTCGACGATGCAGCCCTGTTCCATCACCAGGATTTGGTTGGCGTCAACAATGGTCGAAAGACGGTGGGCAATCACCAGGGTCGTGCGATTTTCCGCGATAGTACGTAATTCCGCCTGTATCGCCTTTTCCGATTTGGAATCAAGAGCGGAAGTTGCTTCGTCAAAAATCAGGATATGGGGATTCTTGAGAATGGCGCGGGCAATCGCCACGCGTTGTTTCTCCCCCCCCGACAACTTCAACCCCCGTTCACCAACGGTGGTTTCATAACCGTTGGGAAGACTTTTTATAAAATCATGAATATGCGCCGACTGTGCAGCAGATTCGATTTCCTCGCGGGTTGCAGCAGGTCGTCCATAGGCGATATTGTAATAAATCGAGTCGTTAAACAGCACGGTGTCCTGCGGTACAATACCGATCGCCGCACGGAGGCTGGCCTGAGTAACCTCACGCAACTCCTGTCCGTCGATATAAATCGCGCCTTCACTCACATCGTAAAAGCGAAATAGCAATCTCGACAGCGTCGATTTGCCCGCTCCGCTCGCCCCCACCACAGCTACGGTCTGCCCGGGGGGCACCTCAAAACTGACTCCGAACAATATCTGGCGGTTGGACTCGTAACTGAAACGGACATTGTCAAAGCGGAGCGCCCCGTGTTTCACCACCAAGTCAGGCGCACCGGGAAGATCACGAATTTCCGCATTACGTTCCAACAGGCTAAACATCTTTTCCATATCCGCCAGAGAATGTTTGATCTCGCGATATACGAATCCGAGGAAATGCAGGGGCAGGTAAAGCTGAATCATGAAAGCGTTGACCAACACCAGATCACCGAGGGTCATAGTGCCGTCCACCACGCCCTGTGCAGCTAGGATCATGAGGATCGTCACCCCAATAGCGACGATGAAACTCTGCCCTGCATTCAAGGCCGCCAGCGAGGTTTGGTTGCGCACCGCCGCCGCCTCCCAGGTTTGCAGGCTTTCGTCATAACGCCGAGTTTCATACTCCTCGTTACTGAAATATTTCACCGTTTCATAGTTGAGCAGACTATCAATGGCGCGCGTATTCGCCTTGGAATCCATATCGTTCATGGTTCGTCGGAACACCATGCGCCACTCGGTAATCGCCAGCGTGAACACCACGTAAATCACCAGCGTGGTCAAAACCACTGCGAGAAAACGCCAATCATATTTGGTCGCGAGAATAGTCGTGACCAGAAGTATCTCCACCAGAGTCGGTAAAATATTGAACAACATGAAATTGAGGAGGAAGCCGATACCGCGCGTTCCCCGCTCGATATCACGGGAAATCCCGCCGGTCTGTCGCTCCAGATGAAAGCGCAGGGCCAGGTTATGAAGATGGCGAAACACCTGCAGAGCCACCCGCCGAATCGCGCGTTGCATCACTTTGGCAAATACTGCGTCGCGTAATTCGCCAAACAACGTGCTGCAAAAACGTAGCGCCCCATAGCCGATCAACAGTGCAAGCGGCAGCACCAGTTGCACTTGCCCCGGCCCGAGCCCATCAACAACCTCTTTTAAAATCAGAGGCACAGCGACATTGGCCAATTTAGCCATAACCAGCAGTAGCAGCGCCAATACCACCCGCCAGCGGAACTCCCACAAGTAAGGTAGCAAGGTACGAACCGTCTTGAGGTCGTTACGATTCGACGGCGCGGGGCCGCGATGAGTCATGCGCATGGCTGTTTACTGAAACAAGAGAAGGGAAACGCTGATAGATACGGCGCTACGCCAAACAATACCGACAATATACAAGCTGAATGAAGCTCCTGATAGAAAACCTGGTGTGGACGGGATTTACACCTCAGCCCACAGCAGCCGGGGGCGGTTGATCCAGCACCTCCACCACCGGCTGATCAGCGCCCTCCAGTTGCACCCCCTCGATCAAAGCAAACCTTCGGCTAATCTTCTGACTAGTAATATGGACATCCTCGGCATCTTGATGAGCCAGACGAATGTGATCCGCAAGTTTCTTCATTCGGGTGTCAAAGCGCTCAAACTCCTTGCCCAGTTTACTCAAGGATTCTTTGATGATATGCACCTGTTTACGGGTTTCAACATCCTTCAGGACGGCGCGCGCGGTATTCAAAATAGCCATCAAGGTCGTTGGCGACACAATCCACACCCGATTCTGCATCGCATAATCCACGACAGCGGCGTGATAGCCATGTATCTCAGCGAACACGGCCTCGGCAGGAACGAACATTACCGCGCCGTCGCTGGTTTCGTTGGGAATTATGTACTTACCCGCAATATCGTCGATATGTTTCTTTATGTCGGCCTTAAATTGACGTTGCGCCAAAACACGATCCTTTTCAGATACATCCTGCGCAAACATCCGATGATAGTTCTCCATAGGGAATTTTGAATCAACGGCAACGTTTCCGGTCGGGTCGGGCAAAAACAACACGCAATCCGCCCTGCTACCATTACTCAAAGTGTGTTGAAACGCAAATGCGGATGGGGGAAGAATATTGCGCACCAACGCCTCCAGTTGAACCTCCCCAAATGCACCTCGTGAGCGCTTATCACCCAACAACTCCTGAAGACTCACAACATTGCTGGTCAAACCATCGATCTTTTTCTGCGCTTCATCAATGGTTGCAAGGCGAGCCATCACGTTGGCAAATGTTTCGTTGGTCTTCTTGAACCCTTCTTCCAGTCGTTCATTAACCTTCCCACTGATCTCGGAAAGCCTACCATCCACAGTAGCTGTCAATTTTTCAATAGCGGCGGATATCTGCTGTGTATGCACCTGCATGGTGTGCTGGATCAACTCCTGTTGAGCGCGGCCTTGCTCACCAAGGGACTGCATGGATTTCTCAACCAACTCGCCACGCATTGCCTCCTGTTTTGTTTGAATTGAAAGAGTCAAATCGGAAAGTTGGGTATGCATCGAAAGAACCAGCTCTGACAATTGCCCCTGAAGTGACAACGTCAATTCAGCGAGTTGGATGCGGGTGGACTCCCGCGTATTGGACAGTCCATCAACCATAGCGGTATTTAACGCGTCCAAAGTATCTCGGGTAAATTTTAATTCCTGCGCAACCATAGATCGTAATCGCTCGGCGTTTTCCGCAAGTATCGTTCCCAATCGATCACCCTGCCCGGTAAGGCCCAAGTGCAAATCAGTCAGCATGGCGCGATGCTTTTCCTCCAGAATAAACGCGATATCATCGGGAAATTGCGCTTGAGAACGAGATAAATGATTAACTCGCAACACAACCCAAATAAACGCCAGAAGAATGAACAAGGCAACAACGCTTACCAGGATTTCTAACATCAAACAGCTCCAGACTCAGACAATCGGGGAAGTATAACGGAAACAAAAACCTATTAGGAAAATTGCAGGCGAGTGGTTGCTGATGGTGCCTGAGAGGTGCCGCAGATGATTTTTCCCGCACAAACACAAAAGCCCTCACGAGGAGGGCTTTTGCATAAGAGGAGCCTGGCGGTG
>CAYVIN010000069.1:0-22946 GCA_964451375.1 uncultured Sulfuricella sp.
AATATTCAGCCATTGGCTGCATGACTGAGGCGACAACTACCTTGACGCGCGCCGGATTACGTTAACCGCAGCCTGGCTCCCCCCCCAACGGCTAGCGTATGCACACATCTTTAGCCCAAATTTTGATACGACGCAGGAAGCAAATTCAAACGACTTTCTTTGCACTGGGCAACACTTCCTCAAGCTCTGGCCACCCTCTCCCCCGGCCCCTCTCCTTTATGCCCTTCAGGGTGCATGTCCATGGGAGAGGGGAGTGTCCGAGCGCTCAACGGTTGGGCAATCCGCGCTTTTCTCCCCTCGCCGACGCGAGTGGGAGAGGGCGGCAGTGCTTGATTTCAGGTAAACGGTGATTTATCTCGCCAACCCGGCAATTCGGAAATAGATGTGTGCATACGGTAGCCCCCAACGGAGGAGGGTTGGGGTGGGGGAGATTTAAAATCATGCAGTTGTGAGATTTGCCCGCCCCCATCCTGCCCTTCCCCCGTGGGGGGAAGGGACGTACTAACGGCCCTGGCCTTCAAATCTGACAAAGTAGAATTAAGCCTTAGGCCGATGCGGGCGGGAGCGCCGGCATCCTGCCGGCAGGCCGGCGAGACGCCGGCGCTCCCAGGCAAAAACTGGCTGACACGCTTAACTTGGCGACTGGGGTGGCTGGGGGAAATTCCGGCGGAACCGGCTTCGTTCAACACCGTTCGCGACCGGGAGGTCTCTCCTACGCGGGGATAGGACAGATGTTAGCAATCACTTACGCTGTTGCGCATATGGGACGGTCACTTGACCGGAGAGCCAATAGCGGCGTGGCTCTCCGGGCAGGCGCTGGGTGAAACCGGCTTATTTCATCAATTCCGGCTGTAGCAGCTTGAGCTTTTTGCGCTGGGTGTTGGGCGGCTCAACTTCACCGCGCCACGGGTCGATGCGGTGGCGGGCGCAGTAGAGTTTGCTGAATTTGCTGTCGTAGCGGATCAGGAATGCGCCTTCCGGGGAGCGTAGTACGTCGGGGCCGTCGTAGGGGTCGAAGCGGACGCTTTTTTGTTCGAGGAGTTTTTTCCGGGCGTCTTCGAGTTTTTCCTTGAGCACCAGGCCGATGAAGTTGTAGCGGGTGTCGGCGACGCTGACGAAGATGTCGGTGATTTCCATACCGTAGATGTTCTGGCCTTTTTCGGGTTTGAACCAGTAGGCTTCACCCTCGGTTTTATAGGCGGCCTTGTACGCCTGGGTGAGGTAATCGCGAAAGTAGGTGTAGTCGGTTTGGTCGCGGCACAACACGCCGCCGCCGATGACCGGGAGGAAGGTGGTGGGCGGCGCGGCGCGACTGGGTGCTACGGCCAGCGCGAAGAGGAGGCAAACCCGGAAAAATAAGACCATCAATGTTAATATCTCAGTGTTTCATTCCAACAATGATAGAGGAGAGAGCATGAAATTCGAAACCATCGCGGTCCACGGCGGCTATTCCCCGGAACCCACTACTCACGCCGTGGCTGTGCCGATTTACCAGACCACGTCATATTCCTTCGACAGCACCCAGCACGGTGCGGATTTGTTCGATCTGAAAGTCCCCGGCAACATCTATACGCGCATCATGAACCCCACCACCGACGTGCTGGAAAAACGCGTCGCCGAACTGGAAGGCGGGATCGGCGGGCTGGCGCTGGCGTCCGGGATGGCTGCCGTGACCTATGCGATTATGACCATCACCGAGGCCGGCGACAACATCGTTACCTCCAGCACCTTGTACGGCGGGACGTATAACCTGTTCGCCCACACCCTGCCGCAATACGCCATCGAAGCGCGTTTTGCCGATTACAACGACATTGCCAGTTTCGAGAAGCTGATCGACGCCAAGACCAAGGCGATTTTCTGCGAATCCATCGGAAATCCGCTGGGCAACGTGGTGGATATCGGCGCGCTGGCTGAACTCGCTCATGCCCACGGGATTCCGCTGATTGTGGACAACACCGTGCCGACGCCTTACCTGTGCCGCCCCTTCGAGCATGGCGCGGACATCGTGGTTCATGCGTTGACCAAATACATGGGCGGTCACGGCAACAGCATCGGCGGGTGTATCGTCGATTCCGGCAAGTTTCCCTGGGCCGAACACAAGTCGAAATTCCGCCGTCTCAACGAGCCGGATGTGTCCTACCACGGCGTGGTGTATACCGAAGCCCTCGGCCCGGCGGCCTACATCGGGCGCGCCCGCGTGGTGCCGCTGCGCAACATGGGCGCGGCGTTGTCGCCGTTCAACGCTTTCCTGATCCTGCAAGGCATCGAAACCCTGCATATCCGTATGGATCGTCATTGCGAAAATGCGATGGCGGTGGCGAAACACCTGAAGAGCCAAAGCAACGTGTCGTGGGTGCAGTATGCCGGTCTGGACGACAACCCCAGCAAGCCGCTGGTGGATAAATACATGGGTGGGCGGGCGTCGTCGATCATGTCGTTCGGCATCAAGGGCGGGCGCGAATCGGGGGCGAAATTTATCGATGCGCTGAAACTCATCACCCGCCTGGTGAATATCGGCGACGCCAAGTCGCTGGCCTGTCATCCGGCCACCACCACCCACCGCCAACTGGGGCCGGAGGAAATGGGCAAGGCCGGGGTGAAGGAAGACATGATCCGTCTCTCCATCGGTCTGGAACATATCGACGACATCATCGCCGATATCGATCAGGCTTTGGCTGCCGCCGGATAAGTGTTTCCCCGCCGGACGGCTTATGCCGCCCGGCGGTTTTCCCGATTGACGACAATCCACGGATTTTCGCTCTAAACTTCACTGCCACAACGCCACCGAGCGACGCGGAATCCGCCATTCAAGCGCCGCTGCCCGTCCTGCAACAACCTGCCCTCTCCCCCTTGTTTCCCCACGCCCTGCGGGGCTATGCTGAAGCCTAGTCCAGCCTACCCATAGGTGTTATATCCATAAATGGAGAAAGACTTTAGACTCAATCGACTACAGAATATAAGCATAAGCTGAAATTACTTAAATTTAAGGGAGGTGTTTCATGAAATCCAGTATTTTGCGCACCCTGCTGTACTCCTATCTCGGCTTCGGCCTTACCGTCGCCTTGATTTTTCCCTTTTACGCCAACATTTTCGTCAACTGGAAAGAAGGGATGCTGGTGTGGTTCGTGGTCGGCTGCATTGTCGCCGGATTGATGATAGGGGTGGTCAATTACTGGCTGCTCAACCTGATCCTGCTCAGCAAGTTGCGGCGTATTTCGGAAGTCGCCAATTCCATTGCCGCCAAGGATTTGTCATTCCGTTGCGGCATCCAGAGCGACGACACCATTGGCGAAATCATCACCAGCTTCAACAACATGACGCAAAACCTGCGCGACCTGATCGGCCAAACCGGTTCACTGAGCGGCAACGTGCGCGACGATGTGAACAGCATTCATCGTTTCATGGAAGGCATCATGCACAATCTCGATGAACAATCCGTACGCACCGGCGAAATCGGTTCATCCATCGACACCATGACCCAGACTTTCACGCAGATTGCCGACAACTCCAAGGCGGCGGCGGACAAATCCCGGGAAGCCGCCAATCTGGCGCGCGATGGCAGCAAGATCATGCAATCCACCATCCAGGGCATGGACAAGATCAACAGCGTGGTCAATGACGCCGCTCAGTCGGTGGAAACACTGGGACACAATTCCGAAAAAATCGGAACCATCGTCAGCGTGATCGAGGAAATCGCCGGGCAAACCAATCTGCTGGCGCTCAACGCCGCCATCGAAGCCGCCCGCGCTGGCGAACAGGGACGGGGGTTTGCGGTGGTTGCCGACGAAGTGCGCAAACTCGCGGAAAAAACCGGGCAGGCCACGGCGGAAATCGGTCAGGTTATCCAGACCATCCAGCAACATACCGACTATGCGGTAAAAACCATCCAGGCCGGCACCAGCGAAGTCCAAACCGGTGTCGCCAACGCCCACGCCGCCGGGCAATCGCTGAACGGCATCCTGGCCAGCGCGGAACAGGCGACGCAAATGGTGGAAGCGATTGCCGACGGGGCACATCGCGAGCGGAGCAGTATCGAAAGCATCCGCGCCAACATCAACGATATCGCCTCGCTAAGCAACCAGAATCTCGCCAACACCCGCGAAGGAACCGCCAAGGCCGAACATCTGGCCACCCTGGCGCACAACCTCGACGCCAATATCGGGAGCTTCCGCCTGACGGCGTGAGTTCAGTTTGCTGGTGTAGTAGGCCTATCGCGCAAAGCGCCGATGGCCGGGGGCAAGGCGAGAAAAGGCCGGATACCTGGGGGGAGACCGGTGGCGCGGCGGGTTCCCTCTCCGCCTATCCATATCTCCACATGGGCTGGAATGGCGCGGCGCAATTCCTTCAGGAAAGGCGCAATGCGGCGCTGTGGGTAAGCGCTGCTGAAGGAAAGCGCAACAATGTCGGGGGAATAGGCTTCACATGCCGCAATCAGTTCGAGCGCCGGTGTTTGACTGCCCAGATCGATACAGTTGGCGCCATGCAGCGCAAACACCGCGCGCACCATCAGGATGCCCAAAACATGCAGTTCGCCGGGGGGCGTCGTCAGCAGAACCCGAGGCCCTTGGCGCACCGTCGGCAGCCCTGCAATGGCTTTGCCCAGTACGTCCCGTACGATAGCCGTGTAAACATGTTCCGCATAAACGGGTAGTTCGCCGCGATACCAGGCAGCGCCGATGGCATGGTTGAGCGGTGCGATCAACGCCAGCACAAACACCTCCAACCCACGCAAAGCAAGCTCCCGCTCCAGCACCTCGCGCACCCCGTCAATATCGTGGCGGCGTAATAAACCGACGATTTTTTCCGCCGACGGATCACCTGCCGTTTGAGTATTTCCCGCCAAATCGGCGATTTTTGCCAGCTCAATATTGTCCAGGACAAGCAACTTCGCCGGGCGCAAGCCGCAATCAAGCAGACGCTTGATCGCCTTGATCCGCTCCACCTGCTCGGGCGGGTAGAACCGCGCCCCTCTGGCGTCCCGCGAAGGAACGGGAAATCCATAGCGGGTTTCCCATTTTCGCAACACGTCCTTGGAAATCCCGGTTTCCTTCTCCAAAACGGCAATCGACATATCCTGATTGATATTACTCATCGACGCTCCCCTGTTTGTCCTCGACAATTCTACTATGCTTAACTTAAGATAGCAGACGGCAGTTAGACATCGTCGTGGTTTATTCATGCGCCATTAAGTACCTTATCGCCATTCCCATACAGAAAATCCTTTTTCGGTAATGCTTCCCATGAGGGAATGCCAAATCCGGTAGTTTTTCGGTTAATCGCCTGGAGGGAGAATCATGCTGGAAACTCAATTTGTGTCGCCCCTGCGTGAGCGACTGCGCGCCGCCACCAAAACGGCGCATCATCGCATCGACCATCATCCCCTGCTCGCGCCGCTGCTGTCGCCGCAACTCAGCCAGGAGCACTATCTGCGGATTCTCCATACCCTGTTCTGGTTTCACGATCCGCTACAAGCGACGCTGGAAGTCGCCAGTGTCCGTTACCAGAGTAGCGAAAGTTTCCTGCCCAGCGACCGGCGCACCTGGCTGCTCCAGGACTTAGATTTTTTCAATGTCGAACCCATCGTGGAAGACCATCCTCTGACCCACTGGCGCAGCCCGGCGCTAAGCGCCAACGCCGAACTGATCGGCGCACTCTATGTCGTGGAAGGCTCGACACATGGCGGCCAGGTCATCGCCCGCCAACTCCAGGAAAATTTCGGCTACGGCGCAGTCAGCGGGGCGCGGTTGTTCAACGGGCATGGCGTCAACACGATGACGCGCTGGAATAACTTCTGGCGTTATGCCGACCTGTGCCCGGAACAGGAGTGGCCGCTCGCCGAGGCCAAAGCCGTCGAGATTTTCGACGCGCTGTTCGATACGCTCGAAAAGTCTGCGGCCTACTGGGGAAGGATGTCTTCATGAACCAACAGGCCGCTTTGCAGGAAGCGCTGCTGCGTTGCAGCAAGGAACAAATCCAGTATGCCGGAGCGATTCAGGGTTACGGCGCGTTGCTGGGCATTGACGACGCCGGAGTGATTCGTTTGGCCAGCACCAATCTGGGCGATTTTTTTGATCGGGATATCGCCGAGGCGCTTGGCGAGCCGGTGGACAAGGCGCTCGGCGCGGAAATCGCGCGGAGTCTCCTGAACGCCCGCATCTACGAGGAACTACAACCGACCATTCCGGTCACGCTGCGTTATACGCGGTACGGACGGGAATTGACGACCACCGCCCTGGCCCACCGCTCTGGAGGGCTGCGGGTTTTCGAGATCGAGCCGGCAGTGACGCATGACGACAGTGAACACCACAGCTTTCTCGAAGAGTTGTTTGTCCCGGTGCGCGACGCGCTCTGGCAGTTCGACAAGGAGGATGATGTCGTCCGATATTGCCGCTATGTTGCCGAGGAAATGCGCCGCATCACCGGATTCGACCGGGTCAAGGTCTATCGCTTCGATCATTTATGGAATGGCGAAGTCATCGCGGAAAGCCGCAACGAGCGCCTGCCCAGCCTGCTGGGCAACCATTTCCCGGCTTCCGACATTCCTCCTCAGGCGCGTGCATTGTATGAAAAAAACCTGATCAGGGTGCTGGCGGATACCGAGGCCGCCCCGGTTTATCTAGCGCCGGGCCGCAATCCGCTGACCGGCGATGCGCTCGACATGAGTTTTTCGGTGTTGCGCGCAATGTCGCCGATCCATATCGAATACCTGCGCAACATGGGGGTGCGTTCCACTATTACCGTGTCGCTGATGCAGAACAAACGCCTGTGGGGGTTGATCGCCTGCCACGCTGCGAAACCTCGCCAGGTGCCTTTTCAGTTGCGAGAACTCGCTGAATTCATCGGCAAGTCGGTATCACTCAAGCTCTCCAATCTGGAAGCTACGGCGCGCAACGATTACATGAACCAGGTGCGCGAAACCCTGCTCACCCTGACCCGTTTGATCCGCGCCACCGGCGAAGTAGATAGCGTGATCAGCCTGTTCGAAAACGAAATTCTCGGCCTGGTCGGCGCGAGTGGCAGCGTCATCCGTCTCGGCAAACATGCCTATGTGGTCGGCAAAACACCGCAGGAGCAGGAAATCGCGCCGCTAATCGAGTGGCTGCGGGGGATTGAATTCGCCGGGGATGTTTATGCCACCGAATCGCTCGGCGAAGTATTCCCGGCAGCGCAGGCCTATGCGGGTACCGCGTCCGGCCTGCTGGCGGTGCCGCTGGATTCGGAATTTCGCGACTACATGTTGTGGTTTCGCGCCGAAGTCACGCAGGAAATTCCCTGGGCGGGCAATCCCGACAAACAACTGGTCAAAGACGAGCGTGGGGCGCGCATCGAACCGCGCCGTTCTTTTGCCTTATGGGTGCAGACCGCCCATGGCCGCTCCAAACCGTGGAGCCATATCGAGACTGACGCGGCGCTGGCGCTTTCGTTAACGTTGGTGGAAGTCCTTACCCAGAAGGCGTTGCGCCTTTCCGAAGAAAACTACCGGCTGCTCGCCGAACATTCCACCGACCTGATTTCGCGACACCGGGTAAGCGGCGAATTCGCCTTCGTTTCCCCGTCGAGCAGCGAGTTGCTGGAATATTCTCCGGACTCACTGCTAGGCAAATCGTTGTTCGATCTGGTGCATAGCGAGGATTTGCCGGTGGTGCGCAAGTATTTCGAGTTGTCGCAGAGCGGCGCCACCCAGGTCGTCACCTACCGGGTCAAAACCAGCGGCGGCGGCTATATCTGGCTGGAATCGACGATCAAGCCAGTCACCCTCGGTGGGCAGGAACACCTGGAATTTGTAGTCAATTCGCGCGATGTTACGGAGCGCCACGAATACCAGCAGGCTATCGAGAATATCCAGCGTCGCAATTCAGCGATTCTCCAGGCTGCCGGGGAAGGCGTGATCGGCCTGGACAGCGAGGGCAAGGTGAGCTTCGCCAATCTGACCGCAGAGCAATTGCTGGGCCGCCAGCCCGGCGACCTGATCGGCAAACATTATTGCGACGTACTGGGGTGCTGTTCGGTCATTGAGGAAGACGCCACGAATTGCCGTATTGGGAAATGCCTGGGAAACGGTGTGGCATACCAGGAATCGGGCGGGACATTCTGCCGCCACGGGGGCGCCTTTCCGGTTGATTTCATCGCGACGCCGATGCGCTCCAACGACCGGATCGACGGCGCGGTGATCGTATTCCGCGACATCAGCGAACAAAAACTCATCGACGACAAGTTGCGCCAGTCCAACACGGTGTTCGAAAACACCGTCGAGGGGATCATGGTGACGGATGCGGATGGGCTGATACTCGCAGTGAACCGCGCTTTCAGCGACATCACCGGTTATGCCCAGGAGGAAGTGCTGGGCAAGACGCCAAGTTTTCTCAAATCGGGCCGCCATTCACCGGAGTTCTACCGCGACATGTGGCAGCAGGTGTTGGAAAACAAGTGCTGGCGCGGGGAAATCTGGAATCGGCGCAAGGATGGCGAAATATTTCCGCAATGGGGGTCGATCACCGCAGTGCTTGACGAGAAAGGCGACATCCGCAATTTCGTCACGGTATTCAGCGACATCAGCAAGGCCAAGCGGATCGAGGAACAACTGCAATTCCTCGCCAGCCACGATCCGTTGACCAGGCTGCCCAACCGTACCCAACTCAAGGATCGCCTCCACCAGATGCTCACCGAAGCCACGACAAATCAGCGCAAGCTGGCGGTGGCCTTCATCGACCTCGATCATTTCAAGGGTATCAACGACACCCTGGGCCATGCGGTGGGCGACGAATTTCTCATCGAGATCAGCCATCGCCTTACCCAGGCGGTGCGTCGCAGCGATACGCTGGCGCGTTGGGGCGGGGATGAATTCGTGGTTGTTTTCAATGATGTCAAGGAGATAGAACGCCTCGGCGACCGCGCCTACAACATTCTCAAATCTATCGGTCAACCCTTGCAACTCGGCCAACAATCGCTGACCCCGTCGGCGTCGATGGGTATCGCCGTGTATCCCGAGGACGGCAACGACTTCGTCAAACTTGTCCAGGCCGCCGACACGGCCATGTATCGCGCCAAAAAGCAGGGCCGCAACCGCTTCGAATTTTTTACCCAGGAACTGACCGACGAGGCCCAGCAGCGCTTTCAGATGGGCTGGGAATTACGTCGTGCGCTAGCCAACAACGAGTTTCTGCTGCATTACCAGCCCCAGTGCGACGCCGCCAGCGGCAACATTCTCGGCCTGGAAGCGCTGATCCGCTGGATTCACCCGGAACGCGGCCTGCTCGCACCGGCAAGTTTTCTGCCGTTGTGCGAGGAGTTGGGGCTGATTGCCGAACTCGGCAAATGGGTGATCGTGCAGGTTTGCCGTCAAGTGGTTCCCTGGGAAACCCTGTTGCCGCCAGGAGTGCGGGTTGCCGTCAACATTGCCCCGCAACAGATCAACGCGGCGCTGATTCCTTTTGTTCGCCAAGTGCTTGCAGAGACCGGGATATCCCCAGCGCGACTGGAGTTCGAGATTACCGAGGGGGCGTTGGAGCGCCGCGATAATGTCCGGCACATCCTCGCCGAACTGCGCGAGATGGGTATCGCGGTATCCATTGATGACTTCGGCACCGGCTATTCGTCGCTGGCGCACCTCACCGAGCTGACCGTGGATTGTTTCAAGATCGACAAATCCTTTGTTGACGGCCTGCCCGACGGAAAAAATGCGGGAGCGATCATCCGCACCATCGTTGCGCTGGGAAGTAGCCTGGGGATCAAGATTGTTGCGGAGGGCGTGGAAAAGGCCGAACAACTGGCTTTCCTGCGCGCCGAGGGAGTAGTCACCATCCAGGGGTATTATTTCAGCCGGCCCTTGCCCCGCGAGGCGACGGAGCATTTTATTCAATCAAGGATGCAAGCCGATGGCTCATAATGACGAAGCCGATCCGGCAAGTTCCCGCCAGGCGTTTTTGGAAGCATTGAAGCGCTGTGAGCAGGAGCCGATACATCTGGCCGGGGCTATCCAGAGTCACGGTGCGCTGTGTGGGTTGGACGGGAATTGGCGGATACGCATGGTTTCCGCGAACCTCGGCGATTATTGGGGAATCGCCGTAGCAAGCCTGTTGGAACAGCCCGCTGAAACGGTATTCGGCGGCGATTTCATCGCCGCGCTGCAATCAGCCAAACTTCCCGGCGAACAGGAAGAGGCGCTGTCGCTGACGGTTCCCTTCCAGCCCGACGGCCACGATGCTGTTGAGCGAACCGTGATGGTTCACGGCTGCGGCGGTCTGACAGTTGTCGAATTCTGTCCCGACGATGCCCCCGGACGCGCTTCCGAACAACGCCTCCTGCCGCTGTTGCGCAAGGCATTGTGGGCGTTCGACCGGGAAGAAAGCCTGCTCGGCTATTGCAGTCTGGTGGCTGAAGAAATCCGTGAATTGACCGGGTTCGACCGGGTGAAAATTTATTGTTTCGACCACAAATGGGACGGCGAAGTGATCGCCGAAAGTCGCAATGACGTTTTGCCTTCCCTGTTGGGCAATCATTTCCCAGCCTCGGACATCCCGCCACAGGCGCGGGCGCTCTATGAAAAAAATCTGATTCGGGTGCTGGAGGATAGCGAGGCCGTGTGCGTGTCCCTGCTGCCGGCCATGAATCCACTTACCGGCGCGCCCTTCGACATGAGTTTTTCAGTGCTGCGCTCGATGTCGCCCATTCACCTCGAATACCTGCGCAACATGGGAGTGCGCGCCACCGTCACGGTTTCGCTGATGTTGGGCAAACGTCTGTGGGGGCTGATTGCCTGTCACCACGCGACGCCACGCCACGTCAGCTTCGAGATGCGCGAGTTGATCGAATTCGTCGGCAAAACGGTATCGCTCAAACTCGCCTCCCTGGCCGCCGCAACCCAAACGCGTTACATGGAGCAGATTCGCGAGAGCCTGCTGGCGCTTACCCAAACCGTGCGCAATGCCGGCGAGGTGGAGCAGATCACCCATCGCCTGGAGGCCGAGATCATCTCCGTGTGCGGGGCGAGCGGCTGTTTTATCAAGCTCGGCAAACAGTTCTACCGGATCGGCCTGACGCCCAACACCACACAGATCGAGGGGCTCACGGCCTGGTTGCGGGACGGACGGATCGTGGACGGGATTTTCCAGACTGAAGCGCTCGGCGAAGTCTATCCGCCCGCCCAGGAATACCAGGATATCGCCTCGGGACTGTTGACCTTTGCACTCGACGCCAAACTGAATGACTGCATTTACTGGTTCCGCGCCGAGGTGATCCGCAATATCTCCTGGGCCGGCAACCCGGCGAAACAACTGGTCGAGGATGGTATCGGCCCGCGCATCAATCCGCGCCGCTCGTTTTCCAAATGGATGCAGACCGCGCGAGGCCAGGCGCGCCCCTGGAGTCCCATTGAGATCGATGCGGTCAAGGTGTTTTCCCTGTCGCTTGTCCAGTTGCTTATGCAAAAAGCGCTGATCGAGGCGGAGGAACATATCCGGGAGATCACCGACACCCTCGGCGAGGGGGTGTATGTACTCGACGAGAGCGGATTTATTACTTTTGCCAATCCCGAGTCGGCCAAGCTGCTGGGCCGGTCGAGCGATGAATTGATAGGCCGCTTGGCGCACGATCTTTTCCACTCCCGGCGCGGCGACGGCAAGCCGCTTGCCATCGCTGATTGCCCTCTCCACGCCGCCATGTTGAGAGGGGAAACGTTCAAAACCGATGCCGAATTTTTTTGGCGCAAGGACGGCTCAGCGTTTCCCGTATCAATTAACGCCACGCCGATATTCCGCAAGGGGAAATTATCGGGTTCTGTGGTGGCGTTTCACGACATCACCGAACACGTCGAGGCACTCAAGAAGGACAAATTGCTGATCCACCAGTCGCGCCTGGCTGCGATGGGGGAGATGATCGGCAACATCGCCCACCAGTGGCGTCAACCCCTCAATGCGATGAGCCTGGTGCTTGGCTACATTCACGAAACCCACCGGCGCGGCCAGCTCGACGAGAAAAAACTGGAAGATTCACTGGCGCGGGGCAATCGCTTGCTACAGAAGATGTCCACGACCATTGACGACTTCCGCGATTTTTTCAGGCCGCACAAACAAGTCAGCCGTTTTTCCCTGCGCGCCGCGCTCGACGACTGCCTGACGCTGATCGAGGCGAGTATCCGCAACAACCGGATCGGCTTGATCATCAGCGCCCCCGAGGAAGTATTCGTGGAAGGTTATCCCAATGAGTTTTCCCAGGCGCTGCTCAACCTCATCGGCAACGCCAAGGACGCCTGTCTGGCTGCGGAAGGCGGCGGACGAACGATCAGCGTGGAAATATTCCGCTGCGACGAGTACGGTTGCCTGGTGGTATGCGACGATGCCGGGGGCGTGGCGAAAGATGTGATGGAACGGCTTTTCGAGCCTTATTTCACCACCAAGGTAAAAGGCACCGGAATTGGTTTATATATGACGAAACTGATAATCGAAAACATGAATGGCTCGATCACTGCGGAAAACGCCGGGAACAACGCGCGTTTCACGCTGTGCGCGCCATTGGCGAGGTAAGTTATGGACGGGGAATTGCTCAGGGAACTGTGTGTGCTTTACGTCGAAGACGACGATGAGGTGCGCGAACAACTGGCGCTGCTGCTGGAGTTGTGGTTCGGCAAGGTGCTGCTCGCCGAAAACGGCGCAGCCGGTCTGGCGGTATTTCGCAGCGGCGCGCCGGACATCATCATCAGCGATATCCAGATGCCGGTGATGAGTGGACTGGAGATGGTCGAGGCAATACGCAAGGAGAGCCACATCCCGGTCATTCTGACCACCGCCTACAACGAGCAGGAACATTTTCTCGGGGCAATCCGCCTGGAAATCAACCACTACGTCATCAAACCGATTATTTCCGACGTATTGCTCAACGCCCTTATCGAATCTGCCAAGACCCTCGAAAAGGATCGCGCCATTGCTCGCTACAACGAGGAATTGCGCCAGTTCTACGAACGCGCCAGCGAGGAACTGGAAATCACCCGCCATCTGATGGCGCAAATGATGCTCACCGAGAAGTTCCAGGATGACAGCCTGCGCTATTGGCTGATGCCGACCACCGAATTCAGCGGCGACTTAATCGCCGCCAAACGCGCCCGGGACGGTGATCTCTACGTTTTTGTTGCCGATGCTACTGGCCATGGGCTTCCCGCCGCAGTAAACCTGTTGCCGCTGAGCCGTATTTTCTATGCGATGAGCGAGAAAGGTTTTTCAGTATCATCGATAGTCCGGGAAATGAACAAAACCCTGCACGAACAAGCGACCTGCGACCATTTTGTGGCGGCCACCCTATTGCGGGTGAATTCGCAAAATCGCACCATGGAAGTGTGGAACGGCGCCAACCCGGAGTGCTATTTTGTTTCGAATGGCGGAGAAATTCTCCACACCTTTGATTCGCAAAACCATGCTCTGGGAATCTTGCCGGATCACGAATTCCACTCCAATACGCTGTTTTTCCAGTGGGCGGAGGCAGGGCAAATTTGGCTTTATTCGGATGGTCTGGTCGAGGCGACCGACCAAAACGGAAGTTATTTCGACGAGGCCAAGGTACGCGCAGTCATGGCGGAAAATCCGCCTGAAACACGATTTATGGCGCTGATCGAGGCTTTCCGATTACACCTGGCGGGACAGCCCGCGCAGGATGACATTTCGCTGGTGATGGTGGACTGCGCGGTGTAACCGGAGTTCAGGAGAAAAGCGTGTCGAATTTGGCGATCTTGAGGATTTTCTGGGTAACGCCATGATAATTGACGAGATTGACCCGCTTATTGTGTTCTCTTGCCCGTTCCCTGAGAACCAGCAGCATTCCAAGGGCGGAACTGTCCATATACTCAACATTGGACATATCTATTTCGAATACCCGGATATTGGCCGATTCAAGTAAGGTTTTGTAAGCATCGGTGAATTTGTGACGAAGATTGAAGGAGAATTTTCCGCTAACTGACAGACGCGCAATTTCCCCGTGTTCCACTATTTTTACCGAATCCATGATAAGCAATCCCTTGTTGCACTGAAATTGTAAATTGTGTCAATCTTGATGTGCATTATAACCAGCAACGGGTTTTTCCAGTGAAATAAGGTATTCGCAGCACGGCGTTGGACAACAAATTCTGAGTATGATATGCAGACGGATTGTCACAGTAATACCACACTTCTTTTCGTGCTGGCGGACGGCGAATATTGAAGGGAAAAGTCATGCTAATTGGAACCATTGAGCGTTTCACCAACTTTTCCGGCAAATTGTCGCTTGCGGCCTTTCTTTTGATCGCTCTGTCGATCACCTTTACAGCATATGTCTGGTCGGAAGAACAGATTGACTTGGCCAACGAAAATCGTTTCCAGTCATTTCTACTCGCCGATGAGTTGCGCCAGTCTTCCGACGATCTCACCCGGATGGTGCGCACCTATGTCGTCACCGGCAATCCCGAGTACAAACGTTATTTCCAGAAGATTCTGGATATTCGCAATGGCGTCACCCCCCGCCCACAGGACTACAACCGAATTTATTGGGACTTGGTCGTAGCGGGCGGGCAAGCCCCGTGTGCCGACGACGCGGAATCCATCAGTCTGATCGAGCTGATGAAGCGAACGGGGTTCAGCAAGTCTGAATTAGACAAGCTGGCGGAGGCGAAGACCAGATCGGATGCGTTGACCACAACCGAAAATGCGGCGATGAGTCTCGTCGAAAGTGACGGCCCGGATGTGCAGTTGCGGCGTCTTCAGGCCATCGCGATGCTGCATGACGCCCATTACCATGCTGCCAAGGCTGAAATCATGAAGCCGATTGACGAGGTATTCGTGCTGGTGGAACAACGAACACACGAGACGGTTCACCAAGCTGAAAGAGAGGCGTTTAGGCTGCGCCTGGTTTTAGTGGTATTGGGGCTGGCGCTATTGTTCCTGCTATGGCGCCTTTATGCGGATTTACGGAAAACATTGGGCGGTTCATTAGCCGAAGTGCATGAGCGTATTGCCTGCCTTGGCAAAGGAGATTTTTCCGCGCCGTCTGTATCCACAATAGCTGCAGAAGGAAGCATTCTTGCCTGGCTCGCGGCAACCCGGGAGAACTTGAGAAATCAGAACCGGGGGCGCGAGGAGGCCATAAACGCTCTGCGAAACGCCGAAGAGCGTTGGAAATTCGCCCTGGAAGGTTCCGGTAACGGAGTATGGGATTGGGATATCCAGGCCGGCACCGTGCATTGCTCGAATCTGTTGAAGGAAATGCTCGGTTACGCCGAAAACGAGATCGGCGATTCGGTTGATGAGTGGGAAAGATGTATTCATCCGCAAGACCATTCTCAAGTCCTTGCCGATTTGAATGCGTATTTGAACGGATGGACAACGGAGTACGTCAACGAACATCGCCAGCTCTGCAAAAACGGCGGATGGAAGTGGATGCTTGATCGCGGCATGGTGGTGGCGCGCGCCCCGGATGGCAAACCGGTACGCATGATCGGTACGCATTATGACATTACGCAGCGCAAGCTCCAGGAAAATGCGCTCAGGGAAAATGAGGAACGTTTCAGCCAGCTTTTCAAACGCCACGACGCCGTCATGCTGCTCACCGAACCCAACACCGGGGCAATTATCGATTGCAATCCAGCGGCAGAGCGTTTTTATGGCTATCCGCAAGGAGAGCTTTGCCAGATGCGGGTGCAGGATATCAACACCTTGTCCGCCGAGGAGATAAATGCGGAGCGCCACAATGCCCATGCAAATACTCGCAACTACTTTATTTTTCGTCACACCCTGGCGAACGGTGAAAAGCGCTATGTGGAGGTGTATTCCTCGCCGATACAGGCAGGGGAGCGCTCGACATTACTGTTCTCAATCATCCATGACATAACTGAACGCAGGCAGGCTGAGGAAGCGCTGAGGATGCTCAATGCCGAACTGGAAAATCGTGTTGCTGAGGAAATAGCAAAAAGCCGTGAAAAGGATCACCTGATCATTCAGCAATCGCGGCTTGTTGCGATGGGGGAAATCACCAAGAATATTTCCCATCAGTGGCGGCAGCCTATCAACGCACTCAACATCCTACTCGCCAATATTCGCGACGCATTCCATTTCAACGAACTGACCCCGGAGTTTCTGGATGAGGAGGTTAACGCCGGGAGCAGAATTATCCAGCGCATGTCCGATGACATTGACGATTTGCGTAAGCTATTCCGGATGGACAATCTCATGCAGGCATTCAGCCTGAAAGATGCAATCAGCGCGGTACTCAATCTGACCAAGGCCAGTTTGCAGGCTCGCCAAATTGCAGTGCGGACGGACGAAGTATTTGATGTACAGGCATGGGGCTCGTCGAGCCAGTGCTCGCAAGTGCTGCTCAATCTGCTGACCAATGCTACCGAGGTATTCGAAGAAAGACAGATACCCCAGCCCAGCCTGGAAATCCGCTGCGGCAAAGATGACGATAGCGCGTATGTCCTGATTCTGGACAATGGGGGAGGTATACCCGAAGAAGTCCTGCCGAAGATATTTGATCCCTATTTCTCGACCCGCCCGAACAGCAAGGGGATCGGACTGTACATGGCAAAGATGTTGATGCAGCAAATGAATGGTGTAATACAGGCGCGTAACGTTGATGGCGGGGCGGAGTTCCGTCTCTCGCTACCGCTCTCCGCCCAGGAGGTTGGTGCTAGTGAAACAGGCGAGCACAGCACCTTTCTTTGATCGGAATTCCAAATTGAAGGTGAATGGATTATGAACAGCACACTTGAAGAACTAACCCGCCAGTGTGAGCAAGAACCTCTCGCCTATTGTGGATCCATTCAGCCTCACGGTCTTCTGCTGTTCATAACACAAGAAAACGGGGGGATCGCGGCGGTCAGCGCGAATTGTCAGCAGCTGATCGGACAGCCTGTGCAGGACATTATCGGGCGTGATGGCCGCACTTGGCTGCGCGAAATGGGAGTTGCCCGCCTGGTTTTCCCGGAAACCCCCGGAAAACGCCTGGAGATTCACTCCCCGTTTAAATGGGGAGCCGGCGAGGCTGACTTGCTGGTGATAGCCACGCAGATGGGATGGCTAGTCGAAATCGAGCCGCTAAACACTAATATCTTCGATGGTGCATTGGCACGTAGGATACATACGCAGTTGATGCGTGTTCCGGACGGCGAGGCGGCGCTTGCCGCGCTGCAGAATGACCTGGTAGTAGCAATCCAGGCATTGACTGGTTTTGACCGTGTGATGCTGTACCGTTTTCATCGGGATTGGTCGGGAGAGGTCATCGCCGAGGCGATCTCCGGTTCATACGGCAGCTATCTCGGCTTGCGCTTCCCCGCATCCGACATTCCTGCAATTGCACGGCAACTCTATCTGCAAAACCCCTACCGACACATTCCCAGCGTGGCGGCTGATCCGGTTGCCTTGGTAGGGGAGATGGATGTCGATCTGACACTTTCCGAATTGCGGGCTGTATCGCCTGTCCATATCCAGTATTTGAAAAACATGCAAGTTGGCGCCTCATTCTCGATTTCTGTGGTACAGGCCGGCAGACTGTGGGGATTGATCGCATGCCACCACCAACAATCGCTTTACCTATCCCGGTTGATACGCAACCGTTGCGCCGAAACTGCCAAGGGATTCGTTCTGGCGCTTGGCGCCTACCATGCCAATCAGCGGGTGGGAATGAATGACGAAATTCACGGACGTATTAGTGCTCTGGTTGATGAAATCAGCAGCGCACCTGATTTTTTTGACGCCGTAGAAAAGCACAACAAGCTTCTACTCGACCTCCCTCGTGCTACGGGTGGTGCGCTGCTCTTCAGGGAACGGGCAATTCGGTTGGGCGAGACTCCTGATGATGAATGGCTTGCCGCGATAGACGAGTGGTTCATGACACAGAGTACTGAATTGATTTATTCGACCGACCACTTGGCCGAGATTCTCCCTACTGTCGCCGAAGTAGCTCCGACGGCGAGCGGGCTCCTGGCAATTCGTATCAAATCCCCGGAAACAGGCGGCTGGGTGCGTTTCTATTGGTTTCGTGGTGAGGAAGTCGGGGAGGTGGCTTGGGCTGGGAATCCCAGCAAACCCGTGGAGCTATCTTCACAAGGCATACGTTTCTCCCCGCGTTATTCCTTTGAAAAGTGGGTAGAAATCAGACACGGGTATGCAACTCCCTGGGAAAGCCAGGATATTCTCGCTGCGACCTTGCTGCGCAGCAATTTCCTGCGTTTGGTGTAGAACAAGACGGATTGCTGCCGGAAAGGAAAAGAGCCCTTTCCAGGGCTCTTTTTCATAACGCTTATTTCCGTTTCGAGCACGTCAAGCCGCGAAATTGCTCGCCACGAAATCCCAGTTGACCAGATTGGCAAGGTAGGTCTCGACGAACTTGGGACGCAGGTTGCGGTAGTCGATGTAATAGGCGTGTTCCCAAACGTCCACGCACAGCAGCGCGGTGTCGCCGGTAGTCAGCGGAGTGCCGGCGGCGCCCATGTTGACGATCTCCAGCGCACCGTCGGCCTTTTTCACCAGCCAGGTCCAGCCGGAACCGAAGTTGCCTACGGCGGAGGTCTGGAAGGCTTTCTTGAATTCATCCACCGAACCCCACTTGGCCTTGATCGCGTCGCCCAGCGCGCCGGACGGCTCACCGCCGCCGTTGGGTTTCATGCAACTCCAGAAGAAGGTGTGGTTCCACACTTGGGCGGCGTTGTTGTAGATGCCGCCAGCCGGGGCTTTCTTGACGATGGCTTCGAGATCGAGGGCTTCGTATTCGGTGCCCTTGATCAGGTTGTTGAGATTGGTGACATAGGCCTGATGATGCTTGGCGTAATGGTATTCGAAGGTTTCCTTGGACATGTGGGGTTGCAGGGCGTCCATGGCATAGGGCAGTTCGGGTAATTTATGTTCCATATTTTTCTCCGGTGAAAATAGCAGACTAAAACAATCAGCAATTATTTAGACGAAGTTTAAATCGAATTATTCGCCTCTGCAAGTATAGTTCTTCCCGCCAAACTGGAAAGCCATCCGCAAACCCGCTACCATCGCGCCCATGAATCTACTCAGAGCGCTGGCTGCGGTCAGCAGCATGACTTTGCTCTCCCGTATCCTGGGCTTTGTGCGCGATACAGTGATTGCCAGGGTATTCGGCGCGGGCATTTATTCCGATGCGTTTTTTGTCGCCTTCAAGCTGCCTAACCTGCTGCGTCGTTTGTTCGCCGAGGGCGCGTTTTCCCAGGCATTCGTGCCCATCCTCGCCGAATACAAGGCGCGCCGGGGTCAGGAGGAAACTCGCGACCTGATCGACCATGTCGCCGGTTTGCTGCTGCTGGCGCTGGTGATCGTTACCGTAATTGGCGTACTGGCCGCCCCGGCGGTGGTGTACATCAGTGCGCCGGGTTTTGTCGGCTCACCACAGAAGTTCGAGGTGACGGTGCAACTGCTGCGCCTGACCTTTCCCTACATTCTGCTGATTTCACTGGTGTCGCTGGCGGGCGGCATTCTCAACACCTACAGCAAGTTCAATATCCCGGCGTTTACTCCGGTGCTGCTCAATTTGTCCTTCATCGGCTGCGCGTTGTGGCTGACACCCTACTTCGATCCGCCGGTGCTGGCGTTGGGCATCGCGGTTATGCTGGGCGGAGCTCTGCAACTGGCTTTCCAGGTTCCGCACCTGGCCAAGCTGGGCTTGGTGCCGCGTTTTCGGCTGAACTGGCGTCATGAAGGGGCGCGGCGGATTTTGACGTTGATGGGGCCGGCGGTATTTGGCGTGTCGATCAGCCAGATCAGCCTGCTCATCAATACTATTTTCGCGTCGTTCCTGGTCACCGGCAGCGTGTCCTGGCTGTATTATGCGGACCGCCTGATGGAATTCCCCACTGGGATGCTGGGTGTGGCGCTGGGCACCATCCTGTTGCCCAGCCTTGCCAAACATTATGCCGACGATTCTCCCGGGCGTTATTCCGAGTTGCTCGACTGGGGTCTGCGTCTGACCCTGTTACTGGCTTTACCGGCGGCGGTCGCGCTGGCGATTATCGCCGTGCCGCTGATTTCCACGCTGTTTTATTACGGCAAATTCACCCTCAATGATCTGGTTATGACCCAGCAGGCGTTGGTTGCCTACAGCCTGGGCCTGCTCGGATTGATTATGGTGAAAGTGCTCGCGCCGGGTTTTTATGCGCGCCAGAACATCAAAACCCCGGTGAAAATCGCGCTGGTCACCCTGGTTGCCACCCAGTTGATGAACGCGGCCTTCATCATCCCCTTCAAACACGCCGGGCTGGCGCTCTCCATCGGGCTGGGCGCGTGTCTCAACGCCGCTCTGCTTTATCATTATCTGCGCCGCCACGACATCTACACGCCGCAACCCGGCTGGCTGGGATTTTTGCTCAAGCTCGTCGCCGCCGTCGCCGTGATGGGCGCGGTGCTGTGGTACGCCACCGGCAGCGGGGAAACCTGGCTGCACGGCAATATCCTGGCGCGTGTCGTGCATCTTTCCTGGGTCATTGTTGCCGGAGCCGCCAGCTATTTCGCCGCCCTCTGGCTGCTGGGCTTCCGCCCCCGCCAGTTCGTCAAGCGCGGTGCGGAATAATGGCTGGACTAAGCCAATGAATCCGCGCTAATATTTCGCCTTTTTTACGTTTTCCCCCATGCAAATCTTTCGCGGCATTCCCCCCAGCGCTACTCCCGTTGCCCTGACCATCGGCAACTTCGACGGCGTCCACCTCGGCCACCAGGCCATGCTGGAACGCCTTGAGGCAGCGGCGCACGCACGCGGACTGCCGGCTTGCGTGATGACTTTCGAGCCGCATCCGCGTGAATTTTTCATGCCCTTCGCCGCGCCGGCGCGCCTGACCAACATGCGCGAAAAACTCGAATTGTTTGAAAAGTACGGGGTTGAACGTGCTTATATCTGCCGTTTCACCCACCGTTTTGCACATACGCCGGCCTCCGAGTTTATCTCCGACCTGTTGTGCGAACGCCTCCAAGCCAAATGGGTGCTGATCGGCGATGATTTCCGCTTTGGTGCGCAGCGCGCCGGAGACCTCGCGATGCTGCAAGAAGCGGGAATCCGCTGCGGCTTCGAGGTCGATCACCTGCCCAGCGTATTGGAAGGCGAGTTGCGGGTGTCCAGCACGGCGGTGCGCGAATCCCTCGCCGAGGGCAACCTGGAACTGGCGGCGCGTCTGCTGGGCCGCCCTTACAGCATCAGCGGACGGGTGGTGCACGGCGACGCAGCGGGGCGCAAGTTCGGTTACCCCACTGCAAATATCCAGCTCAAACACAACAAGCCGCCGCTGTCCGGTATCTTCGCAGTGAAACTGTGCGGTCTGGGCGGCGAATGCCTGCCTGGAGCGGGCAGCCTGGGTATCCGCCCGACCGTCAAAAATGACGGCAAGCCCACCCTGGAAGTGCATATCTTCGATTTCGACCGGCAAATCTACGGTCAGCATGTGCGTGTGGACTTCTACCACAAGCTGCGTGAAGAACGGAAATTCGCCAGCCTCGACGAATTGATCGAGGCGATAGGCAACGACGTCAAACAGGCAAGACAGTATTTTGGTGACAAATAAATGGCCGACTACAAAGACACCCTGAATCTCCCCGACACCCCCTTTCCGATGCGCGGCGACCTCGCCAAGCGCGAGCCGGGCTGGCTGAAAAACTGGCAGGAAAGAACGCTCTACCAGCGTATCCGCGAGGCTTGCGCGGGACGCCCCAAGTTCATCCTGCACGATGGCCCACCCTATGCCAACGGCGATATCCATATCGGCCACGCGGTGAACAAGATCCTCAAGGACATCATCGTGCGCAGCAAGACCCTCGCCGGGTTCGACGCGCCTTATGTGCCGGGCTGGGATTGCCACGGCTTGCCCATTGAATTGCAGGTGGAAAAGGCCCACGGCAAGAACATTCCCGCTTCGGAGTTCCGCAAGTTGTGCCGCGACTATGCGAAATCGCAGGTTGAGCGGCAGAAGGTCGATTTCATCCGTTTGGGCGTCCTGGGCGATTGGGACAAACCCTATCTGACCATGGATTACCATTTTGAAGCTGATATCATGCGCACCCTCGGTGGCATCTACGCCAACGGCTATTTGTTCCAGGGCCAGAAGCCGGTGCACTGGTGCGTCGATTGCGGTTCGGCGCTCGCCGAAGCGGAAGTGGAATACGAGGACAAGGCTTCACCGGCGATTGACGTGGCTTTCGCGGTGAAGGATGCGGCGGCGCTCTCCAAGGCTTTCGGCATCAACCCGCCGGCCCAGCCCGCTTACGCGGTGATCTGGACGACCACACCGTGGACGCTGCCCGCCAACGAAGCGGTATGCGTACACCCCGATTTCATTTACGACCTGATCCTTACCGAAAAGGGTTTCCTGATACTGGCCCGCGACCTGGCAGAACCCTGCATCACCCGCTACGGCTTCGACGCGGTGGAAGTCCTGGCGAGTTGCCCCGGCGCTGCGCTGGAACATCTGAAATTGCAACACCCGTTCTATGACCGCGCGGTGCCGATGATTTGCGGCGACCACGTCACCCTCGACGCCGGCACCGGGATGGTTCACACCGCGCCGGCGCATGGCCTGGAAGACTACGCGGTAGGCGGCAAATACCAATTGCCGGTGGATTGCCCGGTCGGGCCGGATGGCAAGTTTTTCGAGAAGATTCCGCTGGTCGGCGGCCAATCGATCTGGGCAGCCAACAAAACCGTGGTGGAAACGCTGGAAAACAACGGCGCGCTGCTGTGCAACATCAAGCTCCAGCACAGTTACCCGCATTGCTGGCGGCACAAGACCCCGATCATTTTCCGCGCCACCCACCAGTGGTTCATCGGAATGGAAGTCAAGAAACAAGGTGAAGCCCTGCGTGATCACGCGATGCGCGCGGTGGACGCCACCCAGTTTTTCCCCGCTTGGGGCCGTGCTCGTCTGGAGGCGATGATCAGGAACCGCCCGGATTGGTGCGTGTCGCGCCAGCGCAACTGGGGTGTGCCTATGC
>CAYVIN010000070.1:0-22858 GCA_964451375.1 uncultured Sulfuricella sp.
ATCTGCCTGACTTCGCGAAAGATTTCATCTCTTCAACTGCGGTTTCTAGGATCAATTTCGACGCGAATTTCCGCGCTGCCGTCCGTGAACATATATTTTTTCTTGCCTATTTTTTTGGAGAGTGTGCCTTCAAGCACCACTTCCATATCGTCAACCGGGTTCTTGAGAACATCACTGACCGACTTGTAGGCAGGATTGCCGGATGGCCCGACGTACTGCGCGACGGCCCCTGTCGCAAGCCCCAAGGCGGCTATCGTTCCAAGCCTTGTGATTAAGGCGCGAGCGGGTGAATACATGGTGGTTTCCTTTTTTCCGGCAGGTGGGATGAAGCGCAATATACAAAGCGCGAACAGGTGGTGTGCCGCCGATTACGGCGTCACGGTGCAAGCATCGTGACGAAATTCACGCCCGATTTCGGTGCGTTACACCACACAGCAACACCCTGGTTAATCCGGCTGCCCCCTCAGGGCAATCGCACTATGTGGTTCCCCCCTTTGGAAAAGGGGGGTTAGGGGGGATTTCGCCCAAGGTGGCATTGCCGCCACCGCTGAAATCCCCCTCAATCCCCCTTTTCCAAAGGGGGGAAGCGGGTTGGTCAAAGCGCGAAATCCGCCTTTCTTCCACATAGTGAGATTGCCTTGGCCACCCCCTCACCAATCAACAATTTACATTTCCTCCCATATTCCTCCCAGGTCACCACCTAATATGGCTATACGGCATCAGCCGAAATGCGCCGCCAAGCACTATCCGGCGCGAATTCAACCCTCACGGAGGATACCAACATGACACGCAAACTTATCGCCTTATCGGCCCTCGCAGTGCTGCTTTCCGGCCCGGCTTTCAGTGCCGATAGTAGCGCCACGACCGCCACCACAACGACGACAGCGCCGTCCAAGGCCGTCACCAACACCAGCATCAGCGCCGCCGTCGCCGCGCTGAATTTCTCCAGCGCCTGTAGCGGCGGCGGAACCCGTGTTTCCACGGGAACCTGGGACGCCACCAGCGGCGCGTTGTCGTTAAGTTCCACGGCGACCGCGTGTATCGGCCCCAACGGTGAAACCCACGACGGTACGCGCACCCTGAGCGGCACCCTGCTGCTTGACGGCAGCAGCGCCTACACCGTGGATGTCACCGTGCAGGAAAGTTTCACCGTCACCCGCGACAGCGTCACCAAGCTCCAGCACACTTGCTCGCTGACCCGCAAAGGCAGCTTCAATTCGACCACGGATCGTTTCACCGGCACGATCACCCGCACCAGTTGCGTGGATAGCGGCGAAGTCTGGGATCACGAACACGGCATCGAAAGCCTGCTGCGCCCCAGCCAGGTGCTCGATGTGCCGCAGGCCCCGGCAGGCATGACCCCGCCGCAAAAAGGCCCGGGCGGAAACGGCCACCCCGTTCAGGGGATGAATAAGCCGGGCCACGGCGGAATGCCGCCGCCTTCGACCAGCACGACAACGACTACCAATACCACCACTGCCGCCAGCGGCGCTTAAACGCCGCCCTGCCGCCGGCGCATCCTCTTCAGGGATGCACCGGCTCTTCATCCTTTTCGAATTCCCTTCCGGCGCGTTACCCGTTCTTCGCCCTTACACGCAAGAAAACAGCTATCTCAATTTCAATTTTTCGCGCATCAACCGGACATTCCGTTGATATTTCGCAACCCCAGCCGTATTTACGTGAGTTTGTATGAGGACAGGTGAGTTGCAGCAAGCCCACTCGCCGACTAGACTTTAAGCGGACTAGGTGTTTTTTGCTTGTTCTCGGAAAAACACAACAAGGCTTAGGGGAAAAATAATGCACACAATAAGCAAACCCGAGTTAGCACCGCTGCACAAGCTCTCGCTTTTGTTCGTCGATGACGAGGAAGACATTCGGCGCGGCACCAGCCGCTATCTCCAGCGGCATTTTCTGGCCTATCACGATGCGCCGAACGGGCAGGAAGGACTGGAAAAATTCCGCCAATACCGGCCTGACATTGTGGTCACTGACGTGACCATGCCGGTCATGGACGGACTGGAAATGGCGCGCCGCATCAAGGCCGAGGACGAAAGTGTGCCGATTGTG
The DNA here is from genome assembly GCA_964451375.1 of uncultured Sulfuricella sp. Taxonomy (GTDB): domain Bacteria; phylum Pseudomonadota; class Gammaproteobacteria; order Burkholderiales; family Sulfuricellaceae; genus JAGXQV01. The sequence continues at coordinate 2,068 of CAYVIN010000070.1, forward strand.
GTGATCAGCGCGCACAACGAAATCGAGTTTTTTGCTGAGGCCATCGAAATCGGCATTGATTCCTACATTCTCAAGCCCGCCAACATGAGCACACTGCTGTTCATGATCCTGAAAAGCGCCCAACCCATCATCAAGCAGCGCATCGTGGATACGCAGAACAAACTCATCCGGCATCTTCTGGAATTGTCCGCCAGCCCCACGCTGATTGCTTCGAGCAGCCATCCTGAAACAGCCAACAAGGCGTTTCTGGAGTTGCTGGGATGTCATTCCGATGTCGAGCTGTACACCCAGTTCGAGCAATCGCGGGAAGCCCTGCTCACCGATTCGGCGATTCGCCAGGCTGAGCAGTTCGATTGCCTGGAAAAGGCGCGCAACGATCCCGATGTATTGAGTAGATTGCTGCAATCCAACGCGGTGAAAATGGGCGGATACGAGGTATCGCAAGTCGATTTGCCGGATATCGAAAAAAGCGTGTTCACGCTGAAACCCAAGCTCAACTGAAGGTTTTTTGGAAAATGGGCAAAAAAAACGCCGGGATATCCCGGCGTTTTTTTGCCATATGCACCCGCGATCAGCCGAATTTACCGGTGATGTAATCTTCCGTGGCTTTTTGCGTCGGGGTGGTGAAGATGCTGTCGGTGTCGCCGAATTCGATCAGGTCGCCCAGGTACATGTAGGCGGTATAGTCCGAAACGCGGGCGGCCTGCTGCATGTTGTGGGTGACGATAACGATGGTGTATTCCGATTTCAGTTCGTTAATCAGTTCCTCGATATGCGCGGTGGAAATCGGGTCGAGCGCCGAGCAGGGTTCGTCGAGCAACACAACTTCCGGTTTCACCGCGATGCCGCGCGCAATACACAAACGTTGCTGCTGACCGCCGGAAAGGCTGTTGCCGCTTTGTTGCAGGATGTCTTTCACTTCGTTCCACAGCGCGGCCTTGCGCAACGCCCATTCGACGCGCTCTTCCATGTCGCGGTGCGACAGGTTTTCATAAAGTTTCACGCCGAAGGCGATGTTGTCGAAGATCGACATGGGGAACGGCGTGGGTTTCTGGAACACCATACCCACCTTGGCGCGCAGCATGTTCAAATCCTGCTTGGCGTCGAGGATGTTTTTTCCATCCAGTTCAATCATCCCTTCGGCGCGCTGTCCGGGGTATAACTCATACATCCGGTTGAGTGTACGCAGCAGCGTCGATTTGCCGCACCCCGACGGGCCGATGAAGGCCGTCACCTTGTTCTCGGCAATGCCCAGATCAATGTGTTTGAGGGCGTGGAACTTGCCGTAATAGAAGTTCAGGTCGCGGATGCTGATCTTGGGGTTTTCCTGGGTCATGATGAAGTTTCCCTTAATACTGCGAATTATTCTGACGGAATAGGGTACGCGCCAGGATGTTCAATCCCAACACGCTGAAGGTGATGAGCAAAGCGCCGGCCCACGCCAGTTTGTGCCAATCGTCGTAGGGACTCATGGCGAACTGGAAAATCACCACCGGCAGATTGGCCATCGGCTCGTTCATGTTGAGGCTCCAGAACTGGTTATTCAGCGCAGTGAAAAGCAACGGCGCGGTTTCGCCGCTGATACGCGCCACCGCCAGCAGGATACCGGTGATAACCCCGGCGCGCGAAGCCCGCAAAGTTACCATCAGGATCACTTTCCACTGCGGCGAACCCAGCGCGGCGGCGGCCTCGCGCAGGGTGTTGGGCACCAGGCGCAACATGTTTTCGGTGGTGCGCACCACCACCGGAATAACAATCAGCGATAACGCCAGCGCCCCGGCCCAGCCGGAAAAATGTTTGGAACTGGCGACCACCACTTCATAAATGAACAGGCCGATAACGATGGAGGGTGCGGACAACAGGATGTCGTTGATGAAGCGGGTGGTCGGGGCGAGCCAGCCGCGACTGCCGAACTCCGCCAGATAAATCCCCGCCATGATGCCGACCGGCGTCCCGATCAGGGTTGCCGCACCGGCCATCAGCACACTTCCGGCAATCGCGTTGAGCAGCCCGCCGGTGCTGCCGGGGGGCGGCGTCATCTGGGTGAACATCGCCAGATTCAGGCCGCCGAAACCGTATTTCAGCAGCGTAAACAGAATCCAGGTCAGCCAGAACAGGCCGAAACCCATCGCCAGGTAGGAAACCGTCAGATTGAAGGTATTGGTCAGACGGCGGCGTTTATATAGATTGAGCATCGCGTGTTTTCCCGAGGTCAGGTCGATTTGCCTTCGTGTTTGCCAAGTTGCAGCAACAGGAGCTTGGAAAGCGCCAGCACGACGAAGGTGATGAAAAACAGGATCAGGCCGAGTTCGATCAGCGAGGAGGTGTACAACTCGCCGTCGGCTTCGGTGAATTCATTGGCGAGCGCCGAAGCAATACTGTTGCCGGGCATGAACAACGACGCGCTGAGCTTGTGGGCGTTACCGATCACGAACGTCACCGCCATGGTTTCACCGAGGGCGCGCCCCAGCCCCAGCATGATGCCACCGACCACGCCGATCTTGGTATAGGGCAGAACGATATTACGCACCACCTCCCAGGTGGTCGCCCCCAATCCGTAGGCCGATTCCTTGAGCATCGGCGGGACGATTTCAAACACGTCGCGCATCACCGAGGCGATGAAGGGAATCACCATAATCGCCAGAATGATCCCGGCGCTGAGCATCCCGATCCCCATCGCCGCGCCATCGAAAAGCGGCGCAAACAGGGGAATCTGCCCGAAGCTCTCCTTGAGAGGCGGCTGGACGTGTTCGGCGAACACCGGGGCGAAAACGAACAATCCCCACATTCCGTAAATGATGCTGGGAATACCCGCCAGCAATTCCACCGCTGTGCCGAGCGGGCGGCGCAGCCAGGGCGGCGAAAGTTCGGTAAGGAACAGGGCGATCCCGAAACTCACCGGTATCGCGATGAGCAGCGCGATGAAGGAAGTCGTCAGGGTGCCGACGATGGGCACCAGCGCGCCGAATTTTTCGGTGACCGGGTTCCATTCGGAACTGACCAGGAAGCCCAGGCCAAACGCACTAATGGCCGGCAAACTGCCGATAAGCAGCGAAATGATGATGCCGGCCAGCAAGGCAAACACCAGGAAAGCAAAAAACCGGGTCGCATTGCGAAACAGTGTATCCAGCAATACGCCGCGCTGCATGAGTCCGTGTTCGGAGAGTTTGGGCATGGTCGTGGGTAAATTAAAGGCAGCCAGTCGAGCGCCGTATTATGGGCGTCTAATATTGCAGAAATGTTACACAGTCATAATCCACAGCCTCTGGCGCGGGACAAACAAAAACGCCGGCAGATGCCGGCGTTTTTGTTTGGTGGTCAGGGCGCGAGGAACTACAGAAACTTGCTCCCCAGATACCAGAATCCCGCCGCAACCAGCCCAGCGGCGGGGATGGTCAACACCCACGCCACCACCAGGTTGAGGGTCACCGCCCAGCGCACCGCTTTGACATCCTGAGCGGTGCCCACGCCGACAATTGCGCCGGTGATGGTATGCGTAGTGGAAACCGGAATCCCGCCCAGCGTCGCCAGCCCCAGGCTGATTGCGCCGCCCATGGAGGCGCACGAGCCGCTCACCGAGGTGAGTTTGGTGATTTTGCTGCCCATGGTTTTGACGATCCGCCAGCCGCCCAGATAGGTTCCCCAGGCGATGGCGAAATAACACGAATAAATCACCCAGTTGGGCAAGGTCTTGATATCGGTGGTGGCGGCCCCTGCGCTAATCAGCAAGAGCCAGATGATACCGATGGTTTTCTGCGCATCGTTGCCGCCGTGCGCCAGGCTGTAGGCCCCGGCGGCGAATAACTGGGCGCGGTTGAACCAGCGTCCTGCGCGGCGCGGCGAGTGGTTGCGAAACACCCACGCCGCCAGCACCATCAGCAACCCGCCGAGCAGAAACCCGACCAGCGGCGAGATCAGGATGAACACAATGATTTTGCCGAAACCGCTCCAGATAATCGGCGATATTCCGCCTGCCTTGGCGACCGTCGCGCCCACCAGTCCCCCGATCAGCGCATGGGAAGACGAGGAAGGGATGCCGTAATACCAGGTGATGATGTTCCACGCCAGCGCCCCGCATAACGCGCCGAAAATCACGTGATAATCAACAAAAGCCGGATCGACGGTGCCCTTGCCGATGGTCGCGGCGACATGAAGCTGAAACACCCATAACGCGGCAAAATTGAAGAAAGCGGCAAACAACACCGCCTGTTTGGGCGTCAACGCGCCGGTGGCGACGATGGTGGAAATGGCGTTGGCCCCGTCATGAAACCCGTTCATGAAGTCGAATGCCAGCGCCACCACGATCAGCAGGGCAAGCACCCCGACGCTGATGGTTAAACCTTCCATGATGAAAACCTTTCAGGTCAGGAGTTCTCGATGAGAATTTCTTCGATGGTTTTTGCGGCTTCGTCGCAATAGTCGAGAACGTTTTCCTGAAGGAAATAAAACTCGCGCAGCTTCATCGCCATCCACACGTCGCCGCCATCCTGGAAGAGTTTGGTGATGGCTTTTTTGAGAATCTTGTCGGCCTTACTTTCGATCTGGTCGATTTCCTTGCACAGATCGACGGTTTCCTGATGGCGTTTTTTATCGCCCAGGGCAATCACCGCGCGGTTCAGAAGGCGGCATGCATCGGCGCTGAGCGCCGCCAGTTCGCGGGCTTCAATGGTCGAATCGCTGATGTTGTACATACTCACGGCATTGGCAACGTCTTGCAGGGTATTCAGGACATTGTCCAGGTCAATGGTGAGGGTATGAATCTGATCGCGGTTGATCGGGGTGGTAAAGGATTTGTGCAGGAGGGCAATAATGTCGGCCTTGATCTTGTCGGCGCTTTGTTCGTTTAAATCGACTTCCTTGATCAAGGCATTGATATCTTCGTGATTTCCACCCATCGCGTTGATCAGGCGCAAGGTGGCGTTGGCACCCGCGACCACCCGGTCGGAATGGGCGGCGAGCAAATCGAAAAATTCCCGACGCTGGGGCATCAGACTGCTGAACATAAAAACATCTCCGTGGTTGTCCCTAACCCCAAAATGATGGGCGCTTGTCACAAATTAGTCAAAAAAAGTTCATTTGCAATTTGCGCTGGATTGCTAACGAAAAGACTTTCATCGAACCTTAATCTGGCTGTAACCGATTAGTCATCCCCATCCCTTAACTTTCTCCCACATTCCTAATAAAAGTGGAGAAAGATAATGTTAAGTGAACACCTACAGTCGGTCGGGCGCGCACCCTCCCGGCTCCATTTGAGTCTGGCGCACAGTGAGGATGAAGTTCGCGAAGCGCAGCGTCTGCGCTACAAGGTATTCGTCGAGGAAATGGGGGCGCGCCTGTCGTGCAGCGAAGCCGGCCTCGACCGCGACATTTACGACCCTTATTGCGATCATTTGCTGGTGCGCGATGGCGACAGCAACGAAGTGATCGGCACCTACCGCATGTTAACGGCGTCGCAAGCCAAAAAAATCGGCGGTTTCTACTCGCAAAACGAATTCGACCTGACCCGCCTGGGCCACCTCAGCGAAAACATGGTGGAAGTGGGGCGTTCCTGCGTCCATCCCGAGTTCCGCAGTGGCGCGGTGATCACCATGTTGTGGGCGGGTTTGGCCGACTACATGCGCACCCACCGCGCCGAATACCTGATGGGCTGCGCCAGCATCAGCATCGCCGACGGCGGCCATGTCGCCGCCAGCCTTTACCAGAAGCTCAAAGTGGACAATCTCAGCCCGGTCGAATGGCGGGTTTTCCCGCGCTACCCGCTGCCGCTCGAACATCTCGACCAAAATCTCGACGTTTCCGCCCCGCCGCTGATCAAGGGTTATCTGCGCGTCGGCGCATACGTATGCGGCGACCCCGCCTGGGACCCCGATTTCAACACCGCCGATCTGCTGATGCTGCTGTCGATGTCGCGCATCAGCCCGCGTTATGCCCGCCACTTCATGGGCAAGGACTAGGCCGCAGATCAGGCAAAAATGCTTCCTCCTCCATTTCCCCGCTGCGGCGGGGATTTTTTTTATCCTCCGTGCTCCGCCAACGACGGGCGTCGCGCCGCATTTACGGGCAAAACCGCGTCGCCATCGTCAGGAAATCATTGCTTAATTTCGCTATTCAAGGCATAGTGCGCGCCTCGCGATCTTCAAGCAGTGTCATTTGCTGTCTGGCCTGATACCAACCCTCTCCCGGTATTCATTCCTTCAACACCTCCGCCGTCTTGAGCTTCGTCCATTTAACCCCAGTCCATCATCACGGGTTAACCACGTAGATTCCAGATTCCAGGAGGTATGGCCATGGCCAAGGAAGAACTCATTGAAATGAACGGCGTTGTCAGCGAAGTGCTGCCCGATTCCCGCTACCGCGTCACACTCGACAACGGTCACGACCTGCTTGCCTACTCGGCCGGCAAGATGCGCAAGAACCACATCCGCATTCTGGCGGGCGACAAGGTGTCGCTGGAACTCTCGCCTTACGACCTGACCAAGGGACGCATCACATTCCGTCACATCGAAGGCCGTAGCGCCACCTACACGCCGCAGCGGCGCAGGTTCTGACCGGTTATGAGGTGAAGCTTCAGCGGGTCGCCGTGAATGGTGGCGCCGCTCTGGAAATTCGCTCCCTACTGGATCGCAATCAATACGCCGACCCATTCGGCGAAGCCGCAGCCGCCGGGATATCACCGGCCTGCTGGTCGCTCTTCGGGCAAGTCTGGCCCTCCGCGCAAAAACTCGCCGATCTGATGCAAACCTGGGTATTCGGGGATAAACGCATCCTCGAAATCGGCTGCGGATTGGCGCTGGCCAGTCTGGTCATCCATCGTCGGCGGGGCAACATCACCGCCAGCGATTGCCACCCCCTCACCGAATTGTTTCTGTACGCCAACCAGCAACTCAACCAGCTCGCCGATCTGCAATACCACACCGGCAATTGGGCGCGCGCCAATCCCGAGTTGGGCGAATTCGACCTGATCATCGGCAGCGATGTCCTATACGAGCGCAACCAGCCCGACCAACTGGCGGACTTTATCCAGCGCCACGCCGCGCCGCGCGCCGAAGTGTTGATCATCGATCCCAATCGCGGCAATCGCAATCCCTTTCATCGCAGCATGGCGCGGCTCGGCTACGCCCTCGAAGAAACCCGCATCGACGCGCCGCTCGACGACGGTACGCCGTACAAGGGACGGCTACTGCACTATCGGCGCGAGAGCCTGTAGATCACGTTTCTCCTGCAACGTTTTTTATATTCACCCAGAGCCACGTTGAATGGCCGCTTACAAGCCCCTCGCCCGCAGGCGGGCTACCGTATGCACACATCTTTTTCGGATTGCCAGGTTGGCGAAGAACAACAGCTTGTCTGAATTTAACCACCGCTGCCCTCTCCCCCGCCCCTCTCCCACTCGCGTGCTACCGTATGCACACAAGTTGGCGCAGCAAACTCCTCCCCCTTCAAGGGGGAGTTGGGAGGGGGATGGGGTAAGAGCGACACATATAAAATCAATGCCTTGCGTTGTGGTGTACGCCTTTCACCCCATCCCCACCCTAACCCTCCCCTTGAAGGGGAGGGGACTCGCCGCTTCTTTTTTTCGCGCATTATCAATGCGTTGGAAAGATGTGTGCATACGGTAGCCCACTCGCGTGGGAGAGGGGAGAAAAGCGCCTGAGCAGTTGGCAACGTCTTATATTCCCCAACCATCAGGAGCGCCGGCGTCTCGCCGGCCTGCCGCCAGGATGGCGGCGCTCCCGCATCTCCCCGGACGACCGGAAATAGGTTTACCCCATCAGGACACGCTCAGGACACGCTGGGTAACTACACTGCGCGCTTATCCTCCAGGCTGTAACGGAGCTTGGTTAAGGCGACTAAAAACCGTGCTCGCGTTTCGGTGAACAAACAAGTGAGAAATCTCTTGAAAATGCAGCATTCCATAATTTAAACAACGAGGTGAACATCATGAACAAATTACTTTTAACGGTTCTTTCCGGTTTTTTTCTGTGCGCCACCCAATCCGTCTTCGCGGCCGGCGACTACAACGACGTTCCCGCCGGGGACGCGCAATACAAGGCCTGCAAAAACTACGCGCTGAAAAAATGGGAAGGCGGTAACGAAAAAAGCCCGATAGCCGGTCAAACCAAGGCCGAAGCATTCTGCTCCTGCCTGTGGAATGAAACCCCGGAAGACTTCAAGGGCGGCCTGGCGAAATTCTCGGAAAGCGCCAAGGGCGCGAAAATCAACAAGATTTGCGAAAAATATTCCAATTGGGGTGATTAAGAACCTCCTATAGAATTCTGCCGCCGGTTTTTCTCGGCGGCAATTTTCAATTGGTGGTTCAGCTTTTGTATCTACTCAGGATGGCGGTGTTTTGCTCCTTCCCCCCTTGCAGGGGGAAGGCTGGGATGGGGGTAGAGTGGCTGGATAACCCGGATATTTCGGCTTCTCCACCTTTCGCCCCCCATCCTAACCTTCCCCCTGCCAGGGGGAAGGGACTGGTGCGGTGGTATGCCGCCACCCCCTGAGCAGTTACCGGTTTTTTAGACACCCGGCCCTGATTTTTGGGGCCGGTTTTTTGGTTTCAATCTTTTTTTCAAGGGAGCAGCGCGATCATGAGTTCAGCGAACGCGGCAAAGACCGCATCAAACAAGGGTAACGAGACAAAAGAAAACGAAGGAAAAGGCCGTTGGGTGGTTGTTTCCTTCATTATCCTGATCTCCGCCGTACTGGCGGGTTTCTACGGCATCAATGAATACGCCAAGGACACCGGCGTGGTCGTCAAAAGCGCCAACAACAATCACAACCGCTTCGAGGCGATTTTCAACGACCTCAAGGAAGCACGCTTCCGCGCGCTCAAAATGGCTGCCGCCACATTGATGCAAAGCCGTGTAACCCTCGATGCCTTTGCCAAGGATAATCGCGCCGACCTGGTGGCGCGCACCGAGCCGTTTTTCGAAGTGCTGAAAAAAGACCACGGCATCGAACAACTCAATTTCTGGTTGCCGCCCGCCAAGATGTATTACCGGGCCGGCGCCCCCAACGCCTTCGGCATGGATTTGTCGAATTTCCGCAAGTCGATTGTCGCCGCCAATGAACGGCGCGCGCTGATCACGGCGGTCGAGACCGGGCTGGGCGGCGCTATCGCCTTGCGCGCCATCACGCCGGTGACGGTGGATGAGAAGTTCATCGGGGTGATTGAATTCGTCAGCAATTTCAATATCCCCCTGGATCGCGCCAGCGACACTTCCGGCCTGAAATGGGCGGTGAGTCTGAACAAGGAAACCTCGGAGCGGGTCGAGCGTCCGGTCAACGCCAAGAAAGACGCCTGGCAAGGCAATGATGTCTACTTCCAGTTTTCCGATGAAGCCACCGGCAACGTGATGCGCGCCATCAAGTTCGACCCGCGCGGCAAGGATCACGAACTGGTTACGGCGGACGGACGCACGTATTACATCAAGGCTTTCCCGGTGATCAACTTCTCCGGCAACCCGACCATCACCATCGCGACGCTGCTGGAGGTCACCAAGCCGTTTGACGAAGCGTTCCGCGCCGCAGCCATCAAGGGGTTGATCCTGTTCCTGCTGGCGTCGATCCTGGGCAGCGTAGGGTTTATCAAATTCGGCCAGATCAAGGCCCAGTTCGGCGGCGCATTGAGCCGTCAGAAGAAAGAACTCGATGAACGCACCGCTTCCTGCGACGCGGCGCTCGCCAAGCTGCGCGAAGTTGATCTGATCAAACGCGGATTTTTCACCAACCTGGTGACGGCGGTGAATGAGCCGCTCCAGTCCATCGCCGGTCAGCTCAAGGTGCTGCCGCCGGAACTGGAAAAATCCGGCGCTGACAAGGAAGTGATCGGACGCCTGAACTTCGCGATTTCGGAAACCCAGCGCCTTGGTTCGCTGGTGCAGGATTACCAGCAGATCGAGATGTTCCGCCAGAAGCTGGTGAAAAGCGAAAGCCCGGCGGTGTCGCTGAGCAGCGTTGCGGCCAAGATTCTGGAAGAAGACCTGGCGCTTTACCTGCGCCTGCCGCAACTGGAAGTCAGCGTGAAGATTCCCGCCGATTTGCCGCAAACCCGCGCCGACGCCGATTTGCTGCGGCGCGCCATCGCCGGGCTGGCGGGCTTCGCCATCCAGCGCACCGGACGCGGTCGCATCGTGCTGGGCGGCTCGCAAGATGCCGACAAGTGGCTGGTGTTGTCGATCACCGGTTCGGCGTTTTCCGACGCCGCCGCGCCGACTGACGCGCTGCTCGACGAATCGCGCCAGTTCATGGCGCGTCTGGCGAGCGGGGCCAGCCCCAGCTCCAGCGGTGCTGCGCTGGTCGGCGTGGTGCTGGCGCGCATCATCATCGAGTTCTTCGGCGGCAGCCTGAACGTTTCCGGCGAGAAAGACGCGCCCGGCTTCATCGTTCGCCTGCCCGCCGCAGCCTAAGGGGAACCATCATGCAGCAAGATGGATTCATGAAAATATATAGCCGGCTGGCGTTCGGTATCGTGTTCCTGGGCGCTCTGGCGCTCCTCGACACCATGTTTACCGGGCCGCTGGCCTTTGTGACGGGCTGGTCGGATGTGACCCTCGGGCAGTGGATCGCGGCGGCGTTTTCGTTCGCCCTGACCCTGCTGGTGACCCGTGTGGTGAAGCGGGAGATCATCCACGGCTGGCTGGAACGCCGTTCCGGCAAGGAAGTGCCGAAGCTGATCGGTGACATGCTGGGCGGACTGGTGCTGTTCATCGGTATCTGTCTGATCCTCGCGCTGGTCTTCAAACGCGACATCACTGCGCTGGTGGCAACCGGTGGCGCGAGTGCGATGATCGTCGGTATTGCGGTGCGCGACATCATCATGGCGCTGTTTACCGGCATCCTGCTGAACGTCGAAAAGCCGTTCAAGGTCGGCGACATGATCCGCATCAACGACAAGATCCTCGGCAAAGTGGAGCGGATCACCTGGCGCACCACGGTATTGCAGACCCGTCAGAACGACATCATCTTCGTCCCCAACATTTCACTGGCGAACGCGGTCATCCTCAATCAGTCGATGCCCGACCCCCGCTCGAAACGGGCGGTGGAGGTATTGATCGACTACGATACGTCGGTGGAAAGCGTGGAGCGTATCCTCTACGCGGCGGTGCTGGGCGCAACCGGTTTCAAACAGGTTGCCGCGCCGGCGGTGTTTGCGCGCCGCCTGGAACGCGACGGGGTGGTCTATGAGGTGTCATTCACCATCGCCGACTACAACGAGGACAAGAAATCGGAACATGCAGTGATCAAGAGCATTCTGAAATGTATGCGCGACGCCGAGATCACCGTGTCCTTCCCCAAGAGCGAAGTCATCCACAGCCAGCAACGGGTGCATATCGCCAACCGCTCGCTCGATGTATTCCGCCTGGTGCAGCAATGCCGCATCTTCCGTGGCTTGTCTGACGATATTTGCCATCGTCTCAGCAAGGTGCTGATCGAGCGCCACTTTGCCGCCGGAGCGACCATTGTTCAGGCGGGTGAACGGCGTCACGCCATGTTCATCGTCGGCGAAGGGATGGCCAAGCGGACATTGAGCAACCGCGACGGTTCCAGGCTGGTGCAGGAGCGTTTCATCGCCACCGAGTTTTTCGGTCGCAGCAGCCTGTTTGCCTGCCAGTCGCAAGCCGCCACCGTGCTTGCGGAAACCGCCGTGCTGGTTTACGAACTGGATCGCCAGGCCCTGGCGCAACTGTTCGCGGAAACCCCGGAGTTGATCGAGATTCTGGCGAAGTCCTTGTCCTATCTCAGTTGGCGCGAAACCAACCCCGACAGCGTCGGGGTCGAGCCGTCTGCGGAAGTGATCGGACGCCTGTTCAACCTGTATCGCGGTCAAATCGAGTCGAACTACGTCGAGCGCCCCACGCCCGTCGTGACTTTGCTTAACGCCGCATAACAGCCGGATTTGCGGCGGAGGTCAACGCGCCAGTTCCTCCGCCGCATCCGCAATCCGCCGCCAGCGCGTCACCGCCTCGCTGTCGCCCTCGTGCAACGCGCGGGTGATCTCGGCATCAATCAAACTCCCGGTCTGCTGCGCGCCATGTTCGCGAAACAGCCGCCATGCCTCGCACCAAATCTCGCGTTCCGTCTCTTCCATGGGTTATTTCACCTCTGACATTCCCTAACAGTTGCGCCACCCAACCAACGCCAGAAAGCGCAACAGCGCACCATGCGCCGCGATAACGTTTTGTTCCGGGTAAATTTTCGCGATTCCGCCGCGCCAACCAGGGGCGGGAACAACAGGAAGTGTGACACGACCCATTTTCTTGCACTGAGGTGGATGCAATTCTTTGCACAAAAGCCATGCGGTTCACGCATACTCTTCCATTTCGTTGGCGTGTCTTTCCCATATCTTTGCACTTTGTTGTAAGTGGAAGCAACTCTTTGCACTTTGCCTGGCTTGATTCCCTCCAGAACTAATGAATTCCAGGCTGTTGTGATGAGGTCCAGTTCAGAACCATTCGATTTGTCGTTTGTTTTTGACTTGAGCGGAGCGACACCCTTTGTCGCAGGCGTCCGTTACTCTGATTCTAACTCGGCAGAAGTGATCTTTGGTGATCAGGATTTTCAAAATAATCTGCCGTGCCAATTTTTTTTAAGGCGATCATCTGGTACTTGACATGAGATTTAACGGTCAGAGAAAGCAAGCTGGAATCCAAGAGATGCAGAAATGAACAATCAACAGAGTTCTTTATGTTTATTGCTGGCTTCTGGAGATTGGTGGCGGCAAACCTTGATTTATCCGATTGCTGGAACAACCCAAACTGGGGTTCTGTTTAGGCAGGACACTGGCGGATGTACGTTGTGGTTTGAACTAAATACCAGAATCGTATGGGGGCTATCAATAAATGGCGGGAGCTCTCTGATTACATTTCACGAATTGGAACTGATTGCAAAGCTTCTAGAATCCTGCAGCGCAAGGGAGTTCGCTGAAACATTAAAGCGCATCAGCGCGCTTACGGGGAGAACCATGGTAGAAGCTCCGAGCGCGGGCAAGTTGGCAAAGTTGAGCCGGTCAATCACAGGCTCGTGCGCTTCGGCTTATGAGAATATGGAACCGGGTATGTGTAATAGTCAAATCAAATCCCAGAAACCGACTAAGTCTGCTTCTGAAACCGATACATTAAGTGGGGTGAAACAGTTTCACGCCGGTTTGGATCGGGAAGCATTATCGGCAACTGGACGGTGTTTACTTGAAGATGTTTCCGACATAATTTGCTACAACTATTTCTTCCACCCAATTCCCAGCATCCAGCATAACCGCCGCCAAGCGGCAGTATATTTTCCCTGGATGGTGGAAACCTTCAACGACATCAGCAAAGTTTCCAAATACGATCTCTCGCGTCAGGGTCAAGAACTGTATCAACTGAAGGAGAGTATCGATGGCGGGATTCCGTTGATTCCAGTAATTGCCAAGCATTTTGGTGCAAAACAGCAAGCCGTTCATTTTTTGGTAGGAAAAGGATTTGAACTAATTGGTTACGGGTGGCACCGATATCCCGGTAGGCTGCTTGAAATAATCTCCCTACTAAAAGCAGATCGATATCCTAAAACAGTTGAAGACTGGCGCCTACTCAACCACTGGCTGACACCATTGTTGCCAAGGTTTGGCTATCCTTTATTTCGGCTGTCCCCAATAAGAGTAAAAGAATGGTTCAATGAACTGACGCTGGAGGGTTACCCAGCGATTCCAAAGCGTCTAGCGGCATATGGGGTAAACCTGAGCGATATTGAATCCATACCCGACTTTGAAAAAGCGCTCGTGCAATGGGCAAAATTTGTAAATCCGGACTTTATAGAGCAACAAGCCCATACCGCATTGGAAAGTTATGGGGTTCTGCGCCTCGCCGTATTGTCGCATTGGTGGTCTGTCCTTATGGCTCGCTGGATGGGGGACGGTCGTGAAACCACGAGCAATATGTCGTTAGGCTGGCCCACAGTAATAGACAAACCCTGGATATACGGGAACTTAGTGGTAGTGCCGCTCAACAACGCCGTATTACTTAGAGAAGAATGTTGTCGGCTATCCCTATTCCCAGACAGTTATACCAGCCAAAACCTGCTTGTAGGATCACAGCTCTTTTCAATCCGCGAGGCTGTAAGTGGCGAGCCACTAGCAATCGTAGAACTGGAGCTTGTCAGGCATGAAGGCATCTGGCGTTTTGAAGTGCTTGTGGATCATGCAGCAAACTACGATTTACCTACAGCGGAATGTCAGCTCGCGCTACGCGCGTTTCTATTACACCTTGAGTCAACGGTTCCGCAGAAAAGCTGTGCCGACCTTTATCACAAGCTCCAGCAGCTTCGCTGGAATTCTGGCCACTATGAAGAACTTCTGCAGTGCCTTGATTGGAATGATAACGCGGTTGCCGAATTCCGGGAGTTGCTGAAGGATTATCCATTGCTAAAGGAGCTGGAAGGGCTGCCACAGTGAACTAACCAGTATTTTATGTTGCATAAACGCAAATACGCATAAGTTGTTTCCAAAATAAATTCGGTGAGTCAGGTTTGATCGCCCGGTATTGCAATAGCGGCGTTTAAACACGGGCCCCACGCCCTAAGTCACTCGTACTGGGGGGGCCGGGGTTAGTGGAGGCGATTGGAGATTTGTTGGGAGACCAGCACTAACAATCCGCGAGATAGCGCTTTGTGCGGCGTGCTTTGTCGCATGACCGGATTAAGATTCAGCGTAAGGTTGCTCGTGAATTGGTGTGTTAAGTTCAGTCGGGGCATGAGCCTAACTTGAAAAGATTCCAGATCGATGCTTCGCCAAATTATCCTTTTTCCCGATGCTCCACATCTAATCTCCACATCCTCTCTGAGGCTGACAAAGTTTCAAATTCTGCTCGAATTGGAATGTGGATTTGTCGGGTTTCTGGCAGTGTCCCAGCGAGAGATTCCTAGCGTCGATCAAATCATGGCTATCGTTCCAACACTTAGTGAGGCGATCAACGGTAGCTATACGCTCGCTCATGCGAGTGATCTGATTTTCGAGAGGCACGAGCTGTCAGCAGAAGTCCTTGATGGCCACTTTGCTGAAATCGCAAGTTGGAATGTCGACTCGGTCGTTAACGGGGGCTTGGCATCCGTTGCTGCGATTCATGGCTCAGTAGCACCATTCGAATTGAGTCGACTTAACCTCAAGGACATCAAAGTGGAGTTGCAGAACCGAATCGATCAATTTTTAACACGCCTTGATGCAGAAATATTGGGGTTACTTCCAAAAAAGAACGTTATCCCTTCTCTCTACAATTATCTTGTTGGAGGTGACCTTGCCCTGCATCGCAATCGGATGCAGTCTGCCAGACTTTTTCCATGGGTTATGGAACATGTCCTATGGAATAACAATATGGGAAATCTTCCAAGTCGAATCCATAAAGCAATCGATGAAGGTCTACCACTGATCGATACACTTGCCAGCGCATTTAAAGTGTCACCTCATGTGATCAAAATCTTGTCACGCTGTCCAGCTTCGGTATTTGCCAATGTCTGGAAAGGTAACGTAAAGCGCTTGAGTTTGGCGATTAAAGAAACTGCGCCTGAATTTCTTCCACGCAGTGACGAGGAGTGGCTCAGGATGGGGGAGGTGGTAGATTTTATCGAGAAAATAACTAACGGCGCCGTATCTCGTCCACAGAATCGATTACAGCTCTCTTCTCTTTCTCGGAGCGGCTTTAACATAAATGTTGCAGACGCTGATGCGCTGTTGGTTGAATTTGCTGATATGCGGAGTGCCTTGTGCCAAGTGCTGTCACAGCGTGTTGCCAGGCAGGAAGGAAGAGAGGAAGGTTGGTTGACTCAGAATCCGTCTAACGCCTCAATAATTAAGCACGTCATAACGAGGACATTGGAACGAATGCACTTATTGCGACTGCTTGAGTTAGTTCGTCGTTGGCGAGATGCCTATCGACGTTGGCAGGACTTTTATCGCCGCAAGATGATAAGCCTAGATCGTTACAAGCAACATTCGAAAATGTTGGAGTCAAGCTGGCGAGCGCCCCTCAATGAATTTTGCACCGAGAACCGGATTGTCGTACCACTCTTAACAGAAATGGAATTGATCTTCGAGGGGGATGCCATGAACCACTGTGTCGGCGGATATGTTCAACAGTGTCGAACTGGGGAAGTACAGATATGGTCAATTCGAGCCCTGGATAACTTGCGCAGAAGTACTTTAGAAACTCATATCTGGCTTGACGATTCTGGTTGGAAGGTCAGGGTTGTTCAAAACCGCGCCTTCTCCAATCAAACTCCTGATGCTTCCTCAACTTTGGCGGCGAATGCGCTTATACGAATACTTTTGGACAGTCATGACGACCTCGAATTGTATTCTGAATGGCGCAAGTCGCTTCCGCCACCAACGGAGCAAAGGTGGTTGAGTGACATGGAACGAACCTTTGCAATGGAATCCCTTACACAATCCCTGGAAGAGGTATTGCCGAAAAATATGTCATTGAAGATTTTGGAAGCGGAAGTCGTCCAAGCTTTAAACGTATGAGTCAAATATTATTTAAGGTAAATTGATTGCGACCTATGCCAGGTTCAACGCGATTTTCTATCTAGGTTTATACGGCACTATGGAACAGCGGGTGGGCTTCGCCAGTATGGCGACAGATACGTTAGGAATAGTGGTGTGGCGATGACAAGAATATTTGCAATATGCAGTCCTATGGGGGGCGTTGGTAAAACTGTAACTTCTATTAATCTCGCTGAAAAGATGTCCGTCAAAGGCGACAAAGTATTGTTGATCGATCTTGACCCGTCTGGGGAAAGCTCAATGCTAACTAATGCACGTTCAGCGACATATGTGTTGAGTGATCCCCTATTTGTCGCGAGCCAACAGGCGACCCCGTTCATACTACGCAGTATTACTACCAACTATGACTTAATTCCTTCGAGTTATCTTTGGGACATAGGACAAGAAAACGCCATTGCTGAGATCAAGTTTAACGAGACACTGAACCGCCTGACGCAGGAATATGAATATATTTTGATTGATTGCCCGTCAAATTTTGGCCAGTTGACAGTAAATGCAATAAGTACCGCACATGAAGTGGTTATGCCGGTTTTATGTGATTTCATTACCATACCGGCCATCAGACAATCTCTGGATTTCATTAGGCGCAAGCCAGGAACCGACAGCCGGGTTTCAGAAAAGATGCGATTCCTGCTCACAATGTTTGATGAATTTAATCCTGTTCATCAGGAAATTTCTCAGTTGTTGCGTATGGAATATGGCGACAAGGTTTTCAAGTCAGCAATTCCTCTCTTGAATAGAGACCGATTTTTAGGCAAAGAGTTACTATTTGAAGCGAGTTCTACCGGAGGAAAAGCCTATATGGCTATTACGGCAGAACTGCTGGGCAAGTAAGGGCAATTGGCGCGACATGACGCGTCGCAGTAGTTCCCCATAATTAGGAGACATGTAAACAGGAGAAATCATGTCTCAGTCACATTCCTCTCGCAAGACCCTAGCCTTACTCATTAACCAGCACGGAGCAGAGCCTTTCCTTTCCGAAGTGACTTGCAAGGTTAAATTGATGGACTGCCATCTTGCGCATGAACGCGAAATGGAATTGCTAGTAACGGCAGTTAAGCAACAGATTCCATCAGAAATGCGTCGTCTCAATAATATGCATCACGCCATTTTGCTCCCTAAGCTAACCCGTTGGCTGAGTAGAGAAGCGCTGCTGGAAGAAAAAGAAGCGAGATGGGCGATAGAATCATGGGCCATGGCACTGGGCCTGATTCCCTTTGAAGAAGGCGAGCTTTATCCCTCCTCCGAAGAACCAACTAAACAGCCGTGCAAAACCAGGCTGGAAGGCCATCGAGGGTGCATCGGGGCAATTGCATTCAGTCCGGATAGCGAGAAACTGGCTTCTGCAGGCTGGGATGGCAGTGTTCGACTTTGGAGCATTGCCATTCCGGGTGAATCCAAAATCTTGGTAGCCAGTCGACATTCGGCGAAGCAAAGTTCTGCCCCAAGAATTGGGCCGATGTTCCTTTCTGTCATGTTCAATACCAATGGTGAATTTGTAGCTGCGGGGGACAGTGACGGAGAAATCCATTTTTGGGATGCCGGCAACGGAAATGAAATTCAGACCCTATTGGGACAACTTCGCTCCATTCACGGATTGGCTTTCAGTTCGCGCAAGAATTTGATGGCGTCAGGAAGTTATGACCATACGGTCAGCCTGTGGAGCCTTGAGGAATTGCTCGCACCACTTTGGAATGTGGAGTTGGACTATCCGGTCGAATGCGTGGCATTTCACCCTGATGGGGAGACCCTGATGGCGTCAACAAAAGGTTGCGATATTCACGTTATCAGTTGCAAGAGCGGCGAAGTGATCTATCGGCTTACTGGTCATGAAGGGACTATTCGTAATTTGTCATTTAGCAGTGATGGTTCCGTACTTGCTTCGGCCAGTTGCGACGGATCGGTTCGAATTTGGGATGTGATTTCCGGCTCAGTGAACCATGTTTTCACCATGCCCCAGCGGAACGGGGAAGAAAAACGAAGAAAGGTTTCTCCGGAATGTGTGGCGGTCAGCCCGGACATGAAATTTGTGGCGACCGGAGATGATGGTGGAAAAATCTGGATATGGAGTTTTGAAGCCGGCGAGATATGGTGTTCACTCGAAAGCCACGCAAGCGATGTTACGGATTTGAAATTTAGCCCTGATGGGAAATGGCTGGCTTCCTCAAGTGCAGATAGCTCGATCTGCCTCTGGGAGATGGCCGGTATCAAAAAGACATAATACGCAGCATTAAACGCACGTGTGCGACGCCATTTGTCGCTACCTGTCCGTATGATTGACTCCATCATCAGAACAACATTGAAAGGTCAACACATGTCCGAAATCGCTATCAATTTGCCCCAACTCAAAATTGTATCTGGCGGTCAAACAGGTGCCGATCAGGCTGCGCTCGACTGGGCGATTTCCCATGAGGTTCCTCATGGCGGATGGTGCCCTAAGAACCGCAAAACCGAGGACGGGAAGGTTGATCCAAAATATCAACTTGTCGAAACCCCTAACGCTAATTACTTGGAACGCACCGAGTGGAATGTCCGCGATAGCGACGCCACTGTGATCTTCACGTTAACGCCGACACTCACGGGTGGATCGAAAAAAACCTTTGAATTTGCGCAAGCCCATAAAAAGCCCTGCCTGCACTTTCGTCCCGGGGTACATCCCAAATTCCTGCGTAGCTTTGTAGAAAAAAACAATGTTTCAACCCTCAACATCGCGGGGGCGCGCCTCTCTGGTGCGTCTGGAATTGTGGAGTTTGTGAACAATAGCCTGGACGAAGCTTTCATCAATCACAAGGGGTGATGTAAATGTTTGATGAAGCATTAGTCCAGAAACTGCGAAATGCTTTGCATGTCGTGGTTTTTACGGGGGCAGGTATTTCAGCGGAAAGCGGTGTGCCAACCTTTCGTGATGCACAGTCCAGTCTATGGTCGCAATTCGACCCAATGAAAATGGCGTCTCCCGAAGGATTTCTTGAAAACTCCAAACAGGTTTTGGATTGGTATGCATGGCGGCGTAATTTGATTGCCCAGGCGCAGCCTAATGCGGCACACCTGGCAATTGCACGAATGCAAAAACTCGCGCCCCTTCTTACATTGATTACTCAGAATGTGGATGGACTGCACCAGCGCGCCGGGAATTGTGACGTGATTGAATTGCACGGAAATATTTTCCGAATGAAATGTTCCGCTTGCGATCAAGTTGTTGAGAATGGCGAACAAGGATATTCCGAGACGGCACGTTGCCTACAATGCGGAGGACTATTGCGCCCTGATGTAGTCTGGTTCGGTGAATCTCTTGCGGCGGGCTCCTATGGGCTCGCAAAGGAAGCGGTACGAAGCTGTGACGTATTTCTTAGCGTTGGCACTTCGTCAAAAGTCTACCCGGCTGCGGTTCTTCCCTTTGAAGCAGCCGAACGAGGGAAAACGGTCATTCAGGTCAATCCCGAGGCCACCACGCTGAATACAGTCGCACATTACAACTTGATGGGCAAGGCTGGGGAAATGCTGCCCGCGTTGGTTAAGGCCGTTTGGGGATAACGTTGATGCGAGGTCGCTGCGTAGATTGCGTCTTTATCGCGCGCCCCCAGGCGCGACGCAACTGGAAAACACGCCAAGTGCTTTTCATAGGAAGATTGGAGCAAAAGCAATTTGCGCGCGGAATGGCAGGTATCTGAAAATAACATGAAAATATTGATGGTTGAGAACTTTTCTACGATGAGGCGAATCGTGAAGAGCCTGCTAAAAGAACTTGAATTCACCAATGTCGATGAGGCCGAGGACGGCATGGTCGCAATGACTATGCTCAACAGCAATAGATACGATGTTGTACTCGTCAATTTGAATATGCCCAGTATGTCTGGAATCGAGTTGCTAAGTACCATTCGCCATGATGTCGGCCTGAAACATTTACCGGTGTTGATGATTGCCGTCGGAGCCACGCAGGCCGATATCGCTGAAGCAATTCGGGTTGGCGTCAGCGGCTACATAACCTACCCTCTTACTTGCTCAATACTTCAAGCTCATTTCGACGCCCTCGCGTGGGAATCCTCTCCGTGCCCCCAACAATCCCCAGTTGAGAATACCGGAACATGAGCTATGACGCTGGTGAATTATGAGAGCCTGCGAACCGCTATCGGCGCACCCGATGACATCCCGGAAGTGGGCAACGGGAAAATTACCTCAGGACAAGTTTCATGCCTATAAATTTCCTGATTAGTTACATGCCTCAGTTAGGCGTTTTTCCCCGGTGGCTCACGTGGT
>CAYVIN010000071.1:0-22649 GCA_964451375.1 uncultured Sulfuricella sp.
CGCGACGAGGAAACCATCGCCGCCGCCGACGAACACGGCATGGCGATGGTGTTTACCGGGATGCGGCATTTCCGGCATTGATGAGCCGCATGAGCACTGTAGCAATTGAATACGAATATCCACGCATCCTTTCGGTGGCGGTGAGCGACGAGGTCATCACCGCCAACCTGAGCGATGGCCGGAGTGTCAGTGTGCCGTTGGTCTGGTCGTGGCGGCTCGCCGAAGCAACGCCTGCACAACGCAGCCATTATGAAATCATCGGTTCCGGGCAGGGTGTACATTGGCCCGAAATCGACGAAGACATCAGTGTGGCGGGGATGTTGCACGGCGTTCCAGCGCGTAAATTGAAGTTGGTTTCTTAAAGAGCAAGGCGAAAAAACTCATGAAAATTCTGGTTATCGGCGGCGGCGGGCGGGAACACGCCATTGCCTGGAAACTTGCGCAATCACCGCGTTCCACCAAGGTTTATGTCGCTCCCGGCAACGCCGGCACGGCGCTGGAGCCGGATTTGGTTAATGTCGAGATCACCGCGATCCCCGACTTGGTGGAATTCGCTTTGCGCGAAAAA
This sequence comes from uncultured Sulfuricella sp., assembly GCA_964451375.1. Classification (GTDB taxonomy): domain Bacteria; phylum Pseudomonadota; class Gammaproteobacteria; order Burkholderiales; family Sulfuricellaceae; genus JAGXQV01. The sequence continues at coordinate 569 of CAYVIN010000071.1, forward strand.
ATCGCCCTCACCGTAGTTGGCCCGGAAGCGCCGCTGGCCGCCGGGGTAGTGGACGCCTTTCGCCTGGCGGGGCTGAAAATCTTCGGCCCCACCCAAAAAGCCGCGCAACTGGAAAGCTCCAAGGATTTCGCCAAGGCTTTCATGGTGCGCCACAAGATTCCTACCGCCGCTTACGGCACCTTCAGCGACGCCAAGGCCGCCCATGCCTACATTGACAGCCAAGGCGCGCCGATTGTCATCAAGGCCGACGGCTTGGCCGCCGGCAAGGGTGTGGTGGTGGCGCAAACGGTTGAGGAAGCCCACGCTGCCGTGGACATGATGCTGGAAGGCAACAAGCTGGGCACCGCCGGTGCGCGGGTGGTGATCGAGGAATGCCTGGTTGGCGAGGAAGCCAGCTTCATCGTGATGGCCGACGGTCACCATGTGCTGCCGCTGGCCACCAGCCAGGATCACAAACGCCTCCAGGATGGCGACATGGGGCCGAATACCGGCGGGATGGGCGCGTATTCGCCGGCCCCGGTGGTGACGCCGGAAGTTCATGCCCGAGCGATGCGCGAAATCATTCTGCCGACCATCGAAGGGATGGCCCGTGAAGGTGAACCGTTTACCGGCTTCCTCTATGCCGGACTGATGATTGATGAACAAGGCAACCCCAAAACCCTGGAATTCAATTGCCGGATGGGTGACCCGGAAACCCAGCCGATCATGATGCGCCTGAAAAGTGATCTGATCACCCTGATGGAACACGCCGTCAATGGTACGCTGGACAAGGCGGAAACCGATTGGGATCGGCGCGCCGCGCTGGGTGTGGTGATGGCCGCAGGCGGTTATCCCGATAGTCCGCGCAAGGGCGATGTGATTCATGGTCTACCGCCGCTTACCGATCTGCTGGAAGAAACCCCGCGCGATTACCATGTTTTTCACGCCGGCACAGCAACCCACGGCAAGGAAGTGGTGGTCAGCGGCGGACGGGTATTGTGCGTCACCGCGCTGGGCGACAAGGTGCAACTGGCGCAGCGGCGCGCCTATGAAATCGCCGAAAACATCAAGTTCGACGGCTGCCAGATGCGTCACGATATCGGCCATCGGGCGGTAGGCGGAAAAACCGTTCGATAAGCGCCACACCTCCAGGGAGACACCACCGATGAGCCTCAACCCACAAGAAGTCGCCGAATTCCTTACTCAGAATCCCGAATTTTTTGAAGAGTACGCCGAACAACTGGCGGACATCCGTCTTGCTCACCCTCACGGCGAACACGCCATATCGATCAGCGAGCGCCAGCAAATCGCCTTGCGCGACAAAAACAAGCTGCTCGAAACCAAGTTACGCGAGTTGATCCAGTTCGGCGAGGAAAACGACGCCATCAGCGACAAGGTGCATCGTTTCAGCGTCGCGCTGATGGCGGCGCGCAGCCTTAACGAAGTGCTCGATGCCCTGTATTCGGCGATGAACGATGGTTTTGCGATTCCCCACACCGCCCTGCGCTTGTGGGTGGGCGAGCCGGAAGAACCGGCGCGTAATGAGTTTACCGGGGTGGGCATCGATTTGTGCGCCTTTGTGGATGAATTGCCCGGCCCGCGTTGTGGTTCCCAGGCTGTCCATGAAATCCCCCAGTGGTTCGGCGAAACCGGCGAACGCCTGCGTTCCTTTGCCTACATCCCGTTGCGCAGCGATCAGGCGTTCGGCCTGCTGGTGCTGGCCAGCGAAGACCCGCAGCGTTTCTACCCGGATATGGGCACCCTGTATCTGCGCCGCATTGCCGACCTGCTTGGGGCGGCGCTGCTGCGTTACCTCAACTGATTATGGAGGCGGAAGCCGCCGCATTGCTGCTGGCGGACTTCCTCGTCCATCTTGGCGCGGAGCGGCGGATGTCGCCGCTTACCAGCGCAAGTTACCGGTGCGATATCGAAGACCTCCTGCGTCTGGCTGGCGATACCCCGCTCGATCAACTCGAAATCCACCATATCCGCCGTTTCGTCGCCCAATTACACGGTCAGGGGCTGGGCGGCAAAACCCTGGCGCGACGGCTCTCTGCGTGGCGCGGCTTTTACCGCTATCTCAACCAGCACAAAGGTTTTACACAGAACCCCTGCATCGGCCTACGTGCGCCCAAGTCACCGAAAAAGCTGCCCCACGCCATGTCCCCCGACGATGCCGGACACCTCATGGAGGCACCGGACAACGAACCCCTGACAATCCGTGACAAAGCCATCCTCGAACTGTTTTATTCATCCGGCCTGCGCCTCGCCGAACTGGTGAGCCTGGATAACCATCCCGACCATATCGATTTGCAAGCGGCCATTGTGCGGGTCACCGGCAAAGGCAACAAAACCCGCGAAGTCCCGGTGGGCAGTTTTGCCATTGCCGCCATCCGCGACTGGCTGACGCTCCGCCCTCAGATCGCCAAAGCGGAGGAAACTGCCCTGTTCGTCGGCAAAACGGGACAGCGCCTGACGCCACGCTCCATTCAGTACCGCATCGAAGGCTGGGCGAAAAAACTCGGCCTGGGCGCCCATGTCCATCCCCACATGTTGCGTCACTCCTTTGCCAGCCATGTCCTGCAATCCTCAGGCGACTTGCGCGCGGTGCAGGAAATGCTCGGCCACGCCAATATCTCCACCACCCAGATCTATACTCAACTGGATTTCCAGCGCCTCGCCGAGGTTTACGACAAGGCCCATCCGCGCGCCAAACGGCGGGAAAGCGTTCCCGTTACGCTTGACGACGACGCTACGGAACCCACGAACTGAACACGAAAATGGCCGAATTCATCCCAATTACGGTGCTCACTGGTTTTCTCGGCAGCGGCAAAACCACCCTGCTTAACGGCCTGCTCGCTCACCCCCAGCTTGGCGACACCGCCGTGTTGGTCAACGAACTGGGGGAAATCGGCGTCGATCACCACCTTGTTAAATCGTGTAGTGAAAGCATGGTGCTGCTCGATTCCGGCTGTATGTGCTGCACGGTGCGCGGCGACCTGGTGGAAGCCTTGCGCGAGCTGTTTTTCCGCCGCACCCGTGGCGAAATCCCCGAGTTTCAACGGGTGGTCATCGAAACCACCGGGCTTGCCGACCCCGCGCCGATTATCCACACGCTCATCGAAGACCCGCTGGTTGCTGCTTATTACAAGCTGGAAGGGGTGGTCACCACGGTGGACGGCGAACGCGGCGCAACCCAACTGGATCGCGAATTCGAGTCGGTCAAACAAGCCGCGATGGCGGATCGCCTGATCCTCACCAAATCCGACCTGGCCGCCCCGCGAGACCTCGACGCCTTGCAAGCGCGCCTGCAAGCGCTCAACCCCGGCGCGACCATTTACCGCTCCAGCGGACACGCCGAGGCGGAATGGCTGCTGGGACTCAAGGCCTACGATTCGCAGACCAAGCACCCCGACGTGGTGCGCTGGCTGAATGCCGAAAAATACCGCGAAGTGCGCGGCATTAGCTTCATCCGTCCCGGCGGCGTCATCGAGCCGCAACGCGGTGCGCGCCATGACGAACGCATCCAGTCTTTTTCCGTGATTTTCGACGCCCCGCTGGAGTGGGACGGGCTGCGTTCCGGTCTGGAAATGTTGCTCGCCGTACGCGGCGACCACATCCTGCGCGTCAAGGGGCTGGTCAACGTGCGTAACGACGATGCGCCGTGGGTTGTTCACGGTGTCCAGCACAGCTTCTACCCGCCCCAGCGCCTGGCAGCCTGGCCCGACGCCGACCGTCGCACCCGTCTGGTGTTTATCGGGCGCGACATCGACAAAGGTTTTGTCGCGCGCACCCTGCAACATTTCGTGGCGAGTGCGACACCCGGCGAAATGGGATTCGGAATGTGAATCCACCTTCGGTTTTCCGCGTCGCCAGCCCCACTGAACAGCATCACGCAACCGCGAACTTGCGCCCCCTATCCGTCTCACCCGGAGTCGGGGGTAGAATGGCGGCAGCGGAAATTTTACGGATAAGCCCATGAGCGCATTGACCCAACCCCGGATCACCCCACAGGAATACCTGGACTGGGAACGTTTGCAGGAAACCCGCCACGAATACGTGAACGGTGAAATCCACGCAATGACCGGCGCGAGCCGGAAACACAATCTGGTCAAGGGCAACTTCCTCGTTGCCCTGCATGACCGGATGTGTGGCAAACCCAACGAGGTTTTCGGCAGCACGATGCGCGTCAAGGTTGATGCGACCGGTATGTACACCTATCCCGACATCGTTGTGGCGTTTGGTCAGCCGCAATTCGAGGATCAGTCCGTGGACACCCTGCTCAATCCCCTGCTGATCGTCGAAGTGTTGTCGGATTCGACGGAAAGTTATGATCGCGGCGCGAAATTCCTTCATTACCGCAAGTTGCCGTCGCTACGCGAATACCTGCTGGTCGCGCAAAACGAATGCCGCGTCGAACATTACCAGCGCCAGGATGAAAGCCGCTGGTTGCTCAGCGAATACTCGTCGTTGGACGAAACCCTCACGCTGACATCGCTGGACTGCGCCCTGCCGTTGCGCGAGTTGTTTAATCGGGTGGCGCTGTGAGGACTGTTTGGTGCAGTTCGCCGAACCACTCCAATTCCGGCAAAAAATCGCTAAAATCACGCCGATGATCCCGAGCCTGCCGATAACCTTGTTGCTTGCCTTTCTGCTGCTGTTTGCCCAGCAGGGAGGTCTGTTACATGGCGTCGGCCATCTCGCTGACTACTCCCCGGCGCGCCAGCAGCAGGAACAACATCCCCATCCGGGGGAGGTCTGCGACGAATGTCTGGCTTATGCCGGCATCGGCAGCGCGGTCTCATCTACAGCGTTACCCGCCCTTTCCTTCGTCTCGTCGTGCCTGCCTGCCGACGCCCTTCCGGCGGCGTTTTCCACTGCACCGCAGCTTGCCTACCGGAGCCGCGCCCCACCCCTCCTCGCCTGAAAGACCGTGTTGCTTAACCGGAAACGGCGGATTGCCGTTTTCCGTCATCGTCTTTTTGCAGAGGAAAAATCATGTTAACCACCCGCACCCTTGTTGCGGCCAGCGTGGCGCTCGCCCTGACCGCGCCGCTAGCCGCACCCGCCGCCGATTCCGCCGAACTGGCGCAGATCCGTGAGCAAATCCGGCAAATGAAGGAAGGCTACGAGAGCCGTATCCAGGCTCTGGAAAAACGCCTGGAATTGGCCGAGGCTGCCGCCGTCAAAGTGCAAGCCAAGGCCGACAAAACTGAGGAGCAGGTCGCAACACGTCGCGCGCCTGCGGCAAGCGCGAGCGCCTTCAACCCCGAGGTGTCGCTGATCCTCACCGGCACTTATGCCAACCTTTCCCAAGACCCGGCCAATTACCACATCGCCGGATTCCTGCCCAACGGCGGGGAGATCGGGCCGGGCGCGCGGGGCTTCAATCTCGGCGAGTCCGAGCTGATGGTCGCCGCCAATATCGATCCCTATCTGCGCGGCCAGCTCACCCTTGCGATGACGCCGGAAAACACGCTGGCGGTCGAGGAGGCTTTCGTCCAGTCGCTGGGGCTGGGTCACGGTTTCACGCTGAAGGGCGGGCGTTACCTGTCGGGTGTCGGTTATCTCAACGAACACCATGCCCATACCTGGGATTTCGTCGATGCGCCGCTGGCCTACCAGGCGTTTTTCGGCGGGCAGTTCAAGGACGAAGGCTTGCAGGTGAAATGGCTGGCCCCCTCCGACACCTTTATCGAAGTCGGTGCGGAGATCGGGCGTGGGCGGAATTTCCCGGCCAGCGACCGCACCAAAAACGGGGTGGGGGCGAGCGCCGTTTTCGCCCATTTGGGCGGCGACGTGGGAACCAGCCACAGTTGGCGCGCCGGGCTGTCGTATCTGAAAACTGCACCGCAAAACCGTAGCTTTGACAGCAGCGACAATTTCGGCGCGACGGTGAGCAATGCTTTCACCGGGGAGAGCAAGCTCGCCATCGCCGATTTCGTGTGGAAATGGTCGCCCAACGGTAATCCGCGCTACACCAGCTTCAAGTTGCAGGGCGAATACTTCCGCCGCAAGGAAGACGGCGACCTGACTTACGACAGTGCGGGAATTGCGAATACCGACCGCTATACGGCGGCCCAGTCGGGTTGGTATTTACAGGGCGTGTATCAGTTCATGCCGCGCTGGAGGATCGGCCTGCGCCGCGACCAGTTGCATGGTGGCAGCGTCGATTACGCGGGTAATGCCCCGGCGCTCGCCCAGGACGCCTTCAATCCCGCAAAAAACACCCTGATGGTCGATTACAGCCCGAGTGAATTCTCGCGCTTCCGCGTCCAGTTGGCGCAGGACAAGTCGCGCCCCGAGGCCACCGACAACCAACTATTCCTGCAATATCAAATGAGCCTGGGTGCGCACGGCGCGCACAAGTTCTGAGGAGACAAACATGACTTTCCACAAGACCTTTCTATGGCTGACCGGCGTGCTGCTCGCTGCAGTTTCCGTGCCGGCGCTGGCCGCGCTCAATGTGCTTGCCTGCGAACCCGAATGGGGCGCGCTGGCCCGCGAACTGGGCGGCGACAAGGTGAACGTTTACGACGCCACCAACGCGCTGCAAGACCCGCACCGCGTCGAAGCCAAACCCAGCCTGATCGCCCGCGCCCGCAATGCCGATCTGCTGGTGTGCACCGGCGCAGAGCTGGAAGTGGGCTGGCTGCCGATCCTGCTGCGCCAGTCCGGCAACCCAAAAATTCAGCCGGGGCAGCCCGGTTATTTCGAAGCGGCGCAATTCGTCCAATTGCGCGAAATCCCTACCCGCCTAGACCGTGCCGATGGTGATGTTCATGCCGCCGGCAATCCCCACATCCAGACCGACCCGCGCAATATCGCCAAGGTCGCGGCGGCGCTGGCCCAGCGTATGACCACCATCGACCCATCCAACGCCGCTTATTACGCGGCGCGGCAGAGCGATTTTGCGGCGCGTTGGCAAACCGCCACGATGCGCTGGGAAAAAGCCGCCGCGCCGCTGAAAGGGGCTGCCATCGTCGTGCAGCACAAGGGCTTTCCCTATCTCGAAGATTGGCTGGGGCTGAAGCAGATCGTAGCACTGGAGCCCAAGCCGGGGATCGAGCCGAGCGTGGCGCACCTTTCCGCTGTCGTGCAGACCCTGCAACGCCAGCCCGCGCAAGCCGTGTTGCGGGCCGCCTACAACGACGGGCGGGCTTCGGCGTGGCTCGCCGAACGGGTAAAAATCCCGGTGGTCGTGTTGCCCTATACGGTGGGCGGATCAGCGCAAGCCGGAGATTTGTTCGGCCTCTTTGACGACACCGTCGAGAAACTGATGAAGGCAATCAAACCGTGAACCTCGCCGCGCTCGACCTCTCCATCCTGGTGCCCGCCTTTGCGGCGGGATTGCTGGTAACCGCCACCCATGTGCCGCTGGGGTTTCAGGTGTTGCAGCGCGGCATCGTGTTCATCGACCTGGCGGTCGCGCAAATCGCCGCGCTGGGGGTACTGGCCGCCCATCTTTTCGACTGGGAACCGCAGGGCTGGGCGGTGCAGGCGCTGGCGCTGGGCGCGGCATTGTCGGGCGCGCTGCTGCTGACCTGGACGGAAAAACGCTGGCCGGAAATCCAGGAAGCGGTGATCGGGGTGTTGTTCGTGCTGGCGGCTTCCGGCGCGGTGTTGCTGGTCGCCGGCAATCCGCACGGCGGGGAACATTTGCAGGACTTGCTGGCCGGACAAATCCTGTGGGTATCGGCGGATCGTTTGCCGGTGGATGCGCTGGTATATGGCGCATTGATCGCGGTGTGGTTCGGTGGGCGGGAGAAGCTTGGGCGGCTGGGCTTTTACGCCCTGTTCGCCGTGGCCGTCACAGTGTCGGTGCAATTGGTCGGACTGTATCTGGTCTTCGCCACCCTGGTGATTCCGGCCATCGCGACCCGCCGTCTGACCGGCAAGCGCCGGGTCGCGAGCGGCTACCTGCTGGGCGCTGTGGCGTATGCCGTCGGCTTGATTTTGTCTGCGCTGTTTGACTTGCCTGCCGGGGCGCTGATTGTTTGGATATTGGCCTTGCTTGGAATGGGGGCGCTGGCGTATCCTTCGCCACCTGCAACCTTGTTGTAATAATTAAATTTCTGATTTCGGAGGAGTTTTTTTCATGTTTGGCGGACACCACAAAAACAGGGCGGAACAACTGGAGCGCCAGTTGGCGCAATTGAGCCAGGATAATCAGCGTTTGCAAAGCGACCTGGCCCGCGAATCCGAGCGCGCCGCCGCTGCCGAACAAACGGCTGCCGGAATGCGCGAGGAAACTGAAAAGTGCGCGCGTATTTATCACACCATGCAGTCTTTCGGTGAATCATTTCTGGAAATCCAGAAATCCCAGGTCACTATTGCGAACAATCTGCAAACCGGCAAGGACAATGCCGCCAAGGCTTCCGAAGTGTCTGCCGGGAATCGCGACGCGCTGGCGAAAATCACCGAAAACCTGCGGGTGATGTCCGAGGAAACCAAGGCGACCGCACAAAATGTCGATTCCCTCGACCAGCGCGCCAGCCAGATCGGCGGCATCGTCAATCTCATCAAGGATGTCGCCAACCAGACCAACTTGCTCGCGCTCAACGCCGCCATCGAAGCGGCCCGCGCCGGCGAGCAGGGGCGTGGATTCGCAGTGGTGGCCGACGAAGTGCGCCAACTGGCGGAACGCACCGCGCGCGCCACGGCGGAAATTTCGGTGCTGGTAAGCAGTATCCAGAGCGAAACCCGCACCGCCCGTTCGCAAATGGACATCTGGGCGGGCAAGTCCGAATCCTTCAGCCGCGACGGTGATTCCGCCTCGCGCAGTATGGAAAACCTGTTCGACCTGACGCATCAGATGGAAGGCGTTATCTCGGCCAGCGCGCTGCGCAGTTTCATTGAGGTCGCCAAGATCGACCACCTGGTTTACAAGTTCGAGGTGTACCGGATTTTCATGTGTCTTTCAAAAAAATCCGCCGACGAATTCGCCGACCACAGCCATTGCCGTCTTGGCAAATGGTATTACGACGGGGAAGGACGAAGCTGTTTTTCCAAATTGCCGGGCTACCGGGAAATGGAAACGCCCCATAAACATTTCCATGATAGCGGTCTGGACGCCGTGCGCGCATACCGCGCGGGCGATTACCAGCAGGGTTTTGCCGCCATCGGGCAAATGGAGCGCGCCAGCGAGGAAGTGCTCACCTGTCTGGAACGTATGGCGCAAAGCGGCGAGTCCGATCCTTCCATACTCTGCAAGTCATCTACCCCGGCTTTGTAAGCGCGTTACCCAAGCCGGAATATTCCGGCTTGTTCCTCTCCCGCCTAACCCAGTAAACTTGCAGATGTTTTTTTCCTGCCGGGATACCCCTCTGATGACACGCTTGTTTCTGGTTTTGCTGCTTGTTTTTGCCGTGCCGGCTCAAGCTGGCGTACTGGCGGGCGGCTATTCCCATACCCTGGCGGTGGATGGCGGCAAGGTGCTGGCGTGGGGAGACAATTCCTTCGGCCAGTTGGGGGATGGCGGGACCACGGCGGCGTCCTACGCCCAGGAGGTTTTTGGCTTGACCAACATCATCAGCGTCGCCGCCGGGGACGGGTTTAGTCTGGCGCTGGATTCCAGCGGTTATGTGTGGGCGTGGGGCAGAAACGAACTGGGACAAATCGGCGATACCACCACCACCTCCCGCAATACGCCGGTGCGGGTGTCTCGCCTCGGTAAAATGACCCAGATCGCGGCGGGCCGGGATTTTGCCATCGCGGTGAAAAACGACGGAACCGTGTGGGGTTGGGGCGCCAACGCCGCCGGTCAGCTCGGCGTGGCGGTCAGCGATACCACTCAATATTTCACCGCGCCATTCCAGGTGGCCGGCAGCAGCCTGACCAGCATCCAGAAAGTCGCGACCGGCGTGGATTACGTCCTTGCGCTCAAATCGGACGGCAGCGTCTGGGCGTGGGGCGCCAACGACGGCGGCCAGCTTGGCGTGGGCAGCACTACCGCCAGTATTGTCCCGCTCCAGGTCAGTCTTCTCTCCGGTAATGTGATTACCGAAATTGCGGCGCGTAACCACAGCATGGCCTTGCAAAATAATGGTTCGATCTGGGCGTGGGGAAAAAATGAAGTGGGGCAGTTGGGGGATGACACCACCACCTCCCGCACCGCACCCGTTCAGGTGGTGGATATTGCCGATGCGCGGGCCATCGCGGTGGCGGGAACCTGGTCGCTGGCGTTGCGCAATGACGGCAGCGTGTGGAGTTGGGGTGACAACGACAGCGGCCAATTACTCGACAAAACCAAAACCCAGCGTCATTACCCGGTAAAAACCCAAGGTCTGACGGATGTGGTGGTGTTGGCGACCGGGCCGGCTTTCGTGATGGTGGTTAAATTTGAAGGGAATGTACTGGCTTGGGGAAGCAATCCGAGCGGCCAACTGGGCGACGGCAGCGCCACCGATAACTACACTGCGGCAGCGGCGGTGAGTAAAGCGGCTGATACACCGCTAGTTTTGCAATCTTCCAGTGTCGCCACGCCGATTGCGGTCGGCAAGGTTTCTGGCGACGCCGCCAACCTCACCCTTGCGACGCTTATCACGCCAGCCGAAAGCGACCTCGGACGGATGGGATTTCCCTTGATCTGGGCAACTATTCCGGGCTTGGGCGACATTTATCTCAATGTGTTCGGGTGGATAAGCAGCACGACGCCGGTTCCCTATTCCGGGTTGGCTGCGCTGAAAAGCATTGAAATCCCGATACTCCAGAATTTCGACGCGAGCGGTTTTCCGGGTTCCAAGGTTTATGCCGCCTACGCCTTCACGCCTGGCGAAGCGCCGGCAGAAGCTCGGAAAGTGGAGATTTACGCAGTGCCTTGATGGCGCGGCGGGAATATCCGCCTTGGGAATATAGGTTTAACCCTCAGACCCCCAGCAGTCCCGGCCACTGCAAGACCCAGAATTCCTTGGGCTGCCGCTTGAAGCCGCTTTTGGCGAACTGGTGCCAGCGGCCTGTCACGAAACAGATCAACATGTTGGCTTTGGAGGCGGTGTCCAGCATCGCCGGCACTTCCCGCTGACTGATGGCGTTACGCAGGCATTGCTTGAGGGTGGCTTCGAGGCGGTCGTGAAGCACATTGATGCGGGTTTGCAGGCGGTCATTTTCATGCACCAGCGCGTCGCCGATCAGCACCTTGGTCATGCCCCGGTTGGTCTGGGCGAAACCGAGCAGCAAGCCGAGGATGGCTTCGATCTGTTTCACCGCGCTGGGTTCTTCGGTAATAACCTGATTGATGAGGCTGAACAGGGTTTCCTCAATGAATTCGATCAAGCCTTCGAACATCTGTGCCTTGCTGGCGAAATGGCGGTATAACGCGGCTTCGGAAACCTCCAGTTTGGCGGCGATTGCCGCCGTGGTGATTTTCTCGCCTTTGGGCGCTTCCAGCATCTGGGCGAGCACCTGGAGGATTTGCAGTTTTCTTTCACCGGGTTTGACGGGCATTTGGATTCCTGGCTGGTTATGCTGAAAGCGTTATTCTCGTTCATGGGCGCTGAACTTGACAAGTTGGAAGGCCCTCAATCAAGGGTATAATTCCAGATTATTTTATTTGCAGGCGCTCATGTTGGACTTCAAGCAGGAATTTCTCGCATTTGCCCTCCAGGGCAAGGTACTGTGTTTCGGCGAATTCAAAACCAAGGCGGGACGCCTTTCCCCGTATTTCTTCAATACCGGCCTGTTTAACGACGGCGCCAGCCTGCGCCGCCTCGGCCAGTTTTATGCTCAGGCGATTCTCTCCGCCGGGTTACGTTTCGACGTGTTGTTCGGCCCCGCGTACAAGGGTATTCCGCTGGTTGCGGCGGTTGCTATTGCATTGGCCGAAGCAGGACACAACGTCCCGTTTGCCTTCAACCGCAAGGAAGCCAAGGATCACGGCGAAGGCGGCGCAATTGTCGGCGCACCGCTGGCCGGCCAGGTGTTGATTGTCGATGACGTGATTTCGGCGGGAACTTCAGTGCGCGAATCGGTGGCGCTGATCCAGGCCGCCGGAGCGACCCCCAGCGGCGTCCTGATTGCCCTGGATCGTCTGGAGCGCGGCAGCGGCGCGTTGTCCGCAGTCCAGGAGGTTACGCAGAGTTAGCAGGTGCCGGTGACCAGTATCGTGGGCCTCGCGGACATCGTCGAATTCCTGCGCGCTACGCCCGACATGGCCGACAACCTGGCTGCCGTAATGCGTTATCGTGACCAGTATGGGGTGTGAGTTGTTTCGCTTGATCGGAATTGGTACGGACTTGGGAGGAAAATCATGCGGATAAAAATCGGGGTGTTGTTGTTGTGTCTGGCCAGCTTGCCGGTTGGCGCCGGAACTATCAAGAAATGGGTGGATGAACACGGGGTGACCCATTATGGCGACACCATTCCTCCGCAATACGTCAATCAGAGCAGCACTGAATTAAGCACCAAGGGTGTCGTGGTGAAAAAAACCGAGCGCGCCCAGACTGCCGAGGAACGCCGCGCCATCGAAGAAGACAAGACGCGCAAGCAGGAGACTCAGGCTCGGGAGCAGGAACAACAACGCCGTGACCGGGCCTTGCTCAACACCTATACCAGCGAAAATGAAATCGACCTGACCCGTGACCGTAACCTGCAACAGGCTGAAGTACAGACTCAGAGCGCCGAGTTGCGCATCAAACAAGTCACCGAGCGTCTTACCAAATACCGCAAGCAGGCGGACGGCATGACCAAGTCCGGCAAGCCGGTGGCCGCTGATCTCAAGCTGGATATCGACAACGCCGAGCGGGAAATTCTCCACCTGGAGGAAAGTATTCAACAGAAAAAGAAAGACATGGATGCAATTCGCGCCCGTTTCGAGACCGACAAACAGCGTTATCGGGAGCTGACCAGCAAGAAATAATTCGCTCGAAGTCCGGCTTCGTTGACAATTGTCAGTGTATGCCCGGATTTGTTTCGTTATATCCCATAAATAGCCACGCTGGCGCGTTGTGCGCCGGCGAATAGACGACCGCACTTCCCCGTTCGGAACGGGCCGTTGGAGTATCGAATGAAAATCAATCTTCCCGTCACCCAAAACAACGTTGTTTTCCCCAAAGGCAAAATTCTCGTCTCGAAAACCGACCTGAAGGGGGTAATCACCTACGCCAGCGATGCGTTCGTCGAAATCAGCGGATTTTCCCGCGACGAATTGATCGGCAAAAGCCACAATCTGGTGCGTCATCCCGATATGCCGCCCCAAGCCTTCGCCTCGCTGTGGAACACGGTCAAGGAGGGGCGTCCGTGGCGCGGCATCGTCAAAAACCGCGCCAAAAACGGCGATCATTACTGGGTGGACGCCTTCGTCGTGCCGGTGCGCCATGATGGTCAAACCATCGGTTACATGTCGGTGCGCACCGAACCGTCACGCGACCAGATTTCAGGGGCGGAAGCGCTGTATCGTCAACTCAATGACAGCAAAAAGCCGTTGCCCGGCACGTCCGGCGGTTTGACCCTGCGCACCAAACTGAGTGCGGTGATGATCATGCTTTCCGTGCTCTTGCTGGGTTCCGGCGTCATTGGGCTGGGGGCGGTGATGAAAACCAATGGCGACCTGGAACACGCCTATCAGCAGCGTTTATTGCCCTCCAATACCATCAACAAGATGATGTTGTTGATGAATGACAACCGCAATCACGCCGCCCTGATGCTTCAGTACGAGGCCCCAGCCGGTTCGCCCAAGGGTGCGGATCGCGCCGTCCAGGAGCATCTCGACAAAGTGAGCGCTAACCGCCAGGCCATCGATACGTTGTGGCAAAGTTATGCGGCTATCGAGAAGTCCCCCGAGGAACGCGCCCTCGCCGAGAAATTCAACGCCGCGCGGGAGAAATATAGTCAGGAGGGGTTGCTCGCCGTCAGCGAGGCGGTGCGCGCCGGGGACATCGTCAAAGCCGATCAATTATTGTTGAACAGCGTGAATCCCCTTTACCGCGCAGCGCGCAGTGACGCCGAAGCGCTGCTCGGGCAGATTGAGGCGGCGGCTCATCGCGAATACGATGACGCCGTTTCGCGTTTCCAGATAGTGCGTGGGCTGGTGCTGGTCGGAACGCTGGGCGGTATCCTGCTCGCGATACTGGCCGGCATCATGTTGCAACGTGCCATCATGCGACCCATCCGCGAAGCCATCGGACATTTTGAGCGTATCGGCGAAGGGGTGCTGACCAACGATGTTCCGATTGAGCGGCGCGACGAACTGGGCCAGTTGATGGCGTCGATGGCGGCGATGCAGGTGCATCTCAAGGTCATGCTGGACGAAATTACCCAGTCTGCGGGCAATATCGAGGCCCATTGCCGCGACCTGAACGGTCAGATGATGGAAGTCGTCGAGCACTCCGACACCCAGCACGACAAGGTAATGCAAGTCAGCGCGGCGATGGAGGAAGTCACCCAGTCGGTTGCGGAGGTCGCCAACAGCGCAGAGGAAACCGCCGGCGCAGCGGTGCGTTCGCAAGGCATCGTCAGCGACAGCACCAGTCAGATGGCGCGTAGCATGGACGCCACCGCGCGGGTGGTGGAAGCGGTGCAATCGTCGAGCAGCACGATTACTGCGCTCAAGGAAGCCATTCAGCGCATCGGCGAGATTACCAACACCATCAAGGAAATCGCCGATCAAACCAATCTGCTGGCGCTGAATGCCGCCATCGAGGCCGCGCGCGCCGGGGAACAGGGGCGCGGATTTGCGGTGGTGGCCGACGAAGTGCGCAAACTCGCGGAGCGCACCACCAACAGCACCGCCGACATCTCGCAAACCGTGCAGGATATCCAGAGCGCCACCCAGCTCGCCGTCGAGTCCATGAATCAGGCGGTCAAGGAAGTTGAAGAAGGCATCGGGTTGCTCAAGGTAAGCGGTGCGAGCCTCCACGAAATCACCGCCACCAGCGACCAGGTTACCCAGATGTCGCAGCACATTGCCGCCGCCGCCAAACAACAATCCGCCGCAACCAACGAAGTTTCCGGCAACATGGAGCAGATTTCCGCATTGATCGAGAACAACACCGCCGCTGCCCAACTGGCGTGGCGCGCCACCGAAAATCTGGCAAAAACCGCCGAGGGGCTGCGCGGCATGGTGGAGCACTTCAAGGTGGTGAAATCCTGATGAATCCGTTGCCGCTACGTTTTCGCCCGCAGCGCCGTGGGCGAGTCAGCTCTGGAGGGGGGGTATTCTGATTTCCGAAAAACCTCCGATAGGCAAATACGTCAATTTGCCGCTGACAGAGCCCCAATTCCCGACTTTCCCGAAATAACGAGGTTTTATCATGGCAAATTTCCGTGACATGCCGATCGCCGGCAAACTCATCTGGGCGCAATCAGCCGCCATCATTCTGCTGTTCGGGGCCGCTGTTATCGCGGTAACGCTGGTTATGGGGCGAATGCTCGAAGAGCGCAGCGTGGCCCGTCTGCAAGACACCAACCGGCAAGTCGTGGATATGGTTGACGCCTACCACCATGCCCTCGAACAAAGCACCGACAAACTCAGCAACGTGCTGGTTTCGTATTTTCCCGAGCCCTTCTCGCTCAGCGAAATCAATACGGTTGCCATTGGCGACAAGGCGACCCCAACCCTGCGTAGCGGCGACAGCGTATTGAATCTGAATTTCACTCCGGTGGACAAATTCACCACTACCACCGGCGCGGTGGCGACCATTTTTGCCAAAATGGGTGACGATTTCATCCGCGTGTCTACCTCGCTGAAAAAGGAAAACGGCGAACGCGCCATCGGCACTTTGCTGGATCGCGCCCATCCCGGCTATGCCAAGGTACTCAAAGGCGAAACCTTTCTCGGCAAGGCCAAGCTGTTCGGTCGCGACTACATGACCAAATACGTCCCGATACGCTCGGACAAGGGGAATATCGTCGGCATTTTGTTTATCGGCCTGGACTTTACCGATGGAATGAAAGGCCTCAAGGACAAAATCAAGTCCGTGAAAATCGGCGAATCCGGCCATGTTTTTGTGCTGGACGCCAAGGATGGCAAAGACAAGGGCAATGTGTTGATTCATCCCGTCGAAGAAGGGAAAAATCTGCTCGACGTTCAGGATGGCGAGGGGCGCGCCTATATCAAGGAAATCCTCGGAAGCCCCGAGGGGGTGGCGCGTTACCGCACCGCCGGCGGCGCGCAAATCGCCGCCTATGCCTCTTACCCGGACTGGAAATGGGCGGTGGTGTCGGTCACCGCTGCCGAAGAAGTGGTGCGCGACAGCGTCACGGTGCGCAACTACCTGCTGATTACCGCCGCACTCATCGTTCCGTTACTGATGGCCCTGCTGTATGGGATATTGCGGCGTTGGGTCACGCGCCCGCTGGAGCAGGCCGTGGTGGCCGCGAACCAACTGGCCGAGGGGAATTTCGCAGTGTCCATCGACAATGACACCCACGACGAGGCCGGACAGCTCCTCGCCGCGATGCGCAACATGTCGGGGCGACTTGCTGAAGCAATGCGGGAAATTCACCATACTGCCGAACAGCTTTCAGTGAGTTCCTCGCAACTCGCCGCGACTTCCGATCAGGTTGAATCAGGATCGCGACGCCAGAGCGAGGCGGCATCGTCAATGGCGGCAGGGGTTGAAGAAATGGCGGCAAGCACCGCCTCGGTGGCGGAAAATGCCGAACAGGTGTTGCGTCTTGCGCATGACAGCCAGGAACGCTCCAATGCCGGCAACCGCAGTCTTTCGGAACTGGCCGGCGCAATCGACTGTGCCGAATCCGCAGTCGGAGAAATCGCCGATTCGGTAAAAAAATTCGTCGATTCCACGACGGCAATCAGCCAGTTGACCGGTCAGGTCAAGGATATTGCCGACCAGACCAATTTGCTCGCGTTGAATGCCGCCATCGAAGCCGCGCGCGCCGGGGAACAGGGTAGAGGTTTTGCCGTGGTGGCCGATGAAGTGCGCAAACTTGCGGAAAAATCCGCCCAGTCCGCCAGTGAAATCGACAAGGTCACCCAATCTATCGGGCAGCAGTCGGAACTGGTTGAATCGTCGATCAGCAAAGGCACCCACTCGTTACACGAGAGCCAGAACTACCTGGAAAGCGTGGCGGTGGTGCTATCCGAAGCCGCCGGCGCAGTGGGCCGCACCAGTGAAGGAATCGGCCATATCACCGCCTCTGTGCGGGAGGAAAACGCAGCCAATTCGGATATCGCCCGCAACGTCGAAAACATCGCGGAAATGGCGGAAACCAACAGCAACGCGGTCGCCGAGGTGAGTCGTGCGGCGCATGACCTGGATCGTCTTGCTGGCAGCCTGCGCGCCACGGTGGGCCGTTTCCGCTTCTGATCCGGGAATGCAAAAAGGGGATGCCCGGCGCGAACCGGGCATCCCCTTTTTTTATAAAGCCGAGATTTAAGCGCTGAGCTTTTTCTTGAGAATGTCGTTGACCTGCGCCGGATTGGCCTTACCCTTGCTGGCTTTCATGGTCTGCCCGACCAGCGCGTTGAAGGCTTTCTCCTTGCCGGCCTTGAATTCGGCCACCATCGCGGCGTTCGCGGCGAGCACCTCATCGACGATTTTTTCAATCGCACCGCTGTCGGATACCTGCTTCAGCCCTTTGGCGTCAATGATGGTGTCGGCGTCGCCTTCCCCCGCCCACATCGCCTGAAACACTTCCTTTGCGATTTTCCCGGAAATCGTGCCGTCCTTGACCCGCTTCAAAAGCCCCGCCAGTTGTGCGCTGGATATCGGGCTGTCGGCGATGTCCTTGGCGTCGCGATTTAGCGCGGCAGACAGCTCGCCCATGATCCAGTTGGCCGCCAACTTGGCTTCGCCGGCCCCGAGAACGGCGACTGCCTGCTCGAAATAATCGCTTAACTCGCGGGATGCGGTGAGAACCCCCGCGTCATAGGCGGCCAGGCCGAATTCCACAGCGAAGCGAACGCGCTTGGCTTGCGGCAATTCGGGCAGGGCGGCGCGTGTCGCCTCGATGAATGCCTCGTCCACCACCAGGGGTAGCAGGTCGGGATCGGGGAAATAGCGATAATCGTTGGCTTCTTCCTTGGAGCGCATGGAACGTGTTTCGTCGCGATCTGGATCGTAGAGACGGGTTTCCTGGATGATGCGCCCGCCGCTTTCAATCACATCAATCTGGCGCTGCACTTCATAGTCGATGGCTTTTTCGAGGAATTTGAAGGAATTGAGATTCTTGATTTCGCAGCGGGTGCCGAGTTTTTCTTCACCCTTGGGGCGCACCGAGACGTTGGCGTCGCAACGGAACGAGCCTTCCTGCATATTTCCGTCGCAAATCCCGATCCAGCGCACCAGCGCATGGAGAGTGCGGGCATAGGCGACTGCTTCGGCGCTGCTGCGGATGTCCGGCTCGGTGACGATTTCCAGCAACGGCGTACCGGCGCGGTTCAGGTCGATGCCGGTCATGCCGTGGAAGTCCTCGTGCAGCGACTTGCCTGCGTCTTCTTCAAGATGGGCGCGGGTGATGCGGACGGTTTTTTCGTCCTCTCCCATCTGGAATTGCAGGGCGCCCCCCTCCGCGACGATAGGTAGTTCGAGCTGGCTGATCTGGTAACCCTTGGGGAGGTCGGGGTAAAAGTAGTTTTTGCGCTCGAACACCGACTTGCGGTTGATCCTCGCCCCGATCGACAAGCCGAAGCGCACCGCTATCTCGGCAGCCGCCTGGTTGAATACCGGCAACACGCCGGGCAGCGCAATGTCCACAGCGCACGCCTGAGTATTGGCTTCAGCGCCGTAGGCGATGGATGCCCCGGAGAAGATTTTCGACTGGGTGCTAAGCTGGGCGTGTGTTTCCAGCCCGATGACGATTTCCCATTGCATGACTATTCAACCTTATATTTCAATTTTCGTGTCAATAATATTGTCGGCCCGCTGTCTGGCGACGTGCATGATTCAGAACGATGCCACGGTCGAGAAGTGGATGCTGAACGGGTGTTCCCCTGGCGCTTCGCCGCCGAGGCTGATGTAACCCTCGGCAGGCAAGGGTAACGCGTTGTTGCACAGTTTCTCCACCAAGCCTCCGGAGCGCATGAACGTGCCGTTGGTCGATTTATCCACGACGAAGACGTTTCCCGCCCGGAATTCAAAATACCCGTGATGGCGGGAAGCCGAATCCAGTTTGATCACCATGTCGTTGGATTCGTCCCTGCCGAACGTGACGACGCGGGTGTCCTTGTCGAGTGTGAGTTGCGTATTGGCGTGTCCCATCCACACCATAACCTTCTTTTCGGCCATCGCAGGGAATTTCAGTGTGCCGGGCAGGCGGGTTTTCTCGTCGATCTGCTGCGCCGGATCGGGGTGATTGCCAATCAGATATATCTCATCCCTAGCGCCAGGCGGTGTGCGGGTTGAACGATGAAACTCTGTGTCTCGCGGCAAAAACGCAAGGGTTTGCTTGGTCGCGACAATTTCCCCGGCAGCCGCGATCCCGATTGCTTTGGCGACGAGGTCGGTGGCGATCGCTACCTCACGTTCGGAGTCGACGCGCGGCGCAAAATGCAGCGCTGCGCGGATCAGCGGTGTGTTGTCGGGGGCGTCGAAGGCTTGTTCGAGAGTAGCCTGTGCGGTATCGATGGCGGCTTGGCAGTCGCCGAAAAAACACACAATTTTTTCGCCTTTGGTGCCGATCACCATACCACCACGATTCCTGGCCGCCTCGGTGACGTACTTGAGTAGCAGTGAAGCCGCCCGGAATTTCTCGGGAAACACCAGCTCAACCAGCAATATGGTCAGCGGCTTATTGAGAAAATCGGCAATCATGGCCATGGTCGGGTTTAGATTCCGGTTGGCATACGGGTATGCCAATCCGTTGCCAACTGGTATTGGTGGGCGGCATTCAACATTTTCGCCTCGCTGAAGTAACCGCCAACGATTTGCAAGCCGACGGGCATCCCGTTGGCACCAAACCCGCAAGGGATCGACATACCCGGCAGACCGGCAAGGTTGACCGCGATGGTGTAAATGTCGGAGAGGTACATGGAAACCGGATCATCGCTCTTTTCGCCAAGATTAAACGCGGTGGTCGGAGAAGTCGGCCCCATGATTACGTCGCATTGTTTGAAGGCCGCGACAAAATCTTCCGCGATCAGGCGGCGCAATTTTTGAGCTTTCAGGTAATACGCGTCGTAATAGCCGGCGGACAAAACATAAGTGCCGATCATGATGCGTCGTTTGACTTCCGCGCCAAACCCCTGGGCGCGGGTTTTGCAGTACATGTCGATCAGGTCGTCGTATTCCGGCGCGCGGTAGCCGTAGCGGACACCGTCGTAACGCGATAGGTTGCTGGAGGCTTCCGCCGGAGCCAGCACGTAATACACCGGGATTGCGAGTTGCGAATTGGGCAGGGAAATCTCAACCGTTTCCGCGCCGAGCTTGCGGTATTCGGTTAGCGCGGCCTCTACCGCTTGGGCAACATCATCCGACAGCCCGGCAGCAAAATATTCCTTGGGCAGGCCAATTTTCAGGCCGGCAAGCGGTTTGTCGAGGTCGCGGGTGTAATCTTCCGCAGGCCGATCCAGGCTGGTGGAATCGCGCGGGTCGTGACCGCTCATAGCATTGAGCAGGAGCGCGCAATCTTCGGCGCTTTTGGCCATCGGCCCGCCCTGATCAAGCGAGGACGCGAAGGCAATCATGCCGTAGCGCGACACGGTTCCATACGTCGGCTTAATGCCGGTAATGCCGGTCAGCGCAGCCGGTTGGCGAATCGAACCACCAGTGTCCGTGCCGGTTGCAGCGGCAGCGAGGCGCCCCGCCACGGCGGCGGCGGAGCCGCCCGAACTGCCGCCGGGCACAGCGGCGTTGTTCCAGGGATTTTTCACCGGGCCGAAAAACGATGTTTCATTCGACGACCCCATGGCGAACTCGTCCATGTTGGTTTTGCCCAGATTAACCAGTCCGGCGGCGTTGCATTGTTCGATGACGTGGGCGTCGTAGGGCGCGACAAAGTTGGCGAGCATTTTCGAGCCGCAGGTGGTGCGCCAGCCTTGCGCGCAAAAAATGTCCTTTTGGGCAATCGGTATGCCGGTCAAGGGGCCGCCTTGGCCGGCGGCGAGTTGCGCGTCGGCGGCTTGCGCCTGTGCGAGGCTTTTTTCTTCGTCAACGGTGATGAATGCGTTGAGGTCGGGATTAAGTCGCTTGATGCGGCCCAGATATTCGGTGGTCAGCTCGACGCTGGAGATCTTTTTCGCCGCCAATTGGGCGGCGAGTTCCTTGAGAGTGGCGTTGATCATTTTTGAGGGGCTGGAGGGTGAGGACAGGGAATGTGATCCCTAATTGGTTATTCGATTACCTTGGGAACCAGGTAGAGTCCGTTTTCCACTTGCGGGGCGACCGCCTGGAAGGCTTCGCGACGGTTGATTTCGCTAACGCTATCGGGGCGCAGGCGCATCACCACATCCTGGGCGTGGGCCATGGGTTCGATACCGGTGGTATCAACCGCTTGCATTTGTTCGACCAACTCGAAAATGCTGGAGAGCTGGCGCAGATAACCTTCCGCTTCGGCGTCACTTACTTCCACGCGCGCCAAATGGGCGATGCGCTTCACGTCGGCTTGTGTCAACGACATAATTTAACCTGCATCCCTTTATATAAACACCTTTAAAATGGTATCATAATTCCTTTAATTGACGCAGCTTGTTGACAGGTTAAGTAAGCATGTTTGGATTCCTACGCGGTTATTTTTCTACCGATCTCGCCATCGATCTCGGTACCGCAAATACCCTGATTTATGTTCGCGGCAAAGGCATCGTTCTGGATGAGCCCTCTGTGGTCGCAATTCGCCAGGAAGGCGGCCCCTCCTCCAAAAAGACCATTCAGGCGGTCGGCAAGGAGGCGAAAGAGATGATTGGGCGCACTCCCGGCACCATCACCGCGATCCGTCCGATGAAAGATGGCGTTATTGCCGACTTCACGATTACTGAGCAGATGCTCAAGTATTTCATCAAGAAAATTCACGATTCCCGCCTGTTGACGCCCAGCCCGCGCATCATCATCTGTGTGCCGTGCGGTTCGACTCAGGTGGAACGCCGCGCCATCCGCGAATCGGCGATTGGTGCGGGGGCGCGCCAGGTGTACCTGATTGAGGAACCGATGGCGGCGGCTATCGGCGCCGACTTGCCGGTGGCGGAAGCGACCGGCTCGATGGTGGTGGA
>CAYVIN010000072.1:0-22255 GCA_964451375.1 uncultured Sulfuricella sp.
AGCGCCGGCGTCTCGCCGGCCTGCCGGCAGGATGCCGGCGCTCCGGCCCGTATCTTTACGAACTTGCCTTAACGGCATTGTCCGTCGGGTCGGCATATGCGCCCACGCCGCCCGCACCGTCTCCGCGTGGGCACGATAAAGCCGTGCCCACCCTACCCGCTGGAAATACCCCATGGAAAGCCTGAACGCCAACCTCCTCCATCCCGATCAGCGCGTCGGCGCAGATTACGAGCGCTGGCTCAAGGCCGGCGGCGGCGCGGCCTTGCGCCGCTCATTTTCCGACCCGGCATCAATTTTTACCGCCATCAAGGAAGCCGACCTGCGCGGCCTGGGCGGTAGCGGCTTCCCGGTCTGGCGCAAATGGGAAGCGGTCGCCAAGGAAGACCCGCGCCCCCACAAATACCTGGTGTGCAACGGCAACGAAGACGAGCCGGGCACCTTCAAGGATCGCCTGCTGCTTGAGGAAACCCCCCACCAGATCATCGAAGGCGCGCTGCTCGCCGCACTCGCCGTCGGCGCTGACCGCATCGTCTTTTACGTCAACCCCGACCTGAGCCGCTCCCTGGCGGGACTGCAAACCGCGCTCGACCACTGGCAGGACGGCTTTTTCCTCCAGGAAGCCAGCAAGGTGCTGGGCCGTGCGGTAAACATGGAACTTGTCCCGAGTTCCGGCCATTACATCGGCGGCGAAGAAACCGCCGCACTGGAATGGATCGAAGGTAAATTCCCCTTCCCGCGCGGCAAGCCGCCCTACCCCGCCCAATTCGGGGTGCACGGCTGCCCGACCCTGATCAACAACGTCGAAACGCTGGCGCATATTCCCGCGCTGATCCGCAACGGCGTGGAATGGTTTTGCAATCGCGGCATCGGCGCGGCCACCGGCAGCAAGCTCTTCTCGCTAAGCGGCGATGTTTTGCACCCCGGCGTCTACGAACTGGCGATGGGAACGACGCTACGCGACCTGATTTTCGGCCACGGCGGCGGCCTGCTCTCCGGCAAACCCCTCAAGGCGGTGTTCACCGGCGGGCCTTCCAACACCCTGCTCACCCCCGCCGACCTCGACGTTCACCTGGATTTCGACTCGCTGCGCGAACGCGGCGGAGCACTCGGCACCGGCGCAATGATCGTGGTCTCGGAAGGAACCGGCATCGTCAAGCGCGTCGCCGAATACATCCGCTTCTTCGCCCACTCCTCGTGCGGCCAATGCCCCTCCTGCAAGACCGGCACCGCAAACTTAAGCCGCCTCATCGACCGCATCGACACCGGACGCGGCACCGAAGCCGACCTCGCCACCCTCGAAACCCTGTGCCGCATGTTGCCCGGCAGCGGACGCTGCCACCTGGTGAATGGCGCGGTGATGCTGCTGGACAGCTCGTTCAGGCATTTCCGGCACGAGTATCGGGCGGCGCTGCGGAATTGAGGTTTTTGTCGCCAGAGCAGTCGAAATTTTGGACTGCATCCCGTTATCGGGAACCGATTGCCAGCGTTTCCAAACGCCGTAACTCCTCGCGTAGCGTCTGTAATTCTGCGGCTTTCGCCATTTCGCCCTGTTGCACCGCTGCCTCGATTTGCCGCAAACGCTCTGCGTATTCGACAAAGCCGTATACCGCAACCATCCCGCGTAGTTGATGGAGGCGTTTTGAAATGGCCTCCGGTTCGTTGAAAGTCTCGATTTCGTCCAGCATGACGGCGGCGCCGGCGAACATTCGCGGCAATGAATTGGCCATCGGATGTCTGTCCGCTGCGGCGTCGCGACGCAACTGCAACGCGGCGAGCAACGCCTGCCGTTGCACCGGTTTGACCAGGTAAGTCGTGGCGCCGGCGTCCATAATGCGTTGTTCGTCATCGGGGAAATCGCTGGAAGTGACCGCCACGATCAAAACGCCGGGCAGTTGCCGGGTCTGCTCCCAGGCGCGCATCGAGATCATGGTTTCGCAACCGTCGAGTTCGGGCATTTCGATATCCATCAGGATGGCGTCGTAGCGGTGCTGCTTGAACAATGCAATTGCCGCATAACCATCCCCGGCTTCGTCCCAGTGGCGGACGATACCCTCAAGATGAGCGCGCAGAATTTCCCGGTTCAGCGCAATATCGTCCACCACCAACACGCGCCCAAGCTTCAGGCCGCCGTCGGCGGGGTTTTCTTGCGAGTCGGGGGATACGTCGTTGATAATGGGACACCTTAAAATCAGTAGTGTTGTTTCAATCGGCAATTTGCGGCGTATCGGCAATCGCGCCGCTCTGCCGGAGAATATCTCAAACGGCCTTGCGATTTCCAGTGTCACAAAGGTTCCGCGCACTGCTTTTTTTGCTGCGCCAATTTGAATAGGACTCATCCGGGCTCCATTCCGATGGAAAGTATCGGTATACTGATGTTTGTTATCCGAATATAAAAAAACCCAGAGCACTCTTCCGCCAGGGAACAATCATGAAAAAAAGCTCCCGAATCATCCCTATTCTCGGCCTGCTTCAGGCCTTGCCCGCCTGCGCTAGCAGCGCCGCAAGCGTCGATCAATTGCTGACATTGAGCCTGGAAGAAGTGATGGCAAGCAAGGTGATGATCTCCACCAATACCAAACAATCGGTCTCCAAAGCGCCCTCGGTCATTTCGGTGATTACCGAGGAAGACATCAAGGCCACCGGCGCGACCAATCTCACCGAGATATTGCAAAGTGTTCCGGGCATCTACGTCAGGCCCAATCTGTTCGGTTTCCGCCCCACCATCACCTTTCGCGGTGCAAGTTCCACACACACTCTGCTGATGGTCAACGGTGTACCAAATCGAGACCTGGTGTGGACTGCCGGCATTTTCTGGAAAGGACTGACCACCAACATGATCGAGCGGATCGAGATCATTCGCGGCCCCGGCTCGGCGCTGTTTGGCTCGGAGGCCTCCGCCGGGGTGATCAACATCATCACCAAAACAGCGGGGAAAATCACCCAATCCGAGGCCGGCGCGCGCGTCGGCAGTTTCGACACCCAGGCAGGCTGGGTGCAGCATGGCGGAAGCTGGAACGATTTCGACTTCAACTTCACCGCCGAAGTATCACACACCGACGGACACAATCCCTACATCGCCGTGGACGGACAAACCTCCCGCGACAAAACCTTCGGCACCCGCGTCTCCTACGCGCCCGGTTACGCCAACTACGGCTACAACAATCAGGATCTGCGTTTCTCCATCGCCAAAGGCAATTGGCGTGTACTTGCCGACTATTTGCGCCAAAGCAATCTGGCTATCGGCCTGACCGGCGCCGCTGTTCTGGATCCGCTGACGCGCGGAAACAACAGCCGCACCGATATCTCCCTGCTCTATAACAACGCGGATTTCGCGAGAGACTGGGGAGTAAATGCGGAGATTCGTTATCACAACCTTGATTACACCTCCGGCGACGGTTTTCAGGAAAACCCGCCGGGTTACAAGGATGCCGGCGGCGTTTATCCGAACGGCTTCATGAATCTGATGCGGTCGGCCCAGCGTGGTTTTACCGTCGAAGGCAGCGGGTTGTACAGAGGGCTGGCGGATCACGCGCTGCGCATCGGCAGCGGCTACAACGCCGAAAACTTGTATTTCGTCGAGCAATTCATCAACAAGGGCATCGGCCCGGATGGCAAACCGCTACCCGCCGGCGGCCCGCTGGTCAACGTTTCCGATACGCCCTACGCGTTCGCGCCGGAAAAAACCCGCCAGATCAGTTACGTATTCATTCAGGATGTGTGGACGCTCTCCAAGGACTGGGAACTCACCGCCGGGGCGCGTTACGACAAATATTCCGACTTTGGCAGCACACTTAATCCTCGTCTGGCGATGGTCTGGCAAAGCACTGACCGGCTCATCACCAAACTGATGTACGGGGAAGCCTTCCGCGCGCCGTCCTACCTGGAGTTGTACGCACTGACCGCCGCCAGCAAACCCAATCCCAACCTCACGCCGGAAACCTCGCGAACCTGGGATTTGTCCTTTTCCTACCTGGCTTCCCGGGATTTGAAACTGGGCGTTGATTTCTTCCGCTTTGAGCAATCCAACCTGATCGCCCCGGATGCGGCCAACCAATACCGGAATCTCGGCAACAACACCGCGCTCGGCGTGGAACTGGAAGCCCAATGGCAGGCCGCCAAGGCGCTCAGAATTTCCGGCAACCTCACCCATCGCAACGACAGCATCGCCTTCAATGCGGTGCCAAAAAACAAGGTCTATCTGCGCACCGACTGGGCGTTTTTGCCGCACTGGAACTGGAACGTACAAGCCACCTGGATCGGCAAACGTTCGCTGTTGCCCGGTGACCTCCGTGCGCCGCTGAACGCCTTTACGCTGGTGGACACCACGATTCGTTACTTCCCGCGCAAGGAATGGGAATTCGCCGCTTCCATACGCAATCTGTTCGATGCGGACGCGCGCGAATATTCCAGCAGCGCCATCCCCAACAATCTGCCGCTGCCGGGACGCAGCGTCTACGCTGAACTGCGCTACAAGTTTTAGGCGCATCACCCAGGTACGGTCTGATGAAAAAAACAGGCATACGCTCAATGAGGGAAGCCGCGCCGGATGGGCTTTTAAAAACCTCTCCGGGGTACGCCTGCGCGCTTGATTCTCCGTCATTTATCGCTTCATTTTTGCCAACCCGGCAAACTTCCGCCCGATGAATTTCTCCGATACGCGCCGCTTCGTCCTGTCCATGTCCCTGCTGGCGGCGTTGTTCTGCCGGGCGGGGGCGGGAATGGCGCAGGACATTCCCAGCGAATACTCGGTGCGCGCAGCGATGGTGTTCAACTTTCTCAAGTTCACCGAGTTTCCCCCGGAAATCCTTGCCAACGCCCAGCGTATACGTCTGTGTTTTGCGGTTGCCGATATGCGCCAGGCGGAAGCGCTGGGCGCACTAGCCGGGCGCAAGGTATGGGGCCGCGAGTTGGCCATCGTCCGCCTCGCCGGAAAAGACGACGACTGCCAGGTCATTTACGTCGATACGCGGCAGCGCTGGAACTCTCTGGACGAACCACGCCCGCCGCGCCGCGTCCTCACCATCAGCGCCTATTCCGGCTTCGTGCGGGATGGCGGGATGATTGAAATCGCCTTGCAGGAAGACGGCACCCGCTTTGAGATCAATCTGGCGGAAGGCCGCCGCGCCGGTTTCCATTTCTCTCCCCAACTGTTACGCCTGGCGCGCCGCGTCCATGAATAACACCCCGCGCAGCACTTCGATTTTTGATCGAAAATCGATCCGTTACCCGTTCATTCGCCTGATTGTCGTGGCGACCCTGATCGGCATCGGACTGGCTTTCGTCAGCGACGCTTTTCTGATGCTCGACAACGTGCGCCAGGACATCCGCCGCACCTTGACGTCCGCCGCCAACGCCGCCGGCAATTCCGCCAGCGCCGCCGTGGTATTCCACGATTCGGTGGCGGCCTGGGAAGTCCTGCGGATGTTCGAGGCCTATCCCGAAATCAAGGCCGCCGCCCTCTACACCAACACCGGCTATCGCCTCGCCCGCTTTGGCGACGACAAACAGATTCCCGCCCAAGCCGTCTCGCCACCCAACCCAGAGATTGGACTGCTGGCCACCTCTACCAGCCTCCAACTGCCCATCATGCTTGACGGCACCCCCATCGGCTCGATTTACCTCAAGGCGCAGCTCGACACCTACTGGCACACTTACCTCACTTCCATCGCCACCAAATTTCTGGTTGGCCTAGGTGCCGGCGCGCTGGTTTTACTGCTCTCCCTGCGTTTTCTCGATCGCATCGTCCTGCCGGTGCGCCTGCTTGCGGAAGCCGCCAACGAAGCGCGCCTCAAGCAGGATTTCTCCCCCCGCACGATTCCCGCCGCAGACGATGAAATCGGCGACCTGGTGCGCAATTTCAACGCCCTGCTCGGGGAAATCGACGCCGGCAGAAAATCCATCCAGACCTACCAGAACGAACTGGAGCGCCTCGTGGAAACCCGCACCGAGGCGTTATCCCAGGCGAACCGCGAACTGCTCGTCGCCAACCGGGTTGCCGAAGCCGCCAGCAAGGCCAAAAGTGATTTCCTCGCCAACATGAGTCATGAAATCCGCACTCCGATGAACGCCATCATCGGCCTGACCCAACTCGGCCTGCAAACCGAGGTGACTCCCAAGCTGCGCAATTACCTGGAGAAGGTTCTGGTATCGGCGGACTGGCTGCTCGGCGTGATCAACGACATCCTCGATTTTTCCAAAATCGAAGCCGGGAAAATGGAATTGGAACATACCGACTTTTTCTTAAAGGCGGTTTTGGAAAATCTCTCCGACGTATTCCGGGAAAAAGCCAACAGCAAAGGTCTGACGCTGCGTTTTCAGGTCGCCGACGACATCCCTTCGGCATTGCTCGGCGACGCTTTGCGACTTGGACAAGTGCTGTCCAATCTGGTCAACAACGCCATCAAGTTTACCGAGAAAGGCCAGATCACCGTCGGCGTCCAGCGTTTCAAGGATGACGAACGCGGCATACGCCTGCGTTTCGAGGTCAGCGACACCGACATCGGTCTCAGCGAAGAAGCGCGGCGACGTTTGTTTACGCCCTTCACCCAGGCGGACAGTTCGACCACCCGGAAATTCGGCGGCACCGGTTTGGGGCTTTCCATCTGCAAACAACTGGTTCAAATGATGGATGGTTTTATCGGCGTGGATAGCCATCCCGGCGTGGGCAGCACGTTTTATTTTACCGCCCGCTTCGACTTGCCGGAGGCGGTCGCTTCCCCCCCGCAAATTCTCGACAATGAACGCCTTCAGGAAAAAATCCAGGCCGCTGCACAGGCCCTGCGCGGCGCACATCTGCTGCTGGTCGAAGACAATGCGGTAAACCGTGAAGTGGCGCTGGAAGTTCTCGCCAACGCAGGCATCCAGGCTGATTTCGCAAGCAATGGTCTGGAAGCCGTCGAGATGGTCAAGCGGACACACTACGACGCCGTGCTGATGGATTGCCAGATGCCGGTGATGGACGGCTTCGACGCAACCCGGCGTATACGCGACGACATCCGCTTCACCCACCTGCCGATTATTGCGATGACCGCCAATGCGCTGGAGGGTGACCGTGAGCGGTGCATCGCCGCCGGGATGAATGACCACATCGCCAAGCCGCTCAACATCGCCAACTTTTTCGCAACACTGACAGCCTGGGTCAAGCCGCACGGAATCGCCGCCCCCGCCACGCAGCGCAGTGCATCCGGCAACCCGCCGGAATCCACGGTACCGAAGCTATCCGGCGTGGATAGCGACGAAGCGATGAAAAACGTCAACGACAACGTCGCCTTGTACCGCAAGATACTGGCGTCGTTCCGCGATGATCAGGCGGACGCCATCGAACGCATTTATGCCGCCCACCGTGGCGGCGACGAAAAATCCACCGCCCGCCTGCTGCACACTCTGCGTGGCCTGGCCGCCAGCATCGGCGCACAGGCGCTGGCCCGCAACGTCCGCGACATCGAGGCGGCGCTGCACAGCGGGCAGCGCGACCTGGCCGATACCCTGCTGGCGCAACTGGAAGCGCCTTTCGCCGCATTGATACGCGAAATCGACCTTGCCCTGCCGCGCGATGCGAATCACGCCGGCCCCTCGACGCTCGCTCGCCCGGCCCCGGAAAACCTCGCGCCACGCCTTGCCGATCTGGCCGCACTGCTGTTTCACGGGGATACGCGAGCGCTGGATCAGACTCATGAGCTTGAACAACTGCTGCGCGGCAGCGTCATGGAACAGGACGCCCGGAAACTGCGCAAAATGGTGGATCGGTATGCTTTCGCCGCAGCGCTCGAATTCCTCCGCGAAACCGCCGCAAAACTCGCGTTGCCGCTCCCCCCGCATCTCCCGGAAAAAACCGACGCGCAGGGCCGGCATACCGTACTGGTGGTGGACGACGCCGCTGAAAACCTGGCTTTGCTGAGCGAGGCGCTGAATGCCGAATACCGCGTCAAGGTCGCCCTCGACGGTGAAACCGCGCTGCGTCTGACGGCTGCCGCCGTCAAACCGGATCTGCTGCTGCTCGATATCACCATGCCACACATGAGCGGCTACGAGGTTTGCCAGACGCTCAAGGACAATCCGGCCACTCAGGATATCCCGGTCATATTCGTCACCGCGCTCGACGATGCGCCCGACGAAGAAAAAGGCCTGCGCCTGGGCGCGGTTGATTACATCACCAAACCCGTCAGCCCGGCAGTCGTCCAGGCGCGGGTGCGCAGCCACATCGCCCTCAAGATCAAGACCGACTTGCTGGAATCCAAGGCTTTCCTCGACGGCCTGACCAACATCCCCAACCGCCGCCGCTTCGATGAGGCGCTCGACGCCGAGTGGAAACGCGCGTTGCGTTCCCGCACACCGCTGGCGGTGATCATGGTGGATGTCGATCACTTCAAGATATACAACGACTGCTACGGACACGGCGCGGGCGACATTTGCCTGAAAACAGTGGCTTCAGCCTTGGCCGCAGAAGCCGCCACCCGCGCCGCCGACTTGGTGGCGCGTTTCGGCGGCGAGGAATTCGTGGTTCTGCTGCCGGAAACCGACGCGCGCGGCGCGCATCTGCTCGCGGAACGGCTGCGCACCCGGATCGAAGCACAACAAATCCCTCACGAAGTCTCCGACGTAATTCCCTACGTCACCATCAGCGCAGGTTTCGCCAGCATCTTCCCAAGCGCCAACAACAGTTCCGCCCAATTGCTGGAAATCGCCGACCAGATGTTATATCGCGCCAAATCCAACGGGCGTAATTGCGTCATGGGCAAGGATATCGGGTAGCTCGGGGCGCTCCCCGGTTATCCGGCGACCATCGGATTCACATTGGGGTTGGGCTGCTCAGCGATATCGCGCAGATGGTCTATCGCCTTCGCCGCGCCCATCAGAACGATCACCGTCCCTTCGAGAATAACCGTGTCGCGCGGCGGATTGATCAGATAACCGCCGCTTTGCGCCAGCGCAACTATCGTCACATCGGGCAGAAAGACTATCCCGGTTTCGGTGAGGGTTTTCCCGATGAAACCGGAGGTTTTGGCTATGGATATTTCATCCACCCGCAACGCCTGATCGTTATTGCGCAATAACTGGTCGAGGAAATTCACCAGCGTGGGACGGATCAATTCCGCCACCATCCGCAACCCGCCGATGGAGTTCGGCATCACCACGCCATCCGCCCCGACCTTGATCAGCTTCTGCCGCGACGCCTCGTCCACCGCCTTGGCGATGACCCGCAGGCCGGGGTTCAACCCCTTGGCGGTAAGAACCACGAAGAGGTTTTCGGCATCGCTATGAAGGGTGCTGATCAACCCTGCGGCGCGCGTGATTCCGGCAGACTCCAGCACCGCATCGGTGGTGGCGTCGCCTTCCACATAGGGTATCCGGCGTTCCTCCAGGGAAGCGATTTTGTTCCGGTCGGTTTCAATCACCACAAACTGCTTGTGGCACTTGTTCAGCTCGTCGATGACGTAACGCCCGGTCTGGCTTTCGCCGCAAAGAATGAAATGGCCGTGCATCGTTTGTATGGCGTTTTTCATCTTTATTCCCTTCAAAATATTGGTCAACTCACCTTCCACCACAAAGGCGGTAATCACGGAAATACTGTAGAGGAGGATGCCCGAACCGAACAGAATCAGGATCATCGTGAAGATCCGGCCATGTTCGGAAAGTGGATGGGTTTCACCATAACCCACCCCGGCAACGGTAATCACGGTCATGTATAACCCGTCGAAAAACAACCAGTCTTCGATCAGCACGTACCCCGTCGAACCGCTGATCAGCAGCAGCGCCATCAGCAACAGGATGCGGACGATTTTGCCGAACAGATTCATTGGGTTTCCCGGCAACCCGCTATTAGCGGGCTTTCAACACGGAGTTGCAGATATTTTTTCAATGCGGAAATACCGGAAACAATCGGAAGAATTTTGGAAATTGTCGATGCGGGAATATTAAGCCAGCCGTGTTTCCAGAAAGTGACCAGCCCGACATCACCCCGCCACAACACCATATTACAGCAGCATCCCCACCACCGCGCCGCACGACAACGTCGCCAATGTCCCCGCCACCAGGGTGCGCGGGCCGAGTTCGAGGATTTCCCGGCGGCGTTCGGGGGCCATTGCGGCAAGTCCGCCGATCAGAATCCCGAGACTGCCGAGGTTGGCGAAACCACACAGCGCATAAGTCATAATCAGGCGGCTGCGCGGGCTCAGCGCCTCCGCCGGCAACGCCGCGAGATCGAGATAGGCGAGCAACTCATTTAGCACCGTTTTCACTCCCAGCAACGCCCCGGCCTGCGGCGCTTCGGCCCACGGAATACCGGCCATCCAGGCCAGCGGCGCCATGCCCAAACCGAGCAGGCGTTGCAGCGACCAGGGAATGCCGTCGTGAGGCAGCAAAGCAATCGCCTGGTTGCACAAGCTGACCAGCGCCACCAATACCACCAGCATCGCGATAATCGAGAGGAAGAGTTGCAACCCCTCGTTTGCGCCGCGCGTGACGGCTTCCATAGCGCTGCCGTCGAGGCGCGGCAAAGCGGCGTGAAGGCCGGTAGGCGGGCCGTCGGGCGGCACCATCAACACCGCAAACACCAGCGCCGCCGGGGCGCTGATGAAGGAGGCCGCGAGAATATGGCCGAGCGCATCCGGCACTCGCGGGCCGATGATGCCGGCGTAAAGCGCCATCACCGTACCCGCCACCCCGGCCATACCCGCCGCCATGATGATGAACAGTTCACCCCGCGACACCCGATTCAAGTAAGGCTTCACCAGCAACGGCGCTTCCACCATCCCCACAAACACATTGGCGGCGGTAGACATCCCCACCACCCCGCCAACGCCCAGCGTCCGCTCCAGCACCCGCGACATGCCGCGCACCAGCAACGGCAATATCCGCCAATGAAACAGCAGCGCCGATAGCGCGCTCATTACCAGCACCACCGGCAATGCCTGAAAAGCCAGCACGAAACTCGCACCGGGCGCGGCTTCCGCAAACGGCAAGGGGCCGCCGCCCAGATACCCGAATACCACCGTCGTTCCGGCGCGGGAGGCCTGCTCCACGGCCAGCAAAGCGTCATTCAGCGCGGCAAACAAGCGACGTGCGCCAGGCAGCCAGAAAATCACCGCCGCCAGCACAAATTGCAGCACAACACCGCCGAAAACCGTGCGCCACGGCACGGCGCGGCGTTGCTCGGAAATCGCCCAGGCAATCAACAGAAAACCGGCATAACCGGCCAGACCTTGGAAAATATCGCTCACGGAAACCTCACGATGACTTTGGTGTTATCAGGATAACGCATCATCACTCCGGCGTACCCGCCGTCACCCGAAATTGGCATTTATCAGGGAAGCTATCCGCCCCGCAGCGGCCTGCGCAATCCCCCGCCGCAGGCGCTCCGGCGGTTGATTCAGTCCCCCGAATCGCCTATTCTGCAAGTCTTTAAAATAACGCGACGGCGCGGGCCAACTGCCCCGCCAGTTGCCGGATAAACGCCGCACCGCGCGGCATGGGAGATAACAATGCCAGGCTACAACCGTGAAGTAAAACTATCCATCATCGGCGCAGGCAACGTCGGCGCACACATTGCCGTATATGCGGCGGGCAAGGATCTCGCCGACATCGTGCTGCTCGACCAGAACGCCGATAAGGCAAAAGGCACCGGACTCGACATCACTCAGGCGATGGC
Source organism: uncultured Sulfuricella sp. (assembly GCA_964451375.1). Taxonomy (GTDB): domain Bacteria; phylum Pseudomonadota; class Gammaproteobacteria; order Burkholderiales; family Sulfuricellaceae; genus JAGXQV01. Next base: position 11,648 of record CAYVIN010000072.1, read on the forward strand.
CACGGCCAATGTAGACCGGGTGGTGAAAGGCACCGGCGATTACGCGGAAACCGCCGATTCCGACGTGGTGGTCATCACTGCCGGACTGGCGCGTAAACCGGGAATGTCGCGCGACGACCTACTGGAAGCCAATGCCGCGATTGTCCGCTCCGTGACTCGCGAAGCGGTCAAACACTCGCCGAACTGCGTCCTGGTGGTGGTCACCAATCCGGTCAACACCATGGCGCAACTGGCGTATGAAATCAGCGGTTTTCCCAGCGAACGGGTGATCGGCGTATCGGGAGTGCTGGACAGCGCCCGCTTCAAGACCTTCATCGCCGGAGAACTGGGGGTCGCCGCCAGCCGCGTCAATGCGATGGTGCTGGGCGACCACGGCGCGGAAATGGTGCCGCTGGTGGATCATTGCACGGTGGACGGCATCCCGATTGCGGAACTGATGCCCGCCGAACAAATCGCCGCTATCGTCGAACGGGTGCGCCACGGCGGTTCGGAAATCGTCAACCTGCTCAAGACCGGCTCGGCCTACTACGCACCCGGTACGGCAACCGTCGAAGTCCTCGAATGTATCCTCAAGGATCGCCGCGTCACCCAGCCCTGCGCGGTGTATTTACAAGGAGAATACGGCGTGGCGGGGCTATACGTCGGGGTTCCCACCCTGCTCGGCGCACACGGGGTGGAGAAGGTGATCCAGTTACATCTCTCGGATACCGAACGGCGCGACCTCGACGTATCCGTCGCCCACATTCGCCAGCGCTTCGAGATGCTCAAGGCCAGGGATGCCTGAGGAAAGCGGCGCGCCTGATTCTACTGAAACCGTGCGCGCTGGTTTTCCGGGGAAGTAAGCGCTCAAACGCCTATTTGTAACGGATTTTCATCACCACAATCGCCAGCGCGAGCACCAGCGTGACCGAATTGGCGACGATGATCGGCTGTGCGCCGATCATGACGCCGTAGACCAGCCACAGGAATATCCCGGAACTGAATAGCAGGAACATGCCGAAGGAAATATCCCCGGCGGATTTGGATTTCCAGATTTTCAATACCTGGGGAACGAAGGATATGGTGGTCAGCGCGCCTGCCACCGTACCCAGCATATCGGTGGTTTCCAGGCTCAATGAATGATCTCCGCCGGGTCGGGAAATATTTCCTCGACGGTGTCGATCACCAGCGAATGTAATTCCACGTCGAACCATTCCCAGAACATCTGCAGGGTGCGTTTTTGCGGCCAGTGTTCGGGTTCCTGCACCCACGACGCCAGTTCCATTTCAAACAGCCGTTCGTACATTTCGTCGATATAACTCACCGCTTCTTCGGGTTCCTCGAATTCCGGGATCAGCAGCGACGTGCAATCGAGCCGCAATTGCTCCAGTGTCAGGTCGATATCCCAATCCGGCGTGTTAATCAGCCAGTCAAAAAAAAGCTGGCGCGGTTTGATGAGGGCAAGACTGCGATTGACGTATTCCATGGATTTCCTTTCGCTGGTAACAGGCTAGTGCAATATACCTGCCCGATTCTCCTTCGGGCAAGTTCGGCAATTCTGCCTGGTCAATTTGACATCACGTAGTGAAAATAAGACGGCATTTCGATCAGCCCGGTTCCGCCTGATTTTTCATAAACAGTTCGACCGGCATCCCCACCTCGATGCTCCCGCCGCGTCGCACCCGGCAGCACACCCCGCCACGCCAGTCCGGGAGCAGCGCGTTAAACAGCGCCGGATGAACAGCCGTCATGCGTTCACAGGGATCGGTTTCGCCGCTGATTTCAAGCACCACCTCGCCAATCCGCAGCAACGATCCGGTGGATTGGGCAAGCGGCAGGTTATCGACCAACAAATTGGCGCGACGCGCCGTCCACGGCAGGACTGCGCCGATTTCCGCACAGGCGGCTTCCCACGCAAGCTGCGACAACAGCGTTATCTGGCGCGGGCCGGGTTTACCCCGGCTGTCGCCGCGCAGGCCTGCGGCGCAACTGATTTGGGCTTCGCTGAGCAGCGCCATGGGCTGCAAACGCGCCGCTTTGACGGCGATACCCAGGAGGCTGGATGTCACTCCGCCTCGCCTTCGATACTCAGACATTCATCGAGAATTTCGCGCATCCGCGCTGCGCCGATTTTTTCCATGGTGCGGATGTTTCGTTCCGGGATTTTGTCCGGGCGGGCATACCCGGCGATGGCTCGCGCCAGTTCCGCTTCGCGCAACAGGTGCAGAATCGGATAAGGCGAGCGGTTGGTATAGTTCTCGGCGTCATCTGGCTGCGTCCCGGCAAACTGATAAGCCGGGTGCAGGCTGGCGACCTGAAATTCGCCTTCGTAACCGCCATCTTCGAGCAAGGCGTCCACGATCCCGAGAAAGTCGTTGTAATCGAAAAAATCGTTGAGCACATGGGGATGAATCAGCACCGTCGTCTCGATTTCCCCGGCGTCGCTTGCGCGCAACAGTTCCAGTTCCTGCTGGACTTCGCCGAGCAGGTCTTCAGGCGACCGGGCGGCGCTCACCACATAGCGGATATTCCCGCCTTCGTAGGGTTTGCGGGCAAACGGGCAGACATTCATTTCCACCACCACCCGCTCGATCCAGCAACGGGTGCGGGCAATAATTGTTGGGTTGTCGATAGGTTTTTTCATGGGGCGCATCATACCAGTGATGCGTTTGGATTTTTTACCTCGCCGGATTTTTGGTTGATTTATTGACCACCGGTCACTACAATCGCCGCAGTCAACTGACCAGGAGTCATAAAACCCATGCCGCGCCGTCCCGCCACCGAAGAAGCCCGTCTGGCCCGCCGCAACGCGCTACTCGACGCCGCCGTCAGCCTGTGGCTGAAAAACCCCGACAGTATCGCCAGCGTCGCCGAAGTGGCGCGCGCCGCCAATGTCGGCAAGGGCACCATCTACCTGTATTTCGCCAGCAAGGAAGATTTGCTGGTGGCCGCCCACGAACGCCATGCCGAAGCCTTTTTCACCGCCCTCCACGAACGCGCCTGGAGCGACGCCCCGATGACCCTCGACGACATGATGGTGCTCACCCGCCGCTACATCGTCGAAGTGCCCGCCTATTTGCCGCTCGCCACGCTGGTCGGCGGGCTGCTGCATAAAAGCGTCAGCCCCGACGTGGCCGCCGAGTTCGAGAAACGTTCGGCGGAACATCTGCAACTGGCGGGCGGCATGTTGTGCCGCCATTTTCCGTTTGCCGATGCGGTTGCCGGGGCGCGTCTCTTGATGCAGTCCTACGGGCTGATCCTGGGGATGTGGCAACTGCTCGGCGCTCAAGGGCGTGTGCGTCCCGGCAGTGAGCTTGCCAACCTCATCAAACCCGACTATTTCACCGAACTGGATGCCGCGTTGCGCGCCTTGTGGCGCGGCGTTCTGGAAACAGCCCCCGCCAAGGAACAAACCCATGCGTAAATTTTTCCTGCCCCTGCTTGCCTGTCTGGCGTTTGCCGGATGCGCCAAGGAAGCCCCGCCTCCCGAGCCGATTCGCCCGGTGAAAACCCAGAAAATCGCCCCGGCTGCAACCACCGCCGCGTTGCTGCTGCCCGGCGAAGTGCGCGCCCGTTATGAAGCGCCGCTGGCGTTCCGAGTCGGGGGAAAAATCATTGAGCGCAACGTCAATCTGGGCGACACCGTGCGGCGCGGCCAGGTGCTGGGCCGTCTCGAAGCGACCGATTACCAGCTTGCCGCCGATGCCCAGGCCGCCGCTGCGGCGGGTGCGCGCGCCGAAGCCCGCGTGACGGAAAGCGAGCTTAAACGTTACCAGGGCTTGCGCGACAAGGGTTTCATCTCCGCCGCCGAACTGGATCGCCGTCAGGCCGCCGCCGACGGCGCGCGGGAAAAACTCCGCGCCGCCGAAGCCGGGCTGGATCAGACCCGCCGCCAGGTGGGTTACGCCACGCTGGTCGCCGACAGCGACGGCATCGTCAGCGCGCTCGATTTCAATGCCGGGCAGGTGGTTGCCGCCGCTCAGCCGGTGCTGAAATTGGCGCGTCCCGGCCAGCGGGAAATCGAGGTGGGCATCCCGGAAAACGCGCTCAAACAAGTCAAATCCGCAACCGGTTTTCAGGTGAGGCTGAACGCCCAACCCGGTCAGAGTTATCCCGCCAAATTACGCGAACTGTCCGCCGCCGCCGATCCGGCGAGCCGCACCTACGCGGCGCGCATCAGCGTGGACGCGCCACCCGAGGCGCTCGCGCTCAACATGAGCGCCACCGTGCAACTTCTCGACCCCGGCTTGCCGAGTATCCGCCTGCCGATGGCGGCGCTGGTCAGCCGCGATGGCGTCACCCGCGTCTGGAAAATCAATGAAGCCCAATCCACGGTCTTCGCAGCGAAAGTAACCACTAACGGCATCAGCGGCAACGAATGGTTAATCGCGGACGGGCTGGCGCCCGGCGATGTGGTGGTGACGGCAGGGGCCAACCTGCTGCGCGAAGGACAAAAGGTTCGGGTGATGCCATGAACGACCGCTTCAACCTCACCGCGATGGCCTTGCGCCAGCGCGAACTGACCTGGTTTTTTATTGCACTGGTCGCGATAGGCGGCGTTCTCGCCTATTTCCAGTTGGGCCAGCGCGAAGACCCGGATTTCACGTTCCGCGCGATGGTGATCCGCACTATCTGGCCGGGCGCGACGCCGCGCCAGGTGGAACAGGAAATCACCGACCGGCTGGAGAAAAAGCTTCAGGAAGTGCCCTATTACAAAGTCGCCACCAGTTATTCGCGGGCCGGCGAATCGCTGATCATCCTCGAATTGCAGGACACTTCGCCATCCGCCGAAGTGCCGCGCCTGTGGTACGAGGCGCGCAAAAAAGTCGGCGACATCCGCCACACCCTGCCGCCGGAAACCATCGGGCCGTTTTTCAACGACGAATTCGGCGATGTATTCGGCACGGTGTATGCGTTCACCGGCGACGGTTTTTCACTGGCCGAATTACGCCGCCATGTGGAGGTGGTGCGCCAGTGCCTGCTCAAGCTGCCGGACATCGCCAAGATCGACCTGATCGGCGTCCAGCCGGAGCGCGTCAGCATCACGGTTTCCCATCATCGGCTGGCGGCGTTGGGCATCTCCCCGCTGGCCATCGCCCAGGCCATCGAGGCGCACAACATCGTCCAGGACGCCGGGCGCATCCAGACCGGCGATTTATCGGTGCCGCTGCGGGTAAAAGGCAACCTGGAAAACCTCGCCGACCTGGAAAACCTGCCCCTGCGGGTGAACGGCAAAACCCTGCGCCTCAAGGACGTGGCCGAGGTGACGCGCGGTTATCTCGATCCGCCGGAGACCACCATGCGCTTCGCCGGTAAACCCGCCATCGGGATCGCCATCGCGATGCAAAAACGCGGCGACGTATTGCGTCTGGGGACCGACTTGCAGCGCGAAATGACCGGGCTGCTCGCCGAACTGCCGGTCGGCGTGGAATACGCCAAGGTTTCCGACCAGCCCGCCGTGGTCAAGGATGCGGTGGGGGAATTCATGAATTCCTTCCTCGAAGCCGTCGCCATCGTGCTGGCGGTGAGTTTCCTCAGTCTGGGCCTGCGCGCCGGGCTGGTAGTCGCGGTGACGATACCGCTGGTGGTGGCTGGGACGTTCCTGCTGATGCGCTGGTTCAACATCGACCTGCACCGGATTTCCACCGGCGCGCTGATTATCGCGCTGGGCCTCTTGGTGGACGACGCGATGATCGCCGTGGAAATGATGTCGCGCAAGCTGGAGGAAGGTTTCGACCGGGTGCGCGCCGCCGCTTTCGCCTATCGCGCCACAGCGTTCCCGATGCTCACCGGCACCCTGGTCACGGCGGCGGGTTTCCTGCCCATCGCCACCGCCAAATCGACCACCGGCGAATACACGTTCACCCTGTTCGCGGTGGTGACGCTGGCGCTGCTTACCTCCTGGGTGGCTGCGGTGTTCGTCACCCCGCTGGCTGGCTATCACTTGCTCAAGGCCCATCCCGGCCACGGCCATGAAGTTTTCGACACGCCTTTTTACCGGCGTCTGCGCGCGCTCATCGAATGGTGTCTGCATCATCGCAAGACCGTGATTATCGGCACACTGGCGCTGTTCGTGCTGGGCGGGGTAGGCATGTCGTTCACCGAAAAGCAGTTTTTCCCCAACTCCAACCGCACCGAGTTAATGGTTGAGTTATGGCTGCCGGAAGGCGCGGCAATCCGCGCCACCGAACAGCAGGCGGCGCGCCTCGAAGCGCTGCTCGCCAAGGAAGACGGGGTAAGCAGCTATGTGACCTATGTCGGTTACGGCTCGCCGCGTTTTTTCCTGTCGCTCGACCAGCAACTGTACCGCCCCAATTTCGCCCAGGTGGTGGTGTTGACCCGTGACATGGAAGCGCGCGAAAAGGTGGCCGGACGCCTGCGCCAACTCTTCGCCGACCAATTCCCCGGTGTACGCGGACGGGTGTTGCGTGTCCCGCTCGGGCCGCCGGTCAATTACCCGGTGGAATTCCGGGTGGTCGGCAGCGATATCCCTGCAATCAAGGGATACGCCGAGGAAGTCTCCGCCATCCTGCGCGGCGACGAGCGCCTGCGCGATGTGCATACCAATTGGGGTAACCTCGCCCCGGTGCTGCGCGTCGAAATCGATCAGGATCGCGCCCGCGCCGCCGGGGTCAGCTCGCGGGACGTGGCGCGCACCTTGTACAGCGTGGTGGAAGGAATGCCGGTCGGACAGTTCCGCGAAGGCGACCAGTTGATCGACATCGTGCTGCGCTCGCCGGAATCCGACCGCAGCCGCCTCGACCAGGTGGCCGCCGTCAACGTCCCCAGCGCCGGCGGGCGCACCGTCCCGCTTGCCCAGGTGGCGCGGGTCGGCGAAGCGCTGGAGGAGCCGATCCTCTGGCATCGCGGGCGCGACCTGTTCCTCACCGTGCGCGCCGACATCGTCGACGGCGTACAAGCACCCGACGTTTCCATGCAGCTCGACAAACAACTCGACGCGCTGCGCGCCAAACTGCCGCCCGGCTACCGCATCGAAATCGGCGGCGCACTCGGCGAAAACGCCGCCGCCGAAGCCTCGATCAACGCCGGAATGCCGATGATGCTGGGCGCAGTGCTGGGGTTATTGATGTTGCAGTTGAAATCGCTGTCACGCACCTTCATGGTAGTCGCCACCGCACCGCTGGGCATCATCGGCGTCGCCATCGCCTTGCTGGCGTTCAACCAGCCCTTCGGCTTCGTGGCGATGCTGGGAACCATCGCGCTGGGCGGGATGATCATGCGTAACACCGTAATATTGATCGACCAGATCCGTCAGGACATCGCCGCCGGAATGCCCGACTGGGTGGCGATCCGCGAGTCCACGGTGCGGCGTTTCCGCCCCATCCTGCTCACCGCCGCCGCCGCAATGCTGGCGATGATCCCGCTCACCCGCAGCATCCTGTGGGGGCCGATGGCCTACGCCATCATGGGCGGGTTGTTAATCGCCACGGCACTGACCATATTGTTCGTCCCGGCGCTGTATGCGGCGTGGTTCCGGGTGCGGGAGAACCAATCATGAATTGGGCGCGCCGCATCAGCGCGAGGCGATGTCCTGCTCAATTACTCCGCCCGGAAAAGCGCTTTTTTCATGCTAGAGTATTACGTATCAATACCCCCACGAGACGGCCATGAGCACACCAACGGTTAGCCCGGTAGCGATCAAGATCGACCCTGAAATCAAGGAACGGGTGAAACGCCTCGCGGAATCCCGCCACCGAACCCCGCATTGGCTGATGCGGGAAGCCATCACCCAGTACGTCGAACGCGAAGAAAAGCGCGACGCTTTTCGTCAGGATGGCCTCAAGGCGTGGAATGAATATCAGGCAAATGGTCTACATATCACGCAGGATGAGGCGGACGCCTGGCTTGCCAAGCTGGAAGCCGGTCAAGATGTGGAACCGCCTGAATGCCACGGCTGATCTGGTCACCGGCGGCGCTCCATGACGTGCAGCGTCTTTACCGGTTTCTCGCGAAATATAACCTTGATGCCGCGAAACGTGCTGTGAAAACCATCCGCGAAAGCGTAAGGATCATCGCCTCTCAACCCAACATAGGGCGTCCCGCCGAAGATATGGCGCCGGAATACCGGGAATGGCCTATTGATTTCGGCAATGACGGGTATATCGCGCTATATCGTTACGATGGGCAAACCGCCGTCATTCTCGCGGTGCGTCACCAGCGGGAAGCTGGGTATTGAGCAGCTTGCTGCATGAAGATGGCGAACATTCCAGGTGGCGATTTACGCACGGCAGTTATCGATGAGAGAACCACTTCAGCGCTATATGCAGCGTGGTTCCAGAATGCGCTTCGCGCGTAATTCAATACCGGAGCGCTTCGCGCGACGACCTCAACTGAACACTCAAAACTAAACATTCAAAACTGCTTTCGCCTTTCATTTATCAAGAGGCGGTTTCGGGGCTATCCCGCCCATCCCATGGATTGATCACCATATCCGGCAAATCGTCGAAATGGCGGATATTCCGGGTTGCGATTTGCGCCTGGTGAGCCAGCGCAATACCCGCGATGAAAGTATCCCGCATGTCAACGGGACGGCCCGCATTTTTGCGTTGCGCCGCCAAGTCGGCTGCCTGGCGCGCCGCCGCCTGATCGAAAAGCAGCACCCGGTTTTCCAGATCGCTCGCCAGCAGATCATCGAAAAGGCCCGTCAATTGGCGGCGACGCGCCCCCTCCGGCAACGACGCCAAACCGAAGCGCGCCTCGAACAAGGTAATGCTGGTAATCCATATCGACTGCGCCATCTGGGCATCCAGCCAAGCCACCACAACCTCGTCGGGTTTCGCGCGCATCAAAGCCGAGAGGACGTTGGTATCGAGGATGATCATGAATCGAATTCCATCCCGGCGATGTCCTGCCCATGCCATTCCGGCAAGTCCTCATGCAGCCCAACCCCGGCAAAACGCGCCGCGATACGCGACCCCAATGGCGCGGAAACCGCCGTATCCTCAAGCACCGCATTTCGCAAAATCTGCCGTGCTTCTTCTTCCATGCTCCATCCATGGCGAAGCGCGCGCCGCTTAAGACCCGCCTTCACACCGTCTTCAAGATTACGCACGATGACTTGAGACATCTATTTCTCTCCGTGAAATATTTGATATCACGATATCACCCTATTCAGAGTCATGCAATCCGGTTTTTTTATCTCCATAGGATCAGGATAAGCCCACCCAACCTTCGATGTATGACACCGGTTCGTGGTTTTGCATCCATCCCAGTCGGGTAGGTTGGGCACGGCCTTATCGTGCCCACGCGAAAAAGCTCCACAACCCTACTGAAGAAGACTAAGCAATGTATCGCAGACCGCGAAGAATTCACGAGGAAGTGGTACAACGGAAAGTATGACGATGGCCACGCAATATTAATGGCAAATTTAAAAGCGGCTATCAGAAAAATTGAGCTTTCTATCGCACGGCCCCCGGTGTCAAGCTAGTTGTCGCCTCAAAAATTCAACTTTGAGGTGTGGAGGCAACAATGGGAATCCGTTATACAGAAGCATTTATCGAACAGGCGTTGTACAAGGTATATTCGCGTGGCGAGCGGACGGTGAAGTCTGTCGCTGAAGAATTGAACGTCAATGGTCATACGGCAAAAAATTGGATGAAAAGAAAAGCAGTTGTCACGGTTGGCGTGGTTACCAAGCTAGCGTAGGGCGCACTAACCATCGGGCAGTGCGCCGGATGTAAATAGTGGAGATGTAGGCAACCTTACCATTGTGGTGCAATGCGCTACCGCTTATTGCACCCTACGCTTGCTGATCTTGCCGTTGATGCATGTTATTAATTCGTTTGGGGATTATTATGGATAAGTCGATTGATGCCTATTTACGACAGCGCTTTGGCGAATATATGCAAAACGAACATTCCGATTTTCAGAAGGCTCGTGTATCCCTATATGGATACGATGTTTATCAGAAGAAACGGGATAGAGATCGCATTGCTTGGGTTGGTTTCGGAGGAGACAGAAACAGTGATTCAACTATTGTTGTCGGGTTGTTCTGGACCAGCACCGGGAAGAAATGCAAGGAGTTGGCGTTATGGAAACAACGCAATCATCCAGCGATACCGGATGACGGTTATTTGGGATTACCTGCGAAGGAGGTGATCGGGGATGACCTATACAACAGCATGGGTGATTTCTCGATTGATCTTGACATTCCGAAAAGCCTACAAGAAAAAGCCTTCGCAATATATCGTGAAACAGATGAATACAAAGTGATTTGGGACATGTTTGTAAAAAAAACAAAGCGTGAAGAACCTGCGATTAGCGAGGAAAGGTTAAAAGAGCTGGAAAATCGCCAAGCGGCTATGTTTTTCCCATTATGGGAACACATTGCGCGCTATGTCGAACTAGATCAGGCGACGATTGAGCAAATCACCAAGAAATCTCTGGACGATATCTATTGCATCCTCTCCAAGTATGGAATTCCATTTCTGAATGATCGAATCCAGTAGCAAGGTGACGCCAATTCGGGACAGAGGGCTGGCCTTGTAGTATCACATTCCCCTATAGATGTAAGACGTAACTCCCTGCCCCGCCTCACCCTCCTCCTTCTCCTAACCGGAAATTGTCAAGCTAGTTGTCGCCTGAATGCTTGCGTTCATGCTGCCATTT
>CAYVIN010000073.1:0-21830 GCA_964451375.1 uncultured Sulfuricella sp.
ATGCTCGGTCGCGTCGTCAAATGAGCCAGACGAGACTTTCAAAACACGTACTCAGTGATTTTGGCTGACTGACTCCAGATCGGCCAAGGCAGTCAACCGCTCTCCTGAACTCAATGGACTCTGGATGGCCGCTTTAGGGCAAGATATTCGCAGGAGGCTATGAGTGCTTCGTGCCATAACCTGCCACTGGCCAATGACTGATTCAGGCAACTAAAGGCCAGCTCGATAAATTCGTAATGCCGATAAAATGCAGCAGCCCGGTCATCCTTTGCATCAACGATAAGCGCATAAGCTGTAATCTCTGAATCAGCGGTACGACGCAGAGCATTGACGAGTAACGCTTCCCCCAAGCCTTGGCCCTTATAAGCCTGATCGACGGCTAGGTGTCCCATGCGGGTTGCTGGTACTGCTGCATAACGTGGTAGCTTCCGGGCCGTGTCGCCGGTGTGGGCGGTGGCCTGTCGAGAGCGCGCAATAAGGCTGATAGTTCGGCCAGCGTCAGCGCCGTGGCCGGGTATTGACCGACCTCAGCACTCTGGTGGTGTCCGTCAAAACGTCAAGAGAAACCCGTTTCTTGAAGTTCAGGGGGGGAAAACCAGGGGTGAGTTTGGATTTTTCGTCGGCCTGTTAGGCTTACCACCCCCGCGCCGCCCTCAGCGCAACGTCATCGTCGCGCTGCCCAGGCTCACCCATTGGTTCTTGTCGCTTACATCCGCGCCGGATTGGGTGGCGAGGGCGTAGAAGGTGTACAGCCCGCTCTTGAGTTCCGCCGGCAGATTCAGACGCAGCATGGATTGGCGCGATTGCGAAAGCAGGGTGTTGGGTCGGTAGGCCGCCATCTGGTTCATGAATGAGGGCTGGCCCGAGCCATCGCCGCTGTCGTTAAGGTAGATGAAGGTGGGCGGCTGACCCGGCAGGGCCACGGCGGTGTAGAGGTCGAAGCGCCGGGCGATGTCGAAGTTCTCGAAGGATAAATCCACGTCCAGACCGTCGCCGGGAAACAGGGTGGCGACCTGGGGTATCTTGACCTTGAGGGTGTTGGCACCCGCCGTGGACTTGGTGACGTACACCGGGAAGGTGATGGCCGCCGCCGCGCCGTTCTCGCTGTAATTGGCGACGATGCTGAATTGCTTGTTGGCGTCGTCGGCGCGCAATTCGCCGGTGGGGGTGATCGGCGAGAGCGAATCCTGCGAAGTCCAGGTGGGGGTGATTTCGGCCTCGCTGCCGTTTTCATAGACGGCCTTGGCCCGGTAGCTGACGGTCTGCCCGCCGACCGCGTCCATCGGGCCGAGAATCTTGAGGAATTTGAGGGTGCCTGCCGGATTGGCGCTGAGGGTGAGGTTGGCGGTCTTGGTCAGAGTGCCTTCGGTATAACTGGTCGCCACACTGATCGGGGTAGCGGCGCTAACGGTCTGGGCGGTGAGGATGCCGTCGGCGCTGATGCTGGCCGGGCCGCTGGCGACGCTCCAGACGGGTTCGACCCGGCTGCTGCTGTCGTCCTGGTATTTGGCGATGGCCTTGAGGGTGACGGAACCGCCACTGGTGACGGTGTTGGCGGCGCTGCGGATTTGCAGGGAGGTGAGCGGCGCAGGGGTGTTCTTCACCACCACCGAACGGCTGACGCTTTGGCTCACGCCGCCTTCGCTGTAGCTAGCGGTGATTTTGACCGGGGTGTCCTGCTCCACCGCAAAGGCGGTGAACTTACCGTCGGCGGCGATGCTTGCGGCGGCGGGGTTGTCCACGCTCCAGGTGGGCTTGATCGTCTGGCGGTAGCCGTTGTCGTATATCGCTTCGGCTTGGAGGGGGGATGAGGTGTTTTCGGGGAGGGAGGCGGGGGATTGGAGGCTCAGATTAGTGAAGTTGCCGAGGGTGAGGGCCATGCGTTGGACGCTGTCCCATGTCCCGGCGTAGAGTATATTATTGGCTGAGAGCAGCGAGTTGACCCGCGCAGTCAACCCGTTGTTCTCTACAGTCCAGGAAACACCACCATCCACGCTCTTGAACACCCCCCCGTTATCCGTCCCGGCGTAAAATACGCCATTGGCGAACAATAGCGAATTGACCGCCATATTTGTTAACCCGCTTCCCGCCGCCGCCCAGGAAGCACCGTCATTCACACTCTTGAACAACCCGCTGCCCGTCCCGGCGTAGAGCACACCATTGGCGGACAACAGCGATTTGACTGACGTATCTGTCAAACCGTTGCTTACCTCCGTCCAGGAAGCGCCACTATCCACGCTCTTGAACACCCCGCCTCTCGCCATGGCCACCACATTTGGCGACCCGGCATAGAGTGCGCCGTTAGTTGACAGCAACGAAGAGACTCTCATATTGGTCAACCCGTTTCTCGCAGCGCTCCATGATGCACCGTCATCCATACTCTTGTACACGCCGCCATCTGCTGTCCCCGCGTAGAGCGCACCGTTGGCAGATAGCAATGAAAGGACACTGTTGTAGCTCAACCCGCTGTTGGCCGCCGTCCAGGAGGCGCCCCCATCCACGCTCTTGTAGACCCCGCCAAAATTATCGTGGTATCTCGTGCTGCCATACGTTCCGGCGTAAATTGCGCCATTGACGGACAACAGCGAATAGACCGCCGTATTGGTCAACCCGCTGTTGGCCGCTGTCCAGGAAGCTCCGCCATCCACGCTCTTGAACAGTCCCCAGCCTGTCGTCCCGGCGTAGAGAGCACCGTTGGCAGACAGCAACGAATCGACATTTATTTTTGCCAATCCGCGACGTGAGACTACCCAGGAGGCACCGCCATCCACGCTCTTGAACAACCCCCGGTTTTCTGTTCCTGCGTAAAGTACGCCATTGGCGGACAGCAACGAATAAATAGTGGCATTTTTCAGACCATTGCTCACTGCCGTCCAGGAAGTGCCGCCATCCACACTCTTGAATACTCCGTAGCTCACCGTTCCTGCGTAGAGGACATTGTTGGCGGACACCAGCGACCTGACAGACACATTACTCAACCCACTGTTCGCTGCACTCCAGGAAGCCCCGCCGTCCATGCTCTTGTACAGTCCATCAGCTTCAACTTTCGCGTAGAGCACCCCATTGACCGACATGAGTAAGCCGACCGAGGGTTGAGTTGGCAAGCCGCTGTTTGTAGCTGTCCAGGAAACGCCGTCTACACTTTTGAACACCCCTGTATAGGCCCCGGCGAAAAGCACACCGTTAGCAGATACCAGCGAATAAACCAACGCATTATTCAGCCCATTGCTCGTCGCCGTCCAGGTAGCACCACCATCCACGCTTTGGTATATCCCGGCATCCGTACCGGCATAAAGCACACCTTTAGCAAGCAGCAACGAATTAAACTTCCTATCGTTCAACCCACCGTTTGCTGCCATCCAGGAAGCGCCACCATCCACGCTCTTAAACATTTTCCCATCATCCGTTCCAGCGTAGAGGGCACCGTTGGCAGGCATAAGTAAATTGATTGCCGAAGCAAGGGGCAAACCACTACTCGCCGCTGCCCAGGAAGTCCCCCCATCTACGCTCTTATACACCCCGCCATTCGTCGTTCCAGCGTAGAGCGCACCACCATCGCTGGCGAGGGCAAAGAAGCTGCCACCCCCTTCCGGCCCATTACTGGCCTGCCAATATTCCGCCCCCTGCGCGACTAGCCCCCACCCCAGCAAAACCACCAGCATCAAAAAGCGCGACAGCCGTTTCATGTCCAAAATCCTTGTTCAAAGTATGGGGTCGATTATGCGAAACAATCAGGGCTGAATCAAACCGGGATTTGCCATTTCGCCCTGAACCGCCGCTGTAGCGATGGCTTCCGGCCATTGCCGCCAGTTTTCGCAGATCAGGCTGGGCAAGGTGAGTTTATTCTCCGCGAGATTCAAGCGGTCTACGCCTTGTTTCCCTGTTTCGTCTGCGTCCCGGCAGCAATGCCCTTCCAGTTCGCTCAAGGAATATACGTAGTTCTCTTCCGCTACTCTCCAGCCGATCCAGTGGTGGCAGGTGCTGCAGCGTGGTTCGGTATTTCCGGCGATAAACATGGTGCTCCCCATTGATCGGTTTTCCATGTCTTTAAAGACGCGCCGATTCAAGGAAAATCAGGGTGGACGGAATTTTTTTTCGGCGAGCCTGAAAATTCACGAAAACCTGCGTCTTTAGGGGTAAGCGGTGTGGTAGCGCAGTCAGGCAGCGTAGCGGCAATCAAAAAAGTAGGGATTTCCTAGATTGACATACGGGGCTGTCGCCGCTGAAATGTCCGGGGCCAATTTCGAACGAATCAAACTAACCAGAGGGAGTCAGAAAAATGAATATGCGCATCATCAAATATGTTTCATTTCTCGCCATGCTGTTTCATCTTTCCAGCGCATCGGCGATTTTTATCAACGGCGGTTTTGAAGACGGGACTTTTGATAGCTGGACGACAAGTTATGGTCTCAACCCCGGTTTGAAGGGTGCGCCGCCTTTTTCAGAGGCCAGCATCGTGGTCAACAAGGGCGGTACGCCTTTGCTCCGCGTGGTCGGCAAAACTTCCGATCCGCGTACCGATAACAAGTTGACGCTGCCGGGCGCGGATAACCATACCGCCAAGATCAACGATGAAATCGGCAACTACCACCTCAACATCATTACCCAGAAGGACATCATCAGCAGTAATTATGATCGCGGTAGCGACGGCAAATTGCATGTGCGCTTCAGCTATGCTGCGGTGCTGGAAGACCCGCAGCATCCGCCGGAGGCCCAGCCTTATTTTTATGTTCACCTGCGCGACATGAACAACGGTCAGATGCTGTATTCCGAGTTCACCTACTCCAACCAACCGGGGCGCAGCTTCCATACCAGCAACTATGGCGGCTCGACCTGGAAATGGACGGACTGGAACAACATCGACATCGTGGTGCCGGAATCCAGCCTCGGACACACCATTGAAATCACCGTATCCGCTTCCGACTGCGCCTATGGCGGGCATGGCGGCTATGTTTACCTGGATGGTTTCGGTTCTTCAGCTATCGCCAGCAACGCCACCATCGCCGGCGTGAGTCCGACCAGCGCCACCGTCGGCGACAAGGGAACCACCCTCACCGTCACCGGCGCCAACTTCACGCAGGGCGATGTGGTTCAGTGGAACGGCTTTAGCCGCATCACCACGTTTGTTTCGGCCACCAGCCTGACCGCAGCCCTTCAGGATGCTGATTTTGCCAAGGCCGGCAAGGCGGATGTCACCGTCGCGCGCGGCACTGCCAGTTCAAACGCTGTGCAAGTCACCATCAATCCTGCAATTCCCAAACTCACCAGTCTTGCCGCCAGTTGCGCCCCGACCACGGTCAAATCCAAGGAGGGCGGCACTTGTACGGCCAGCGCCGGTTATGACAACGGCTCCAGCAAGACGGTAACGCCGAGCTGGACGAGTTCCGACGGCATGTTGTTCTATCTGGCTGCCGATGGCGCATTCAGCACCGTCAACGCCAGCAAGGACACGCCGGTCACCGTGACCGCCAGCTATACCGAAAACGGTATCACCAAGACCGCCACATCAGCGGTAACGGTAAAAGCCGCCGAAGTCACCCTGACGGGGCTGACCGCCAGCTGCCCGAGCGAAATACCGTCCGGCGAAGTTGGGTTCTGCATGGCTGAAGCCAGCTTCAGCGACGGCACCAAGAAACAGGTCAATCCCACCTGGACGAGCAGCAATACGAGCATCGCTACCATGAACGGCAATGCCATCTACGCCGGCAATATCCGTCCCGACACCCCGGTAACGCTGACCGCCAGCTACACCAAGGGGAGCGACACCCGCACCGCAACGGCCAAGGTGACGATCCTGTCCTACATCGACATCCAGATCATGGGCTCGCCCTGCACCTCGCCATTCATCAACCAGACCATGATGCAGGTGGAAGGCTCCTCGGTGAAAAAATTCGGTGAAGCGCTGGAGGTTACCTTCTGCATGGGCAACTTCGACACCTCGCTGAAATACGATATCTATCTGGCGGTGACACTGCCGGACGGCAGCATGATGTTCCTGCAATCGGATGGTCTGTTCGGCACACCGAAATACGGCAATCAATTGGTTCCGTATATCAGCAACATGAATATCATGGATGAATTCGGCCCGGTGCTTTCCATCCCTGCGCTGCCCAATGCCTTGCCGACGGGAACCTATACCTTCATGGCGGTTTCCGTGCCGGCGGGCACCAACGTGATGAACACCAGCAACTGGATCGGCCAGATGGCCCAAAGCCAGGTGACGTTGGTGAAGTAAAGCGGCGTTATAGGCGCCAAATAAAAGACCGGCGGGGGACTCCCCGCCGATCTTTTTAGATACTTGAAAATGATTTTTAGCGCAGCCTGAAACCTGGCTGGAATTGATGTCTTGGAAGAAAAGCGGTACGTGTCCAGTGTTTTCCTGAGCGCTATCATTGATAGCATTCAGCAAAGCTCAAGAGGCGATTATGGCGAGTTTATTGGTGCGAGGGGTTGAAGATTTTTTGGTGCAAGCCTTGCGGGAACGGGCCGCCCGGCATGGGCGCAGCGCGGAAGCGGAACATCGGGAAATTCCGGCAATGGCGCTGCGCCAGCCTAAAAGGCGCAGTTTCGCCGAAGCGCTGATCGTGATACCCGATGTTGGGGAAGAGCGGGATTTCACGCGGGTGAACGATGGCGGCGAGGCGCCCCATGTGTTTGATTGGCACCAGTGTCGCCAGCGAACTTACGTAGGAGGCAAAACGCCAATGACGGCATTACTGCGTTTTTTCGCCAAGCCGTCGAAGAGGGAAGCGCTCTGTACCTGTCCGCGGTAACAGTTGGGGAATTGCGGCGCGGCGTGGAGCTCATCAAGGCATCGCGGCGACATTGACCAGGCGGTTCGCCTGGAGCAGTGACTGCAAGCCATCCTGGAGGAATTCGGCGACCGCATCCTGGCGTTCGATGCTGACGTAGCGCAAGTCTGGGGGGGCTTGCGCGTCCCGCATCCCGAGAATGCTCTGGACAAGCAGTTTGCCGCGACCGCCCTGGTTTATGAGCTTACCCTGGTGACGCGGAATGTTCGGGATTTCCAGGGAACGGGGGTCGAGGTGGTGAATCCGTTCATTGAGGCTTGAGCGAAATGAGAAAAATTGGATGGGGAGCGAACGAAATGACTGAAACGGGCGGCAAAACCGTAGGATGCGCTGACGAAGGAAGCGCATCGTTCGGGAAGACACGTGGCTACACGCGATTGATGCGCTTCGTACCTCAGCACATCCTACGCTGGCTGATGGTGGTTGGTTGCTGGATGTTGCTAGTTGCGCAAGCGGCGTGGGCTGTGACGCCAATGGTTGCAGCGGGTAGGAACCATTCAGTTTTACTCAAAAGCGATGGCACATTATTGGCTATGGGTGATGATGCTTCTGGTCAGCTAGGAGTTGGCCGCCTTATGCAAGCGAGTACACCACAAAAAGTGGCAGGGCTTTCGCAGGTGCGCACTATGGCCGCAGGTGATTCTTTTAGCCTTGCACTGAAAGAGGACGGCACTGTTTGGGCATGGGGAGCCAACACCGCTGGTCAACTTGGCGATGGCACTGACATTTCGCGCAGCACACCTCAGCAAGTACAAGGATTAACCAAGATTGTGGATGTTGTGGCAAAAGGCAGGCATCCGCTAGCACTGAAAGATGATGGTTCAGTCTGGGAGTGGGGTGAATCACGGTCGTGGAGCAGAACGCCTATGCAGGTTCAGGGTTTGTCTGGTGTGGTTGCTATTGCAGTCGGTAATTACCACTCTCTTGCCCTAAAGTCTGATGGCACCGTTTGGGCATGGGGAATTAATTCATCCGGTCAACTTGGTGATGGCACTACTATTGATCGCAGCATCCCTGCTCAGATCTCCGGTTTGGCTGGCATTGTTGCTGTTGCTGGTGGTCTTGGCTGTTCTTTTGCGCTAAAGCAAGATGGCACACTATGGGCATGGGGGTTGAACGCTTTTAATCTACTCGGCGATGGCACGACCACATCCAGAAATTCGCCCGCTTTGGTTGCAAATTTGACTGGTGTAACAGCGATTTCTGTTGGGCGTGAGCACGTCATTGCGGTGAAAAATGATGGCACTGTTTGGGCATGGGGATATAACGAGTATGGTCAACTTGGTAACAGCACTTTTATCAATCGTGGCACACCCGCTCAGGTTCCGGGGTTAACTGAAATAGCGAAAATTGTTTCTGGGAGCAATTTCAGTCTTGCGCAAAAACGAGACGGGAGTGTCTGGGCATGGGGAGCCAACCATTCTAGTCAGCCAGGCGACGGCACAAATACCGTTATTAACATACCCACTCTTGTTCCCAGCATTGCTAATTCAATAGCCATATCAGCGGGAGAAAACCATGCTCTTGCGCTTAAGCAAGACGGAACGGTCTGGGCATGGGGGAGTAACAATTATGGCCAGCTTGGTGCCAATACGGTTATTTCTCAATACACACCCGTAAAGGTGCCGGGGATGGACGAAATTGTCACTATCGCTGCGAGTGATACTACATTTGCGGTGAAAAAAGACGGTACTCTTTGGGCTTGGGGAGCCTGGGGACAGTTTGGAGACAATACCTTCAGCAATCGCGTAACGCCAGCGCTTATTCCAGGGCTGGCTGAAGTCACCTCTGTAAAAACGGGGTGGTATCACGCACTTGCACTCAAACAGGATGGAACTGTTTGGGCTTGGGGAATGAGCATGTCAGTAAATGGCATGATGAATAATTACAGCTATATCCCCACGCAAGTAAAAGGCTTAACAGGTATATCAACTATTTCCACAGGTGCTTTTCATAACCTGGCACTCAGTAAGGACGGCACAGTATTAGCTTGGGGGGATAACACTTACGGGCAGCTTGGAGACGGGAGTACCACTCGCCGAGACCTACCAGTATCAGTGCAAGGGTTAACAGGGGCTATCTCTATCGACGCGGGAAACTCATTTTCCATTGCATTGAAAAGTGACGGAACTGTTTGGGTATGGGGAAATTATTATAAACAACATGGAAATGGAACTACCACTCCTATTGCAGTGCAAGGATTAGATCGAGTGGCTTTGATAGCTGCGGGTGGTAATCATGCCCTCGCTTTAAAGCAGGATGGCACCATCTGGTCGCTTTCTACCAATGCACTTACATCCGGGACACCGCCTCCGCCATCGGCTCCAAATTCTACGCCACCTCCTACGACGCCACCTCCGCCAGGGGCTAGGATACGACCGAAGCTATCCCAGTCGCCGCCGCCAAGTGGCGCCCCTTCTGATCCGCCCCCACCACCTCCGCCGCTATCGATGCCGAGCATACCTCCATTACCTCCGCCAAATAGCAGTTTTGGAACGCCCGTGCTGGTTTCCGAATTAACTGGGGTAGTTGCTATCGCGACCGGAAGCAACCATAGTCTTGCGCTAAAACAAGATGGCACTGTTTGGGCCTGGGGAGATAACGACTCTGGCCAGCTTGGGGAAGGCACGAATATTCGACGTTCAAATCCCATCTTGGTCGTGAATGAGTCTGTTGACGGCTTCCTCGACCTCATCCCCGAAGTCCCCAACAACATCCCCGCCGACAAAATCCCGCCCTTCCTGATGAAGGTGACGCCCACCCCCATCAACACCAACGTCCTGGTCAAATACGACCCGCAAACCCTGAGCAAGAACGGCAACGTCTACGTGGTCGGCTTCGTCAAGGCCAATTCACCGTTGCTCCAGACCAAGACCGGGTTCAGCGCATTGGCGCCTGATGCCGTGGTGCCGGTGATGCTTACCCGTGGCGGCTTCAAGCAAATGGGCGCGGGGGCAAGCGCTGAGCCGGTCTACAGCGGCCCGCTGGATGCGAGCAACAACACCTTCACCATGTACGACCCGGCCAGTTTCGACAACACCAGGGACTACGGCATTTTCTGCGTCGGCTACGCCACCGATGTCGGCACCCCCAGCGCCAAGGGGCAAATTCGCGCCGCCGTCACCGGCAAGATCGACGGGGCGTATCAATGCCCGCCGCTCCAGGTTAGCGGGGCCGGTTCGTTCACCGCCGTCTCCAACGACCGCACCGAAGCGCTGACCCTCAACGCCGCCATCGCACCAAAGAGCGCGGACATCGGCAAGCCGATGAACGTCTACACTTGGGCGGTCGCCCCCAACGGCAGTTTCTTCGTCAAAAAGCCCAATGGCTGGGACGTGATGAATACCTTGCAACTCGATACCAACTTCAGCGCTACCCTGACCAACGCCTTGGCGGTGCCCATCGTGGATAACCTTGATCTGCGTTCGCTGGTGGGCACTCAGGCATATGTGGGCTATGGCACGAGCGAGAAGGACATGCTCGACAATGCGCGGTATGGGTTGGTGTATACGATCAAATAGCTATCTGGATATGTCGCCTGGGAAAAGGTTGCGATCAAGGAACATCTGTCGATAGACACTCCCGAGTGTGTCGGGATAAATCTTATAAGGGTTGTGAGATGGGTATGGAAAAACAGGCTATGCCGTGGATCGGCGCGTCAATGAAGGCTACTTATCGCGTACGTGCTGATGAAGGGGGCACATCGCTCGGGAACCCTCGTGGTTATGCCAGATTGATACGCCTTGTGCCTCGACACATCCAGCACGGACTATGGAAATTGTGTAGTCTTTCCCTGGCCTGTTTACTGTATGTCCCTTCTTGGACATACGCTGTGGACCCCATGATAAGCGCTAGTAGCAGTGCGTCATTATTCCTCAACCGTGACGGTACAGTTTGGGGTGTAGGCCAAATTACAAATTACAACCAAGGGGTAACAAGTCCTGTAAAGCTCCTACAGCTTCCCAATGTTATCGCGGTGACGTCAATTCTGGGTACCGATGTGGCGCTGTTAGCGGATGGAACACTATGGGGATCGGGAAACAATTTTGCAGGTCAGCTGGCTGATGGTACGACTCAATATCGGGTTGCTCCCCAGCAGATACCTGGGTTGTCGAGGGGCAAGGCTATCTCCGCATCGTTCTGGAGTCATATTCTCGTCTTGAGGGACGATGGAACGGTTTGGGCATGGGGAAAAAACGATCAAGGACAGTTGGGTGATGGAACCAAGAAAGATCGATTTACGCCAGCACAGGTAAGGGGATTGTCTGACATTGTAAGAGTGTCTGCGAGCAATCAAGGCAGCCTCGCTCTTAAGGCTGATGGCACGGTATGGGTCTGGGGAGCCAACTGCTGCGGGGAGGCTGGCGATGGAAAGCAGGCATTGAACACGGGGGATGCAGAAGCGTATCGCCTTATTCCAACCCAAGTGCATGACCTTGACCAAGTCGTTGCGGTCTCGGCGGGAGATAACCACCATTTGGCGTTGCGCGCAGATGGAACAGTGTGGAGTTGGGGGTTGGGCAAGCTAGGGGAAAATGGTACGGGACAACTGACTAACCAACTCCTTCCGATACAAGTACCGGGCCTGAGCCATGTCGTGGCACTTGATGCCAAGGGGCAGAATTTTTCTGTTGCGCTGAAAGACGATGGGACGGTCTGGGCATGGGGAAGCAACAGCATGGGCCGCCTTGGGGTGAGTGAGATCACATCTAGCACGAATCCCGTCCAGGTGCCGGCACTATCAGAGATTGTGGCAATTTCTTCCGGCTTGAGTCATCTTCTGGCCATGCGACGTGATGGGACAGTGCTTGCCTGGGGGTGGAACAACAATGGTCAATTGGGCGATGGCACGCTGAAAGACCGCTCCAGGCCGGTAGCACTAGTGGGACCCGGCGGCAGTGGTCAACTTAACCTGTTAAAGCCGGCACCTGCGGAATATAACCATTTGCCGAGTGGCAGCATCAAACTAGATGTTAGTTCAGGATTGGCACCATTAAGCGTACAAGCCATCGTGGCCGACGCCGTAGATACCGACGGAAAAATCAAGGGATATTTCTGGCAGAGCAGCGACGGTCAGCAAGCTACTGGCAGCTCTGCCAAGTTTGTATTTCCAAAGGCAGGTACGTATCAAATCAGCTTGCTGATTGAAGACAACGATGGTGGGCACGGTCATGCCACACAAATGGTCGTGGTCGTTCCAGAGTCAAAAAGAATTTCAGTTGCGCCAAAAGTTGGAGTTGGTGGGCAAAACAACATTGCGTTAACCAACGATGGCCGCATCCTGACCTGGGGGGCGAACTTTGGACTTGGATTTTACGATGAACAATCTCTTTGGAATCTCCCTCGGGCGAATTCCCTACCAATCGCTAACGGCGTGATTGGTATCGTTGATTTCGCCATAAATGACTACCACACCCACGTTTTGCATGAAGATGGGACGGTATCTAGTTGGGGAACAAATAATTCTGGCGAAGCGGGTGTTGGAAGTCAGGTATCCAGCATCAACCAGCCACAAGTGATCCCGAATCTTCCACCTGTACAAGCTTTGGCGGCGGGGCTTTATCATTCTTTGGCCCTGACGAAGGATGGCCGGGTATTTGCTTGGGGGTCGAATGCCTATGGTCAACTGGGTGTGGGCGACATCAATATCCGTTTTCAACCAGTAGAGGTTCCTGGAATTTCCAACGTTGTTGCGATTACTTGCGGGTATGATTTTTCGGCAGCGCTTAAAGCGGATGGAACGGTTTGGGCGTGGGGAAATAATTACTACTATCAGCTCGGTGACGGTTCGCAGATTTCTCGTAATCGTCCGATCCAGGTTCCTGGATTAAGTGATATCAATAAGATATTCACCAATAAATCCAGTATTTTTGCTCAGAAGGCTGATGGTAAGGTCTGGGTTACAAGTTGGCTTAATCCGGCAATTCCCGGCGACTCGGGGCCAGAGTTTGGCCCACGCCACGTATCCGCATACGACGGCATCGTTCAACTTTCAGGGGAGTGGAATCATATCCTCGCATTAAAGGGTGATGGCACTGTCTGGAGCGGCGGTCTGCAAAGCTCATTAGCGCTAGCGTTTCCTGGGGGAGGGGATGTCGTCGGGCTGAAGCAACTCCCCGGCATTTCAGATGCGATATGGATTGCTGGAAACTCCAGTGCACCGATGATATTGCGGCGCGATGGGACCGTCCTGTCTTGGGGCATTAATGACACAGGACAGCTGGGCAACGGAACCTTGGCATTACAGCAAACTCCCGGCCTCGTCATAAACGAAACAGCTGATGGGCCCCTAGACTTGATCCCCGATGTCGCCAATGTAATCTCTAGCGAGAAGAATTCCCCGTTTCTGATGAAGGTGGCGGCAACATCGGTCAACACCAACGTCCTGGTCAAATATGACCCGCAAAGCTTGAGCAAGAATGGCAACGTCTACGTCGTCGGCTTCGTCAAGGCCAATTCGCCGCTGCTCAGGAACCCCACAGGCTTCAGCGCCGCCGCGCCTGACAGCGTGGTCCCGGTCATGCTCACCCGCAGCGGTTTCAAGCAGATGAGCGCGGGCGCGAGCGTCGAGCCGGTCTATAGAGGCCCGCTCGATACCAGCAACAACACCTTCACCATGTACGACTCGGTCAACTTCGACAACACCAAGGATTACGGGGTGTTCTGCGTCGGCTACGCCACTGATGTCGGCACCCCCAGCGCCAAGGGGCAGATTCGCGCCGCCGTCACCGGCAAGATCGACGGGGCGTATCAATGCCCGCCGATTCAGGTGGCCGGGACGAGTTCCTTTACCGCAACCTCCAACGACCGCACCGAGTCCCTGACCCTCAACGTCGCCATCGCGCCAAAGAGCGCGGACATCGGCAAGCCAATGAACGTCTACACCTGGGCGGTCGCCCCCAACGGCACCTTCTTTGTCAAAAAGCCGGGTGGTTGGGATGTGATGAACGCCTTGCAGCTCGATACGAACTTTACGGTCACCCTGAGCAACAACCTTGCCGTGCCTATCGTGGACAACCTTGACCTGCGTTCACTGGCGGGTACTCAGGCTTATGTCGGCTACGGCGTGAGTGAGAAGGACATGCTCGACAATGCCCGCTATGGGTTGGTTTATACGATCAAATAACCACTGAATTCAGGAATGGAATGATGGATTTCGCACTACGCCCCCTTGCTGCTGCCCTGCTGTTTCTTGGCATTCCCGCCCATGCCGCCACGCCTTACGCCTGCTCCAGTTGGGGGCATAGCGTGGCGTTGCGCAACGACGGCACAGTGTTTACCTGGGGATCGAATGCCGACGGGCAGCTCGGCCTCGGGTTGACCAGCAACCAGCCGACCCCCGCCAGGATCGACGGCTTTCGTGACGTGCTCGCGCTTTCCGCCGGGGCGTCCCACGTGGTGGCGCTCAAGCGCGACGGCACGGTGTGGGCGTGGGGGTCGAACCAGGCGGGTAAATTGGGCAACGGCCAGAGCGAGGGCAATAGCGCCAAGCCGGTGCAGGTCAGCGGGCTGGCCGGGGTGATAGCGGTGGCTGCCGGCCCCAACCATACCCTGGCGCTGAAAAGTGACGGCAGCGTGTGGGCGTGGGGGCAAAACCTCAACGGCGAACTGGGGGGCGGCCAACCGTCCGCCACCGTGCCTTTCAGCGCGGCGCCGGTGCAGGTGGCGGGCCTCGCCGGGATTAGCGCCATTTATACCAACCTGGATGGCCGCAATCTGGCGCTGGCCGCCGACGGTAGCGCGTGGGTATGGGGCAAGCGCTACGTCAGTTCCGCCGGGGTCACGGTTACTCCCGTCAAGGACGCTGCCTTGAGCGGCATCAAGGGGCTTTACCCGACCCTTTACGGCGATTACCTCGTCAAACAGGACGGCAGTCTGTGGTATCGCGGCGTACAGGAAAGCGATAGCGCATGGCGCGCCACCTCCATCAAAAATATCGTCCAGGTCGCCAGCGATGCCTCGGCGCGCTACTTCCTCAAAAACGACGGCACGGTGTGGCGCGGGGCAGCCACCGGCGAACCCACCAGTCTTGAGCAAGTCGCTGGTCTTGCCGGCATTACCCAATTGGCCGGCGGCCAGCATCACATGCTGGCGCTGAAGGGCGATGGCAGCGCCTGGGCGTGGGGCAGCAACGAATACGGCGAAATCGGCGATGGCAGCAGCGTCGCCCGGAGCGCCCCGGTGGCGGTCAGGAACGTCAGCGCGGCCACCGCGTTGGCGGTCGGCGCCGACATCGGCGGCAACGCCAGCTATGCCATCGCCGTCGACGGGACAGTGTGGAGTTGGGGGGCCAACGGTCACGGCGAACTGGGGCGCAACACCAGCACCGACAGCAGCATTCCCAAGGCCGTACCCGGCTTGGCGGGCGTCGCCGCCATCTCGTGCAGCGACCAAGGCTACACCCTGGCGCTCAAGAGCGACGGCAGCGTGTGGGCGTGGGGGCGCAACGAAGTGGGCGAACTCGGCGACGGCACCACCCGGCACCGCGACAGCCCGGTGCAGGTGGCGGGTTTGACCGGTATCCGCGCCGTTTCCGCCGGCGCCTCCCATGCCGTGGCGGTCGGCAACGACGGCAGCCTGTGGGTGTGGGGTTACTACTATGCCGCGAATGGCGGCGAATTCCTCAGCACCCAGCCCGCCAAGGTCGGCGCTTTGAACGATGTCGTCGATGCCGCCGCCGGCGACCAAAACACCTACGCCGTCACCAAGGACGGCAGCGTGTGGGCGTGGGGCAACAACAGCCACGGCGAACTCGGCGACGGCAGCAGCGTGGATCGCGGCGCGCCCGCCCCGATAGCGGGCTTGAGCGGCGTCGCCAGGGTGCGCAGTATCGAAGGTACCGGCATTGCCCTGAAAAACGACGGCAGCGTCTGGCAATGGGGTGCGGTTACCAGCGGCTGGAAAACCGACGGCACACCCCTCCTGGCTCTGAGAAAACCCGCGCCGCTGGCGGGACTCGCCAACATCGCCCAGCTCGGTGTGGGCTACGGCGGCAACTACGCCACCGCCCGCGACGGCAGCGTCTATCGCTGGTACGGCGAAGCCGAAGCGCCCAACCTTGCCGCCTGGATCAGTAAACCCCTCAGCATCGAAGGGGGGCGCGTCGTCAAGGCCGACGGCACCCTGCTGTCCTGGGGCTATAACGCCTACGGGCAGGTCGGCGACGGCACCCTCACCAACCGCTACACCAGCACCGCGCTGGTGCTCAACGAAACCGTCAGCGGCCCGCTCGACCTCATCCCCGAAACGCCCAACGACATCCCCTACGACAAGCTCCCTCCCTTCCTCATGAAGGTCAGCGCCAGCGGACGGGACACCTCCGTGCTGGTGAAATACGACGCCCAGGCGCAAGGTCGCACCGGCAATGTCTACATCACCGCGCTCCTCAAGGCCAACTCGCCGCTCCTGGCGAAACAGGGCTTCGCCGCCCTGCCGCCCGACACCGTGGTTCCTGCCGTGCTCACCCGCAGCGGCTTCAAGCAGATGGGGGCGGGCGTCCCCACCGACCCGGTGTACAGCGGCCCGCTCGACGCCGCCAACAACACCTTCACCATGTACGACCCCGCCGATTTCGACAACACCCGCGACTACGGCGTGTTCTGCGTCGGCTACGCCACCGATGTCGCCACGCCGAGCGCCAAGGGGCAAATCCGCGCCGCCGTCAGCGGCAAGATGGAAGGCGTGCCGCAATGCCCGGCGGTCAAAATCAACGACACCAGCACCTTCACCGCCAGCGGCAATGAACGTATCGAAGCCCTCACCCTCGATGCCGCCATCACCCCCAAAACCGCCGACCAGGGCAGCACCGTCAACGTCTACGCCTGGGCCATCGCCCCGGACGGTCGCGCCTGGATGAAAACCGGCAACGACTGGGCGGTGCTCACCGAGCCGCGCAGCCCGACCTTCCTTACCAAACTGGAAGGCACGGTGCCGGTACCCATCGTGCAAAACCTGGATTTACGCTCGATACCGGGAACGCAGGTGTACGTGGGCTACGGCACCTCGGACAAGGATATGCAGGACAACATGCGCTATGGGCATGTTTATACGGTGCGGTGAGCGGGTTGAATAAACAACCACAGCTACAAGGCAGTTATCCGGGAAAGGAGCACAAAATGACCGATACCGATACCCAATCCAGCCACGTCACCCCAGCAGGCGGCAATGTTTTTGCCGATTTGGGGTTTGAACCAGCGGAAGCCGCCGCGTTGCAAGCCGAATCGAAACGCATCATTTCGGAAAAACTGGTTATCAAGGAACATTTGATGACGGAAATTTCCGAATGGATCGAAGAAAGGCAGCTAAAACAGGCTGATGCGGCAAAAATACTGGGCGTGACCAGGCCGCGAGTTTCAGACGTGGTGCACAAGAAATCCATCAAATTTACGATAGACGCTCTGGTGGATATGCTCGCCCGCACTGACAAGCACGTCATGCTTTCCATCCGCTGAGAATAGTCCGGTGGGGTGGGCGCTGTGCCCACCGGTTCGGGATGTTCCGCGTGGGCACAAAAACATGCCCATGCTACTCGGCTGCGACGCAATAAGGGGGTATTTTATGATGTCCGAGTTCCACATTCAGATTGAATGGGATTCAGAGAAGGAAAAGATCAACATTGCCAAGCACAAGCTGAATTTCACCGATGCAAGTCATGTGTTTTCTGATGCATTTCAGTTGAATCATGTTTGATGATAGACATTCTGATGATGAGGATAGATGGATTGTGATCGGAGAAATTCCAGTCATGAAAATAGTGGTTGTGGTTCACACTTTCAGGCAATGTCATGTCAGCGACGATGTGAGAGTAAGGATCATATCCGCTCGAAAAGCAACCAAAAAAGAACAGGCAGGTTATTTCGCAAGGAGACCATGATGAAAAAAGAATATGATTTTTCAAAGGCAGAGCAAGGAAAATTTTATTGCAAACCTGAAAATTTAAAGATACCTGTGTATCTCGATAGCGCCCTGGAATCTTTCTATGCCGAACGGGCAAGGAAACGCAAAATTGATATGGGTAGTTTGATCAATGCCGTCCTGCGTAAAGAAATGGATATGCTCAAAGAGTTTGGCGTGTAGCTTGCCCACGGATGATGACGGCGGAATGATGGAAACTATGGCGCGGCGTGTGATCTGGATGCTCGGACTACTGGCGTTGTCGTGGGGCGGCCTTGGATAACAGTAGCCTGTTGCGCGGCTGGGGAGGCGATAGCTCTTACATAGGTGTGTTGGGTTGCGAAAAACATGCAACCCAACCTACGCTGCTCAATGAGATGGTCGCAGCCGGGCTATCGAATGTCGATTTGGCCCGCCGCATGGGAACCCGGCCGCAGGAAGCCGGAAGGGTGGGCACGTTTTTTGTGCCCACGCGGTCAGAGGCGGATGTTTCCCACCGGATTGGGGTTCCAATGACCGCTGTTGAAACTGTTGGACAAACACCCGGACTTGCTAAAGGAGTTGGCGGCATGAGATTGCTGCTGCGTTGAACGCCTTTGTTGAAAAACGAGAAAGTGATTTGGAAAGGAAAATCCATGCAAGCCGTAACCGTTGCGGAAGCCCAAAGAGAATTGCCCCATTTGATGGAATTGGTGAACGCCGGGGAAGATGTGGTTATCACCCGGCAAGGAATACCGGTAGCCCGGCTGGTACAAACCAAACCTCAACCTGAAGAAAAGGGCGATCTAAAGTGTGCGCTGGCCGAGTTGGCCGATATGCGGGCCAATCAGGCGATGACGCCGTCCAGCGTTGAGTTGATACGGGAAATGCGTGAAGGACAGCCGGGGCAGCCGGGTTGAAGACCAAAGCTTCGAGATGTTCCGCGTGGGCACGATAGGGCCGTGCCCACCCTAGCTAGGCTATGGGCATGTTTATACGGTGAAGTGAAAGAGATTGTTGGGGAACTACGAAATGGACTTGAAAAGATTGATGGTGGCTTGCGGCACGGCTTTGCTGATGACGTTGCAAACGGCACAAGCCGCGACACCAATGATTAAAGCGGATTTTAGTCACGCTCTTTCCCTCTCCAGTGACGGTGTGGTACGTGCATGGGGAAGCAATTTGGGTGGAGAAATTGGTGACGGGCGCTTGACGCAATCTTTACAACCAATCGAGGTGGCGGGAATTAAGGATGTCACCATGCTGGCCGCTGGAAACGGGTTCTCGGTCGCCTTAAAGAAAGATGGCACTGTATGGGCTTGGGGGGGTAACGGGTCAGGAACGCTTGGCGATGGAACAACGACCAGCAGAACCACTCCAGTTCAAGTTGTAGGACTGAGTGGCATTGTCACTATTTTCGCCTATGGTGCTCATAGCTTCGCGATAGGGAAGGATGGCACAGTGTGGGCTTGGGGGCTTAATTTGGGGGGGGAGCTGGGGGATGGTACCACCACAAACCGGAGTGTACCTGTCCAGGTTCAGGGGCTGACTGGAGTGGTGTCCGTCATTCCTGGAGGGGGCTATATAGGAAGTAGATATTCTCTGGCACTCAAACAAGACGGCTCTGTGTGGGCTTGGGGAATAAACGATTATGGCCAACTGGGAGATGGGACGACAACCAGCCGATTGACGCCGGTTCGGGTTCAAGGGCTGACGGACGTGCAATCCATTACAACAGGGTTTGGACATTGCCTGGCTGTCAAAAAAGACGGGACGGTATGGTCGTGGGGGTGGAATTATGCGGGCCAACTAGGGGACGGTACGACAACCAACCGCTCCACACCTAAACAAGTCCAAGGGGTGGGTGGTATCGTTGCCGTCGCGGCCGGAACGTTTCACAGCCTTGTCTTGAAGCAAGATGGCACGGTGTGGGTAATGGGTTGGGGCAAGTACGCTTACACTTACCCAGCTCAGATCAATAGCCTGAGCGGAATCGCAGCAATTTCTGCCGGGTCTGAACACAGCCTTGCCATGACGCAAAGCGGAAAAATATGGGTGTGGGGTAGCAACGTTAATGGTCAACTGGGAGATGGCACCACGACCGATAGGCCCGATCCGGTCGAGATTGGTGATGCCGTCAAAGCTGTTGCTGGCTATTCGCATAGTCTTGCCTTGAAACAGGATGGGACTGTTTGGGGGTGGGGAAGCAACGCTGTGGGCGAACTTGGCAGTAGCACTGCACTTAGCTACTCCATTCCTATACGATCACAGGGGCTGAATAATGTAGCCGCCATTGCGGCTGCCACCAACGGTATTATCTCTGGGCGTAGTTTTGCGCTCAAACAAGATGGTACGGTATGGGGTTGGGGGCCAAATACCTATGGTGAAATTGGCGATGGAACTAAGATCAATCGATCGACGCCCGTCCAGGTGGTCGGACTGAGCGATGTCGCACAGATCGATGCTGGAGCAGCACACGGCCTTGCATTGAAGCGGGATGGAACGTTATGGGCTTGGGGACGAAATAGCGCGGGTCAGCTGGGCAATGCGACAACCACCGAAGCATTAACCCCTGGCCGAGTTCAACAAATTGAAAATGTTGCTCTAATTGCTGCAGGCGGAGGCCACAGCCTTGCTCTCAAACAGGATGGCACTCTCTGGGCATGGGGATGGAATGGAGAAGGTGGGCTTGGTGATGGTACTACCACCAACAGGTTGGTGCCTACTCAAGTGCAAGGGGTGGCTAACATCAAATCTGTGGTAGGCAGTGCTGGCGCTAGTTTTATCGTGAAACGTGATGGCACCGTTTGGGTGTGGGGAAATAATGATAACGGACAGTTGGGTGATGGAACAACCGTCAATCGCTTGAATCCTGTTCAACTCACTGGATTAACTGATGTCGCTCTGGTTGCCGCTGGAAACAATCATACGCTTGCCCTGAAAAATAACGGAACCGTCTGGGCGTGGGGGAGTAATGCCAACGGACAACTGGGCGATGGAAGTACCTCAAATCGACTGCTTCCAACTCAAGTCCGTGGTTTAGATAACGTGGTTGGTTTAGCGGCTGGGTATAACACCAGTTTTGCTATGAAGCAGGACGGTACGGTATGGTCATGGGGGTGGAACTATAATGGGATGCTCGGAGATGGTACGACTTCGCAGCGATTGACACCTATCTTGGTTGCTAGCGAAACCCTCGACGGCCCCCTCGACCTCATCCCCGAAACCCCCAACAACATCCCCGCCGACAAAATCCCGCCCTTCCTGATGAAGGTGACACCCACCCCCGTCACCACCAACGTCCTGGTCAAATACGACCCGCAATCTTTAAGCAAAAACGGCAACGTCTACGTGGTCGGCTTCGTCAAGGCCAATTCCCCGCTGCTCCAGACCAAGACCGGCTTCAGCGATCTGGCCCCCGATGCCGTGGTCCCGGTGATGCTCACCCGCAGCGGTTTCAAGCAAATGGGCGCAGGCGCAAGTGTTGATCCGGTCTACAGCGGCCCGCTGGATGCCAGCAACAACACCTTCACGATGTACGATCCGGCCAGTTTCGACAACACCAAGGACTACGGGGTGTTTTGCGTCGGTTACGCCACTGATGTCGGCACCCCCAGCGCCAAGGGGCAAATCCGCGCCGCCGTCACCGGCAAGATCGACGGAGCGTATCAATGCCCGCCGATTCAGGTCAGCGGCACAAGTTCGTTCACGGCTACCTCCAACGACCGCAGCGAAGCGCTGACCCTCAATGCCGCCATTGCGCCAAAGAGCGCGGACATCGGCAAGCCGATGAACGTCTACACCTGGGCGGTGGCCCCCAACGGCAGCTTTTTCGTGAAAAAGCCCAATGGTTGGGATGTGATGAACACCTTGCAGCTCGATACCAACTTCAGCGCCACGCTGACCAACAACCTCGCGGTGCCTATCGTGGATAACCTTGATCTGCGTTCGCTGGCGGGTACTCAGGCCTATGTCGGTTACGGCGCGAGTGAAAAGGACATGCTCGACAATGCCCGGTATGGGTTGGTGTACACAATCAAGTAGGAAAAATAGCAGGAGTGCCGGGGGCTTCTCCGGCACTTCCACGAAGTTTAACCTGGAAAAGGCAGTTTGAACCGCAAAGGCGCAAAGACGCAGAGGAAAAAC
>CAYVIN010000074.1:0-21032 GCA_964451375.1 uncultured Sulfuricella sp.
TTTTGCCCAAGGTGGAATTGCCGCCACCGCTGAAATCCCCCTCAATCCCCCTTTTACAAAGGGGGAGGCGGGGTGGTCGAAGTATGAAGGCAGCCTTTTTCCACATAGTGCGATTGCCCTGGGCGTAGGACTCAGGCCGATAACCGCGAAACTATGCCGGACAAACACCGCTTTGCCATGCCAGCTGGATTCAGGTGGGGGTTATTGGGGCTTCAGAAAAGTCGTGAGCCGTTCAGCGATATGCGCGACGCTCTCGGAAATGCTGAGGCGGCCCGAGTCGATGTGGATGTCGGGGTTTTCGGGGATTTCATAGGGGGCCGAAACCCCGGTGAAGTCGCTGATCAGGCCTTCCCTGGCCTTTTTGTAGAGGCCTTTGGGGTCGCGGCTTTCGCATACCGAGATGTCGGCATTCAGGTGGATCTCCAGAAAACGTTCCTTGCCGACGATTTCCCGCGCCATGCTGCGATCCCGTTGGTAGGGCGAAATGAAGGCGGCGATGACCAGGACGCCGGCGTCGTTGAAAAGTTTGGCGACTTCGGCGATACGCCGGATGTTTTCGTGGCGGAATTCCGGGGAAAAACCGATGTCGCTGTTCAAACCGTGGCGGATGTTGTCGCCGTCGAGCACATAGGCGAGATGGCCGTTTTCGACCAGGTGTTTTTCCAGAGCGTAAGCCAACGTCGATTTGCCCGACCCGGATAATCCGGTGAGCCACACTGTGGCGGGTTTGTAGCCGAGCAGACGCACCCGGTCGGCAGGTTTGACGTGGCTGTTGTGCGAGCCGAGGTTTCGGGCGTCGGTAGGCGCGTGGGGCGGCGGGTTCATCGCTGTGATCCATTGAAATGTATCGACCCCGCACTAGGCGGGGTCGGATGGGATCAAAAAATGAATAGGGCGTCAGTCATATTCAGAGTTTGTAAGTGACTTGCAACCACAGCGAACGCGGCGCAACCGGGAGGTCGCCGGGGATGGCGGAGGTTGGGTACGTGGGCAGGTTGCCGGGTGGCGCGGCGTACAGCGTGGGTTCCAGCGCCGTGGCGTTGAACAGGTTGCGCGCCGCGACGGCAAAGTTCCATGGTCTCTTCTCGTTCGTGTTGCGCAGGATCAGGTCGAACGTGGTGTAGTCCGGCACTTGCGGCCGGGTGTCGCCCTTGACGCGGCGGCGGTCAGCCACATAGTCGAGTTGAGAGGTGAGCATCCAATTGTCAACTATGCGCCAGTCGGCCCTGGCATAGGCATGTTTGCGCGGTGCATTGCCGGCGTCGGTATTGGTGGTTTCGTCTATCATTTCCTGCAAGGCGAGGTTGGCCGTCACGCGCAGATTGCGGGCGGCATTCCAGACCGCTTCAACTTCCATCCCGCTGCCGTGCAACTGGCCGGTGTTGGTGAATTGAAAACCAATCCCGCCGGGCTTGGCAACTGGGCGGATCGCATCCTGCATGACATTGCGGTACAGGTTCAAGTTGAGCTTGAGTGAGTTGTGCGCTTGCCAGGAAAAGGCGGCCTCCATCGTTCTAATGCGTTCCGGTTTTATGTCGGGGTTGCCGTCTCCACCCGGGTTGACGCCGTATTGTTCATTGAACGAGGGGGCGCGGAAGGCCTGGCCGAACATCAGCTTGGCGGTGAGGTCGAGGCTGGCGTCCCACACCAGCGCCAGGCGCGGGTTGGTGGTGTTGCCGAAATCGGAATAGCTGTCGCTGCGCACACCGCCAGTAAGCGTCCAGTCGCGGGCCAGATTCCATTCGTCCTGAATATAGGCGTAATTATTGAAGCGGCGGTGCGGCAACTGGTGCGGCTGAAGTGCTGCATAATCGATCAATGCGCCAGTGGGGACGGGAACGCCGATGAGCGCCGCCGCGCCATCGGTGCGCAGCCAGAAGTTTTTGACGGTATTGACCTGGTACATGTTCAGGTCTTCGTGACCCGCACCCAAGCGGATGTTGTGGCCGGCGAAACCGGTATATGTGGCATTGGCGGATACCCGGAATTGCCGCTCCGAGCGGCCCGGCGTACCCAACATGCCATTGGTGAATGTTCTGACAGTTGTGCCGACGGGGCCGAGCAAGGCTTGTATTCCCGCCGGCGTGGTGGCGCTGACCGTGTAGGGCGGGAAATTGGTGCCCGGTGGATACATTTGGTAGGAATTGTCCTCAATCTGTTGCAGATAATTGGCGGCGAATCCCAGTCCCCAGTTCTGTGCAAAATTGTCATCATTCCACGACAGGTCGGCGTTGATGCGTCGCGTTTCTTCGCTACCGACCGGATCCAGGGCGTAAGAGATGCCGGCACCCGTGTCGGCGCTACGCTGCTTGATGCCGGTACGCAGTCGCCATTTGTCGTAGCCAAGCTCAAGTTGAGCGTCAACGACCTGGTCACCCGTGTTCAGTTGGCCGGGGGCGTAGCTGGATGTCCCGCCGAATGCCTTGTTGAGCCGAGTGGCGGCGTCGGCGCTGAGAGTCTGACCGGCGCCGTCGCTACGCCCGACTTGCAGATAGGCAGCGACATCGAGCGCGCCTTGTCGGCTGCCGTGCTGCACCCAGACATTCTGCGAATTGAACGATCCCACCCGTACGCCCATTTCCGTGCCGGAAGCCGTTGCGGCGTTTTTGGTGATGATGTTGATGACGCCGGAAAAGGCATCGGCGCCATACAGCGCCGAGCCGGGGCCGCGGATGACTTCGATGCGGGCGATATTTTCCAGCAGCGGCGTACCGATGGACTGTCCGCGGTCGCCGCGCCAGGCGGAGCTGGTCGGGATGCCGTTTTGCAGCATCAGCACTTGCGGGTTGGTGGTCTGGGTGCTGCCGATGCCGCGGATCGTATATACGGAAAAGTAGGAGCCTGCGGAGCGGTTAACGTGAACGCCGGGTATCGACTCCATCACCTCATCGAGGTTGGTCGCCCCCATCGCCTTGATGTCCTCGGCAGTAATGACGGAGGTAACAGATGGTGCGCGGCGCACCGTCTGTTTGGTTCCGGTGGCAATGCTGATGGTTTCCTTATCGCCGAATGCCAGCGCAATATCTTCTTCTTCCAGCGATTGCGCGAGGACGCCGGGAATTTGCAACGCCAGCAGGGAAATTGGGAACAGCGCCTTGAAACGGGTAATCATTATTGCCTCCATGATGATGGGGATGGTGTAACCGATACGGCTCTTGCCGTAAGCGGTTACGACCGTTGAAGCATACCTTTTGCAGGTTTGTTGTTCAAACAGTTTTGTTTTTCCAGGTGCGTACAGCCAGCCCTTCGTAAGCAATGTCGCGGCACGGGGTTGGGAAAAGGGTTCCTTCCGGCTTTTCAGATGCTTCCACCCAACAGGGCGGCATTCCGGCAAGAAACATCGGCACCCGAAAAATGTGAAATTCTCGGGGCGTCAGGCCCAAATCCGCACCCAATGACGAAGTCATTCCGGCGTAATTCATACGTAAATTGGATTTGCCCATATCCAGCAGAATCTTTTCCACCTCGAACGCCAGCCGGAAATGTTTTCCTTGATCCAGGGCTAGGTTACGGGCGTCGGTAGCCTGGTTCATCGCTGTACTCCATTGAAATGTGCCGGCCCCGCAAAAAGCGGGGCCGGAGGGAGTCAAGAAATGAATTGGGCGTCAGTCATACTTAGAGTTTATAAGTGACTTGCAGCCACAGCGAACGCGGCGCGACCGGGAGGTCGCCGGGGATGTTGGAGGTCGGGTAAGCGGGCAGGCTGCCGGGCGCTGCAACGTACAGCGTGGGTTCCAGCGCCGTGGCGTTGAACAGGTTGCGCGCTGCGACGGCAAAATTCCACTGCCTCTTTTCACTGGTGTTGTGCAGGGTCAGGTCGAACGTGGTGTAGTCCGGCACTTGCGGTCGGGTGTCGCCCTTGACGCGGCGGCGGTCGGCTACCCAGTTGAGTCGAGAACTGAGCATCCAGTTACTTGCCATGCGCCAGTCGGCCCTGGCAAAGGCATGTTTGCGTGGCGCGTAGCCGGCGTCGGTGTTGGTGGTTTCATCTATCGATTCCTGCAAGGCGAGGTTGGCTGTCACCCGCAGATTGCGGCCCGCATCCCACACCGCCTCAACTTCCATCCCGCTGCCGTGCAACTGGCCGGTATTGTTGAATTGTTGTCCGATCCCGCCGGGCTTGGCCACCGGGCGTATCGTATCCTTCATGGTGTAGCGATATAGGTTCAGATTGAGCTTGAGTGAGTTGCGCGCCTGCCAGGACAAGGCGGCCTCCAGAGTTTTAATTTTTTCCGGTTTTATGTCGGGATTGCCGTCGCCGGAGGGGTTGACGCCGTATTGTTCATTGAACGACGGGGCGCGGAAGGCTTGGCCGTACATCAGCTTGGCGGTTAGGTCGTAGGCGGCGTCCCACACCAGCGCCAGACGCGGGTTGGTGGTATTGCCGAAATCGGAATAGCTGTCGCTGCGCACACCGCCAGTGAGCGTCCAGTCGCGGGCCAGCTTCCATTCGTCCTGGATATAGGCGTAATCGTTGAAGCGGCGGTGCGGCAACTGGTGCGGCTGGAGCGCCGCATAATCGATCAATGCGCCGGTGGGAACGGGAACGCCGATGAGCGACGCAGGGCCATCACTCCGCAGCCAGAAATTTTTCACGGTTTGTATCTGGTACATGTTCAGGTCTTCGTGACCCGCGCCCAAGCGGATGCTGTGGCCGGCGAAGCCGTTATACGCCGCATTGGCAGACACGCGGAATTGCCGCTCCCAGCGGCCCGGCGTACCTAACATGCCGTTGGTGAATGTTCTGACCGTGGTGCCGACCGGCCCGAGCAAGGCTTGTATTCCGGCGGGCGTGGTGGCGCTGACGGTGTAGGCCGGAAGAATCGTGCCCGGCGGATACATCTGGTAGGAATTTTCCTCGATATGTTGCAGATAACTGGCAGTGAATCCTAAACCCCAGTTCTCGGTAAAGCGCTCATCGTTCCAGGACAGGTCGGCGTTGACGTGGCGTGTTTTTTCCGTACCCACCGGATCCAGGGCGTAAGAAACGCCGACCCCGGCGTCGGCGCTACGCTGCTTGATACCGCCGCGCAGCCGCCATTTGTCGTAACCCATGTCGAGTTGGGCGTCGATGACTTGGTCGCCGGTATTCATTGGGCCGGGGGCATAACTGGAGATTCCTCCGAATGCCTTGTTGAGCCGGGTGGCGGCGTCGGCGGCGATGGTCTGGCCGGCACCGTCGCTACGACTGACTTGCAGGTATGCTGCGACGTCGAGCGCGCCTTGGCGGCTACCGTGCTGTACCCAGACGTTTTGCGAATTGAACGAACCGCCACGTGCGCCAACCGTAGTTCCTGGGGCAGTGTTGGCGTTCTTGGTGATGATGTTGACCACGCCGGAAAACGCATCCGCGCCATACAGCGCCGAACCAGGGCCGCGGATCACTTCGATTCGCTCGACATTTTCCAGCAACGGCGCACCGACCGATTGTCCGCGGTCGCCGCGCCAGGCTGTGCTTGTCGGGATGCCGTTTTGCAGCATCAGCACTTGCGGATTGGTGATAGGGGTGCTGCTAATGCTACGGATCGAATACAGGGACATGTAGGAGCCATGGGATCGGTTGACGTGAACGCCGGGGATAGACTCCATGACTTCATCGAGATTGGTCGCTCCCATCGCCCTGATGTCCTCGGCAGTAACGACGGAGGTAACCGACGGTGCGCGGCGCACCGCCTGTTTGGTTCCTGTGGCGATGCTGACGGATTCCTTATCGCCGTATGCCAGCGCAAGGTCTTCTTCCTCCGGCGATTGCGCGAAGGCGGCGGGAATTTGCATCGCCAGCAGGGAAATGGGTAACAGCACCTTGAAACGGGTAATCATTATTGCCTCCATGATGATGGGGATGGTGTAACTTTATTCTCGGCAGTATCAGATTCACATTAAACCTAAAAACCTCAGTTGACCGCTTGCCATGACGCATACGGTGTTGGTTCTAAACTACTTTGTCATTGTATTGACGCTCACCTATTTGGTGAGAGCGCTACGGGCCGGATTGCACGGTTTTTGGGGCGCATTGCTGCGTTGCTCCTCCTCGCAATGGAGCGACCATTACTCGTCGTCGCGCCTTGCCCTGCACCCCAAAAACCGCACACTCCAACCCGTCCAACTGAGGTTTTTAGGTTAAATGGACAAAATCTACGCTGATTATGCGTTTCTTCGGGCGGTTTTCCGACTTGGCCTGATTACTACGCTAACTGGTCATAAATTGTAGATGGCCTGCAAATAGAACCAGCGCGGCGCCATCGGCAAGTCGTTGGGAATTTGTGCGCCGGGCGCGAGACTGGGTTCGAGCACTGTCGCATTGAACAAATTGCGCACCGAGGCGGCAAAATCCCACTGGTTCCTGCCGCGCGTCGTGCGCAGTGTCAAATCGACGGTGGTGTAGTCCGGCACTTGTGGCCGCGCATCGCCAGCCGGGCGTTTGCGGTCGGCGA
Organism: uncultured Sulfuricella sp.; assembly: GCA_964451375.1. Lineage (GTDB taxonomy): Bacteria > Pseudomonadota > Gammaproteobacteria > Burkholderiales > Sulfuricellaceae > JAGXQV01. The sequence goes on from CAYVIN010000074.1 coordinate 6,435, forward strand.
CATGGTTGAGTTGGCCGCTGAGCAGCAAGCCGCCGGTGAAACGCCAGTCGGCGCGGGCGTATATGTGGTGATGCGGGGCGTATCCGGCATCTTTGCCGGTAGCGTCGTCAATGGACTGCTGGTAGGCGTAGTGGCCAGTCAAACGTAAGGTGCTGCCAGCATCCCATATCGCTTCCAACTCCAACCCGCTGCCGTGCTGGGCACCAATGTTCTGATAGGTGGCACCTGGTGCCGGGGCGGGGTTGTTCACTAGGCGGATCACATCCTGCATTTCATAGCGGAACAGGCTAAGGTTCACCTGGATATTTCTGTGTGCTTGCCAGGAGAATGCAGCCTCCAGCGTTTGGATAGTTTCCGGCTTCAGTTTGGGGTTGCCACTGGTCACGGGGTTGGTGGTGTACTGCTCGCCAAAGGACGGCGCGCGGAAGGCTTGGCCATAAAGCAGCTTTGCGGTGAGATCAAGGTTGGCGTCCCATACCAGTGCGAGACGCGGGTTGGTGGTGCCGCCAAAGTCGGAATAATGGTCGTGGCGCACCCCGGTGGTCAGTGTCCAGTCTCGGGCGATGTTCCACTCGTCCTGGGCATAGAAATAATCGACTTGCCGCTGATGCGGTGTGATGAAGGGCTGGATGCCGGAATAGTCGAGCACTGGCCCCGGCAGAGTGGGTGTGCCGCTGGCATTCAGCAAATTGTTCTTGATGGTTTTGGCGCGGTAAAGGTCGAGGTCGTCGTGCCCTGCCCCCAAGCGTAGGTTATGGCCGGAAAAACCGGAGTAAGTGGCGTGGCCCAAAAAGCGGAATTGCTTGTCCCACGAGTTTGGCCCGCCGACCATGCCGTCGGGAAAAACTGTCGTGCCAAGCTTGGTGCCGGGGGGGTAAAGTTGCAAGTTCGTCGGGTAGGTGAAAGTGTAATACTGTAGGGATGCACTTACGCCCACGCTCCAATCGTGGGCAAACTGGGGGTCGCTCCACGAGAGATCGGCATTGACGTTTTCCGCCCGACCATAGCTGTTAGGGTCGAGCGCCGAGGAAACTCCGACCCCGGTTTCCAATTGATCGCGTAGTTTGTAACTGGTGCGCAAACGCCAATTTTCATAACTGAGGTTCAGGCTGGCATCGACAGCGTTGTAGCCAGTATTTACCGATCCCGGCGCTAGGCTCGCGCGGGTGCCGGTGCGTTTATCGTTGGCAGTCTGGGCGTCGGCCTGGATGATTTCCTGGATGCCATCGGTGGCGCCAAAGCGTAGATAGGCTGCCACGTTAACCGGGCCAATCTGGCCACCGTGCTGCCCCCACGTGCTGCGGTTGCCGAAGGAACCGTAGCGTGCGCCGACTTCGGTTCCTGGCGTGTCGGCAGCGGTTTTGGTGATGATGTTGATGACTCCAGCATAAGCGTCTGCACCGTAGAGCGCGGAACCAGGGCCCCGGATGATCTCGATGCGGGCGATGTTCTCGATCGGCACACCAAACCAAGCGGAACCTTTGTCACCGGTATACATGGTGGTGGTGGGGATGCCGTTTTGCAGGAGCAGAACCTGGGGGTTGAGAGCCCCGGAACCGGAATAGATGCCACGGATTACGTAGGTTGGGGCGTAGCGGATCGCGGTGCGGGCAACATGGACGCCCGGCACGTTTTCCAGCACTTCGTCGAGGTCGGTTGCGCCCATTGCGGCGATTTCCTCGGCGGTGATCACCGTCGCGACGGCGGGGGCGCGGCGCAGCGATTGTTGGCTGCCGGTGGCGATACTCACGGTCGCCTTGTCGCCGTAGGCCAGGGCGAGGTCGTCATCGAGTTCCTGGGAGTGGACGATTCCGACGCTGCTTAGCAGCAATGGGAAACCCACGAATTTCAGCATGACGTTTTTCATTGCTTGTCCCCTGAAGTATTTCTGTCCGAGCAATTGTTCTTTTTATGTTTGTTCCATAATCGGTACGCTGATCGTGACCTCCGCGCCGCCGTCGATGTTGCGTGCGGTGATGTTGCCGTTCATGTGCCCCATGATCATCCGAGACATGTACAGCCCGATACCCGATCCGCTTTCCTTGGTGGTGAAGTAGGGGTCGAAAATCTTGGGCAGGACGTTTTCCGGTATGCCTCCGGCGTTGTCAGTGACGCGCACGATACCTTGTCCATCGCAGCTTTCCAGATGTATGACAACTTTCCCCGTGCGTTTTTGAGGCTTGAGGGCGTCCTTGGCGTTGACCAGAACGTTCAGCAGAACTTGCGAATATTCGCCTTGAAAACCTTCAACAAAAACGTCTTCATCGGCCTCTACGACTACCTCAATGTGATTGTTGTGAAGCCCGGCTTCGACCAGATTCAGCGCCTCGCGGATTGAGTTGCGCAGGTTGAAACGGGTTTTGCGCTGGTCGGGTTTGAAGAAGTTGCGGAAGTCGTCAATGGTGGTAGACATCTTCTGGGCCACCCGGTTACCGTCGGCGACCAGTTCGTCCAGGGTTTCCTTGGTCAGATCGTTGAATTCGTAAGCATCCTTGATGTTTTGCAGGATCAGGTTGAGCGCATTCAGGGGCTGCCGCCACTGGTGGGCGACGTTGTGCATCATTTCGCCCATGGTGGCGTGGCGTGATTGCTGGATCAACATGGAATCCTTTTCACGGTTTTTCGAGACTTCTTCCAATACCCGTTGTTCCAGCGATTCATTGAGCAGGCGCAACTGGTTTTCAATCTTGCGGGTGTTGGTCAGGTCGTGAATGCCGGTCAGGATGGATTGTGGCTGACCGGCTTGATCGCGGATGATTTTGACGGTGACTTCCACCGGACAGTGGGTCGAGTTCGCCGGGTGATCGGCTTCCATGGTAATCAGGGCGTCGCGTTTTTCTTCCTGGGCGCGGCATACCGGACAGTTTTCCGCTTCACCGGTGCTGTGAATGAGGCCGATGATGGGCTGTCCCAGCGCCTCGGCGGGTTCCTTGCCGATGCTGGCGAAAAACATCCGGTTGGCGCGCAGCAAATTGCGCTTGGTGTCGAGCAGGTAAATGATGTCGGTGAAGGCGTCCATCGCCTGCGTCCATTCCTGGGCGTCGCGTTCCAGAGCCAACTCGTAGTGTTTGCGTTCGGTAATGTCAACCAGGCACACGATGATCTGTTCGAGATTGCCGTGGTTGTCGGTTTCCGGGAAGGCGCTGACCGAGGCCCAGCGGGGGGCTTCCCCGGTGGAGTGGATGATCCCCACGGTGTAGTCGTGGAGCGGCAGTTTGTCGGCGGCGACCCGGTTGACGGGGTGTTCTTCGGGCGGCATGACGGAGCCGTCGGCACGGATGAAATGCCAGTCGTAAGCGGACTCGGCTTTGCCGAAAACCTGCTCGCCGGGCAGGTTGAAAAATGTCAGGGCGACCGGGTTGGCATAGCGGATGGATGTATCCGGGCCATGCACCACCAGCGCAGCGGGAAGATTGTCGAGCAGGGTTTGCAGGTCGCGTTTGCTGGCTTCCAGCGAGGCCATCATTTTGTTGAAAGCCAGCGCCATGTCGGCTATGTCCTTGGGGCCGGACGGCTCGGCGCGTACTTCGCTGGCTCCGGCTTCGGCGCGCGCCATGGCGTCGGAAAGCCGTTCCAGGGGGAGGCTTAGGCGGGTGGTGAGATTGCGTACGACCACCAGGAAGACGAACGCGAAAAAGAAGGACACCGCGAAGTTGACGGCGAAAACTTCAGTGCGCATTTTCATCAGGGTTTTTTTGCTCTGGACGACGACGACATAGCCTAGAGCTTCCTGAGTCGGTTCGCTGACTTCAAAAGGGGACGCCTCAACCGGTTTGCCGGCCAATACGGGGGCGACAAAATGCCAGGCGTCGTCGCTTTCCGCTTCCAGGGTTGCACCCTGCTGGGGAACGTGGTGCGGCTTGCCGGACGGCGCTGGCAAGTCTTCCTTGTTGCCTTTCTGAAGTAACAGGCGGCCATTGGCATGGTGAATTTCCAGGGCGATCACGTCCGGGAAGTTGAGTGTCACCGAAACGGCTTCCGTAGCGTTGTCCTCGGAATCGTAAATCAGCGCCAGTTTGCTTTGCCGCGCCAGGTTTTCGGCGATGCGCTGACCTTGTTCGAGCAAGTTGGCGCGAATCAGGCGGCTACTTTGCCAGGAGGTCGCCAGTGATGATGCAAAAGCCAGGCTCAGCAACGCGATCGCCACGACGATGCTCAACTGGCGGCTGAAAGAATGTTTGCGCAGGAATCTGGAAAAAGGGGTCATGGTTCGGGGAATACCATGTCGAAAGCCTGCAATTGGCGTTGGCCTATCGTCAAGCCAAGATGCCCGGCGGTGCGCACGTTAACCGCCATCAATACGTCCTTGAGCGGGGTAATGTTGGTGACCAGGCGTCCCGAGGTCATTTGGCCCAAAGCCGAAGAGGCGAGGTTGCGTCCGAGTTCCATGTTGTTCGGATACAGCGAAAACAACGCCCCGCGTTTGACATGCGACACGTTGCTGGAAAAAACCAGCAACGAGCGGTTCCATGCTTCCTGAAGGACGAAGGGCAATACCGAGGATTCTTCCACCGTGACCGAATCCTGGGGTAACCACACCGCCTCCTTTTTGGGGTCGGCGGACGCCATGTTGTCCTGATAGATACGCATGGCGGTTTTCAGGTCTGCCGCTTCCTGGGCGACCAGTTCGATGCCCAAGTTGCGCGCTGCTTCACGTGCCAGACGGATCAACCAGGCATTCTGGCGCGGGTCGTAAACGACATATATACGTTTTACTGAAGGCATCAGCACCTTGAGTCGGTCAAACAGGAGGGATGGGTCGGGGGCGAGACTGAATACCGACATGCCGCGCACTTCGGCTTCCGGAACCGACAATACCCCGCCGGCCACGATGCTGATGTCGCGATCCAGTGTGGAAGCGGCTTTCAGACCGTTGCGTCCGAGGGCGATGACGACCTGGACGTTTTGTTTGCGCAATTCGCCGGCCAGGTCCTGAGTGTTTTGGTTGGCGCCGATGGGAAAGCTGGAAACACGGGTTTTGGCCTTGTCCTCGATACCTTCGATGATTTTGGTGAAAACGCTGCGATAAGGTTCGCCGATGTCCGGGTAGATCACCGCGATACCCCCCTGAGTGTTGGCGGCCAGATGGATGGCGCGGAGGGAAGGTGGCGAGGTCGAGGCGAGTTCCATTAACCCGGATTTCAGCGCTACCCGATACACTACTACGTCGGGGGTGTCTTCAATGCCGGCCACGATGCGCGAAAACACGCCGCCGTCCGGATCGTCGCCCATGTCATAAATCACAGCCAGGGTTTTGGGGGCCGGATAGGGTGCGTTTGCAGCTTGCGCCGAGGCTGCCAGCAAAGCTGCCAGCAGTACGACGAAGTTCAGCGCAGGGAATAATTTCACTTCAATGGCCTTGTTGAAGGGTGTTGGTTTTTTGGGGGATTATTATGCACGATTATTCGCCGACAGGCGCGCCGATGTGCGTCAAATAGGTCATTTTGACGGGGATTCCCGGGTTAACGCCAAAATCGCCTGCATCAAATCGGGGGCGTCCCACTCTGCGCCGCCTTGCAGGGTGTAGCGGATTTTCCCCTGAGTGTCGATGATAAACGTCGAGGGCGCTACAAATACTTTCCAGTCGCCGATGGCTTGTGCGTCACCGTCCATGAGAATGGTGAAGTCCACCTTGAGTTTTTTCAAAAAATCGCGTACTTCGGATTCGCCTTCTCCCATATTTACGGCGAGGATGGCGAAGGGCTTGCCGGACAGGTGAGCCTTGAGGCGTTCCACCGAGGGCATTTCCTTGATGCAGGGGGCGCAATAGGTCGCCCAGAACTGCACCATCACGACTTTCCCGGCGTAATCCTTGAGGTCGTGGCGTTTGCCGTTGATGTCCGTGAGCGCCAGCGGCGGCGTCGGGCCGCCCTTGTAGGGTTTCAGGTCAAGCGCCCAGGCCGGTGTGGCGAGAAGGGTCAGTGCAAGCAGGGAAGTTACCAGGCGTGTCATCGGGTTCCTCCGGAAACGGTGTCGAGTTTGGTCATGGCCTTACGAATCAGGTCGGGAAGGCGTTGGGCGAGAGCCTCTTCTTCAGGGGTGGGATCCTGACGCACGTAGAAATAGCCGCGCACTTTGGGCAGCAACTCAGTCGATACGGTGCTGCCGCCGCTGCTCAACGCATCGCGTAAATGCCCCAGCCACCAGCGGCCCGGCGAACGTTCGCCCTGATAGACAAAAATCGGGATATGGGTTTTGCCGACGATTTCATGATATTGCGCTTCAGCCCCGGCGTCCGGGGTGTCGGCGTAAAGCTCGGGGTAAAACAGGATGACGCCGAGCGGGCCGGCGCGCCCTGGATTGCGCTCCTGCCAGGCGCGGATTCCCAACAGAGTGGGTAACGCGCCGCGCCCCGCCGACACCAGGAACATTTTCTTGCCAGTGTGTTGCCGGGCCAGATCGATCAGTGCGGCGACTTCCTCGCCGGTGATTTGCACCATGCTGCTTGGCGCAACCGGGAGAAAATGTCCGCCCAGATAGTCCGGCAGCCAGGCTTCAATACCGTTTGCCGCAAGTCCCCAGGAGGCGCGTGCTTCGCGAGTGCCGTGTCCTTCGTCGCAAGCCAGCCAGAGGATCAGGGTGTCGCCGCGCGCCGGATAGATGCGCAAGGGAATATCCGTGCCATCGTCGAGTCTCAGTGCCTCGGGTGGCGCTGCGAAGACCGGGTGCAGCCAGCCCGGCGACAGGAAAATCAACAAACCTAGAAGAAATAAACGGGCGAATTTCATGATGAATGGAGGGTTGTATCCGGACGCCATTTTAGCGGGAAATACCCGTTATGCCGAATCGGTTAATCTTTTTGCCATCGAAAAACTGTTAACATTTGGGCCATTTTCACTTGATGGCGCTTGAAAAGGATAAATCGTGATGCGCTTCGCCTTTCTACGCTCCCCCCGCTTTCCTTTTGTTTTTGCCTTTGCGGTCGGATTCGGACTGACCGGCTTCGGTGTGATCCTGACCCAGTTGCTGAGCCTTTCTCCATGTCCCTTGTGTATTATCCAGCGGATGTTGTACTTGTTCATCGGTGCAGTCGGGTTGCTTGGGCTGCTTGCCGCACGGGGGCGCTGGTCGTGCGCCGCGCTGTTGTTCCTGATGGCCGCCGGCGCGGCGACAGGGGTATTTGTGGCCGGCTATCAGACCTGGTTGCAGCGTTTTGTGCGCTTTGCTTCGTGCGGCGCGGATTATCCCTGGTGGGAAGCGCTGGTTGATTGGGCCGGGGAGCGGGTTCCGCTGTTATTCCAGGCGACCGGTTCCTGTGCCGATAAGGCCTGGAGCCTGTTGGGGTTTTCCCTGGCGGAATTGTCTCTGGCGGTGTTTGTGTCGCTACTGACTTATTTCACGTATTCGCTGGTCAAGGCGTTGCGTCAAAACTGAATTATTTCCTGCGCCCGGTTTATCCGCGCCCCGGCAGGATTATGGATATCTCCAGACCCTCATCCGTGTTGTGTGCTTCGATGCGCCCATTCATTAGCTCGACGATTTTTTTGCTCATGTACAGGCCGATTCCACTGCCCTTGATTTTGGTGGTGAAATAAGGCTCGAAGATTTTCGGCAAGAGGTCTTCCGGTACGCCGCCGCCGTTGTCGGATACGGTGATGATCGCCTGTTTTTCGGAATTGCGGATCGCAATGCGGATGTCGCCGTTAGCGATTTTTTTCTCGATGATGGCTTCCTTGGCGTTGGCGAGCAGGTTGAGAATCACCTGGGCGAGTTCATTCGGAAAAATTTCCGCCTCTGCGTCGCGGCTTCGGTCGATGTGTACGCTGATGCCGTGATTGCTGAAACTCGCCGCCACCAGGGAATGAGCGTTTTCGACGATATCCAGCAGGCCCGCCAGGGTGGCCTGTTTGTTGGGATTGAAGAAGTTGCGGAAGTCGTCGATGGTGCCCGACATGCGTTTGATGACTTCATTACCCTTGTTTATTTCTTCCTGAAGATAACTTTCCGATAGTTCGTTGAATTCGTAGGCGTCCTTGATGTTGCCCAGAATCAGCGCCAGGGTGTTGAGCGGCTGCCGCCACTGGTGAGCGATGTTGCCGAGCATTTCCCCCATCGCGGCGAGCCGCGACTGGCGAATCAACAGATGATCCTTTTCGCGGTTGCTGGAGACTTCCTGGGCGACTTTGGCTTCCAGGGTTTCGTTGATTTTCAGCAAGGCCTGTTCGGCTTGTTTGCGTTGGGTGATATCCAGCCACGAGCCGACGATTTCGCAGAGCTTGCCGTGTTCGTCACAAATCGCCACCAGACGGTCTTCGATCCATATCCACCCGCCGTTTTTATGGCGGAAGCGGTATTGGTGCTCCAGCCGCCCGTCACGAAGCAGAATCTCCTGATTGGCGAGTGCGGCCTCGCGGTCGTCGGGATGCAAGCCGTTCGCCCAAAAATCCGGCGGGGACATTTCCTCCAGCGAATAACCGGAAATCCGGGTGATTTGTTCGGTGGCGAAAAAAACCGTCATCTCCCCCGTATGGGCCGGATTGGGGCGCATGACGTAGGTCGCGGCGGGGCTGACATTGAGAACGTGGTTGAGGTGGGACTGGGTTTTTTGTAGTTCCGACTCGACCCGCCGCCGTTCCAGAATGAACTGATCGACGTATTCCCCTTCCAGTCGTTTGACGATGTCGTGCTGGGTCAGGAGGCCGGCGATGCGTCCTTCTCCCTCCACGACCACGATGCGCCGCACGGCGTTGGCGTGCATCAGGTGAACCGCCTGTTGCAAGCTCGATTCGGCGTCGATGTTATACACCGGGCTGCTCATCACCTGATCCAGCGTCGCCTGGGTGATTTCCTTGCCGTGCTGATACAGCCTGACCATGTCGCGCTCGGTGACGATGCCCAGCGGACGCCGTTCCTGCTCGATGATGATGCAGCCGATGCGATGTTTTTCCATCAGGTTGGCGGCTTGACCAACCGTGGCGTGGGGTTCGAGGGTGATGACGGTGGAAGTCATCGCGCCGCGTACTTCCCGCATCCGCACGAAAAATTCCACGCCGATGTGGGATTTCAGATTGCTTTCGCTGACGATGCCGGTGCGCTTGCCTTGTCCATCCACCACCAGCAGGTGGCGCACGTTATGGTGCACCAGGAGGCGATAAACTTCCCGGTAATCCATCTCCTGCGGCGCGCTGATCACCGGGCTGCTCATGATCGCGCGGATTGCCGTGGCTTGTGGTTCCACGCCGGTGATGAGAGCGCGCAGGATGTCGCGTTCGGTGACGATACCGATGGCAACATCGTTTTCCACTACCACCAGCGAACTGATCCGCGCCTGGGCCATGATTTCCGCTGCCGCCGCAATCATCTGCACGGGGGAGATTTCCACCAGGGTGCGGCTCATGATGTCGGCCAGCGGCTTGGGGGGTGCGGCGGAAAAATTGCTGGTGGTGGTTGGGGAGAAATTGCCCGGCATAATTTCAGGCCTGCTCGGCAAGGTCGTTGGCCCAACGCATGGCTTCCATCTGCGCCTGAAGTAGTTGTTCCACGGTCAGGCCGGAATACTGGAGGAGTTCCCCGGCGCTTTCAAAATCGTTGGTTTCGAGTTTTTCGGTAAGGTCGAGCAATTCACCGAGCATCCCGTGATGTTCCAGCAAGGCGATTTTTACGTCCGGGGCCAGATTGATTTGTTCGGTGATCTCGACCAACGGCATCCCCAGCAGGGTGTCGAGGAGCGACAGGATGCCGGTGATGAAGGCGCGATCCTGATAATCGCGATCACGCGGGGCCTGGATTTGACCCAGCAGTTCCATGAGTTTGCCGCGTGTGGCGGCGAGTTGCAGGAGCGGGTTTTCAGTACTGCCGTTGCTTGGTACAAACATCAAAAGCTGTATCCAGCGCTGCAACTGGCGGCGTCCCAACACCATGATGGCGTGGTTGAGGGAGTTGATGTTCTGGCTCAGCCCCATCCCGACTGAATTGACCAGCTTGAGCATTTTGAAGGTCAGCGATGGATCGTGTTTGAATACCGTCTCGATTTCGGTGATCTCGGCGTCGCCCAGCACCAGGCCCAGCAGGCGCAGCAGATTGAGGCGGGACGGGTCGGGACTTTTGCCGGTCAGGATCACCGGTTTGGCGTAGAAATAGCCTTGAAACAGATCAAAACCCAAGTCCAGGCAATAGTCGGCCTGTTCGCGGTCATCGATTTTTTCCGCCAGCAGCTTGATCGGCCACTGTTTCAGCCGTTTGACGATATCCGGCAAAGCGCTCTTGTCAACCAGTGGATAGTCGATTTTGACGACATCCACCAGTTCCAGCAGCACCTCGAATTGCGGGTCTTCCGAGGTGTAATCGTCAAGCGCCAGAGTGAAGCCCATTTTTTTGAGTTCCCGGCAGCGCTCGATGATCTGCGGCGTGACCGTGATGGTCTCCAGTAATTCGATGACCACCTTATCTCTGGGGAGCAATTCGATGATGTCGGAAAGCAGCAGGTCACTGCTGAAATTGATGAAGCCCTTGTGTTTGCCGAGCACCGTGGAGACGCCCAGTTCCGAGAAGGCGTGGCTGATTACGTTGGCTGTCGCCTGTACGTCGTCGCTGACGTTGGCGCTACTGGTGTTCCCCGAGCGGAACAGCAGTTCGTAGGCTACGATGCTTTGCGACCGGTCGAGAATGGGCTGGCGGCCCAGGAAAATTTGCGGGATGTCGGACATCCGGGAATCATCGCCGGATTTGGGGTGAGCGTCAATCTTGGGGAATGGGGGATGGGTGAGGCGTCGTACGCAGCCCCATTCCCCATTTCCCGTCACCGCTTCTTGATAAACAGGTCGGTGATCGTCCCTTCCGCCATTTCTGCCGCGAAACACAGGGTTTCGGAAAGTGTCGGGTGAGGATGAATGGTCAGCCCCAGATCGGCGGCATCCGCCCCCATTTCCAGGGCCAGCACCGCTTCGGCGATGAGTTCCCCGGCATGGGGGCCGACGATGCCCGCGCCGAGAATCCGGCGGGTGCCCGGTTCGACCAGCAGCTTGGTCGCGCCGCTGTCGGCGTCCAGCGACAAGGCGCGACCACTCGCCGCCCAAGGGAACGAGGCTTTTTCGTAAGGGATGCCCTGTGCCTTGGCGTCGGTCTCGGTGAGGCCCATCCATGCCACTTCCGGGTCGGTGTAGGCCACGGAGGGAATCGCCCGCGCATCGAACGCCGCCTTGTGACCGGCGATCACTTCCGCCGCCACCTTGCCTTCGTGAACCGCTTTGTGCGCCAGCATCGGCTGGCCGACGATGTCGCCAATCGCGAAAATGTGCGGCACGTTGGTGCGCTGCTGCTTGTCCACCGGAATGAAGCCCTGTTCGTTGACCGTCACCCCCGCCTGTTCCGCGCCGATGGTTTTGCCGTTGGGACGGCGGCCCACCGCGACCAGCACCCGGTCGTAAAGCTGCGGTTCAGGCGCGTTGTCACCTTCGAACGTCGCAAGGATGCCGTTCTTTTTGGCTTCCAGTGCGGCGACTTTGGTTTTCAGGTAAATCGCTTCATAACGTTTGGCGATACGTTTGTGCAGAGGCTTTACCATGTCCGGGTCGGCGCCGGGAATGAGCTGGTCGCCGAGTTCCACCACGGTAATTTTTGAACCCAATGCGTCGTAGAAAGTCGCCATTTCCAGGCCTATGATCCCGCCGCCGATGACCAGCAGGCGTTTCGGAATGTCGGCCAACGCCAGCGCACCGGTTGAATCCATGATGCGCGGGTCAACGGGGAAAGTGGGGATTTTTACCGCCTGCGAACCGGCGGCGATGATCGCGTGGTCGAAGGAGATATCCTTTTCGCCATCCGCCGTCGCGACGCGGATATGGTGGGGCGCGATGAACTGGCCGAGGCCCTGCACCACCGTGACGTTGCGTTGTTTGGCGAGCTGTTTCAGGCCGCCGGTGAGCTTGCCCACCACGCTGTCTTTCCACGTGCGGATTTTGTCGATATCGACTTTCGGCGCGGCGAAAGTCACGCCGTGCGCGCTCATTTCCTGCGCTTCGGTCATCACCTTGGCGACGTGCAGCAGCGCCTTGGAGGGAATGCAGCCGACGTTCAGGCACACCCCGCCGAGACTCGCGTAACGTTCGATCAGGATCACCTTCTTGCCCAGGTCGGCGGCGCGGAAAGCGGCGGTATAGCCGCCGGGGCCGGCGCCTAGCACCACCACGTCGGCGTGGAGTTCATTGCCCGATGTGTTACTCACTGCCGGACTGGGTGCGGCAAGCGGCGGTGCTTCTGGCGCTGGCGCGGCGGCCTGCTCCGCGTCCAGGGTGAGGATCAGCGAGCCTTCCGACACCTTGTCGCCCACCTTCACTTTCAGCGCCTTCACCGTCCCGCCCTGCGGCGCGGGAATTTCCATGGTGGCCTTGTCGCTTTCCAGGGTGATCAGCGAGGCGTTTTTCTCGATGCGCTCGCCCGGCTTGACCAGGACTTCGATGACATCGATGTTTTCAAATCCGCCGATGTCGGGGACGGCAATTTCGACGAGTTTAGTCATGTTGGGTATCCATCAAACATCGTAGGGTGGGCACGGTAGTGCCCACGCGGTTAACTGGTTTTTCCGTTCATGGCTCGATCCTTCGGCAAGGTTCAGGACAGGCCAAGCTCACCACGAACGGAAAATTAGGGGAAGGCTCCACCAAAATCCGTTCGTCCTGAGCTTGTCGAAGGATGAACGGATTTTGGTCTACAGCAGCAGCCTTCTTACATCCGTCAGCATCTGCCCGAGATAGGTGACGAAGCGCGCGCCTTGCGCGCCGTCGATCACCCGGTGGTCGTAGGACAGCGACAGCGGCAGCATCAGGCGCGGCACGAATTCCTTGCCGTTCCACACCGGTTTCATCACGGCGCGCGAAACGCCCAGTACCGCGACTTCCGGGGAGTTGATGATGGGCGTGAAGAAACTCCCGCCGATTCCCCCTAAGCTGGAAATCGAGATACAGCCACCCTGCATTTCCGCCGGGGAGATTTTCTTTTCGCGGGCGCGGGCGGAGAGGTCGCCCAGTTCGCGGGCGATGTCCAGTACGCCTTTCTTGTCCGCGTCACGGATCACCGGCACGACCAGGCCTTCCGGCGTGTCCACGGCGACGCCGATGTGGAAGTATTGTTTCATCACCAGCGCTTCGCCGTCATTGGTCAGCGAGGCGTTGAAATCCGGGTAGGCTTTCAGGGCGGCGACGACTGCCTTGGCGAGGAACGCCGGCAGGGTGAGGCGCACTCCCTGTTTTTTGACTTCTTCGCCCATAGACTTGCGGAAGGCTTCCAGGTCGGTGATGTCGGCTTCGTCGTGCTGGGTGACGTGCGGCGCGGTGACCCAGTTGCGATGCAGGTTGGCGCCCGAGAGTTTCTTGATCTTGGTGAGCGGTTTGACCTCGATCGCGCCGAATTTGGCGAAATCCACCACCGGCATTTCCAGCACGGTAAGGCCTGCCCCGCCTGCCGCGCCGCGTGGACGGGACAGTTCGGACTTGATGAAGGCGGTCACGTCTTCCTTGAGGATGCGCCGTTTCGGGCCGGAGCCTTTTACCAGCGCGAGGTTCGCGCCGAGTTCGCGGGCGTAGGCGCGCACCGACGGGCTGGCGTGAACCTTGGCGGAGGATGGGGTGGCGTCCGTTTCCAGTGGTGCGGGACGGGCCGCTTTGTTCCCCTCGCCCTGCGGGAGAGGGGCCAGGGGTGAGGGCTGGTCGGGCAGAGACACCTGCTTGGTTGGAGTCGGGCTGGTCACTGACGCACCCTCTCCCCCTGCCCCTCTCCCGCTTGCGGGAGAGGGGAGGATATCTTCCGCTTCCATGGTCAAAATCACCGAGCCTTCGGAGACCTTGTCGCCGATCTTGAGGCGCACGGTTTTGACCTTGCCGGCATAGGGGGCGGGGATGTCCATGGTGGCCTTGTCGCTTTCCAGGGTCACCAGGGAATCTTCCGCTTTGACCGTGTCGCCGTCCTTGACCAGGATTTCAATCACGTCCACTTCGTTGAAGCTGCCGATGTCGGGGACGCGCACTTCCTTGATATTAGCCATGCGTTTCTCCTTACACCGTCAACGGGTTGGGTTTGTCGGCGTCGATGCCGTACTTGGCGATGGCTTCCGCGACCGTCGTGGCGGGGAGTCCGCCTTCGTCGGCGAGCGCCTTGAGCGCGGCGACGGCGACGTAATAACGATCCACCTCGAAGAAGCGGCGCAGGTTTTCGCGGCTGTCGGACCGTCCAAAGCCGTCGGTGCCTAGCGTCACATAATGGCGCGGCACGAAGGCGCGAATCTGGTCGGCGTAAGCCTTGATGTAGTCGGTCGAGGCGATTACCGGGCCGGAGCCGTCCTTGAGACATTTTTCGACATAGGAAACACGCTGGGTGTGCTCGGGGTGGAGCATGTTCCAGCGTTGCACTTCCAGGCCCTCGCGGCGTAATTCGTTGAAGCTGGTGACACTCCAGATGTCGGATGACACGCCGAAATCGGCTTCCAGCAATTCTGCGGCGGCAATCACCTCGCGCAGGATCGCGCCGCTGCCCAGCAACTGCACCTTGAGCTTCTTCCTCGGCGCGCCGCGATTGAGCAAATACATGCCGCGCAGGATGCCTTCTTCCGCGCCCTTGGGCATCGGCGGATGAACGTAGTTTTCGTTCATGATGGTGATGTAGTAG
>CAYVIN010000075.1:0-20774 GCA_964451375.1 uncultured Sulfuricella sp.
AGCGAAATTTGCATATGAAACAAAAGACAAGCGAGGGCGCGCGCAATTTATGAAAAATCCGGGTTTAGTGTTGGATAGAAAGCGTTTTGAATATTGAGTGCTGCGTGTTTAGTTGATGTCGTCGCGCGAAGCGCGCTCTTCAACTAAACACTAAACACTCAAAACTAAAAACTGCTTTTTACTTATTTCGCTACCGGCCTGACCTTGCTTGCAGCCAGTTTGGCGCGCTCACGCGCTTCATCCACATCCTTGCCGGTCGCCAGCGCCACGCCCATACGGCGGCGCACAAAACTTTCCGGCTTGCCGAACAGGCGGATATCGCTGTTTGGCACACTCAAGGCTTCCGCCAGCCCTTCAAAGGCGATGCCTTTTTCTTCCATGCCGCCGTAGATCACCGCGCTCGCGGCAGGGGCGCGCAAACCGGTGTCCACCGGCAGGCCGAGGATGGCGCGGGCGTGTAAATCGAATTCGCTCTGCACCTGACTCGCCATCGTCACCATGCCGGTATCGTGGGGACGCGGGCTGACTTCGGAGAACCACACCTGGTCGCCTTTCACGAACAATTCCACGCCGAATATCCCGCGTCCTTGCAGGTTGTCGGTGACCGCCTTGGCGATCTCCCGCGAACGCGCCAGCGCCGCCGGGCTCATGACCTGCGGCTGCCAGCTTTCCACGTAATCGCCTTTGACCTGGACGTGACCGATGGGGTCGCAGAAGAAGGTTTCCACGCTGCCCGTCACACCCACGGCGCGCACCGTGAGCTGGGTGATTTCGTAATCGAAATCGATGAAGCCCTCGACGATCACCCGCCCCTGGTTGACCCGCCCGCCGCTCGCCGCGTAATCCCAGGCGGTTTTCACATCCGCCGGGCCGTCCACCCTGGACTGGCCCTTGCCGGATGAAGACATCACCGGCTTGACGATGCACGGATAACCGATGCCGCCGTCGATGGCGGCCTGCAATTCTTCAAGACTGTCGGCGAACACATAGGGCGAAGTCGGCAGCCCCAGAGTTTCCGCAGCCAGGCGGCGGATGCCTTCACGATTCATGGTGAGCTGCGCGGCCCGCGCGGTGGGGATCACCTCCGCCAAGCCCTCACGCTCGATCTCGACCAGCATGTCGGTGGCGATCGCCTCGATTTCCGGCACGATCAGGTGGGGTTTTTCCTGTTCGACCAGCGCACGCAGCGCCGCGCCATCGGCCATGTTGATCACATGGGCGCGATGCGCGACCTGCTGGCCGGGCGCATTGGGATAACGATCCACCACGATGACTTCGACGCCCAGCCGTTGCAGCGCGATGATGACTTCCTTGCCCAGTTCGCCGCAGCCCAGCAACATCACACGGGTAGCCGAAGGACTCAGGGGGGTGCCGATTTTCATGGGGATTCCTTTTTTCGGGTGGGGGAAAAACGGTTATTTTAGCGGTGAATAGGGCCGCCGCAATCCAGATATGGAAAGTCATCCATGCCATAATCCTGAAACGTCCCTTCTAACGAGCTTATCCAGGATAATCCCGACACCGGGAAACCATCCCATAAACGTGAGTTCTGCATGTTTTCCGAATCCGCCAACACCTGTTCAGCTTACCCGTTACTCCCCTTGAGCAAACGGCTCGCCACGTTTGCTTCATGGGGTGCACTGGTCGGAATCGCCTTTTTCAGCATCTATCCCACGACCAACTGGCTGACGGGTTTGCGCGACTACCATTATTCGCTGTTCTTTTCCCTGGAATTGCGAGCGCCGTTCGTCCCGGAATTTATCTGGCTGTATCTGTCGATGTACGTTCTGTTTGCCCTGCCGCCGTTTTTCCTGAATCCACCGGAGTTAAAACGCCTCGCCAGGGAATTGATCGTTGCGACCGGGATTTCCGGGATGGTTTTCCTGTTGTTTCCGGCACAACTGGGTTTTACCCGGACGCTGCCGGGTGACGAGTTCTACCGGGGGATTTTTCAGGCGCTGTTTTCTGTCGATCAGCCATTTAATCTGGTGCCGTCGCTGCATGTGGTGTACACGATGGCTATTGGTCTGGCGGTCATGGCGCGGGCCGGCTCAGGGTTGCGTGTACTGCTTTCGGCGTGGCTGGTGCTGATTGTTGCATCGACCATTCTGGTTCACCAGCATCATCTGCTCGACGTAATTGCCGGGGTGATGCTGGCTTTGTTGATGCGGTTTTTATGGGGGAAAAAGAAATGATCAAAAAGCTGCTGCTGGTCGGATTGCTTTTCTGCACAAGTTTTACGGTGTGCGCCGAAGAACCGGATCATGCCATTCACGAGGAATTGCGCGGAGTGCTGAAAGTGATCGAATCCGCCATCAATAGCGGCGACTTCGACAAGATGTTGCCGGTATTGAGCAAGGACGTGCGCGCCACCCCGATCAACCAGGAATTCCTGACCAACCACGCGGAAGTATCGGCCTATTTCAAGAAGTGGTTCGGCGACAACGGCTATTTGAAAAAGCTGGAAATCAGCCTTGCGCCGGACGCCTTGACCGAATTGTCGGCGGATAAATCGTGGGGTGTCGTGCGCGGCAACGGTGTGGAGAAATACATCCTCCGCGATGGCCGCCCTTACGAATTGCACACCCGCTGGACGGCCACCATGGCCCGGGAAGACGACGGACGCTGGCGTATCCGCGCCATTCACATCGGCACCAATTTTCTCGACAACCCGATTTTGACGGAAGCTGAACACGCGCTGGGAAAGGCCGCCGGTGGCGGCTTGATCGGCGGACTACTGATTGGCGGCGGGATCGGCTGGTACGTCGCGCGCCGGAAAAAGAAAAGCTAGATCGGCGGGCGCGCCCATCGGCGGGGCCGGGCGTACGCCCTTCCACAGGCTGAAATAGACCCGCCAGAAAGACGGCTGCAAGGCCCCATGATCGACCAGCTTGGGCAGGTCATACCAGGGGGCTTGCGGTTGTTGGTGATGCGCCAGATGAAAGTGGTAATTGAGCGCCACCCAGCGAAACGGCGCGAGCACCTTGAGGTTCCACGCGCCATCGCGGACACTGCGGGCGCTCCAGGCGTGGTCGGCGTATTGCAGAACCGACCAGTGCAGCGCAAACGCGGCGTAACAGACCAGCGTCCACATTCCATCCAGTTCCAGCCAATAAAACAGCGACGCCTGATAGGCGAACGCCAGGGCGATTTCACTCCACACCCGCATTACCGGCAGTTTCACCAAATCCGCGACATATGGCCCAAAACCCAGGGCCGGTGCGAGGCGCTCGACAAAAAACCGCGAGCGGTAGGCCCACGGAGCGAGCAGGTAGAGCAGATTGCCGAACACCACCGACCACCAGTACAGCCCCAACAGATTGCCCGCATACAGCCAGAAGTTGCGCACCCGCCGCGACTGGTTGGGCAGATAGTAGTCGTACAACTCCTGATCGGTGCGGTTGCGCTGATGATGGCCGATATGGGCGAGACGCTGCATCGAAAAGGAAGTCGGAAAGGCCCATCCGGCGACGCTGCCGAGCAATTCGTTGCCACGCCGCGAGGTGCAGCCCACCCCATGCACCGCCTCGTGCATCAGGGCAAACGGCGTATTGCCGAGATGGCTGAAGAGCCACACGGCAGCCAGCGCATAACCCAGGCTCAAATGGCTGGCCGCCCACAGGCACAGCCAGGTAGCACTCAGGGAGAGCAGCAGTAAAACGGCGTTGAGCAGACCGGGCATGATCCTATATTCCTCAGTTGGACGGGTTGGAGTGTGCGGTTTTTCGGGTGCAGGGCAAGGCGCGACGACGAGTAATGGCTATTCCATTGCGAGGAGGAGCAACGCAGCCATGCGCCCGAAAAACCGTGCAATCCAGCCCGTAGCGCTCTCACCAAATGGTTGATCGTGAAAATTATGATAAAGCTGATTAGAACCAAAACACTACCCCCCAAGGCAAGCGGTCAACTGAGGAATATAGGATCATTATTTCCTGGAAATTGGGCGGGTGCCGGGATGGTCGTGGGTGCGCAGCGAATGACGAATAAAGCCGAGCACCGGCACGGCAATGCACAGCGCCAGACTGCCGGCGAGGTAGGCGGATACCCCGGCCACACCGGGCATACCGTGTTGCGCCACGAGATATTCCAGCCCACCGATGGATAAGCCGTAAGCCGCGCCGAAACCGCCGAAGAACCATGGTGCATAATCCAGCGCGACGGCTTCTTCCCCCCGCCCGTCGGCCCACGGCTGGTTGTAGACCTTGAGCATCCCGACGCGCAGCGCCTTGATTTCATAGAGCAGATTCCAGAAGCCCAAGACCGAGCAGAGGATCAGCGCAAAGCGCAGCACGTCGGAAACCGTCTGCGCCGGGTTGCCGTGGATGAGCCAGGCCAGGGTGGCGGTTGCGCTGCCGAAGACGAAACCGTGATGGGGGCGAAAGCGCCCCAGTTTCCAGCGCACGTCGAATTCCCAGACTTTGCACACATTGGTGCCCACCCCCGGCACGATGTACGCCCACAACACCGGAACCAACCATGCCACCAGAACCTGCGGCAGGTTGCGGTATTCGCCCCACCACAAATAAAACGACAACGGGGCCAACAGCGCCGGGGCGAGATATTGGTAAACGCGGATCATCGGATGCCAAACCTCATGCCGTGTTTCTTGTAAACCTCCTTGCGGAACAGCAGACCGTAACGCCAGAAGGACAGCGCCCGCGTCAGCGAGCGGAAATTGGTCTTCCAGTCCGAGAAACGCTGCACCAGCGAAGCCACGCTATTGTAGCGGGTGCGCGCGGCATGGCAGGCGTCCGTCAGTTCAGCGGGGGACATCAGGGCCGGCGCGAAAGCGGCCTGATTGAAGCGGTATTCCGGGTGCAGCCACCATTGCCCCCCGTACAGCAGCCGATTCTGCTCGGCGAGTTGCCGATACAGCGGCGTACCGGGATAGGGCATGAGGATGTTGTAGGCGGCAAAGGTAAATTTGGCGCGCAAGGCGAAATCCACCGTGGCGGCGATACTGTCCGGGGTGTCGTGATCGTAGCCCAGAGTAAAGGCGGCCCAGGTCTGCATGCCATGGTCGCGAAGGATTTCCACTTCCTGCCGGTAGTCGTTGAAACCGGGCAGGTTGGGCGATTTGCGCGCCTCGCGCAGACTCGCCGCGCTGATCGACTCGAATCCCATCACGTTGCCCCAGCAGCCGCTTTTCTCCATCAGGCCCATCAACTCGCGGTTGCCGGTCACGTCCAGGCTGGCCTGGCTGATCCAATGCACCTTGAGGGGAATCAGGGCATGGCAGAGCTCCTTGAGCGCCGCCTGATTGGAAGCGATGTTGTCATCGACGAAAAACAGGAAGCGCCGTTCCTGGCTGGCGATTTCCGCGACGACCTCGTCGATGCGCCGTAAATAGTGCTTCCTGTCGAAGTACTGGCTGACCGCGCAGAAATGGCAGGCGAAGCGGCAACCCCGCGAAAACTGCATCAGCGAAATCGGCAAGTAGCCCTTGCCGCGATACAAGTCACGGCGCGGCTGAATGCCGCCTGCCTGGGCCACCCCCGGCGGGCCGGAATAGCGTCGCTGGAGCCGGTTGGCGCGGGCATCCGCAATGACTTGCGCCCACCCTGTTTCTGCGTCGCCGAGAAACAGGCTGTCGGCATGGCGCTCGGCTTCGTCGGGCAGCAACGCGACATGGATGCCGCCCAGGATCACCCGCACCCCGCGCTGCCGGTATGCGTCGGCGATTTCATAGGCGCGCCGCGCCGTATAGGTTTCCACGGTGATGGCGACTAGGTCGGTCGGCTCGTCATAGGGGATGCTTTCCATGCGGTCGTCGAACAGCACCACCTCCACATCCGGCGGCGTCAGTCCGGCCAGCACCCCCAGCATCAGCGGCTCCATGCGTCCCTCATCGACGTAGAGGCTGTGTTCGCGACGCCCGATGGTGGGCTTGATCAGGGTAAGTTTCATGTGCCCAACGCGCGCCCCTGCTTGCGGTACACCTCGCGGCGCGAAACCAGATTGGCCAGCGCGGTCATGGCGCTGCCGAACAGCGTAAAGCGCCGGTCGCCGCCAACCACCCGCCGTGCAATCGACGACCAGGCGTAAAACGCCCGCTTCGCCTCGAAACAACCTTCCGCCAACTGCTCCGCGCTCATCGCCGCCGGAACAAATATCGGCGCGCCGTAGCGGTACTCGGAATCCAGCCACCAGTGCGGAGACAGCAGGCGTTGCTGGTCGTGCAGGCGCTGATACAACGCCGAGCCGGGCATTGGGGTGAGCGGATTGAAATTGGCGATTTCGAGCCCCGCTTCCAGGGCGAAATCAACGCTACGGCGGATCGTCTCCGGGGTGTCGTGGTCATAGCCGAACACGAAGGTGCCGTAAACGCCAATGCCGCGCCGGTGCAATTCGGCAACCACCTGGGCATAACTGCCGGCGACGTGGTTCCAGGGCTTGCCCATTTGCAGCAGATTGCTTTCTTCCAGGCTCTCGAAGCCCATCAACACGAAACGGCAACCGGCATCGGCGAGCGCATCGAGCAGCGCCGGATTGCGCGCCACGTCTATGCTGATCTGGCACGACCAGCGCAACTTGAGCGGCTTGATGACCGCCAGCAACGCCGCCAAACCGGCTTCGCTGCTAAAAAGGTTGTCATCGACGAAAAACAGTAAACGCCTGCGGTTGAGTTCCGCCAGTTCTTCGGCCATCTCTTCCGGCAGCCGCAGCCGCACCCCACCTGCGTAAAAGCGGTGTATCGAGCAGAAATCACAGACGAAACGGCAGCCCCGCCCGTATTGCGCCAATTCGATGGGCGCATAGGCCTTGCCGGCAAAGATACGCCGATCGATCCGGTAATCGGTCAGCGGCGCACTATGCTCGCCCGTGTAGATGCGCTGTAAACAGCCGACGGCGGCATCGCACAACAGCCGCTCCCACACGCCCTCGGCATCGCCGATCACCACCGCATCGGCGTACGCCAACGCCTCGTCGGGCAGGAAGGTAGGGTGATAGCCGCCCATCACTACCACACAGCCCTGCTCGCGAAAACGCCCGGCCAACTGGTAAGCGCGGCGCGCCGTGAAAGTCTCGACGCTCAAGGCCACCAGATCGGCGTTGAGCACAGCCGGTACGGCCTCCACCCGGTCGTCGTAAAACACCACCTCGTGGCCCGCCGCGCGCGCCGCAAGGATGCCCATCGCCAGCGGCGGCATCGCGTCGGCGGCGCGATAGTCACCGAGATTGGGGCGGATAAGGGCGATTTTCATGGTGGAAAGAGGCCGCCAATGACACCGGAAATAGCATCAAAAAAAGCGGTTTGCCACGCTATCCGGTAGCGAAGGATAAGGGTCATTGGGGTGGGGGCTTCTTGATGCCCTGCAAATAATCCACCAATTCGTGTACATGGGTTGAAGGATTATCCGTATGGTTTTCGCCAGCCGTGCTGAGGGCGCGCCCTGCATTGGCTTTGGCGTAGCCAAGTTGATCATTGCGAAGGTTCAGGGTATGCAGAAAAGTCCCGGCACGGCCCTTGGCATATTCAGGCCAATAGCTGTTGAGCTTTTTGAGGGCGGCGGCGCAGGAACTCGTCCCGCCGACGGCGGAAAAGGGGGCATCGGTATAGGTGAAATGCAGAAGCAGCCAGTATTCAAAACACGGGACGGACGGGGTTGCGAAGAAAACACCCTTGGGTTTTACTCCACCGACAATTTCGTTGGCCTGCCGATAATTCGCATGTGCATCGCGGTCGAAAACGCAATACACCCGGTCAAAAGGGCCGCTTGCCGACTGTTTCTCGGCTTGATACAACTGGATGCCGTGCTTTACCACGCTAACCGGGTCGGAGCCGCAATCACCGCTGATTCTGACGTTGGCGCTATGGATTTCGTAGTGATCGACAAGCTCCTGGAAATACAGCGGCTCGGTTTTTGATCCCTCGCAAACAATCAGCATTTTGTCGTAGCTCGCTCGAACGGGCTTGCGGCGCTTGGACTCATCAACGGACTTGGGCTTGCGTTTATGGTGAAGGTTATCGGTTCCCATCTTGCGCCTCCGCGCCGCTTTCCTTAAGCCCGCGCAGGTATGGCAATGCGCCGTAGCGACCCGCAAGATAGTTGGCTTCCAGATTCTCCCGCCCCTTTCGCGGGCTGAAATCAGTCAAAGGGAAGAGCCGGGTGGATTGCCCGTCGTCCTTTTCGCAAAACCAGATTTGATCCCTGCGGAAGACCTCCTGGCTGAGGATGGAAGTCTCATGGGTGGTAAAGATCAGTTGCGCATTTTTCGGATTTGTCTCGTTGCTGTGGAACAGTTGCACCAAGAATTGAACCATTTTCGGATGTAGATTATCGTGCAACTCGTCGATAACCAGCACGTAGCCGTTGCTCAAGGCATCGAGCCACGGGCCGGCAAAGGCGAAAAACTTTTGTGTGCCGTCCGACTCGTCTTCAAAAGCAAAAGACACCAAGCGGCCTTGCGGCGACTGATGTACCGTCTTGATATCGAATACTTCGTTACTCGGCATTTTTGCCAATAACGAGGATTTCAACTCCTCCGGCATCTCATCGGGAAGATGTTTGACTGAAAACTTTTCCGACTCGACAACAACGTCCTGAATATCGAGGTCAGCGGCCTTCAGAAATCCCAGCACCTTCAGCCGCTGCTCGGTATCCTTGCACAGCGAGGCGGTAAATGCCGGAGACCAGCCCGCCGAGGTAGCCGTGCGCAGGGTTCTCCTGAACCAGTCGTACACCGGTTGTAGCTGCTTGCTGTTCAATTGAACAGCCGTCGAAAGAAAGAGGGCATTCTGCCGCGTGGAACTTTGCCAAAGCTGCTTTTGTCCGGTCAAAGGCTTGCACTTTTCCCAATCGTAATCCTCTTTTTCGGCATTCCAGGTCCGCCCCAGCCATTGTTGGGCGCGTCCATTGGGATAGGCAAACAGCCACTCCTCATGAATCCGCTCGGCAGTAGCGGAGAACCCATACTGGTAGCGAACGCCATCTGCAACAAAGATCGCTTCAAACTCGGACGGGGCGTCTTCCGTGGCGCTATCCAGCTTGAAAGGAACCACCGGAACGGAATCGCCGCGTTGCTCTTTCGCGGAGTCCGTCACCATTTTTTTCATGGTGCTCATTGCCCTTAGCAAATTCGATTTGCCCGCCGCATTGGCTCCGTAAATCGCGGCGGAACGAAGCAAGCCGTTGGTGGCGGGCGCAGAGGGGGTGAAACCATTGGTGTCGGCCAACTCGTCGCCCTTGGACATGACTAGGCTGAGGGTTTGGATTTCCTTTACCGAACGCCAGTTACCCACGCTAAATTCAATCAACATTGACATCGCCTTTCCGTTTTATGCTTGTTTATGACAAAACAGGTCAATATTCGCGATTAAATATACATCAAGATTGCTTTTTGTGGGCAAAAACCATCGACATTGAATCCCTGCCAACCGATGAAGCAAACAGCTGGACAACTTTTCGGAAATCCACTGCCCGCACTTCATCAACTTTATGACGCGTTTTTCATAGCACCGCCACCTCCGGCTGGGCGGTTCGACCGTCCAGCCGGAGCGGCTTTCCGAAATCCACGCTGCATATCCCGGTGCGGTAGGTTGCCGGGCGGAAGGTGCGGGTAAGTTGCGCCAGCCAGGGATGGCCGTCGTGCAAGCCCAGCGACAATACCGCAGTGGGGTTGAGGTAGAGGGCGTCTTCGACGAGCGTCGTCAGTTGCGGCTCCAGTTCGGGTGAAATAGCTAGGAAGGCCAGATAAGCGAGGTCGAGTGCTACACCCACGCGCGGCAGGCTTACCCGGCGCGTCAGGCGGGCATAGGCGTTGTAGGCGGGCAACAGCGCGCCGAGCGGGTTGCGGTAGGCGGACGCGACGATTTGTTTGTAGCTTTGCTGGTTCCACAAGGCCATGCAGGCGAGCAGTTCACCTTGCCGATCCAGCGCATGGAAACTCGCGCCGGTGGCAGTGGCGCTGGCGGGAGTGAGTAGCGGGGCAAACTGATATTGGCAGGCGTGGCGGTTGTAGAAATCGCACACCTTTGTGATTCCCTCGGGGGGAACCGCTTGCCATAAGTCGTGGCGCTTGGCGCGCGCCTTGGGCAAGGCGAGGGTAACGAAGCGGTTGATGGGCCGGTAGTTTGGCATCCCGCGCAGGTTTGCTTCGAGGATACGCCGCGCGGCGCGGTTTTCCTCGGCGATGGCGGTGTACCAGAGACCGGGATTATCCAACGGCGCAAACTCGCGCAGCGAGGCATAACCGTCGCGCAGGATGGAGAGACGGTTGCGGTAGTCGGGTGTGACCCGTAGTGCGCCCAAGTAGCCGATTTCGGCGGGTGTGCCGTTGAGAAAGACGGGTTGTTCGGAACAGGTATACATACCCACCGGCTCCCCTTCCCGACGGGCAATCACCGCCCAATCCCGGCCAAAGCGGTTGGCCCCGGCAAAATAATCGGGTTCGCGGGCAATACTCATGGCGACCCAGGACGGCATGGCATTGTCGCGCAGCAATTCCCGCAACAGAGCCTCATCCTCGGGGCCGGCAAGTGTAAAGATGGTCATGCGACTTCCAGCAGCGGCGCGCTGTTCCGCTCGTCACCCAACGGGTAGCCGTTGCGCAAAGAAATCTCGTTGCGGTGCAGGGCGTTGATCGGGAAGAAATTGCGGAACATGAAAAAGTCGCTGCGGTTGCGCAGGCTGCGCTTGAGGATGGACGGCCAGGCGTAGAAACGCCGCCGCGCGTCGATGCAGCCTTGGGTGACGGCTGCCGGGCTGAGATTCTGCGGGTTGAAGGGAAGTTCGTTGTAGCGGTAGCGCCGATCCAGCCACCAGGCCGGGAAGCGCAGGCGGCCCTCGCTCTCCAGGCGTTGGTAGAGCGGCGTGCCGGGGAACGGCGTGAGGTGGTTGAAGGCGGCGACGTACATGTCCTGTTCGAGGGCGAAATCGACCGCCGCATCGAAGGAATCGGCGCTGTCGTGTTCGTAGCCGAACACGAAGGTGCCGTAAACCGCGATGCCGTGGCGGCGCAGGTTGTGCAACGCGCCGGCATAGCCGCTTTTCATGGTGTTGAAGCTTTTTTTCATGAGCCGCAGATTGGCTTCATCAAGCGATTCGAAACCGATCAACACGCCCCGGCAGCCGCTCTGCGCGAGTTGCGCGACGAAGGCTTCGTCGTGTGCGGCGTTGATGCTCAACTGGGTGATCCAGCGCCGTTTCAGGGCGGCGATTTCCGGCAGCAACGCCCGCCCGGCCTTGAGGTCGCCGGCAAAGTTGTCATCGACGAAAAACAGCAGCTTGCCTTGCAAGCTCTGCAATTCGCGAATCACCCCCTCCACCGGGCGCGCCCGGTAGCTACGCTCGAAGAAACTCTGGATGGAGCAAAATTCGCAGGGAAAGCGGCAGCCCCGCCCGGTTTCGATCAAGCCGATGGGCAGGTAGCGTTTGCCGCGAAACAGGCGGCGGTCTACCACGATACCCGACAGGTCGGTGCGTTCTCCCCGATAACGGCGTTGCAACGCGCCATGACGCAGGTCATCGATGACTTCCGGCCATATTGCTTCGGCTTCGCCAATGACGATGGCTTCGGCGAAGCGCGAGGCCTCATCGGGAACCAGGGTGGGATGAAAACCGCCCAGGATCACCGGCACTCCGCGACGGCGATATTCGCCGGCGATCTGGTAGGCGCGGTAAGCGGTGTAGGTTTCCACCGGAATCGCCACCGCGTCGGTGGGTTCGTCGAAGGCGATGGCTTCCATCCGGTCGTCGTAAAAGCGCAGTTCGACCGCAGCGGGCGTCAATCCCGCCAGGGTGGCGATGGGCAACGGCTCCATCTGCCAGGAGCGGATGTAGGATTCGCCGATGCGATGGCCGATGGCGGGCTGAACCAGGGTTAGCCGCATACCACCTTGTTGGCGCTGGCTGGGGAAATCATGGGGTTGCCGATCAGCGCGGGCGGCAGCGCCTGAATCGGCCAATCGCAGGTGTAGAACTGGTGCAGATGATGCGCGTAAAAGCGGTAGCCCAGGTTGGCGCTCAGCGCAAGGGGCCGGAAATTGCGGGCGACCCACAGGCGTTTGGCGATTGCCGACCAGCGGTAGACGTTTTTCCAGGCGCGTTCGTGGCCTTCGGCAAGCTCCCGTACCGTCATGGCGCGCGGCTGGAACACCACATGTTGTCCATCGTACAGCTCCCAGTCCCTGGTCAGAATGCGCCCCTCGTTTTCCAGGCGGGTGTGCAGCGGCGTTCCCGGAAACGGCGTTAACACGGCAAAGCGCGGCAGGTCTATGCCGGCGTCGAGGGCGAATTCGACGGTGGTGTCGAATACGTCGGGGGTATCGTGATCGAGTCCGAACACGAAACACCCCTGGATGGAAATGCCGAGGTGATGCAGGTCGCCGATGACCTGTTTGAATCCTACCGAACCATTGAAGCGCTTCCTGGCGTCCTGCAAACTTTCCGGCGTGACGGTTTCCAGTCCCAGCAGGAGTCCCTTGCAGCCGCTACGCGCCACCAGTTCCATCAATTCCGGGTCGTGGGCCAGCAATACCGTGGACAGGCCGAACCATTCGACGTTGAGCGGAATCAGCCTGGTGAACAGTTCGCGGGCGTAGTCGCGGTCGGATATCAGGTTGAGATCGACGAAAATCAGGCGCTTTTGTCCAAAACGGCGGATGTCTTCGATGACCCAATCGACGGGCTTTTGATACTGCTTGCGGCCCCACGCGGCGGGGGCGACGCAAAATTCGCAGTCGTGGACGCAGGAGCGGGTCGCCTCGAACACCGCCTGAGTGAGGAACTGCCGGGAATCGAAGAGGTCGCGGCGCGCATAAGGCATGTCGGGGCGATCCAGGGAAAAATCCGGGGCCTGGTAATAAGCCGGTTGCAATGCGCCACGGCTATAGTCGCGCAGCAGTGCCGGCCAACTGTCCTCGGCGTAGCCGACGCAGATGCAGTCCGCATGTTGGGCTGCTTCCTGCGGCAGCAGGGTGACGTGCGGCCCGCCCAGCACCACCGTTTTGCCTTCGCCGCGAAAGCGTGCGGCGAGTTCGTAGGCGCGCTTGGCCGTGCCGGTAATCACAGTAATGCCCACCAGGTCGGCATCAATATGCTCGGGAATCGCCTCGATGCCTTCATCAAAGAGGTTGATTGATGCGTTCAATTCCGCCGGAACCAGCGCCGCCAGCGTGGTCAGGGTCAGCGGCTGGTAACGCAGCGCTTTCTTGAAGATGCCGCCGCGCGCCCGATACAGCGGCCCTTTCGGCGAGATGAGGGCGATTTTCATGGGGATTGCTCCTCGAACAGGGATAACCAGAATCCTTCACTGCGCAAAACCACCGGTTTCACGTCTCCCAGGCGTGTGCCGCGCGGCAGCATGGCGCGCTCGACCACACCGAACGCCCGCTCGCGCACCAGCACCCGCAGTGGCGCAAGCTGCCCGAGCTTACGGGCGTAGGCATATTGGGGGTTGGTCGCGAGGCGGGCCTCCACCGCGTCGAGCAGGCCGGGGGCCAGCGGCGTTTCACGGATCAGTACGTAGCCGGGCCGCAATACATCCGGCGTCAGCATAACAAAACCGGGAATCCCGGCAAGACAGCGGGCGACGAAACTTTCGGTGAGTTTCTCGCCGACCAGGTCGCAGGTCAGCGTATCGCGGCCCACGAAATCGAGTATCGCCTCACCCCTGGCATTGCGCCCGGCGAAATGGACGCGGTCGCCGCTCCGGTAACGGTACAGGCCGCTGGCGGTGGTGACCACCACTTCGTATTCGGCACCGGGGATCAATTCCTTTTCCAGGAACAGGGTGTCGCCTTGCGCGAACTCGAAAAAACCATGTTTGACCAACACCGGCCGGTCGTCCTGATCGGGCGTCGTCACCACCGCCTCGGTGGACAACAAGCCCTTGGGCTGGAGATAAGCGTACGGCAGGCGCTCGCGAAGCTGGTCGGCGTAGCGGCGGGCGGTTCCCGACGCCCAGCAACTGACCACTTTCAGGTTCGGCCACAGCGCCTCGGGATCGGGGATGTCGTCGAGCAGCCCCAACAAAAATGTCGGACTCCACACCGAGATCAGCTCCAGGTCGCCAGCCGCCTTCAGGTGGCCCAAGGTAGCCTCGCGCCATAGCGCCAGATCGCGCAGCCCCGCCACCTCCAGGGGAACGGCGCTTTGCCGCGCCACAATCGCCCCGGCGCACTCGCCTAGATAAGCGCCGTCGGGCAACCCCACCGGAACGCCGCCCAGCATCGCAGGCTCGCGCAGCGCCGGGCTGATCGAAAAATACGCTTTGCCGGTGATGCCGTGCGCTTTCACGGTGCGCGCCAGCCACGGCACGATGCTGCGCTGAAAATCCAGCAACCCTTCCTCCGAATAGGGAATCAGTTTCGCGCCGCCGCTGCTGCCGCCGGTTCGCTCATAAGCCAGAGGCCGCCCGGTGAACAGCACGTTGGCGGAACCTTCAGTCATCCGCGCCAGATAGGGCTCCAAATCCTCGTAACGGCAGGGAGGAACCCGCTCGCGAAAAACCTCCAGGGTATCCGGGCTGCCGAACTGCTTGAGATAATCGCAAGCCGCGTTGCGCGTCAGCAGCGCCGCCAGCCAGTCGGGTTGGTTTGGCGTGGCAAGTTCTTCAAGCGCTGCCCAGGGATTGCCGGTCATGAGGATGCGCCATCGCCCGCGCGGCGGAAGATGCGGGCCGCCAGCGGTTTCATGTTGAACAACTCCAGCTCGCAGAGGCATACCAGCTCGTGACCGATGCGATAACCGGGGTTCTTTTGAAAGAAGAACTGCGTGGCGGCTTTGCTTTTCTCCTCGGGCGTGGCGTCGGCCAGCGCCGCCTTGAGATGGCCCCGCGATTGGGGAAAGCGCACGACTCCGGTGGCCGGGTCGTAGTCGCTGCCGAATCGGGCGCTCGCCAATTTCTCGGCCAAGTCCTGCAAATCATCGCGGCGGGTCTCCCAATGGGGGAAAAACGACTTTCCGAAAACCGAAAGGTATTTGAAGGTGCGATGACCCTTTACCAACAGGAACCAGTACAACGGCGCGTCCGGCGCGGCAGCCTTGATCTCGCCGACCCGCGCTATCCAGGCGAAAGCCAGTGCCTGCTGACCCCAATGCGGCGGGGCGACGATGGTATCGCCGGAATAGACGATGCGCACCGGCGAATCGCGCCAGGTGGCCGAAAGGATTTGCAGGGTGGTAAATCCCACCAACTCGTTGCCGCAATAAAGCAGAAGCGCTTCGTCCTTACCGGCCAGGTCGCCGCGAAACAGGCTTTCCGAACTGCCGTCGTAGTTATCCAGATAAAGCGCGCTCATTGCCTGGATGGTGGCATCCGGCAAATCGGCGATGCGGCTTACTTCGGATGCGTAGCGGTGTTCCATGTTGACCCTTGATTCAAAGGCGGACGAGCCGCCCCCCATCATGCTTTGGGATTATTTAGCTGAAAAGCCCCTTGGCACAAGAAGCGCGCTCTTCGCCGCAACCCGACACGGCTGTTCATAAGTCGAGATATTGCCGGGTTACGCAAGAAACCGCCAACTCGACCTACGGAATTTCCGGGCTGTCTGCATCTTGGTACCCTGGCGAATGCTGGACATGAATGCCAACAACCGCGTGTTGGCGGGTATGTGGAATCGACATTTGCTATGATGGCGGCTTTCGCTGGTCAGGCCGACACGCGGCCTGAGCAAGCAGTTTCTTACACGGAGTAGCACGTATGGCCTCATTGCAAGAGCAGTTTTTGAAAGCCGGCCTGGTT
Organism: uncultured Sulfuricella sp.; assembly: GCA_964451375.1. Taxonomy (GTDB): domain Bacteria; phylum Pseudomonadota; class Gammaproteobacteria; order Burkholderiales; family Sulfuricellaceae; genus JAGXQV01. Next base: position 15,688 of record CAYVIN010000075.1, read on the forward strand.
AACAAAAATAAAGTCAAACAGGCCAACCACGACAAAAGCGCGCAGAAGAAGATCGAGCGCCGCACCGGTACGGAGAGTGTCGATGAAGCGCGCCTGGCCGCGCTCGAAACGCAGCGCAAGAATGCCGAGCGCGCCCGTGAACTCAATGCCCAGCGCGATGCGGCCGCCACCCAAAAGGCGATCATGGCGCAAATCGCCCAGATGGTGCAGCAGAACCGCCAGAGCAAGGGGGCCGGCGACATCGCCTACAACTTCACCCGCGACAACAAGATCGAACGGATTTATGTGTCGGCCACGGTGCAGGCGCATTTGGCGGCTGGCCGCCTGGCGATTGTTTGCCAGGGCGGCGCCACCGAATTGGTGCCCCGGGTTATCGCCGACAAAATCGCCGAGCGAGACCCTTCGCTCGTCGTTCGAGTGAACAAGACCAGCGCGGAGATTGATGCGGACGACCCCTATGCCGCCTTCCAGATACCGGATGACTTGATGTGGTAAGCCGGGTGGCCGGCTTTACGCGAAATCGCGCCATGCAGTAACCGTGGTTCATAGGTTGAGACTTGAGATGCGGTTACTTCGTCCAATCCTCGACAACCAGACCGGCCACTTGCCCAAAGGCCGCGTCATTGCTCACCAGCACTGCACCGACACCCAGCGCGTGGGCCGCGATCAGCATATCAAGCGGCGCGAGGCTGCGGCCCTGCGCCGTCATGGCGGCCCGGATGGGGCCGTAGTGTTCGGCAACCGCGCTGTCCCAAGGCAGGACATCCACGCGCCGCAGGAACTCCCGCACCGCAAGGTGCAGCCGCCGCGCTTCAGGACGCTTCGCCAGACCAAACAGCAATTCGCCTTCGCTAATCGCCGAAATGCACAAAGCCGCCATCGGCGCCGCCACCACACGCCGCACCACGGCGGGATGTGCTTTGAGGAGAAAGCTCACCATGTTGGTGTCGAACATATAGCGCTTCATTCGCGCCATCCCGCAAAGGGGTCGCGCTCCGGGCTTCCCTGCGCCTGGTTGCGCTCCTCTTCATTGAGGAAATCATCCGGCACAACCGCTCCTTCGAGCGCGGCGAAAAAGCCGTCCCAAGTCGCCGGCTTGCGCGACAAGATCACATCCCCGGTTTCCGGGTCTTGGCGGATAAATACTTCAGAGGTATCGAAACGGTAAGCGGCGGGCAGGCGCACCGCCTGGCTGCGCCCATTGGTGAAGAGTTTAGCGGTCTGGCTCATGGCGGCATCCTTGTTGAAGGGTGAGACCAGAGCATAGGTCAGCCGCCGTGATAGATCAAGATATATGCCAAAAAATGGGGCGCTTGTAAGTCACCTCAGCCTAGCGTTGCCTGTACCTTTGGGTTGAACGTTTTCGCCAATGCCGCATAGTCCATCAGAATGACATTGCGGACATCCACCAGCGAAATACGACCACGCAGACGTTCATTCAGCTTGTCGCGCAGGGCCAGTAAATGCACGGACAGATGTGCGGGAATGTCCAGAGCAACAACCAGCTTTAGTGGCAATCGTGTTTTCGCGGAAATCGGCAATGAATTTCCGAAATCTTTCCCACGGTCGGAACCGGCCCATATCGCCAGCAGGATCAGCAACGAGTCGGTTACCTTGTCGACCAATGCTTGAAAGCGGTATGGTGTCGGTTGGTCTTTGGTCGGTAGCAAATCTGCAATAGGGAGAGGCTCGGCCATGTCGGCGTAACTACGGACTTCCAGCAGGTACAGTTTTCCGTTCTCAATCCAGGCAAAATCCATCTCTTTCAAATGCTGACCACTCAAAGGCTTGTATGCCGGCAAATCGGCAAAACGAAAATGTTGCTCATCCGGTAGTTCCACACGCAGCCGGGATTCGATGTAAGTCGCCATGGCTAATCCGCCAGATCAAGTTGGACATCCAAGTCGAAGAGTTTCAACGACTCTTCGACAATCGGATTTTGCGGTAGACCATCCGCCAGTCGGGTCGCTGTTCCGATCACACCGCAGCCGTCGGCCTTGCGTAAATCCAGCAGTGAATAGTCGGTCTTCCCTTCTCGGGCAAGTTGCTCCAGGCGCTTGAGCAAGAAATAGCTGTGGGTTGTCAGATAGACCTGAATGCCGGACTGTGCGAACTGATGCAGCATATCCGCAAACAGGAAGATGGCTTTGGGGTGTAAATTGACCTCGGGTTCATCGACGAATAGTGTGCATCCACCTGCCGGTGTAAGACGCCGGTTGCGCATCAGGCGCGACAGAATGCCGATTTTCTTGATCCCCTCGGCGGTTTGGTGCATGTTGAACCTATCTGGACCTCGGCGGAATATGATGTTGCCGTCCTTTTCCATCTCAACCTCCCCTCCGCCGGTAACGTCCTCCAAGTGTTTGAAAACTTGTTTGATGTTGTCCTGGAGTTTTCCTTGGGTGGTGGCCTGACGGTAATCCCGAACCAGATCGTAGTAAGTGTCGTCGAATGCTGCGATTTCTACTGTCTCGCGGGTTGCGACGATTGCATCGAAGATGGACAGAATCTCCTTGGGCGGAAGGAAAGTTGCCTTATGTCCTTTGAGTTCAGGCAGTCCGTTGGTTTGCAGTTCGAGGATTTTGCTAGCGGTGTCCTTGCCAAAGCCAAATCTTAGGTAGCCACTGCTGTTCCAACGCAGATCGACGTTGAGTCGGTTGCCGGCACGGCGAGAAACCAGGCGACCCAACTCCAGATTTTGTGGCAGAAAAACCCATCGCAGTTTATGCGCCAGCAGCTCCGACAATTCCTTGGGTTCGGGGCCTTCCTTTTTCCTTGCATAATCTTCAATGGCTCTGCTCATGGCATACAGCAGTTTCAGCAGGTGGGTCTTCCCAGTGTCATTCTCCCCAATAATCACGTTCAACGATGCATGTTCCCATTCCAGCCTTTGCTGAAATGCGACAAAATTTTCGACGACGACTGACGTGAGTATTGTCATCAATGAGCTCCTGGCAATGATTTATAGAGTGGTTTGACGTTCTCTCCAGCGGGCTGGTTGCGACGTTTTTCTTGGAAAGTATATTGCGCATTATACGAACTTTTAGACTCTTAAATTCCTCACTCTCCCCCCATCGCCGCCATCACGCAGCGCAATATCCCGTAGTCGTATTTGCCTTCCAGGGCTTCGTAGACGGGTTTCAGCGCGCCGCCGACCGAGTGGGTTTTGATGGCGTGGGCGATGTTCTGGATTTCGTCTTCGGAAAGTTCCAGGACGGCGTCGGGGGCGAGCAGGCCGGCGGCGATGGCTTCGGCGCAGTGGGTGTGGATGGTGGTTTCCTTGAGTTGGCGCTGTGCCGCGGCCTGGCTGGGGGTGAGGCCGTCGCGGATGAGTTGCAAGGTAGCCGCGGCGGTGTCGCTCAAGCCGGGGTAGCTGGGCGGCGGCGGGTCGCGGTGTTGCGCGGCAGGCGTTTCCGGAATGTCCAGGCCGTGTTCTTCGGCGTGGGCGCGCAGGACTTTGAGCAGCTCAACGCCGTGGGCTTCGAGTTTACGTTTGCCAATACCGCTGACTTCCAGCAGGCCGGCCTCGTCTAGCGGGCATTTCTGCACCAGATCGACGAGGGTGGCGTCGGCGAAAATGACAAAGGCGGGGACATTGTTTTCGTCGGCCTTGGCTTTGCGCCAGGCGCGCAAGGCCTCCCAGAGCGCTTTTCCGGCGGCGTCGAAGCTGTCGGCGATGAATTTGCCGCGTCCCGAGGCGGCGGGCTTTTTCTTTTTCACTTCGCTGCGTAGCAAAATCGGCTGTTCGCCTTTGAGAACCGGGCGGCTGGCGGGGGTGAGTTGCAGCGAGCCGTGTTCGTGATCGACGGCGATGAGCCGCATCCCGGTGAGTTGGCGGAATACCCCGCGCCACGCCTTGTCGTCGAGTTCCGCGCCGACGCCGAACACGCTTAACTTGTCGTGGCCGAGTTTCACGGCGCGGTCGGTGTGGCGGCCCAGCAGCACGTCGATAAGATGCCCCGCGCCGAAGCGTTGCCCGGTGCGGAATACGGCGGATAGGGCTTTTTGGGCGAGCACCGTGCCGTCGCGGGTTTGCGGCGGTTCCAGGCATACGTCGCAGTTGCCGCAGGGTTCGCTGGCTTCGCCGAAATAGTCGAGCAGGCGCACCCGCCGGCAGGTGACGGATTCGCACAGCGCGAGCAGCGCGTCGAGTTTGTTGCTGGAGACGCGCTTGTATTGTTCGTCGGCGTCGGATTGTTCGATCATCCGCTGCTGCTGCACCACGTCGCCCAGGCCATAGGCCATCCAGGCGTCGGCGGGCTGGCCGTCGCGCCCGGCGCGGCCGGTTTCCTGGTAATAGCCTTCGACGCTTTTGGGCAGATCAAGGTGAGCGACGAAGCGCACGTCGGGTTTGTCGATGCCCATCCCGAAGGCGATGGTGGCGGTCATCACCACGCCGTCTTCGCGCAGGAATAGCTCCTGGTGGCGCTGGCGGTCGGTCTGGCTCATCCCGGCGTGGTAGGGCAGCGCGCGTACGCCATGAGCACTCAGCCAGGCGGCGGTTTCCTCAACCTTTTTGCGCGACAGGCAATAGACGATGCCGGCGTCGCCTTCGTGGCCGTTGCGGATGAATTCGCGCAATTGCTCGCGGGCGCTGACTTTTTCGACAATCTGGTAGCGGATGTTGGGCCGGTCGAAGCTGGAGACGAATACCGGCGCGCCGCCCAGGTTCAGGCGGGTGATGATTTCCTCGCGGGTCAGCGCGTCCGCCGTGGCGGTCAGCGCAATACGCGGCACGTCTGGGAAACGCTCGTGGAGGATGGAAAGCTGGATGTATTCGGGGCGGAAATCGTGGCCCCATTGCGAGACGCAGTGCGCCTCGTCTATCGCAAAAAGGGCGATACCGGGGGAACGTTCGACTTTTTCCAGTAGTTGCTGGAAGCGGTTGGTCAGCGCCCGCTCCGGGGCGACGTAGAGCAGGTCGTAAGCGCCTTTGAGCAGGTTGCGCTCGACTTCGGCGGCTTCCTCCTGAGAGAGCGACGAATTGAGGCAGGCGGCGTTCACGCCCGCTTCGCGCAACGCCATGATCTGGTCGTGCATCAGGGCGATCAAGGGGGAGACCACGATGCCCACGCCGGGCCGCAATA
>CAYVIN010000076.1:0-20691 GCA_964451375.1 uncultured Sulfuricella sp.
CAGTCTGGCACACACGATGCCGTAGGGGGGAGGAGTCCATTCCATTGGATGGAGCCCTAGCGGAATCCGGGAGCGCCCGGCAGGGCGCAAGCGGTGCTGGCAATCCGCCCACCGCATCCGCCTCACGGCGGCCCCGGATTCCGCAAAGCTACATCCGGGCTACGCCTCTACTGTTTTTGTGATGGCTAAAGAACGCCTCCGAAATTGCGTCCTGGGATGCAACGTGCTTTTGTAGCCCGGATGGAGCCCAAGCGGAATCCGGGAGCGCCCGGCAGGGCGCAAGCGGTGCTGGCAATCCGCCCACCGCATCCGCCTCACGGCGGCCCCGGATTCCGCTTGGGCTTCATCCGGGCTACTCCTCTGCCCTGTCTCCAGCGGTGCGACCCATCGGGAAGTTAAAGACGCCATTTTGTCACCTGCCCCTGACGGTCACCACCCTGGCTGCGTATCCCGCCACATCGTCCGGATTGTCGGCGATGAATTTTCCGGCATTGCGTTTGGTTTGCGTCGTGGCGGCTTGCAGACCTTGCAGGGTCTGGGCGGTGAGGGCGGCCTTGCCGTCGCGCAGGATGGCGTCCAGTTCGAGCGGTGCCTGGCTGAACAGGACGAGGAAGGTGTTGTCGCCCGCCGGTTCGCTGATAGCGGTGCGTCCCAGCGATGCGCCGCTGGTCGCGGTGACCGGTTTATTGACCAGCAAGGCCAGGATATCGCGACGGTCCGAGCCGACGTAGAGCACGGAGGCGTAGCCGGGCTGGGCGGTGCGGTATTGGAAGGCGACTTTTTCGCCGAAGCGGGCGGTTTCGGTGCTGGGGGTGACCTCTGCGTTCCAGTTGCCGTTGGAACCGGCGGCGATTTCGCGGAAGGCGGCGAGGGTCTGCGCGGCGCGATCCGGGGCCGCGCCGGGGGCGGGGAGCGCCTTGACGGCGAGATTGCGCTCGGCGTTGCCGTAGACTTCGACGCGGTGGGGTTTCCAGGCGCCGCCGTAGTGGCGGTTCATTCTTTGCACGTCTTCGTTGATGCGTTGCTGGGCGCAGGCGGCCAGCTCGCGGGCGCTGATGCCCTGGCTGGCGTCGCTGTCGGCGACGCCGTGCGTGACGCAGGCGCTGAGGGCGCTGGTGGCGAGGCCGCCCCTGTCGGGGTCGTCGAGGGCGACTTCGCGCTCGTTGGCGGCGGCGATGAAGACGAAGTTGTTCTCCGGGGTGCCCCGGCTTGCGACATTCCAGTGTCTGGCGGCGTTGGTTGGGGCGTGGCAGATTTCGCCCTGGGCCGGCGTCCAGACCTTGGCGCGCACCCGGTTCGCGCCGCCGCGCGCGCTGGCGATTTCGCGCAGGCCGCCGCTATGGCAGGCGTCGATGATGACAAAAGCGTCACTGGTGAGGGATTTGATCTCGTCCAGGCCACGATTGAGGTCGGCGAGGTCAAAGAGGTTGTCGCCGTGCGGGGTGGCGTCTATCGGGACCAGCGTCTGGGTGCACACGCCGCCACGCAGGAGGCTGGCGCCGTGACCGGAATAGTAGATGAATACGCGGTCGTTTTTGCGGGTGCGTTGCTTGAGGCCGACAAGCGCTTGCGTCAGCCCCGCGTGGGTCAGCTCACGATCCTTGAGGATGACGGCCTGACGGGTGTCGTAGCCAAGTTGGCGGGCCAGGGCGAGGGCGTGTTCGACATCGTGTTTGACGCCATCGAGGGGATTTCCCGGATATTCGCTGATCGCCATCAGCAACACCTGGTCGGCGGCGTGGGCAGGTTGCAGCCCGCTAAGGGCGAGGATGATCCAGAGTATAAAGACGCGCATCGGGGGCTTTCTTTTCCGGTTTGGGAATGAGGTTGAAACCATAGGGCAAATCGCCAAACACTGTACCCAATGCGGCTGGGGGCTTCAAGCCCGAATTGCGGCGCTTCCGGCGAAATCGGCTGTTTTCCCTCGTTCCCACGCGGCGTGTGGGAACGAGTTATGACGCCTGAACGATACACGACGCTGGAGCGTCGGGGCTGCATTCCCACGGCTTGCGCGTGGGAACGATCAAAGCATCAAACAACCACCAAACAGCAACGATTCGGCGACCTGGTTCCCCCCTTTGCAAAAGGGGGGTTAGGGGAGATTTCGACAGTGGTGAAATCTCCAACACCGCCGAAATCCCCCTCAATCCCCCTTTTTTAAAAGGGGGAGGCAATTTGGTTGGAGGCTGAAATACGCCCCTTCCCCGACAACGCATATTCCTGCATTCCCACGCTGGAGCGTGGGCACGATACGACCGTGCCAACCCGGCTATTCTTCCAGCAGCCCCTCCACTTTCGCCGCACAGATGAAATCATTCTCCGACAACCCGCCGATGGCATGGGTGGCGTAACTCACCCGGCAGCGGTTGTAGCCGATTTCCAGGTCGGGGTGATGATCTTCGCGGTGGGCGATCCACGCCACTGCATTCACGAAGGCCATGGTTTGATGAAAATCCTTGAAGCGGAACTCCCGGACGATTTTCCGGTTCGCGAGTTCCCAGCCGTGCAGTTGGGCGAGCAGCGGGGCGATTTCTTCGGCGCTCAGCGGCGCTGCGCCGCCTTCACAGGGTTTGCAGGATTTGGCGGATAAGTTGCAGGAACCGGTCATGGCGAATTCTCCTCGGAGCGTTGGTGTGAATATGGGACACCGCTCAACCCCCACCGTTCCGCCGCCGTCATCACGCTGAAATCTTTCCTTCACGGAATCGCAACACAACCTCGGGATACTGCGCCTTTTTTCCTGCCAACGTTCAAGGAGTTCCCCATGTTCATTCGCAAAACCCTCGCCGTGGCGATTGCCGGCGTCGCTGCTTGTTTGTCCGGTTCGGTGTATGCCGCCGACGCCGTTTCGAATACCGATTGTGTGCTCAATTGGGCCGAGCGCGCTTACCCCGCCCTGTTTGCCCCGGCTGGTGCCGCCACCCAAAGCAACAACAATTACGCCTACCGCTTTTATAGCGCCAGCAACACCTATCTGGGCGTGGAAAACAGCGACAACAACCTTTATTACCTCGGGCCGGCAACCGGCAACGCGCTGACCAAAATCAATCCGCTGTTCCAATACCTGAGCGACGCCAAATGCAGCGGCGACGGTTCCGCCAGGAGCATCCAGTTTTCCGGCGTCAGCTACCCCACCAGCGATGCCGACAAACGCATCGTCCGCGCCGCGCCCAAGGCCTTCGTCAACGGCAAGTCCTACGACATCGGCTTCAACACCATCCTGCGCAGCGGCCAGAGCGCCGGTAGCGGGGTGTTCGGCCAGGTTTACGACAGCACCGGCATGGTGATCCGCGCCGCCGACAATTCGCCGCGCATCTCCGACGACAACGACCATTCCACTCTGATCGACCTGTTCGGCAAGGTATTCATGGTGTCGCAATTCGAGAGCCGCCCGGCAGCCTTCTACATTACCGAACTGAGCCAGAACACCAGCACCGGCGTACTCACCCCGGTTTCCACCAAGCCCATCGATTTCTCTTCACTGGGCGGCGGCTGGGTGCATTGCGCGGGTGTACGCACCCCGTGGAAGAGCCATCTGGGTTCCGAGGAATATGAGCCGGATGCACGTATGATCGACACCACCACCGGCATCAAAGGCAAGGCCTGCGAAGTCAACAGCACCGACTGCGTAGCGGGCTACAAGGGCAACGACACCTACTACGGCGCGATGGCTGACTATTTCGGCGGCGACACCAAAAAGCTCAACCCTTACCGCTACGGTTACCCCATTGAAGTCAAGATCGCCAGCGGCGACATGGGAAGCAGCACCTTCGCCGGCAACGTCATTCCCACCCGCCACTACGCGATGGGCCGCACCGCCAACGAACTGTCCTACGTGATGCCCGACAAAAAGACGGTGTACATCTCCGACGACGGCGCGATGGTTGGGCTGTACATGTTCAAGGCCGACAAGGCTGAAGACCTGAGTTCCGGCAGCCTTTACGCAGCCAAATTCACCCAGACCTCCGCCGACAACGGTGGCGCATTCACCCTCTCGTGGATCAATCTGGGCAGCGCCACGGACGCGGAAATCAAGGTTTACGTGGATGGCGGCGTTACTTTCGCCGACCTGTTCGACGCCGCCACGCCGAGCAAGGACGCCAACGGCGCGTATAGCTGCGCCAGCGGCTACACCGGCGTCAGCCATGGTCATGAAGCGCTGGCCGGCAATACCTTCAACGAGTGCCTGAAGCTCAAGAGCAGCAACGCCAAGAGCATGAGCGCAGCCGCCATCGAAAAAGCCGCCGCTCATCTGGAAACCCGCCGTTACGCTGCAATGAAGGGTGCGACCACCGAGTTGAACAAGGAAGAAGGCATCACCTTCAATCCTGAAGCCAACAAGCTGTACATTGCCATCAGCGACCTCACCAACGGCATGAAGACCAACAGCAGCGGAACCAAGAGCACTACCGAAGCCTTCACCAGCGACGACATCCACCTCACCGAGAACCGTTGCGGCGTAGTGTATGAACTCGATGTGGACGCCAATTACCAGGCCACCGCGATGCGCGGCCTGGTGGTCGGCAAAGCGGTCAGCGGCGACAAGCTCAACACCTGCGACCTGGCCGGTATTGCCAATCCCGATAACCTGACCTACATGCCCGGCTACAACACCCTGATGATCGGCGAAGACACTGGCACCGGTCACCAGACCGACCTGATCTGGGCCTACAACCTGACGACCAAATCGCTGACCCGTGTGCTGAGTACGCCTTACGGCTCCGAAACCACCTCGCCGTTCTTCTATCCCAACATCAACGGCTGGGGTTACATGGTGACGGTGGTGCAACATCCGTATGGTGAATCGGATATGGACAAGGTCGATTCCGGCTCTGCGGAACGCCGCGCCTACACCGGTTACATCGGCCCGTTCCCACGCATGGACTAAGGTGAAGGCAATGTTTAATGCTTAATGCTTAATGTTGAGTGTTGGTAACTACTCAGGGCCACGCTAAATGGCTGCCTACAAGCCCCTCGCCCGCAGGCGGGAGAGGGGTTGGGGAGAGGGCGGTGGCATATCGGCGCAGTTGGACGAAGCCGCACCCCCCTCTCCCCCGGCCCCTCTCCCATGTCCATGGGAGAGGGGAGAGAAGCTCCTGAGCAGTTACGAGTGTTGAATGATTGGCGGCGTTGTACGTGTCGGCATCATTTGAATACTCGACGGCAATTCGCGGCGGGGGGCGACCCTCGCCGTTTTTCTTTTTTATTCTGCGGATAATTCAGGCATGAACCCTCGTTACCTGTTCCTCGCCGCCGTGATCGGCGCAACCGTCACCGGCTGCAATCTCGACAACGAACTGCTGGGCGGCGCAAGCAGCGCAAACCCGTTCCTGTTGGCTGCCGCCGGCAACCGGGTACAGGGCGGCGCAGCGGGACGGGAACAACGCGACGGCGGCGTCGATCTGCGCAACCGCGACCTCAACAACCCGCTCGCCTATCTCACCTCGCAATGTTTCACCAAAACCCTGGATGACGGCGGGCGCGCCCACAACCCGTGTTTTTCCTGCCACCAGCCGAGTCGCGAGCCGAACGCCATTGACGATGGCGATATTCAACTCGGCTACAATTTCCCCGGCCTGCAAGGCAACCCGCTCACCAACCCGTGGCTCAACTTGTTCAAGGATCGCAGCGCAGCGGTCGCAGCCATCGACGACAGCGCCATCCTCGCCTATGTGCGTCAGGACAATTATGCCGACAGCGACGGTCTGCCGCTGCTGGCGCGCACCCTCGCGAGCGCCCTGCCGGCCAATTGGGACAGCAACGGCAACGGACGCTGGGACGGCTATGTGCCGGATGCCGCGTTCAACTTCGACAGCGCCGGCTTCGACCGCCGCGCCGACGGCGGCTACACCGGCTGGCGCGCTTTCGCCTACGCCCCTTTTCTCGGCACCTTCTGGCCCACCAACGGCTCCAGCGACGACGTATTGATCCGCCTCGCACCGGCCTTCTGGCAAAACGAAGCGGGCGTACCCGACCTCACCATATATAAAACCAACCTCGCCATCCTCACCGCGCTGATCCAGCGCCGTGACGTAGCGCTCGACACAGCGCTGGACGAAACCGCGCTCAACGTCGATCTCGACAAGGACGGGCGGCTCGCCCGCGCCACCCTGATCCGCTACGACTGGGCGCCGCGCGAAGGACGCAACATGAGTTACGTCGGCAAGGCGCGCAGCGAACAAGCCGCCGGACGCCTGCATCTGGCCGCCGGATTGTTCCCGGAAGGCACCGAATTTCTCCACAGCGTAAGGTATCTCGACGCCGACGATCTGGAGAATGTCGGCATGGCGCAGCGTTTCAAGGAACTGCGCTACGCCGTGAAAAAAAGCTGGTACAACTACAGCGACCTCAAGGAAATGGCGCTCAAGGAAATCCGTGAAAAATCCATCAACCCGGAACGCACCCGGCAGTTCGCCGGCAACCCCGAAATCGGCCTCTCCAACGGCCAGGGCTGGACTTACCAGGGATTCATCGAAGACCGTCTGGGCCGCCTGCGCCCCCAGAATTATGAAGAAACCGTGTTCTGCATCGGCTGCCACAGCGGCATCGGCGCAACCACCGACGGCATTTTTTCCTTCCCCCGCAAATTCACCGAAAACACCTTCCAGAGCGGCTGGTATCACTGGAAACAAAAAGGCCTGACCGGCACAGCCGAACCCCTGCGCCGCGACGGACAACCGGAATACGCCCACTACCTCACGCAAAACGGCGCAGCCGACGAATTCCGCGAAAACCGTGAAGCCATCCTGAAATTTTTCGACAGCGACGGCAAACTCAAGCCGGACGCCGCCGCCCGCCTGCGCGACAACGTCGCCAGCCTGCTGCTGCCCTCCCGCCAACGTGCGCTGACACTCAACAAAGCCTACAAAGTCATCGTCGAAGAACAAAGCTTCATCCAGGGCCGCGACGCCACCGTCAAACCCGCGCAAAACGTCCACACCCGCATCGTCATCGGCGCGCCAACCGGGGTGACGCAGGTAGTTGAGGGGCCGTAAGGAACGGGTTCGAAATAACTTCCCGATATTGGAAAAAGCAAAAAATGTGGGAGCGGTCTCCTGACCGCGAGCGGTGGTGAACGAAGCAGGCCGGGTGGAGATTTCCGCGCGGCGGCGAAGCGGAGTGTGGTCTGGGCTGAACCACCGCGTCGCGGTCAGGAGTCTGCTCCTTGTCCGTTGCGCCCCCGCATGATATTCTTACCTGGTATTACTTGGAGATATTTATGGAAATCACATCAGTTACCAGCAAGGGGCAAGTCACCATTCCGAAATTCGTGCGGCAGCAGCTGGGTATTCGGCAAGGCAGCCGGGTGGAGTTTTCCCTGGTGGGGGATCACATTGAGCTAAGGGTAAAAAATACGCCATCGGATATTCCCGTCAGCGGCTTTGGCTTGCTCAAGAGTAAAAAGCCAGCCGTTCCGGCTGATTTCGACCCGGCCAGTCTGCTAAAACCATGATCGGGCTGGATACCAATGTTCTCGCCCGCTATTACATTGAAGACGAGAACGACGAAGAGTCCGCGCGGCAACATCAGGCCGCCCGCAGTCTGATCGAATCCGGCCAGCCGCTCATGGTTTGCTTGACGGTGGTGTTGGAGCTTGAATGGGTCATGCGTGGCTATTATGGCTTTCAGCAAGAGGAAGTTGCGGCGGTTTTTCGCCACCTGTTGACGTTGCTTCATGTCTCGGTCGAGAGCCGGGAGACGCTGGAACACGCCCTTTCCCAATCTGATGCAGGACTCGAATTCGCCGACGCGCTGCACCACGCGAGTTATCGGGGCTGCGAACGCATGGCTTCCTTTGATGACCGAAAATTCGCCCGCCGGGTTAAACGTATGGGATTGGCGCCGGGGGTGTTTGTGCCACAGTAGCGACCATTCCCACCCTGTACAGAGGCTCTTGACTTACATGCTTGTGTAACCCCGCAAAAAGTTTTATACAGTAAGCATGATTACCCCTTCCCTCCCCCTCCAACCCCTCCAGGATCGCTTCGGGCGCAAAGTCGAATATCTGCGGCTTTCCGTTACCGACCGTTGCGACTTGCGTTGTACTTACTGCATTCCAGAAGGTTTTCACGGCTTCGAGGAGCCGTCCCATTGGCTGACTCAGGATGAGGTGGTGCGGGTGGTGGGGGCTTTCGCGCGGTTGGGGGTGAGCAAGGTGCGCCTGACCGGCGGGGAGCCGTTGTTGCGCCGCGATATTTGCGTGTTGGCGCGACGCCTGGGAAGTTTGCCTGGGGTCGAGGATTTGTCGCTGTCCACCAACGCGACCCAGCTTGCCCATCATGCTCGGGCGTTGCGCGCGGCGGGCATCGAACGCCTGAATATCAGTCTGGATACGCTGGATCGCCAACGTTTCGCCGAAGTCACCCGGCGCGATTCGCTGGAACAGGTATTGGCGGGGTTGCAAGCGGCCAAACAGGAAGGGTTCGCGCCGATCAAGATCAATATGGTGGTGATGAACGGGGCCAACGACGGCGAAATCGATGCGATGGTGGCGTTTTGCATGGAACACGGTTTTGTGCTGCGGATGATCGAAACTATGCCGATGGGCGCTACCGGGCGGAGTAGCGGTTATCTCGATCTGCAACCGGTCAAGGAGCGCCTGCAAAAGCGTTTCGGGCTGGTGGATGGGATGATGCGCGGCGGCGGCCCGGCGCGTTATCTGCAATCGCCGGACGGCAGTTTCAGCATCGGTTTCATCACCCCGCTTTCCCAGCATTTCTGCGATACCTGCAACCGGGTGCGGCTGTCGGTGGATGGGACGTTATACCTGTGCCTGGGGCAGGATGAAAAACTCGAATTACGTCCGTTACTGCGCGCCGGGATTTCCGATGAGGAACTGAGGCAGGTCATCCGCGACGCCATCGAACTCAAGCCGCAAAAACACGACTTTTGCGAGAAACCCGAAAAAATCATCCGGGTGATGTCGCTTACAGGCGGCTAGCCACCTGCTGCGCCCCGAGCAGGCCGACCTGGGGATTCAATACCACGATTACCGGCAGCGTCGCGAGCAATTCGGCAAAACGTCCCTTGGCGAGAAACGCCCGCATAAAATCGCCGTCCTTGAGCCGTTCAATAATTTTCGGGGCAATCCCGCCCGCCACGTACACCCCGCCGCGCGCCAGAATTTTCAGGGCCAGATTGCCGGCTTCCGCGCCGTAGACCGAGATAAACAAATCCAGCGCCGCCGAGGCCAGCGGGTCGCGATGGTTAAGCGCAAATTCGGAAATCGCCGCTGCGGCGTCGCCGGCGCGCATCATTTCGGCAAGCAATGTGGATTCCGGCAATTCGCCGCGTTCGCGCAGGAAACGGTAGATCGCCTCCAGACCCGGCCCGGACACCACCCGCTCCCAGGAAACATGACCGTAACGTTCGTTCAGCCAGCGCCATAAGTGGATTTGCAGGTCGTCCGCCGGGGCGAAATCGGCATGGCTGCCTTCCGACCCCAGCGCCACATAATGGCCCTCCCGCCACACCAGATATCCCTCGCCCAGTCCGGTGCCTGCGCCAATCACCGCGCGCGGGCCGTGTTCCTGGGGAGCGCCCGCCTGCAAGGTAAACAGGTCGTTCGGGCCGAGTGCGTCGATGCCATAGGCGACCGCCTGAAAATCGTTGATCAGCACCACATTGGCGATGCCGAAACGTTGCGCAATGGCGTCCGCATCGATGCGCCAGGGCAGGTTGGTGATTTGTGCGGTGCGCCCCTGCACCGGCCCGGCGACGCCGAAACAGGCGGCTGCCACCCGGGTTTTGCCGAGCAGGTCGGCGATCATCTCCTCCAGCCCCGCCCAGTCGGCGCTTTCGTAGCGCCGCTCGAAAATCAGGTTGTCGCCGCGCGTCAGGCGCAGTAAGGTTTTGGTTCCGCCCAGATCGCCGCAAAGCAATGTTTTTTCAGTCGTCATGTTGTGTCCGTGAGAGTCTTTGCTGAGATTATAATGGGGTTATCGTCATCTACCGCCATCCGCCATGCACGAAACCGTCAATCGCGTTGTTGCCCAAATCGGCCAGATCATTCTGGGCAAGGAAAATCAGATTCGTCTTTCCATTGCCTGCCTGCTGGCGCGTGGACATTTGTTGATCGAGGATATGCCGGGGGTGGGCAAAACCACCCTGGCGCATGTGCTGGCGCAGACGTTGGGGCTGAATTTCAACCGCATCCAGTTCACCAGCGATTTGTTGCCGGCGGATATTCTCGGCATTTCGGTGTTCGACCGCGACAACGGGGCCTTCAAGTTCCATCCGGGGCCAATTTTCGCGCAACTGATTCTCGCCGACGAAATCAACCGCGCCACCCCGAAAACCCAGAGCGCGCTTCTGGAAGCCATGGAAGAACGCCAGGTGACGCTGGAAGGCGATACCCGCCCCTTGCCGGAGCCGTTTTTCGTGATTGCCACACAAAACCCCGCATACCAGATCGGCACCTTTCCGCTGCCGGAATCGCAGCTCGACCGTTTCCTGATGCGTATCGAACTGGGCTACCCGGATCAGCAGGCGGAACGCGCCCTCCTGCAAGGCCAGGATCGCCGCGACATGATCGCCGGTCTGCAAGCCGGACTTAGCGCCGCCGAACTGGCGGCGATTCAAAGCCGGGTGACTACCATCCATGCCTCCGACGCACTGGTCGATTATGTTCTGGCGCTGCTGGCATTTTCGCGTCAATCGCCGGCCTTTGATTATGGCCTGTCGCCGCGCGCCGGACTGGCGCTGCTACGCGCCGCCAAGGCCTGGGCGCTGATGGATGGCCGCGATTTCGCACTGCCCGAAGATGTCCAGGCCGTCCTGCCCGCCGTCACCGGCCATCGCCTGCGCGCCGCCGGGGATGAAGGCGCGGGGGTGCAACTGCTGCGCGATGTGGCGATTCCCTGATTTCACCTTAAACCTAAAAACCTCAGTTGACCGCTTGCCATGATACCCACGGTGTTGATTCTAAATGACTTCGCCATTGTTTTAACGTTCACCCGTTTGGTGAGAGCGCTACGGGTCGGATTGCACGGTTTTGCGGGCGCATGGCTGCGTTACTCCTCCTCGCAATGGAGCGACCATTACTCGTCGTCGCGCCTTGCCCTGCGCCCGCAAAACCGCACACTCCAACCCGTCCAACTGAGGTTTTTAGGTTGAAACTCCGCCTTCCCATCGACCGCACCCTGTGGCGGCGCATCTTCAACCGGATGTCCAGCGAAGCCGGGCCGGTGGTGCTGGATCGGCGACGGATATTTATTCTACCCACCCGCCACGGCCTGATGTTTTCGCTGGCCCTGCTGGCGATGCTCACCGGTTCGATCAATTACAGCCTGAGCCTGGGTTATGCGTTGACCTTCCTGCTTGGCAGCATGGCGCTGGTGTCGATTCTTCATGCTTTCCGCAATCTGTTGCACTTGCGGGTGCGCGCCGGCAAGGCCGCGCCGGTCTTCGCCGGGCAGGCGGCGGTTTTCGTCGTACATCTGGATAATCCCGGCGCGCTTGGCCGTCAGGTGGTGGGCTTAAGCCACGCCAAACAACCGCCGGAATTCGCCGATATTCCCGCCGGCTTGTCCGCCGCCTTGCACCTGACGGTTCCCGACACCCGGCGCGGACGCCTCAAGGCAACCCGGTTTTCGTTGTTCACCCGTTTTCCGCTGGGACTTTTTCACGCTTGGTCCAACCTGCATCTCGATATGGAATGTATCGTTTATCCCCACCCCGACAACAGCAACGCGCCCCTGCCGCTGGCCGCCCAGGTCGCCGGGCAAGGCGGCGCGGGGTATGGGCTGGGACATGAGGATTTCGCCGGGCTGCGCCCCTATCATCCCGGTGACTCGTTGCGCCATGTCGCGTGGAAAGCCGCCGCGCGCGGTCAAGGCTTGCTGACCAAACAATTCAGCGGGCAAGCCCGCCCGGAATTGTGGCTGGATTGGGAAACCTTGCCCGGCATGGGTATCGAGGAACGCCTGTCGCGCCTCACCCGCTGGGTGCTGGAAGCCGACGCCGCCGGACTGCATTACGGCCTGCGCCTGCCCGACCGCATTCTCGAACTGGGCCTCGGCAAGGATCACCAGCGCCGCTGCCTGGAAGCGCTGGCGCTGTATGGAGTGGATTGATGTTTAGACTGCACCGAGATGCCGCCGCCCTCTCCCCAACCCCTCTCCCGCCTGCGGGCGAGGGGCTTGTATGTCGGCGGCGCAACGTTTGATGCTGAATGCCCAAAAGCCTACAGCGCAGCCACACCAATTCAACACTTAACATTAAGCATTAAACATTGCCCCAGATGACTGTCGCCCCCGCCCTGCAACGCAACATTACCTGGCTGATTCTTACGCTGATCTGGGTGATTGCGCCCCATGTTTCCCATCTGCCGGTGTGGGTGACGGTGTTGTGCGCGGGGCTGGCGGGATGGCGCTGGGTGGCGGCGCGGCGCAGTTCGCCGCTACCCAACAAATGGTTGCTGCTGGCTCTGGCCGGGGCTGCGGGGTTCGGCGTACTGTCCACCTATGGCACGATCACCGGGCGCGACGCCGGGGTCGCCCTGCTGATTGTGATGCTCTCGCTGAAATTGCTGGAGATGCACACGGTGCGCGACGGGGTGGTGATGATTTTCCTTGGCTATTTTCTGGTCATCACCAACTTCCTGTATTCGCAAACCATCCTGATGGGCGCGTATCTGCTGGTGGCCGTGCTGGCGATCACCACCACCCTGATCGGTCTCAATCAGCCCCTGCCCAGCGGAACCGCGAAACAGCGCGTCAAACTGGCCGCCGTCCTGCTCGGGCAGGGGTTGCCGGTGATGATTGCGCTGTTCTTGTTGTTCCCCCGCTCTCAGGGGCCGCTGTGGGCGACGCCCGACCCCACCCCCAGCGCCCGCACCGGGCTGAGCGACAGCATGGAGCCGGGCAGCATCGGACGCCTGGGTCTTTCCGGCGCGGTCGCGTTTCGCGCCGAATTCACCGATATCGCGCCGGCACCGCAATTTCGTTATTGGCGCGGCCCGGTATTCTGGCAATACGACGGACGCGCCTGGACTGCCGGGCCGGGGCGCAAGGCGCTGCCCACCACCCTGAGCGTCGAAGGCAAACCCATCGACTACACCATCACGCTGGAACCACATTATCAGCGCTGGTTGTTCGCGCTGGATTTCCCCATGTCGCTACCGCCTTCGGCGCTGTTGACCGATGACTTCCAGGTGCTTGCCGCCGTACCGGCGCGCCAGCGCCTGCGTTATCAACTCACCGCGCAAGTACGTTATGTCGTCGGTAAAGACCTCAGCCCGGCGATGCGCCGCGACGGCCTGCAACTGCCTGCCGGCTACAATCCGCGCAGCCGGGAACTGGGCGAGCAATTACGCACACAAGCGAAAACCGACCGGGAAGTCGTGGAGCGGGTATTGGCGCTTTTTACCAATCAACCTTTCGCCTACACCCTCAATCCACCGCTGCTCGGAACGCATTCCATCGACGAATTCCTGTTCCAGACGCGGCGCGGCTTTTGTGAACACTATGCGGGGAGTTTCGTCTTTCTGCTGCGCGCCGCCGGGATTCCGGCGCGGGTGGT
This sequence comes from uncultured Sulfuricella sp., assembly GCA_964451375.1. Taxonomy (GTDB): domain Bacteria; phylum Pseudomonadota; class Gammaproteobacteria; order Burkholderiales; family Sulfuricellaceae; genus JAGXQV01. The sequence goes on from CAYVIN010000076.1 coordinate 13,522, forward strand.
CACCGGTTATCAAGGCGGCGAACACAATCCGATGGGGAATTACCTGATCGTCCGCCAGTCCGACGCCCACGCCTGGGCGGAAGCCTGGCTGGAAGGCCAGGGCTGGGTGCGTTTCGATCCCACCGCAAGCATCGCGCCACAACGGGTGGAAACCGAATCCGGCCTGCTCGCCTCCCTTCCCGAAGGTGAACCGCTGCCGTTCATGACCCGGCTGGATATGGATTGGCTGCGCCAGGCGCGTTTCGCCTGGGACATGGTGAACTACAACTGGCATCAATGGGTGCTGGGCTACAGCCACAAGCGGCAAAGCGAATTCCTCTCCCGTCTCGGTCTGAACATCGCATCGGCGCGCGATGTGGCGTATGCGCTGTTGATCGCGGTGGGCAGCCTGTTGCTGATATTTTCTGCGGTGATGATGTGGCGGCTGCGCAGCCCCAGGCGCGATGCGGCTCAAGCTGCGTATCTGCGGTTTTGCGGGAAGCTGGGAGAAATCGGTGTGTCGCGCGGCGCTGAAGAAGGCCCGGCAGACTATGCGCGGCGGGTCGCCGGGCTGCGCCCCGACCTGGCGGGGAAAGTGGCGGAAATCACGGCAACCTACGTCGCCTTGCGTTACCGCCCCGACCCCGACCGGGAAGAACTGGGGAAATTCAAAAAACAGGTGTGGTTGTTCAGACCTTGAAACGCCCCACCCACTCCTGCAAACCGGAAGCCAATTCTTCCAGATTGCGGGCGGACGCCAAACCCTGATGATTCGACTCGGCATTGTTGTGAGCCATTCCAGCGATATCCTCAATATTGGAGGCGGCCCGCTGACCGGTGGAGCGCTGCTCGTCGGAAACCGAAACAATGCTTTTCAGTTCATGATTCACCGCGCGCACCGAGTCGCCCACAGTGGCCAGCACAATCGCTGCGGCCTCCAGCGCGTCCTGGCTGCTTGCCAGGTGTTGTTTGCCTTCCTCAATCGAGACTTCCACCATATCCGACTGCTGCGAAAGTAATTGCGTGACGCTGTCGATTTCGTTCGCTGAACTGGCGGACTTTTCCGCGAGTTTGCGTACTTCATCGGCCACCACCGCGAAGCCGCGCCCCTGTTCGCCAGCCCGCGCCGCTTCGATAGCGGCGTTAAGCGCCAGCAGATTGGTCTGCTCGGCGATATCCTTGACCTGACGGGTCATGGTGGTGATCGAATTGGTGCTACGCACGAACTTGCTGACCGAATCGGCGATGTTGCGCACTGCACTTTCCACCTGGTCGATTTCCCCCATCAAAACCGCCAGACTCTCGTTGCCTTCCACCGAACGATCCAGGGTTTCCTGCGCATGTACCTGAACCTGCTCGGTGCTACGCGCCACCGAGTCGATACTTGCCACCATCTCGTTGACCGCAGCGACCGACGCTGTGGATTTCTCGCTTTGCTGGGATGAACCGTCCGCCACCCGTTGGGTGCTAACACTCAGGTCTCTGGATGCGGAAGAAACCTGGGATGCGGATTCACCGACGTGCTGAATCAGATCACGGAACTTGTCCATCATCTGGTTGAACACCATCGAAGCTTCGCCGATTTCATCGCTGCCGTTCACCTCCAAACGGCGGGTCAAATCGCCTTCGCCCTGGGCAATATCGCGCAGGCCGTTAGTCATCGACTCCAGCGGACGGGTGACAAAGCGGCGGATGAACAGGTAGATGAATAGCAGCAGGGGAATACTCAAACCAATGGCGACGAAAATGATATTGAGCGTCAGATCACGCACCGCCACATTGGATTTATTGAGGGAAATCCGCATACTCACCGCGCCGAGCACAGTGCCTTCCGGCACGATGTGGCACATCGTGCAATCCTTGCCGAGATAGTTCTTGGAGGCCTGCGCCGGAATAATGGCGCGCAAACTGGAGCCGCTGCCTTCGTCGATCACCTGGAAAAACGGCTGACCGCTTTGCATCACCTGGGTTTCCTGGGCGTCGGTTTTTTGCTCTTCGGAAGAACCTGAACCAAATTGTTTGGAAACCGCTTCGCCGCGAATTACATGTAATTCCTTGATGTCGTCGGACTGTTTGATCTGATCGAGAAATACCGCGCGTTGCGCCACCGTGCCGGTAATCATCATCCCGGTCAGGCTGGCCATGGTCATCTTGTGTACGCTACGCGAAAAATCGCGGGCTTGTTCGATGGCGAAATCGCGCTGCTCCCGCGCTGTCCAGAAGATCAGTATCGTCCAGGTGATAAACAGCATCAGCCAGATAACCGCCACCAAGCGTACCCAAATCTTCAGATTTTGAACATTTCCCATTGCAGGCCCTTCCAGGATGACTTCAATAAACTATCCACCATTGTAACCTTGATAACACTTCACTAGGTAGGCGATTCCCCTACCTTCAGCGATGACACAAGCATAATAGGGTTGAGACCCACGTTGAGTCAAACCGCTTTCGCCTGAAAACCACCCCAATCAACCGACGATTTCAACTGCCGTTCCGGCTGAAACCAGATCAAACAACGCCACCACATCGGCATTGCGCATTCTGATACAACCGTGAGAAACCGGCGTCCCGATTGGCCCCTCGTCGGGAGAACCGTGGATGTAGATGTAGCGTCGCATGGTATCGCATTCGCCAAGCCGATTAAACCCCACTTCGCAACCCGACAGCCAGAGAAGGCGGGAAAGTATCCAGTCGCGTTCGGGATATTGTTCCGCCAGCGACGGCGTATAAATTTCCCCGGTCGGACGCCGTCCCTTGAAGACCGCATAAAGTGGCTGCCCTGCCCCGATTTTGGCGCGGATCACATGCTTGCCACGCGGCGTACAGTTGCTGCCGCTCAGTTCCCCCGCGCCATTGGCGGCGGTCGAAACCGGATAGGTTTTCAGCAAGCCACCCGCGCCATCGTAAACACGCAACTGCTGGTCGGGAAAACTGATTTCGACACGCACCGGTTTGGCGGTCTTTTTCCGGCGGCGTTCCGCAAAAAAGTCGCTCATCAATCGCGAACATTCGGATTCCAGCACACCGGAAGTCACTTCCGCATGATGGTTGAGGCGCGCCTCCCCAAACAAATCGACCACGCTGCCGCAGGCCCCGGTTTTGGCGTCCGCCGCGCCATACACCACCCGCGCGATACGGGCGTGCATAATCGCCCCGGCGCACATCACGCAAGGCTCGATGGTCACATACAGGGTGCAGCCGGGCAGGCGGTAATTGCCCAGATTGGCCGCCGCGTCGCGCAGCGCGCGAACTTCGGCATGGGCAGTCGGGTCGCTGGAAGTAATCGGCACGTTGAAACCGCGCCCGACGATTTCGCCATCCTTCACCACCAGCGCGCCGACCGGCACTTCGCCGGCCTCCCAAGCCTGGCGGCCCAGCGACAGCGCCTCGCGCATGTAGTCTTCGTCGTTCATCCCCGCAGTTTAAAGCAACTTGACAGTTGAATCTGCCCCCACCATGCTTCGCCTCCATGCCGAACATCGTCCTGACTACTCTTAATGCGCGCTTTTCCCATGCCTCGCTGGGTCTGCGCTATCTCTATGCGAATCTCGCGGAATTGCGCGAGGAATCCCGTCTTATCGAATTCGTGATTGGCCAGCCGACTGCCGAAATCGCTGAACAGATTCTTGCCCAAGCGCCGCGCATCGTGGGTTTCGGGGTGTATATCTGGAATGTCGAGGAAGTCCTGCGGATTGTTGCGTTACTGAAACAGGTGGCACCCGAGTTGACTATCGTGCTGGGCGGCCCGGAGGTCAGCCATGAGTGCGCCGACCAGGAGATTGTCCGGCTCGCCGATTACGTGATTTGCGGCCCCGGCGAGGTTGCTTTCGCCGACCTGTGCCGCCGCATTCTGGCGGGCGAACGTCCGCAGAACAAGATCATCGCCGCCGCGCCGGTGGCGCTCGCCGACATCGAATTGCCCTACCGCTATTATTCGGATGCCGATCTGGCGCACCGCATCATCTACGTCGAAGCCTCGCGCGGTTGCCCGTTCAAATGCGAATTCTGCCTGTCGTCGCTGGACAAAAGCGTCGATCCGTTCGACCTCAGTCATTTCCTCGCGGAGATGGATGCCCTTTACCGGCGGGGGCTACGCGAATTTAAGTTCGTCGATCGCACCTTCAATCTGAATATCCAGAGTTGCCTGCGCATTCTCGATTTTTTTCTGGAGCGGCTCGACGACAAGTTATTCCTGCATTTCGAGCTGATTCCCGACCATTTGCCGGAAAAGCTCAAGGAAGCCATTCTGCGTTTCCCGGCGGGCGCGATCCAGTTCGAGGTGGGAGTGCAGACCTTCAATCCGGAAGTCCAGGCGCTCATCAGCCGCCGTCAGGACATCGCCAAAACCGAGGAAAACCTGCGCTGGCTGCGCGAGGAGACGCACATTCATCTCCATGCCGACCTGATTATCGGCCTGCCCGGCGAAGATGTGGCGAGCTTCGCCAGTGGCTTCAACCGTCTGGTGGCGCTGCGCCCCCATGACATCCAGGTGGGCATCCTCAAGCGCCTGCGCGGCACTCCGATCATCCGCCACACTGAAGCTTACGACCTGCGTTTTTCGCCCTATGCGCCTTACAACATCCTCAGCACCGACCGCATCGATTTTCCCACCATGCAGCGTCTGGCGCGTTTCGCCCGCTACTGGGACATGATCGCCAACACCGGGCGCTTCGCGCAGGCTTTGCAAGTAGCGCTGGACGGCGACCCGTTCGGCAATTTTTTGAAACTCGCCGACTGGCTGTATGCCACCACCGGCAAGACCCACCAGATCAATCTGGATCGTTTATTTGATCTGGTATTCCGCTTCATGACCGAGGAGTTGGGATTGGGTGCTGCGCAGGCGCGGGCTGCGCTGGCTCAGGATTACACGAATTGCGGAGCGCGGGGCAACCCGGTGTTTCTTGCGGCTATCAACTGAAAGCGGGAAAAACGGGGGGAAAAATCAAGCTGGCGGCAAGCTGGCTTCCTCAACAAACACCGCCACCTCACCCAGCGGGCAGATCGCCGCAGCAGGAATTACCGCGCCGCAACGCCAGCGTCCGACAGCGTCGCGCTTGGACTGTCCGGTCACCAGGAAAATCACCTGGCGCGCGGCAGACAAACGCTGCGCACTGAGGCTGATACGTTGCGGCGGCGCTTTGGGCGCATCAAACACCGCGAGAGCCGCTGCTGCGCCGGTTTCTCCCCAGTCCTGGCCGGGAAACAGACTGGCGGTGTGTCCGTCCTCGCCCAAACCGAGCAACACCAGGTCGAAATCGCCCACACCTTCCAGTTCAAGCGCATAAGCTGCTGCGCCCGCCGCTGCGCCGCTTTCCGCCGGGATGACGTGGATATTCGCGGCGGGTAACGCGACGTGATCCAGCCAGGCTTCGCGCGCCATATGTGAATTGCGCTCAGGATGATCCGGCGGTAGGCAACGCTCGTCACCGAACCAGATTTGCCATTTCGCCCATTCCGCCGGGGTATTGCGCAAGGCCTGGTAAACCGCGCGTGGCGTGGTTCCGCCGGCCAGTACGAGGTGAAATACGCCGCGCGCCGCAATCGCTTGCAAAGCCGCTTGCAATGTCGCCGTGACGGCTAAATCACACACCGCTGTCGCACTCGGCTGAATATGCCAGCGTAACGATTGAAGTTGTTCCGGTTTCATCGCAGCACTTTAAGTTTGCGACACGTCAACTCCGGGAGGCCGTACAAATACTCGTCATTGGTTAGCAAAACTGCGTTGTTAACCAATGCGGTTGCGGCGATTAGTGCATCCGGGAGTTTGATTCGATGATTGTGACGCAGGCGAATGGCGGCTTCCTTGACGTTGTAGTCGAGTCCATCAATTCGGATTTCCGCAAGAAAAGCGGCCAGATGGTTTTCCTGCACCGTGCTCAACCCAGGAAATCCACGCAACTCGATTTCCGTAATGATCGAAATTGCCATATACCCTTCCGGCAGCGGTTCCGCCAACCAGCCTTTTTGCAGGTAGATGACGATATTGGTATCGAGCAAATAGTTCATTCCCATTCATCACGCTGTCCGCGTTGCCACTCCAATGGATCGTCAATGGGCCAGTCGATGGTTCCGGCAAAAGCCATCAGTTTTTTATTGTCCGTAACAGACGGCGCTTCGTTCTCATTTGTCTCGGGGAGTAGCACGATAACCCGCGCCTTGCGGCCAAAAGCATCCTGAAAGGCTTCCGGCAACTTCCCATCCCCCGGAATGACTGTTTCCAATTCAATGGCGTGATGCAGCATGGTTAAACTCCTTTGATCCAGCGGCGGTCATTCACAGTTCGTTGCGCCATTCCTGGTCTTCGCTGTCGAACAACCGGTTGGCTTCGTGCAGCCCCCAAGCCCCTGCCGCATAGGTGTGGATGAAATCGCGCTCCTGTTCCCAATACTTGATGATGGGATCAACCACCCGCCACGACCATTCCACTTCGTCGAAACGGATGAACAAGGTGCGATCACCCTCAATCACATCGAGCAGCAACGTTTCGTAGGCGTCCAGCGGGGTCTCGTGGCTGCGCCGGTAGGAGGCATTGAGCTGAATGACGCGGGTATTCATGCCCAGCCCCGGCTGTTTGACGTGCAATTCCATGTGCATTGATTCGGAGGGCTGGATGGACAGCAATATCCAGTTGGGATCGACGCTTTCCAGCGGGGTTTCGCGGAACAGTTGCTGGGGCGGATGGCGGAAGCGGATGGCGATCATCGACATGGATTTGGCCATGCGTTTGCCGGTGCGCAGGTAAAACGGCACACCGCGCCAGCGCCAGTTGTCGATGTAGAACTTGGCGGCAACGAAGGTTTCGGTGACGGAATTCTTCTCCACCCCCGGCTCATCCTGATAACCCTGCACCGGTACGCCATGAATACTGCCCGCCGTATATTGGGCGCGGAAGGCGTGGGCATGGACGGCGCGTTTGGTGATGGGACGGATTGAGCGCAGCACCTTGACCTTCTCGTCGCGCAGCGCGTCGGCCTCCAGCACCGGCGGCGGCTCCATCGCCACCACGGTCAAAAGCTGCATGAGGTGGTTCTGCAACATATCGCGCATCGCCCCGGCCTTGTCGTAATAGTCGGCGCGGCTGCCGATGCCGACATCCTCGGCCACGGTGATCTGCACATGGTCGATGAAATTGCGGTTCCACAACGGTTCGATCAGGGTATTGGCGAAGCGGAACACCAGCAGGTTCTGCAC
>CAYVIN010000077.1:0-20475 GCA_964451375.1 uncultured Sulfuricella sp.
TCCCAGTCTGGCACACACGATGCCGTAGGGGGGAGGAGTCCATTCCATTGGATGGTGCTTGGCGGAAGCACGGTACGGAATAGCCATCTCAACTCGCGCCCTCGCGGGCGCTCCCGGATTCCGCTGTGCTGCATCCGGGCTACACATTCATCCTTCATCCCTACACATGTATCGCCCGCTTCGCCACGCCCAGCGCCGCTTCGTGCAGGGATTCGGCAAGCGAAGGATGGGCGTGGACGATGCGCGCGATGTCTTCCGCCGCCGCGCGGAACTCCAGCGCCACCACCGCTTCGGAAATCAACTCGGAGGCGTGTGGCCCGACGATATGCACCCCCAGCAATTCATCGGTCTTGGCGTCAGCGAGGAACTTCACAAAGCCCACCGCTTCTTCCATTGCGTGAGCGCGTCCGTTGGCGGCGAAGGGGAACTGACCTTTTTCGTAGGCAATCCCGGCGGCCTGCAATTCCTGCTCGGTCTTGCCGACCCAGGCGATTTCCGGGGCGGTGTAGATGACGAAGGGAATCGCGCCGTAATTGACGTGGCCGGCCTGACCGGCGATCAATTCGGCGACCATCACCCCTTCTTCGCTGGCCTTGTGCGCCAGCATCGGGCCGCGTACCACGTCGCCGATCGCCCAGACGTTGTGCAGGTTGGTGTGGCAATGTTCGTCCGCTTCGACAAAGCCGCGCGCATCGATTTTCAGCCCGACCCGGTCAGCGCCCAAACCGTCGGTGTGCGGCACCCGTCCGGCGGCAACCAGCACGCGGTCGAAGGTTTCCTTGGCCTTGACGCCATCCCTGGTTTCATATTCCAGCACGACATTTTTCTTGCCGGCCTTGGCCGAGACGATTTTCACCCCGGTATGGATTTTCAGGCCTTGCTTGGTCAGCTGCTTCAGCGCTTCCGCCGCGACCTGGCTGTCGGCGGCGGGCAGGAAGACATCCGCCGCTTCCAGCACGGTGACTTCCGCGCCCAGACGCCGCCATACGCTACCCAGTTCCAGGCCGATCACCCCGGCGCCGATTACTGCAAACTTGGCCGGCACTTCGGCGAACTTGAGCGCCCCGGCGTTATCCACGATGCGCTCCCCGTCGAACGGCGCAACCGCCAATTGGCGCGGCGCTGAACCGGTGGCGACTATCACATGCCGGGCCTCGATGAATTCGGTTTTGCCGTCCGCCTCGACTTCCACGTGCCAGGGTTCGCCGCCGCCGACGAAACGCCCGTGGCCATGCAGGCGGGTCACCTTGTTTTTCTTGAAGAGCATTTCGATGCCGCCGGTGAGGGTTTTGACGATTTTCGCCTTGCGCGCCACCATCGCGCCGATGTCGATGGACGGGTTGCTCACGCTGATGCCGTGGGCGGGGAAAGTATGGGTGATGCGCTCGAAGTTTTCCGAGGATTCCAGCAAGGCCTTGGAGGGGATGCACCCGACATTGAGACAGGTGCCGCCCAGCGCGGGCTTGCCCTCATCGTTTTTCCATTCGTCGATACAGGCCGTGTTGAGGCCCAGTTGCGCGCAACGGATCGCCGCCACATAACCGCCGGGGCCGCCGCCGATAACTACCACGTCGTAGGATTTCGCCATGTTGTTTCCTTAGTATTCAAGGGATGAATGAGGGGAGTGTTGCGGATGTTTCATTACGCGGCCTTCCTTGCCGCCATCACCGCAACTGTCCAGAAAGCCTCGCTGTCCCAATGGGTTGGGAAGCCCATGTGGGATCGCGAAACCTGGGGATGACAATCCAGCAGATGCACCAGCCGTTCCGCCCAACGGTTTTCCGGGCAGACCACTTGCATCAGCGTTTCGATGACGACTACCTGCAAATAAAGGCGGCGACGCGGGTTGAGGGTTTGTGCCGGACGCTCAAATGCCCCCGTGGCGATGGCTTCAGGTACGGCGGGCCAGCGGGCGGGAATTTTTCTGGGCATCTCCGGCCTGCTGCCGAATTCGCGATTCCACACCCGCGCATGGTGCGCGCAAACATTTCGAAGGTCGGAAAGGCTGCGGAACCACGACTTGAGCAGAGGAAATTTCCAGCCAAAATGCGCCTCGATGCGCTGGGTGTCCCGAGCCTGACGGAGGTGGGCAAACAGGGTGGAAACTTCCTTGAAGGTCAATAATTCGACCGCCATCCAGATTGGCGGCTGGGGCGGCGCTGCGGTGTATTTGCTGCGGTAGTGCGTCAGAAAACTTTCGACTTCGCGAGTCCTGACCTCGCCATCCAGACGATTCATCAACCAATCGTGGTCATAGCGGGTGTCGAACAGTCTCGCATCGAGATAACCGTGCGGGCCATAATGCTCGGCCAGGGTGTTGCCTAGCTGAGCGCGCAGGGCGACTTCCAGCCGCTCGATGGCATCCAGAAGTACCAGCCGCAATTCCCGGTCAAAGACATACAGAGACAAAACCTCATCGAAGTTCGCACCATCCCGAAAAACATGGTCGGGCTGGCCAGGCCGGTAGAACGGGCGGGTATAGGCCGAAAGACGGTAGTAGCTGATGTTGCCCAGATAGCGCCGGGCGCGGGTCTCGTCGGGGATAACCAACCCCCGCCGGCGCAAGGTGTCGAGGTGTTGATCAGGGCTGAGGGCGGGCTTGTCGAAAGTGGTCATCGACGAACCCCGGACGTAAAAAACCCGCCAGAGTGTGCATCGTGGAGAGGCATGGCGGGTGTGTTGCCGCGAATTATAGGTACGCGATGCATACCGGTCAAGGCGCGTGTGGATTCATGCTGAAATGAATTCACAAGTTGGTGACTCATGCCGAGACCTCGCAGGATTTGGTCACGTTTTCCCCCTTAAAGTCCCAACAACAGCCGCGCCGGGTCTTCCAGCGCTTCCTTGATTTCCACCAGGGTCAGCACCGCTTCGCGGCCGTCGATGATGCGGTGGTCGTAGGACATCGCCAGGTACATCATCGGGCGGATCACGATCTGGCCGTTTTCCACCACGGCGCGTTCCTTGGTGGCGTGCATCCCCAGAATCGCCGATTGCGGCGGGTTGAGGATGGGGGTGGACATCATCGAACCGAACGTTCCGCCGTTGGAGATCGAGAAGGTGCCGCCGGTGAGGTCTTCGAGGGTGAGCTTGCCGTCCTTGGCTTTTGCGCCGAACTCGGCAATTTTCTTTTCGATGTCGGCGAAGCTCAGTTGGTCGGCGTTGCGCAGGATCGGCACCACCAGGCCGCGCGGGCTGCCCACCGCGATGCCGATGTCAAAGTAGCCGTGGTAGACGATGTCGTTGCCGTCCACGCTGGCGTTGACCACCGGAAATTTCTTGAGGGCCTGCACCGCCGCCTTGACGAAGAACGACATGAAACCCAGCTTCACGCCGTGTTCCTTCTCGAAGCGATCCTTGTGACGGTTACGTAATTCCATCACCGGGGCCATGTTGAGTTCGTTGAAGGTGGTGAGAATCGCTGCGGTCTGCTGCGATTGCACCAGGCGCTCGGCGACGCGGGCGCGCAAGCGGGTCATCGGAACCCGCTGCTCGGGGCGCCCGGAAAAATCAATGTTGAGTGTTGAGTGTTGAGTGTTGAGTTGCGTCGGCTGCGCCGCTGCCGGTGGTGCAGCCGGTTTGTCGATCACGGCCAGCACGTCGCCCTTGGTGACGCGCCCGTCACGACCGCTGCCGGCGATTTTCGCGGCATCCACGGCGTTTTCCGCCGCGATTTTGCTGGCGGCCGGACTCAACGCTGCGGCGACGGCTTTCGGCGCTGCCGGTGCAGCGGCCTTGGGCGCTTCGACAGGCGCTGTCGCAGCCGCTTTGCCTTCGCTGTCTATCATGGCGATCACTTCGCCGCTCGCCACCAGGCTGCCGTCGCCTTTGATGATCTGGGCGAGTACGCCGTCCTGCGGGGCGGGCAATTCGAGCACCACCTTGTCGGTTTCGATGTCGATCAGGTTTTCGCCGCGCTTCACCGCTTCGCCGGCCTTCTTGTGCCAGGTGAGCAGGGTGGCTTCGGATACGGACTCGGACAATGCCGGGACTTTAACTTCGATGTGCATACAACCTCCTAACCAATTTTTAATTTTGAATGCTTAATGTTTAATTGAGGAGCGGCTGCGCCGCACACACTCGATTAAACATCAGGCAATTTTCAATTTTGAATTCTTAATTTTTAATGGTTGTGCGGCCAGGCCGCACTCATCCCATTAAGCATTAAAAATTAAACATTAAGCATTAGATTCCGAGCGCGTTTCTCACCAACGCCTTCTGTTGTTCCAGATGTTCGGCCAGGTAGCCGACCGCCGGCGATGCGGCGGATTTGCGGCTGGAAAGCGAAAGCGTCTGATTGTTTTTCATATGCTGGCGCAAGTAGTGCTGGATGGCATACCAGGCCCCCTGGTTTTTCGGCTCTTCCTGCGCCCAGACGATTTCCACAGCCTTGTTGTAACGCTTCAGTTCGGCGGCGAATTCGTCGTGGGGGAAGGGGTAGAGCTGTTCCACGCGCAGGATCGGCACGTTGTCGATTTTCTTGTCGCGGCGCTCCGCGAGCAGGTCGTAATACACCTTGCCGCTGCACAACACGATGCGTTTGACGGTTTTGGGATCCATCTTTTCGCGTTCCGGGATGAGCCACTGGAAGGTGCCGCTGGACAGGTCGTCGAGCGTGGAGACCGATTCCTTGTGGCGCAACATGCTCTTCGGACTCATGATGATCAGCGGCTTGCGATAGGGGCGGATCATCTGGCGGCGCAACATGTGGAACATCTGCGCCGGGGTGCTGGGCACACATACTTGCATGTTGTATTCGGCGCACAGTTGCAGATAACGCTCCAGACGCGCCGAGGAATGCTCCGGCCCCTGGCCTTCATAGCCGTGCGGCAACATCATCACCACGCCGCACAGGCGGCCCCACTTGGTTTCGCCGGCGCAGATGAACTGGTCGATCACCACTTGCGCGCCGTTGGCGAAGTCGCCGAACTGGGCTTCCCAGATCACCAGATGATTGGGTTCGGCGGTGGTGTAACCGTACTCGAAACCCAGCACCGCTTCTTCCGAAAGTAGCGCGTCGATCACCAGGAAATGCGGCTGGTCGGGGGCGATATTCTGCAACGGGATATACACCCCGTCGTCCCATCGTTCGCGGTTCTGGTCGTGGAGCACCGCATGGCGATGGAAAAACGTGCCGCGTCCGCTATCCTGGCCGGAAATGCGGATGCCGTAGCCGTTTTCCAGCAACGAGGCGTAAGCGAGGTTTTCCGCCATCCCCCAGTCCACCGGCAACTGGCCTTCGCCCATCAGGCGGCGGTCGGCGAGGATTTTGTCAACGCGCGGATGAAGCTTGAAATTTTCCGGGACGGTGGTGAGTTTCTGGGTCAGACGCTTAAGGTCTTTTTTCGGCACTGCGGTGTCGGCTGCGGCGTTCCAGTTGGAGCTTTTGAACGGCGCCCAGTGGGTGGCGTAGGACTGCTTGAAATTGGTCAACACCGGACGGTGGCGCAACACGCCTTCGTCGAGTCCCTTGCGGTAATCGTCGATCATCCGCTCGGGTTCCTGGGGAGAAATCACACCCTGGTCGATCAGCGCATCGGCGTACACCTTGCGGGTGCCCGGATGTTTGGCGATTTTTTTGTACATCAGCGGCTGGGTGACCATCGGCTCGTCCTGCTCGTTGTGGCCGAGCTTGCGGAAACACATCAGGTCGATCACCACATCCTTGTGGTATTTCATGCGGAAATCCAGCGCAATTTCCACCGCCAGCAGGACGGTTTCCGGGTCGTCGCCGTTGACGTGGAAAATCGGCGCGTCGATCATCTTGGCGATGTCGGTGCAATACAGGCTGGAGCGGGTGTCGCGGGTGTCCGAGGTGGTAAAACCGATCTGGTTGTTGACCACCACGTGAACCGTGCCGCCGGTCGCAAAACCGCGCGTCTGCGACATCGCCAGGGTTTCCATGACCACGCCCTGGCCGGAAAAAGCCGCGTCGCCGTGGATCAGCACCGGCATCACGATGTCGCCGGTCATGTCGCCACGGCGTTGCTGGCGGGCGCGCACCGAACCTTCCACCACCGGATTGATGATTTCCAGATGCGAGGGATTAAAAGCCAGGGTCAGGTGTACCGCACCGTTGGCGGTGGCGATGTCCGAGGAAAAACCCTGGTGGTATTTCACGTCACCGGTGGTGATGTGTTCGTCGTGACCGTGGACGCCTTCGAACTCCTGGAAGAGTTCGCCGGGCTGCTTGCACACGGTGTTGACCAGCACGTTGAGACGACCGCGATGGGCCATGCCGATCACCATTTCCTGGACGCCCTTGTCGCCGGCCAGTTGCACCAGATGGTCGAGCAGCGGAATCAGGGTTTCGCCGCCTTCCAGCGAAAAACGTTTTTGTCCGGTGAAGCGGGTGTGCAGGTAACGTTCCAGGGTTTCAGCGGCAGTCAGGCGTTGCAGGATCAGGCGTTTCTGGTCGGCGGTGAAGGTGATGCGGGCGCGGCAACCTTCGATCTCTTCCTGGAGCCAGCGTTTCTGCTCGCTGTCGCTGATGTAGCGGTATTCGGAACCGAAATTGCCGCAATAGGTGATGCGCAGGATTTGCAGGATTTCGGCGAGCGTGGCCTTTTCCGGCCCGATCAGGTTGCCGGTGTTGAACACCGTGGTCATATCGGCGTCGCTCAACCCATAGAAGGACGGTTCGAGTTCGGGAATTTCCGGGCGCTCGAAACGGTTCAGCGGATCAACGGTCGCCTGGCGCACCCCGAGAAAGCGGTAGGCGGTAATCAGTTCCAGCACCTTGACCTGCTTGCGCTCCAGATCGAGCATCGGATTGCAGGCCTGCACCGACGACGGGGCGGGCGGGTGTTTGGCGCGTTGAACGAAGGATTCGCGGATCGGCGCGTGGGCGATTTCGCGGGTCAGACTGCCCGAAGCGTGGCGCAACTTCTCGAAATAAGCGCGCCATTCCTCCTCGACGCTGGCAGGATTGGCCAGCCAGTTTTCATAGAGTTCCTCGATGAACGGCGCATTGCCGCCGAACAGGTAGGAATTGCCTTGCAGGTCGTGCATTGTGCTCATGACACCTCCTCGTTATTTATTGGAGTCGAGAGTAAAAGCGTCGCGGCTTTTCCCTCTCCCAACTCCCCTTCCGCTTTCGACTCTCAAGCAACTGCCCTCAACTTTCGACTAACGACTTCGACCCAAGGTGGGCACGGCCCTATCTTGCCCACTTTGCTGCGAGTCGAGCGTCGAGGGCGGAAAATCGCGACGGTCTTGCTCTCGACTCTTAACTCACAACTCTCGACTATTTTCTCCCTGCGCCAAAATCCCGTTTGTTCGCACCCAGGTAGAGTTGGCGCGGTCTGCCGATTTTCTGCTCGGGATCGGAAATCATTTCATTCCATTGGGTAATCCAGCCGATGGTGCGCGAGATGGCGAAAATCGCGGTGAACATGTTGGTTGGAATACCAATCGCCTTGAGGACGATGCCCGAATAAAAATCGACGTTGGGATAGAGTTTCTTGCTGATGAAATACTCGTCTTCGAGGGCGATGCGCTCCAGTTCCATGGCGATCTGGAACAGCCGGTCATCGTGTGCGCCCAGTTCATTGAGCACCTCATGGCAGGTTTTGCGCATCAGCGCGGCGCGCGGATCGAAGTTTTTGTAGACCCGGTGGCCAAAGCCCATCAGGCGGAAACTGTCGGTTTTATCCTTGGCGCGGGCGATGAATTTGGGAATGTTTTCCACGTCGCCGATTTGTTCCAGCATCGACAACACTGCTTCGTTTGCACCGCCATGCGCCGGGCCCCACAGCGAGGCGATACCGGCGGCGATGCAGGCAAACGGGTTGGCCCCCGAAGAGCCGGCCAGACGCACGGTGGAAGTCGAGGCATTCTGTTCGTGATCGGCATGAAGGGTGAAGATGCGATCCAGCGCGCGCACCAGCACCGGGTTGGGGTGGTATTCCTCACACGGCGTGGTAAACATCATGTGCATGAAGTTCTCCGCGTAGGACAGGGCGTTTTTCGGGTAAACAAAGGGCTGACCGATGTTGTACTTGTAACTCATCGCCGCAATGGTGGGCAGCTTGGCAAGCAGGCGGAACGCGGAAATCTCGCGATGACGGGCGTCGTTGACGCTCAGCGAATCGTGGTAGAAGGCCGACAACGCGCCAACCACCCCGACCATCACCGCCATCGGATGCGCATCACGGCGGAATCCCCGGAAGAAGTTGTTGATCTGGTCATGCACCATGCTGTGGGAACGCACTGTTTTGTCGAATTTGGCGCGCTGCTCCAGGGTCGGCAATTCACCGTACAGCAAGAGATAACAGACTTCCATGAAATCGGCGTGTTCGGCGAGTTGTTCGATGGGATAACCGCGATACAACAATATGCCCTTGTCGCCGTCGATGAAGGTGATTTTGGAACTGCAACTGGCGGTGGAAAGAAAACCGGGGTCGTAGGTGAAATAACCGTGTTTGCCAAGGGCGCGGATATCGATCACATCCGGCCCGGTGGTGCCGGACAACAGTGGCAATTCGATGGGTTCGCCATCGCCGATCTTGAGTGTGGCGGTTCTTTGTTCGCTCATAGTTTCAACCTCCTTTTTAGGCAGTTTTTAGTGCTTAGTGTTCAGTGTTTAGTACCGTAGGATGTGCCGACGAAGGAGGCGCATCGGTCGGGTGACGCTCGAACGATGCGCTTTGTACCTCAGCACATCCTACATTTCCGGGTTTCAAGCAAAGTCGCCAATCCACGGGCATGACAGCGACAGTAATCACTAACATTCCCGCAGCATCCGCAGCACACCTTCAGCGACGCTGTCGGCGTTGTTGCCCAGAATCAGTTGCAGCAAATCGTTGTCTTCCAAATCCAGCAATTTTTCCAGCTCCGCCGCTTCGGCAGCGCCGATTTCGCCCTCCCAGCGCGCCCAGAAACGCGCCAGCAGGATGTCCAGCTCCAACATGCCACGCCGCGAATGCCAGCGCAGGCGATTCAAATCGCTCATACCGTTCGTTTAACCAGCAGATCCTTGATTTTGCCGATGGCGCGCGTCGGGTTGAGGCTCTTCGGGCACACGTCCACGCAGTTCATGATGCTGTGGCAACGAAACAGGCGGTAGGGGTCTTCGAGGTTGTCGAGACGCTCGACGGTAGCCAGATCACGGGTGTCGGCGATGAAACGGTAGGCTTGCAACAGGCCGGAAGGGCCGACGAATTTGTCCGGGTTCCACCAGAACGACGGGCAGGAGGTCGAACAGCAGGCGCATAAAATACACTCGTACAGCCCGTCGAGTTCGGCCCGGTCTTCGGGCGATTGGAGACGTTCGATTTCCGGCTCGGGATCGTTGTTGATGAGATAGGGCTTGATCGAGCGGTATTGTTTGTAAAACTGGCTCATGTCCACAACCAGGTCGCGGATCACCGGCAAGCCGGGCAGTGGGCGCAGGACAATCGGCGCGGTCAGGTCGGAAAGCGGGGTGACGCAAGCCAGGCCGTTGCGCCCGTTGATGTTCATGCCGTCCGAGCCGCATACGCCTTCGCGGCAGGAGCGGCGCAGGGAGAGGGTTTCATCCTGGGCCTTGATCAGCAGCAGGGCATCGAGCAGCATCATGTCGCCGGCTTGAATATCCAGCTCGTAATCCTGCATGTAGGGCTGGGCGTCCTTGTCCGGGTCGTAGCGGTAAATTGAGAATTTCATTCATAACCTCCAGGTAATGGGTAATGAGTGATGGGTAATGGGAAAAACCGTCATCCCATCACCCATTCCCCATCACTCATCACTCAATAAGTTCTCGCCTTGGGTTGGAAGGCTTCCACGGTCAATGGCTTGAGACGCACCGGCTTGGAATCGAGGCGCTGTCCTTCGCGGTAATACAGGGAATGCTTGAGCCAGTTTTTGTCGTCGCGTTGCGGATAATCGTCGCGGGCATGGGCACCCCGGCTTTCCTGGCGCGCCCCGGCGGCAACAATGGTCGCCAGCGCGACATCCATCAGGTTCTCCAGCTCCAGCGCTTCGATACGCGCGGTGTTGAAGGTTTTGCTGTGGTCGCGCAATACGGCGTTGGGCAGACGGGCGGCAACTTCGCGCAGCTTGGTGAGGCCTTCCTGCAACACTTCTTCCTTGCGGAACACCCCGCAATGCAACTGCATGGTTTTCGCCATGGCGTTGCGGATGTCGGCAATGCTGTCGCCGTCGCCTTTGCGTTCCCAGCGCGCCAGACGGGCCAGCGGGCGCTCCAGGGCGTCGGCGGGCAGGGGGCGCGGGAAGGGATTTTCCTTGAGATAGTCGATGACGTGGTTACCGGCGGCGCGCCCGAAGACGATCAGGTCAAGCAGCGAATTGCTGCCCAGCCGGTTCGCCCCATGCACCGATACGCAGGCGCATTCGCCGATCGCGTAAAGACCGGGAACGCCTTCCTCGGGGCCGGTATGGGTAGGCGCAACCACCTGCCCGGAGAGGGTGGTGGGGATGCCGCCCATCATGTAATGCACCGTCGGCACCACCGGGATCGGCGCGAGAATCGGATCGACATGGGCGAATTTCTGCGCCAGTTCGCGGATGCCGGGAAGGCGATGATTGATGACTTCCGGGCCAAGGTGGTCGAGCTTGAGCAACACGTGGTCGCCTTCCGGCCCGCAGCCGCGCCCTTCGTAGATTTCCACCGCCATGGCGCGCGACACCACGTCGCGCGAGGCGAGATCCTTGGCGTTGGGCGCGTATCGTTCCATGAAACGTTCGCCGCTTTTGTTGACCAGATAACCGCCTTCGCCACGCACCCCTTCGGTGACCAGCACACCCGCGCCGTAGATGCCGGTGGGATGGAATTGCCAGAACTCCATGTCTTCCAGGGGTATCCCGGCGCGTAGCGCCATCCCCAATCCGTCGCCGGTATTGATGAGGGCGTTGGTGGTGGCCGAGAAAATCCGCCCCGCGCCGCCGGTGGCCAGCAGGGTGGCGCGCGCTTCGATGAAAATCGGCTCGCCGTCTTCTATCCCCAGCGCCACCACGCCCAGCGCGTAACCGGCCTGATCCATCACCAGATCGACGGCGAAATATTCTTCGAAGAAGTGGGTCTTGGCGGCGATGTTGCGTTGATACAGGGTGTGCAACATGGCGTGACCGGTGCGATCCGCTGCGGCGCAGGTGCGGATGGCGGGAGAACCGCCATAGTTCTGGGTCATCCCGCCAAACGGTCGTTGATAGATACGTCCGTTGTCGAGACGGTCGAACGGCATACCGTAGTGTTCCAGCTCGATCACCGCTTCGTTGGCGGAGCGGCACATGAATTCGATGGCGTCCTGGTCACCCAGATAGTCCGACCCTTTGACGGTGTCGTACATGTGCCAGTGCCAATTGTCTTCGGAGACGTTGCCCAGGGACGCGGCAATCCCGCCCTGCGCGGAAACGGTATGGGAGCGGGTGGGAAACACCTTGGAAACCACCGCCACCTTGAGATTGGCTTCGGCCAGTTGCAGCGCGGCGCGCAAGCCTGCGCCGCCCCCGCCGATAATGACTGCGTCGAAGGTACGTTTACCGATGGCCATTATTTGATACCCCACAAAATTTGGATACTCCACGCTGCGTAGGTTATCAGCGCGAGGATGGTCAGGACTTCTGCGGAAAGGCGCAGCCAGACGGGTTTGAGGTAGTCCATGAAGATGTCGCGCACCCCGACCCAGGCATGGAGAAACAGCGCCATCATGAACAGGATAGTGCCCAGACGCACCAGTTCACATTCGAAAAAGGCGCGCCAGTCGTCGTATTGCAGCGGCTGGTGAGTGACTAGAAAAGCGCCCAGCGCCACCAGATAAACGGCCATCACCACAGCGGTGATACGTTGCATGAGCCAGTCGCGCAGGCCGTAACGCGCGCCGGTAACGATGCGGTTTACCATAACCAGACTCCCAGCAATAAGGTCAGCGACAAACTCGCGGCCAGCACCATTTTGCTGGAGCGGCGCGCTTGCGGCAGATCAAGACAAAGGTGCATGTCCATGGCGAGATAACGCAGCCCGGCAAAAAAATGATGGAGCAGCGCCCACAGCAGGCCAAGCAGGATCAGCCTGGCGAATCCGCCGCTCAGCATCTGCCGGGCCGCCGCAAAGCCTTCCGCCGAAGCCAGCGAGGTTTGCAGGAAAAACAGCACCACCGGGATAAACAGGAACAAGCCCGCGCCGCTGATCCGGTGCAGGATGGACACCACGCCCGGCAAAGGCAGCTTGATCAACATGAGGTTGAGGTGTTTGGGACGTTTCTTGACCATAAAACCCTCCCTTGGGGAATTCATAAGGCGGCGCGGCAGTATCTCAAGCGCGCCGGCGTACCGTGGAGAAGCGCGGCTGGGCGCCTTACGCCGCCGCCGCGACGGCGGGCGGCACCCGGTCGATGAGACGCGGATCGAAAGGTTTGGGAATGATGTATTCCTTGCCGAACGAGAGTTCCTTGAGGTTGTAGGCGGTAAGCACTTCCTCGGGCACCGGTTCCTTGGCGAGTTGGGCAATCGCCTTGGCGGCGGCGATCATCATCGGTTGGGTGATGGCTTTGGCGCGCGCGTCGAAGGTTCCCTTGAAAATGTAGGGGAATCCCAATACGTTGTTGACCTGGTTGGGGAAATCGGAACGTCCGGTCGCCATGATGAGGTCGTCGCGCACGGCATGGGCGTCAACCGGATAAATTTCCGGGTCGGGGTTGGCCATCGCGAATGCGATAGGCTTGGCCGCCATGCTGGCGATCATCTCGCCGCTCACCAGGTTGGGGCCGGAAACACCGATGAACACGTCAGCGCCTTTCATCGCATCAGCCAGGGTGCGTTGTGTGGTTTCCCGCGCAAATTCCTGTTTGTGGGCGTTCAGGTCGGTGCGCCCGCTGTGGATCACGCCCTTGCTGTCCACCAGGGTCATGTTTTCCTTTTTGCCGCCCATCGCGATCAGCAGACGCATACACGCCAGCCCCGCCGCCCCTGCGCCGAGACAGGTCAGTTTGATGTCGGCGACGTTTTTGCCCTGCACTTCCAGCGCATTGAGCAGTCCCGCACACATCACGATGGCGGTGCCGTGTTGGTCGTCGTGGAATACCGGGATGTCGAGGCGCGCTTTCAAGGCTTCCTCGATTTCAAAACAGGCCGGTGCGGCGATATCTTCGAGATTGATGCCGCCGAAAGTGGGGGAGATGTGAACGACGGTTTCGATGAAGGCGGCGGTGCTCGGCGCATTGACCTCGATATCGAACACATCGATACCGGCGAAACGTTTGAACAGGATGCCTTTGCCTTCCATGACCGGCTTGGAAGCCAGCGGGCCGAGATTGCCCAGGCCGAGAATCGCGGTGCCGTCAGTAATAACCGCGACCAGATTTCCTTTGTTGGTATAGCGGTAGGCGTTGGCGGGGTCTTCGGCAATGGCGCGCACCGGCTCGGCGACACCGGGGGTATAGGCCAGGGAAAGATCGGCGGCGGTCGCGCAGGGTTTGGACGACTCCACTGAGATTTTGCCGGGTTTGGGGAATTCGTGATAATCGAGGGCTTGCTGTTTCAGCGTGGTCATAACATGTCCTTATGTCAGGGGCTAGACGCCGGAACCCCCGCGCCGGGAAAAATTCCCGGCCTTCGGCGCCAGCCCCTAACCCCCAATCAGCCTAATTCGTTCAAATAACAATGGTGCGAGGTATTGCACCGACTGATCCGCAGCTCCACCGGTTTGTCTCCATAGGTGTACGCAATACGGGCGATGTCCAGAAGCGGCGCGCCGACCGGTACGCTCAAGTGTTCCGCAAGGAGCGCGTCGGCGGGTATCGCATGGATACGCTCCTCGGCGCGGATGATGCGGGTGCCGTAACGCGACTCGTACAGGCTGTACAAGGTGCCGTCATACTCGTTGATCATGGATTCCGAAAGCCCTTTGAAGAGGGTTGCCGAAAGCCAGATGTCGTCGAGAATCACCGGTTCGCCGGACATCTTTAATAGACGCCGCAACGTCACCACGGGGGAGCCACGTTTGAGTTCAAGGCGGTCGGCGATATCGCTGTCGGCCTTGCCGCGTTTGCAGAACAACACCAGGTTGAGCGGTACTTCTCGTTTGCCGCTACTTTCGACGATGCGCAGAAAATGGTACTGGGTGTGTTCCTCGGTGTGGGTGGCGACGAAAGTGCCTTTCCCCTGCCGGCGTACCAAGATATTTTCCGCTGCGAGTTCGTCTATCGCTTTTCGCACCGTTCCCTGACTAACTTTGAAACGGTTGGCGAGCTCCAGTTCACTGGGGATGGCTTCCCCAGGGCTCCATTCACCCGCGACCAGGCTTTGCGTGATCAGAATCTTGATCTGCTCGTACAATGGGCGAAAGGTCGGTGTCGAGTGCGATTTTGTCATATGCCCCCTTTATAGCATGAACAAAAAAACTTCGTCAACAATCTTATATAAGACATAAGATATCATCTGTGATTATTGACATGAATATGATAGTGAAATACATTTTGGCACATTTTCTAACTGCATTCCACAGCACCATCACCCCGAGGAGAAGTAACCATGGCATCTCATTTCAGACCACGCCGCTCCATGCTCTACATTCCCGGCAATATCCCGCGCTACCTTGAAAAAGCTCGCGAATTGCCGGTTGACGCATTGATCCTTGATCTGGAAGACTCGGTGCTGCCGGACTTGAAAGAAACCGCGCGCAACAACATCGTCGCGGCGGTTAATGAAGGCGGCTATGGCAAACGTGAAGTCGTGGTGCGCGTCAATTCACTGAAATCCCCGTGGGGACGCGGCGATATCGAAGCGCTGGCGAAAACCCCGGTTGACGCGATTCTGCTGCCGCGTATGGAAAACCGTCAGGACGTTCTGGACTGTCTGGCCGTTCTGGATGCGGCGGGCGGCGCGGACAAACCGGTGATGGTGCGTATCGAATCGCCGCTGGGGGTGTTACATGCGGAAGAAATCTGTTCAGCGTCGCCGCGCATCGTGTGCGTGGTGATCGGCACCTCCGACCTCACCAACGAACTCCACGCCCGGGTAATGCAGGAACGCCTGCCGATGCTGCACAGTCTTTCCCATTGCCTGCTGGCGGCGCGCGCCTTCGGACTCGCCGTG
Source organism: uncultured Sulfuricella sp. (assembly GCA_964451375.1). Classification (GTDB taxonomy): domain Bacteria; phylum Pseudomonadota; class Gammaproteobacteria; order Burkholderiales; family Sulfuricellaceae; genus JAGXQV01. Next base: position 15,034 of record CAYVIN010000077.1, read on the forward strand.
GTGGACGGCATCCATACCGAGCTCAAGGACATGCACGCGTTTGAATACGCCTGCCGGCTGGCGCGCGACCTGGGCTTCGACGGCAAGAGCTTGATCCATCCCTATCAGATTCCCTACGCCAACGACGCCTTCACCCCCAAACAGGCGCACGTCGATCACGCGCGGCGCATCATTGCAGCCTACGCCGACGCCAACACAGCGGGACGGGGCGTGGTAATGGTGGATGGCCGCATGGTGGAAAATGTCCATGTGGATGAAGCCAACCGCACCCTTACGTTATACGAGATGATTCAGGTCAAGTAACTTTCAGAAAATTTCAGGCGCGATGCAGGGAAGCGCCGAAAAGCGCTTCCCCATTCGGCATCAGCCATCCCTGCCGTATTTGTCCACGATCATCTGATTGACCAGATCGATCACGTTACTGCTGGCGTCTTCCGCACCTTCCATGGCTTCGACCAATTCGCTGCGCAATGCGCTGTCTTTCATCCAGTCCTGACGGGACAGGGCGATGGCGCGATGCACATTGGAATGCACGGCGGCATGGGGTTTCTCAAGAGCCTTGTAGGACGAGGTGGCGCTGAATACATCCTTGCCGTGGCCTTCGTAATACCATTTGCCGAGACGGCAGCGGGTGTGATCAACGCCGGTGGCCTTCGCTTCGTCGCACTCGCAGGCTTTTTCCACCCCCATGTAGGCGTTCTGCATGAAGATGATGTGATCCATCTTGACCAGCGAGCCGAACGAGCGATCCTTGGTTTTCGCGACGCGCTCGATGGTGGTTTGGGCGGAACTGGAAAATTCCGAAAAGCGGCTACGGAAATCGCTCATCCGTGAATTCACGTCGGCGGTGACTTCCCGCGCAGCGGCGGTTTCATCCACCATCACCTCAACCTGCTTGCGGAAACGCGCCACGATGGCGTCGATTTCCGCTGTGGAATTTTTGGTGCGTTCGGCAAGCTTGCGCACCTCGTCCGCCACCACCGCAAATCCGCGCCCTGATTCGCCGGCGCGCGCTGCTTCGATAGCGGCATTCAGCGCCAGCAGGTTGGTTTGGTCGGCGATGTCGGAAATAAAATGCACGGCGGTATTGATGGTGGCGCTGTCCGCGCCCAGTTGCTGGGCGGCGTCGGCCATTTGCTGGACACGGTGATTCATCCCCACCAGCGCTTCGCTGATCTGGTTGGCGGCGCTCAGGCTGCTGTCCGCGCCTTCGCGGTTGGCGGAAGCGATTTTCTCGACCTGATCCATTTCCCCGCTGATGCTCACCAAATCCTGCTGGTTGATTTTGAGCTTGCGCAGCAGATTATTGGTATTCATGGTATGCAACCTGGAACCCAGTTCGTTACGCGAAATCAATTCGCTGTTCTGCTCCATCGCGCCAATCGCGGCATTCACCTTCAGCAGGGATTCGGCGAACTGGCCGGGCAAGCCTTCGGGCAGCGCCTTGCGGTAGAACTGCCCTTCCGACACCAGGCGGAAACAGGTATTGACCTCCTTGAAATACATTTCCACCAGATCGAGAAATTCATTCAACTCCCACGCCGCCAGCCCCAGTTCCCCGAGGCCTGCGGTATTCGTCACACGGCTGCGCAACTGACCTTCGGCGGAGCTTTTCAGGACGCCTTGCATGGCTTTGATGGTTTCGATGGGTTTGCGGAACCTGCCGATCACATATATCGAAAACGCCACGCTGAACAACGGGAACAGCCAGGTCGCCAGTTCCAGACCGTGTTGATAGCTGACCCAACCGGCGAGGAGCAGGTTGAGGAAAGTAAATATCCCGCAACTCAACAGCAGTTGCTGATTGAGAAAGGGGGTGCGGCGACTGACGCGGGAAGTATGTGAATTGGGCATGAAATTCGGGTCTTTGGATCAGAGGGACAGAATGAACGGGTCGTATTGCGTTCCCAGGTTTTTCACCTTGTCGAGGAGAAACCTCACCGAGGCGTCGGGCGCCCCGGCGACGCCGGCGCTACGTTCCACATCGAGCATTTCGCGGTAGATGCCTTCCATGATTTGCACGGCGGCGGGCTTGGGTTTGCGGCGCACCGAAAAATAGCCGACCACCTCGCCGCGCGCGTTGTAATCCGGTGTGACGTTGGCGAACACCCAGTAATGATGCCCGTCGGCAGTCATATTTTTGACGTAACCGAAAAATTCGCGCTCCGCCTTGAGGGTGTCCCAGAGCAGCTTGAACGCGCCGCGCGGCATGTCGGGATGACGCACCACGTTGTGCTGAACGTTGAGGATGGCGCGTTCGGGAAAATTGGCGATACGCATGAACGCGCGGTTGGCATAGGTAATACGCCCGGCAAGATCGGTTTTGGAAACGATGATGTCGTGGGGCTTGAGCTGAATTTCCTGCTGGGTAGGCTGAATCTTGTTTTTCATGGCGTTGGCGTTGTTTCAAGGCGGGAGAAGCGGCGGGCATTTTACCGAATTACCCATCAGATTGCATCGCAATTATCCTGGCGGCCTTTGGGAATTTGGGTATCCGGCTTTTACTGTGAGCGGTAATTTTTGAGGGGCTGCTTTGCACAGCTAACGCCGCGTCATCCGGCGATGAACGTCAGGCGGTTCCAGAGCCTCAAGGGACATACGATCTGGCAAATATGCCGCCCGAAAACCGACCTTCGTGATGATGAGGTCAGCGATCAATAGTTGATCCTATGGCGCCCGCCAAAGCGTCTACCCGGCTTTCCATACTTGCTTGATCGAAATTCGTACTGTTCAAACATGTGTCGCAGGCGGGTGCATGGGCTGCACCGCAAGGCGCATGCCCATTGCCTTGAGAATCGCAGAAAAGCTGCTCAGGCCAGGGTTGCCATTTGGCGACAAGGTGCGGTAAAGCTGCGTCGGATTCAGGTGTGCCTGTTCGGCTACGGCTTGTACGCCGCCGAAGGCTTTTGCCATCTGCCTGAGGGTAATCAGAAGCTCGCTTTGGTCGCCATCCTCAAGAATATTATTCAGCAATTGAAGCGCGTATGCGGGGTCTTCCCGGTACATCTCAGCCATTGCATCATCGTGCGCTCTATCTTTCATCGCCCGCTCTCCTTTGCCAGTCTTGCCAATAGTCGCAAGCGCGGTCAATGTCCGCAACCTGCGTCCGTTTGTCACCGCCACATAGCAGCAACACGATCTTCTTGCCCGAAATCGCGTAATACACCCGATAGCCTGCACCCAAATCGATGCGTAATTCCCACACACCATCACGACAAAATTTATGGTCGCCAAAGTTGCCTTGTTCGACACGGTTCACGCGCCGATCTACGGCGATCCTTGTCGTTGTGTCACGCTTGCGCAGCCAATCGAGATAAACATCCTTCTCGTCGCCGGTCAGATAATGGCGAATTTCATACATGTTTAATGTTCGTTTATAGACGAATTTATGTCAAGTATTCCCTACCAGGGCGCACAAATCCAAAGGAGCAAAACCCGCCCCCCCCCTTGAACGTGCCTTTTTGTTGGTATATCAGCCCGGTTGCGCGTATAGGCCGCATCCACCAAGCCTTCCAGCACATCCAGCGCATTGGCCTGCAAGCGCTCGCCGAGCAGGAACTTTTGCGAGCGGGGAAATTTCTCCACCGTGGGAATCAGCCACAACACGAACTGGTACATCTTTTCCAGCACCGGCGCAGTTTGGCGCGAAGCGGCGGTCACCTCACAAATCCCCAAAAATATCGCGGGCGGCTACGCCGCAAGTTTAAAACCGCAAGGGGCGCTGCCCCCTGCACCCCCGCTTCTGCCCTCATTCAACCTCTTGCCAAGGGTAAAAGGGTAAAAGAACAAAAGCTAAGCTCCCTCCGCAGAGCTACGGGAGCATCCTGGAGACACGAAGACCGAAGTTGCCGTCCCGGAGCGCCGCTACGCCCCTGCCGCGCTTGGCCGAGCGCGCGCTGACTGGAGCGTTGACCCACGAACCGCCTCGCAGCACCCGCACATCACATTTCCCGCTCGTCCAGGCGCTGCCGTCACCGGGTGCGCCGGTGTAACTATCGTGATAACAATCCTCCACCCATTCCCAGACATTGCCGGTCATGTCGTATAGACCAAAAGCGTTGGCCTGTTTGTGGGCAACCGGATGGGACGTTTTGCCGCTTTTTTCATAACCATACCAGGCCACGGCGTCGATGTCGTTGCCGCCGCAATAGGTATGGTTGCCCCCGGCGCGGCAGGCGTATTCCCATTCCGACTCGCTGGGCAAACGATATTGCTTGCCGGTCTTGGCGTTGAGTTTGCGGATGTATTCCCGTGCGTCGTTCCAACTCACTTGTTCCACCGGGCATTCATCGCCGCAATTCTTGAAACCCGACGGGTTGTTGCCCATGATGGCGCGCCATTGGCCTTGGGTCACTTCGGTCTTGCCCATCGCGAACGGCTTGGCAATGGTCACGCCATGAACGGGCTGTTCGACGCCACTTTCATTCGACCCCATCTGAAAACTCCCCGCTGGAATCACCACCATTTCCGGGCAGTCCGGGCAATCCTTAAACACCTTGCCGGGTTTCATCTCGGCTTCTTCCTTTTCAATCTGGGCGAGCTTGAGACGGGCTGTGGCGGCGTTGCGTCCGGCGGGGTACTGGCTGAGATAGGCGGTGATCGCGACTTTGTCGTTGCTCCCCTCCGCTTGCTGCCACAAGCTTTGCTCGGCTTGGGCGGTGGTGTCCGCTTGGAGTCGTTTGATCCGGGTTTGGGCGAGTTGCGCGTATTGCCCGTTCGGATGGGCTTTGAGGTAGGCGTTATAGCCTTCCTCACTGTTGCCGTTCTCGGCGTTGTTCCAGGCGTCCTGTTCCTTCTGGATGGCTTCGCGCTGGGCCTGTTCTTCCAGTTTCTGCTTGCGGCTCCTGGCGAGGGCTGCGTATTTTCCCTTGGGGTATTGGTTCAGATAGGCGTCGTAATCATCGGCGCTGTTGCCGCGCTCCACCGCCGACCACAGGGCGTCATCGGGGTTGCTTGCGGCGGGAGTGGGGGTTGCGGGTTTGCTTGGCTCAGACCGGGTGTCTTTCTTCAACTTGGCGAGCAGTATTTTGACCTGAGCAACGTACTTGCCTTTCGGATAGTGCCGGAGATATTCATTCAGGGCGTCACTACTGTTGGCGTCCTTGATGCTGTCCCACAGTTCCTGTTCGATTTCGGCATTGCTCTTGATGCGAGTAGCGGGCGTTGCGGGGGCCGCTGGTGTCTGGACATTGACGGTGGTCGAACCCGTGAAGATGAAGTAGAAATCGCCAGTCAGCGAGGAAGACTCCCACGGCGTCTGGGCATCGCCACTGGCTTGCATGACGCCGTTGCGCACCCGCTTGAACACCGCTTCCAGCGGTAGGCCGGGGGTGTGGAGATTCTTGAGCAGTTCCTGGGTGTACAGGCCGTTGCGGCCTGAGCCGTCGGAGGCGACTTTGCCGGGGGCGGTGGCGTAAGCGATTAGCGTCCCTTTGGGGGCGT
>CAYVIN010000078.1:0-18438 GCA_964451375.1 uncultured Sulfuricella sp.
AACCCTTCGGCATCGCCGCGCAGGATGCCGAATTCGAATACCGCGCCACCGGCTGAGCCGCTGTGCGCCGCCACATCGCCGCCGTGCAGGCGGGCAATGCGCCGCACTACGTATAGCCCCAGACCTGCGCCGGCGACTTTTTTATTGCCGCCCCGACTGAATCGCTCGAATATCCTTCCTACGTCTTCGCTGCTTAACCCCGGCCCCTGGTCGGCCACGGTAAATTTGACGGCATAGGTATCGGCGCTGCCTTTCAGGCAGATCGCGCCGCCCTCGGTATATTTGACGGCGTTGTCGAGCAGGTTGGAAAGGGCAATACGCACCAGCGCCGGGTCACAGACGATGGCGGGCGGCAGGCCGTCCAGTTCCAGACGTAATTGATGACGGGGCGACCATTCGACAATTTCCGCCGCTTCCCGCGCCAGTGCGGCGGGTGAGGCTGCTTCCAGCTGCGGCGTAAAGGCCGCCTGGTCAAGGCGTTCATCGGTCAGGCAATTATCCACCAGGCGCGCCAAACGACGGGTGGCGAGTAATATCTGGTCGCTGTGTTCAGCCATTTCCTCACGGTTGAGGGGCGGAAATTCGGCGAGATTGATGGAGATGCTGTTGATGATTGCCAATGGGGTGCGGAATTCGTGGGAAACCATCGACATGAACTGACGCTGTTCGAGTTGCAGACGGCGTTCGCAAGCTAAAGCAAATTCCAGACGGTGGCGCGCTTCGTTCAAATCGGAAGTGCGTTCGGCAACCCGTGCATCGAGTTTACGTTCTGCCTCCTGGGAGGTTTTGAGCGCTTCGCCGAGACGCCGTTGCTGATCTTCCTCATTTTTTCGCAAGCGCCACAACATCGCGGAATGCAGCAGCAACATGTGGAACAATATTTCCACCTGCCAGCCGTATATCGACCAGAATCCCGGCTTGACCAGTTTCAGCAACATCAGCAGGTTGGGCGCCAAGGCGAACACGTGAAGCGTGATGGCGAAAAAAACCACCTGCATCCCGGTTCCGCCCCGCCGCGCCAGTTGCCACGCCGCTGCCGCCGCAGTGATCAGGAACAGCCAGTTTCCCATCAATACCAGTGCTGCGACGTAACGGTAATACCCGGTAAATACCGATACCACCAGCAGCGCCACAACCAACGCGAGCGAACGCGCAACACGGTCATAACGGGGGAAGAAGCGGCGGGTTTCGAGAAGTTCGGTTACCAGCCAGATCAGGCTGGCTTGCGAGAGGATGATGGAAACGCCCACCGCATGGTTGGCTGGCAGCGGCCATTCTGCGAACAACAGTTGGGCGTGAAAACCGTTGATGCTGCCCACCACCGCAATGCCCAGGCTCAAGCTCAGCGAATACACCAGAAACACCCGGGAACGCAGCCACAAGCCATAAACCAGGGCGAGGACGATGGAAACGCCGGCTATCCCGAAAAAGATTCCGGCGATGATGGATTCGCGAATCACCTTGTCGGCAAAGGCGACAGGGCTCCAGAACGCGCCCTGAAAATTGACGGCGCTAGTCGATTGAACCCGCAAAAACAACGGTGCGCCAGCCTCGTAGTTGCCCAAGCGCAGGACGAATTGCCGATATCCCACTTCACGCTCGGTATACGGCAGTTTGTCGCCGGTCGCGCGGCTAGTCCAGGCGCTGCCGTTGCGCTGGTAAAGAATGATGTCGTCGAGATAGGAGGGGCCGAGCTCCAGAAGCAGCGCCTCGCCCGCTGGAACTGACGGCGCGGTGGTCTTCAGCCAGAAGACCGAACTGGTATAGCCGCCCGAAAAACCGCCCTGGAGAGTACGAAAAGCCGACTCAGGAAGTGCGGCGACTTCTTCCACGCTTAACTTCCCGTCGCGATCCTCAAAAATCGCCAGCGACGTGTCCTCGCCAAGCCGCCAATAGCCTTCCCCACCCCAGCTCAATGAGGAAAAAATTATCGCAAATATGACAAGAAAATAACTCATTGGCACGGTTTTTGAGTAGAATACCGCGTGACTTTTGTAACAACCGGGCTCCATAATAGTACACATGGACAGCCAATCCAAACCCCACATTTCCGTAGTTGAAGACGAACCCGTATTACGCGAATACATCGTGCGCTTTTTCAAGGGCCGCGATTATTCCTGTTGGGGAACCGATAGCGCCGAAGGTTTTTACCGCGAGGTCGCGGTTCGTCCCACTGACATCGTATTGCTCGACATTGGCCTGCCCGGCGAGGATGGTCTTAATGTCGCACGTCACCTATCCGCAGCAGGGCGTTATGGCATCATCATCGTCAGCGCACGTGGTCAGGTTGACGACCGCCTTACCGGGCTTGACGTAGGCGCCGACGCCTATCTGGTCAAACCCGTTGATCTGCGGGAACTCGCGGCCACTGTGGATAACCTGTGGCGGCGGATTTCCAAAGATCGCGACAACGCCGCCGAAAACCATGTCGCGCCCGCACCCAATACGCTTCAATGGCGGCTCAATCGCACCGACTGGTCGCTGGTTTCCCCCAACGAAAAAGTTCTGCCGTTGACCGCATCGGAATATCGCTTCATCTGGCGTCTCGCGGAATCTTCCGGTGAACCGGTTTCCAAGGAACACCTGATGATCGCCCTGGGCGGAACGCCCGACAGTTACGACTACCACCGCATCGAATCCCTGGTCAGCCGGTTGCGCAAAAAGGCCCAAAGCACACTGGGCAGCGAATTGCCGATCAAGGCCATCCAGAGCTTCGGCTTCGTTTTTTCCGACATCTGCGAAATCATCTGATCCCTACAGCCACGCCACTTTCCGGAAGTGTGTGAGAATCGGTGAGAATTTGTGCGTGGAAACCCGCCCCGCAAGTTTGCATAATCTCCCTTCAGGCAAGCAATGATGACTTGGGGGGGGGAAATCCGCGATGTTGGTAATCAACGGCAATGAAAAGGCGTGCTGCACTTGCAACCACTGGATGGGAATGCGGGTGGCCGAGGATCGGGGTTATGTCTACTCGCTGGAAAACCTCGAAGGCACCTGCAAAAGCGTCAAGAACCCGCCTCAGGTAATGGAAACCGCTCATCCCGTCACTTTTCCCAATGCCTCCTGCTCCGCCTGGGAAAAATGGCCGGACGTTTCCCGCTAAAAGCGCTCTCCGCTACGCGCCCAGGCATAGGGGCGGACTGGTTTTGGAAAACGCATCGCTATATAATGTGCGGCCCAAACCTCCGGAGTGAGCCTCGATGCAAAGACTCATGCTTAAATCCAAGCTGCACCGCGTCACCGTGACCCATGCCGACTTGGAGTATGAGGGTTCCTGCGCCATCGACGAAACGTTGCTGGACGCTGCGGACATCCGCGAATATCAGCAAATCGACATTTACAACGTAACCAACGGGGAACGTTTCACCACTTACGCCATCCGCGCCCAGCGCGATTCCGGCGTGATCTCCGTCAACGGCGCAGCCGCGCACAAAGCCAATCCCGGCGATATCATCATCATCGCCACTTATGCCATGTACAACGAGTTGGAATTGCAGAAATTCGAGCCTGATCTGGTGTACGTGGACAACAAAAATCACATCGTCAATCGCCGCAACCACATCCCGGTTCAGGCCGCCTGATTACCGACATCCCGCCGTCGCTGCCTGGAACCAGGCAAGGCGGCCCCTCAACACAACCTGCAATTATTATTCGGAAATAAAAATCGCCCGTGGAAAACGGGCGATTTTGGCATTTATCGGGGAAATGCGTTAGATCGGCAAACGCTTGCCCTCGCGTAACATATTCATGAATTCCTCAGCAGGCACCGGTCTGCTGAAGAAAAAGCCCTGCAACTCGTCACAGCCATTATCCCGCAGCAAGCGCAATTGATCCTCCGTCTCCACCCCTTCGGCGATGGCCTTGAGATTGAGGTTATGGGCGAGATCAACAATCACCTTACTGATTGCCAAGTCGGCAGGATTATCGGAAATATCGTTGACGAACGAGCGGTCGATCTTGAGCTTGTCGATGGGGAACCGTTTGAGATAACTCAGGGATGAATAACCGGTGCCAAAGTCGTCGATGGACAGCTTGAGATTGAGCGTTTTCATGGCGCGCATGGTATCAATCATCTGCTCGGCGTTGTGCATGATCATGCTTTCGGTCAATTCCAACTCGACAAAGCTCAAATCCGCCCCGGTGTCACGCCCGATTTCAAATATCCGGTTCGACAGATTTTCCTGGCGGAACTGCACGGCAGACATGTTGACCGCTACGGTAAGCTGAGTAAACCCGGCGTCATGCCATTCCCTGACGTGTCGGCAAGCTTCTTCCAACACCCATTCGCCGATGGGGATAATCAGCCCGGAGTCCTCTGCAATCGGAATAAATGCACCCGGAGCAAGCAGACCGAGATCGGGATGTTGCCAGCGGATCAGCGCTTCCGCGCCGATGATCTCGCCGCCGCGCATATCCACCTGGGGCTGGAAAAAGAGCCGCAGCTCGTGGCGTTCCAGCGCGCGCCGCAAGGCGTTTTCGATCATCAACGCCTCAAGGGTGCTGGCGTTCATGTCACGAGTGTAAAACTGGTAGGTGTTGCGCCCCGCCTGCTTGGCGCTATATACCGCCGAATCGGCATTTTTCATCAGCGACTGCTGATCTTCGCCGTCATTCGGATAGACACTGATGCCGATACTCAGGCTGACGCCCAGTTCGCGGTCACCCACAACAATCGGCGGGGCAAAGGAATCGAGAATTTTTTTCGCGACGATGGCGGCGCCCTGCGCATCTTCAATATCGGCAAGCACCACCAGATATTCGTCGCCGCCCAGGCGGGCAACGGTATCCGCATCCCGCATACAGGTGCGCAAACGTTCGGCTACGGATTGCAGAACCGCATCGCCGATACCGTGCCCAAGCGATTCGTTAATGTTTTTGAAGCGATCCAGATCAAGCATCAAAATCGCGGCAACCCGATGATTGCGCTGCGCGTTCGCCAACACCCGCGCCAAACGATCCTGCAACAGGACACGATTGGGCAGATCGGTCAGCGGGTCGTAGTAGGCCAGCCGTTCGATTCGTTCCTCATCGAACTTGCGTTGCGAGATGTCGGTGCACAATGCGATGAAATGCGTGACTTCGCCAATATCATTGCGCACCACGCTGATGGTGAGCCATTGCGGGAAAATCTCGCCATTCTTGCGGCGATTCCAGATTTCCCCCTGCCAATGCCCGGTTTTGTTCAACGAATCCCACATATCCCGGTAAAACACCTGGCTTTGCCGCCCGGAATTGAGCAGGCGCGGATTCTGCCCGATCACCTCCTCTTCGGCGAAGCCGGTAATCTCGCAGAATGCCCGGTTTACCGACACAATGACGTTGTCGGCATTGGAAATCATGATGCCTTCGATGCTCCCCTCGAACACCTTGGCGGCCAGCTGAAGCTGGCGATTTTTTGATTCTATTTCGCGCTGTTGGATGACGTTTTTGGCGGCCTTGCGGATTGCTTCGAGAAGCGCATCGAGATGGATAGGCTTTAACACATAGTGATCGATACCGACCTCGATTGCGCTGAGGAAAAAGTCCTGATCATTGAATGCAGTGGTAACGATGATAGGCACATCGCTGTCGAGCGCCTTGATGCCTTCCGACATTTTCAACCCATCCATGATGGGCATCACGATGTCGGTTACCACCACGTCAGGCTGATGTTCGCGGAACAGTTCCAGGCCCTGGTGGCCGTTCTCCGCAATCAGCAGTTGCCCGACGCGACGTGACAAAAACACGACAAGCTGCCGCCGTATCTCGGGATCGTCCTCGACATACAGCAATTTCAGTGTATTTAATTGGTCGCTAGGCGGAGGTTGCTCGGTCATCGCTTATCGTTATATTTCGCAACTTGCATCAATTTATTCCATAACCATTCGGGATTATGACGCGACACCCCCATCGCGGCAATGAAAAAACGGTCATGACTGGTAAGGCTTAAAAGAAAGCAGGTGTTTTTCCAACTCCGAAAAATATTCATATTCAACGTGTAAATCGTGCGCTTCGTGACGGGCGCCGCTGAAAATCCGCACCAGATGCCGCCCAGGATGATCGATTACGAAACGCACACAAGCCGATTGTTCCGCCACGCTGAATTTTTGTCCGTCCACCTCGCAGAAGTCGTCGGACTCGTTATGCGCCTCTTCAAACGACTCGGGCGTTTCGTAGCCGAGGTAATTCAAAAACGCCTTGTTGACGTATTCGAAATGGTCGTTTTTGATGAGCACCATAAAATCCGGCGACCTGTCGAGAACCCGGTGAATCATGTTATTTTGCGCATCAATCAGACGATGCTTGAGCAACACCTCGGCGCTTTTCAGCAACGCGACGATCAAGGCATTGGGATTGACCGGTTTCACCACATATTTATCGATGCCGATATCAATCGACTTGATGAAAAAATCCGGTTCATTGTAAGCCGTGGTCAGAATGACCGGGGTATCGAAGTTCTCATTCTTTATGGCTTCCGCCATCTCCATCCCACCCATCACAGGCATGGACACATCGGTCACGACGATGTCGGGATGTTCACTCAGATAAATATCCAATCCCTCGCGCCCATTGGATGCGACATATAACTTGCCCACACGACGCTGCAGAAACTGCGAAAGCTGCTGCTGGATGCCTTCGTCGTCTTCGACGTAAAGCACCGACAACGCCTTGAGTTTCTTCACATCATCCAGACTGGGAGGATTCGTCATTTAACTATCAGTTCTCTTTGTAGTTTGTCGCACCGCAAAGTGCGGGTTCAGCGCTATTTGTCCCGACCGGCGGTCACCTCATGTGCTGGAAAATTCGAGTATTCCAATCGGGATTTATCAGTTTATATTAACACGGGATACGCCCAACGCGAATATGCCGTCGTGGTACGTTTTTCCCCAAATGGCTCTTGAAATAATCCCAACCCGCCCTTATTATCTAGCACTCACGGAGCACGAGTGCTAACAGCCGGTGTTCCGTTACGATTTCAGAGAGTTATTTACAGGAGAAAAAGCAATGAAAATTCGTCCCTTGCATGATCGCGTCATCGTCAAGCGTTTGGAAGCTGAAGAAAAAACCGCTTCCGGCATCGTCATTCCTGGCGCTGCTGCCGAAAAACCCGACCAAGGCGAAGTTATCGCCGTCGGCAACGGCAAGGTGCTGGAAGACGGCACTGTGCGCGCACTCGATGTCAAAGTCGGCGACAAGGTGTTGTTCGGCAAATACGCAGGCCAAACCGTCAAGATCGACGGCGTGGAACTGCTGGTGATGCGCGAAGAAGACCTCATGGGCGTGGTCGAAGCCTAATTACAACCCTCTACGAACTCAGGAGATACGAAACATGGCAGCTAAAGACGTAAAATTTGGTGACGACGTTCGTCATCGCATGGTAGCCGGCATCAACATTCTGGCTAACGCAGTTAAAGTCACCCTCGGCCCGAAAGGCCGTAACGTCGTGCTGGAGCGCTCCTTCGGCGCCCCCACGATCACCAAGGACGGCGTATCCGTCGCCAAGGAAATCGAACTGAAGGACAAGTTCGAAAACATGGGCGCGCAAATGGTCAAGGAAGTCGCTTCCAAGACCTCCGACGTGGCAGGCGACGGCACCACCACCGCCACCGTGCTGGCCCAGGCCATCGTCCGCGAAGGCATGAAATACGTGTCCGCCGGCATGAACCCGATGGATCTCAAGCGCGGCATCGACAAAGCCGTCGAGTCCTGCATCGCAGAACTGAAGACCCTCTCCAAGCCCTGCACCACCAACAAGGAAATCGCCCAAGTCGGTTCGATCTCCGCCAACTCCGACAGCTCCATCGGCGACATCATCGCCCAGGCCATGGACAAGGTCGGCAAGGAAGGCGTGATCACCGTTGAAGACGGCTCCGGTCTGCAAAACGAACTGGAAGTTGTCGAAGGTATGCAATTCGACCGCGGCTACCTCTCTCCCTACTTCATCAACACCCCCGAGCGCCAGATCGCCGTGCTGGAAAACCCCTTCGTGCTGCTGCACGACAAGAAGGTTTCCAACATTCGCGACCTCCTCCCGGTACTGGAACAAGTCGCCAAGGCCGGTCGTCCGCTGCTGATCATCGCTGAAGACGTGGACGGCGAAGCGCTGGCCACCCTGGTGGTCAACAACATTCGCGGCATCCTCAAGACCGTCGCCGTCAAGGCCCCCGGTTTCGGCGACCGCCGCAAAGCCATGCTGGAAGACATCGCCATCCTCACCGGCGGCACCGTGATCGCTGAAGAAGTTGGCCTGACCCTGGAAAAAGCCACGCTGACCGATCTCGGCCAAGCCAAGCGCATCGAAGTGGGCAAGGAAGACACCACCATCATCGACGGCAACGGCGACGAAACCAACATCAAGTCGCGTGTAGCGCAAATCCGCAAGCAGATCGAAGAAACCACCAGCGACTACGACCGCGAAAAGCTGCAAGAGCGCGTCGCCAAGCTGGCCGGCGGTGTCGCCGTGATCAAGGTAGGCGCTGCCACCGAAGTCGAAATGAAGGAAAAGAAAGCCCGCGTCGAAGACGCCCTGCACGCCACCCGTGCAGCCGTTGAAGAAGGCATCGTCCCCGGCGGCGGCGTCGCCCTGCTGCGCACCCGCGCTGCAATCGGCAAGATCAAGGGCGACAACCCCGACCAGGACGCCGGCATCAAGATCGTCCTGCGTTCGCTGGAAGAGCCGCTACGCCAGATCGTCTCCAACGCCGGCGTCGAGCCGTCGGTGGTGGTCAACAAGGTTGCCGAAGGTTCCGGCAACTACGGCTTCAACGCCGCCAACGACCAATACGGCGACATGGTGGAAATGGGCGTTCTCGACCCCACCAAGGTCACCCGTTACGCCCTGCAAAACGCAGCCAGCGTAGCCGGCCTGATGCTCACCACCGAATGTATGGTGGCCGAATCGCCGAAGGAAGAATCCGCCGGCGGCATGGGCGGCGGCGACATGGGTGGAATGGGCGGCATGGGCGGAATGATGTAATTCCGGCTTTTGCCTGCTGTTCAAGAAAAACCCCGCTTCGGCGGGGTTTTTTGAATCTAAATCACCCGTCACCCCCGATAAAACCCAAACGCGCAGTGGCGGCGAAACTTGTCCGAATCGGACATTTGCCCGCGCAACGTCACCGTCAAACCCTCCACCACGCTGACTGAGGCGGCCTCGGCCAGTTCCAGCAGCGCTTCGTCTTCCAGGCATAACCAGGCATTTTTGGGCGCATCGTCCAGATCGAAACGCCGGCTCAATGGCTCGCCCTTCAACGCTGAATCCCACACCAGCATGTTTTCCGGCGCCGCAATATCGGCCAGTGTCACTTCCAGAGTGCGTTCCGCCTCGCGCAACGGTGTGCAGCGGTAAACATCGTGGCACATCCACATCTGGGTTGCCCCGCCGTCGCCGAGCAGGTAATTCAGCCATTTTTCGGTGGCCGTTCTCAGGTTTTGATCGTCCAACCCGGCAAAGGAGTGCGCGCCGAAGCGCGCTGCCACATTCGGTTTGTAGTGGAGCTTTTCCCAATCGAACAACTATTATTCGTTCCCACGCACTGCGTGGGAACGGAGGGAACAGTTACCCAGCGCCGGTGGCGTATGCCCTTTACCTTTTTTTGCGTGAACACTTCGACCTGATGCGCCAATCACCGGCACACAAAGCGCAGGGGCGGCGAGTTTTCGGCTATCTCGCAAGGCTCTCTGCTGACAGCATGTCTACAAATATGCAATATCTCTGTTGTGTTTATTGGGGAATGTCAACCGGTGGCTTATATATTCGTTTGATTTTGAGTTTTGCTCAGAGTGTTTTTTTGACAATGAATAACCAACAAGCCATCTGATAAAGAGGAGACAAAATGGCGAATATAACTATCCATCGGGACGGCTCCGAGTATGGGCCATACGCCTTGAGCGAGGTTACCGAGTACCTGGCGAGCGGCGACCTGGATCAAGATGATTGGGCGGCGAGCGATGGGATGAGCGACTGGGAACCGTTGAGTAACGTGGTCGCGCGCTTATCTAAGCTTCCCCCTCCCCGTCAGAAAACGGAAAAGCCTGTAACGGCCCCCAGTCAGACGTCATCAAATGCTGAAGCTGCTGTTGAAGAGAAGCCCGAAACCCAATCGGAAAAAGTCGCTGACGCACCGCTTTCATCGGGTAAGGAAAAGGCGGAGAAACTGGCTGGCAGTGCTTATGACGCTGCGGCGAAAGGTGCCAAGCTGGCGGGAGAGGTTGGCGGGAAAGCCTTCGAAATGGGTGAGCAGGCGCTAAAAAACGCAGGCCCAACCGGACAAACGATTGCGCTCAAGCTCGGCAAGAATGGCATGATGGTCGCGGGGGCTTTAGTGATTGTTGGCCTGGCGGTGGCGTTTTATCCGTCCGGGCCTTCATCGAACGACATCATGGAGGCCTCCGAACGTATGCTCAAGGACACCGGGTTGGATAACTCGATCATGGGAAAAATAACCATTCTGAACGTCAATAAACTTGGCTGTAAGTCATCGGGAAAGGGTTCCGGCTACGATTGCGATTACGAAATCGAGACGGAAATACTGACCCCGGATGGCAAGAGAGTCAGCAAGGTCAGCTCCGAGTCGGCCCGCTTTATCAAGGGCTCGCGAGGCTGGACGGCAACTAAATAGTCCAGCGGATTCCTTGCTAAGAACGCGCTCGGGGTTTCTCTGCGCGTTTTCAACTTTCTATTTGCTAAGTTGACTCAAACATCATGGATGACAAGAAAAAAACACCGCCACCTCCGCGCGCCGAGGCTAGCGTCGGCACACCCAGAACCGCTCCACCTCCCCGAGAGAAAAAGGATGGAACAGCCCCGCCTTCCCGTCGTGGGGCGATAGACCGCGTGGCTCCACCACCGCGAAAAAGTGCAGGAACAGGTGATGGCAACTCGACAAAACCCGAGCGCACAGATACTCCCTCGGGAAAAGTTGCTGATATACCGGCTGATGGAGGGCAAGCTGCAAGTTTGTCCGATGAGACTGTCGGGTCATCATCGCAACCGCGTACACAGCAGAAGAAAACCGAAGCTGACGCTAACGATGGAAAAATGCAAGCGGATGACGCCAAGCCCAAGCCTTCGTTGTTAAAGCCAGCGATCATCCTCCTGCTGGTATTGGGCCTGGCGGGCGGATACTGGGCATATCAGCATCAACAAGAGTTGGCGCGGCAGGAGAAAATCGAGCAGGAGAAGAAAGCATTGCTCGATCTTGCCGCCAAGGTATTTAAGCTGCGGAAAGGCTTGCCCGAGTTTTATGACCAATACGATGCCGCACTGGAAGAATTGACCGCATTGGTTCCCCTTGACGCGGTCGGTACAGATGAAAAGGCCGGAGCCATTTTCCGCCAGAAACTTGCCTTCCAGTTTGCCGTACTTGCTGGTGGCTGGCGGGTCGAAGTATTTGGAGACGGCGGGAAAAACATTGAACTGCTCAAGCACATCCAGGCGGATCAGGAACTCACGCTGCAATCCTTGGTAAGGTCGGACGTTCCGGGCCAGGCAGGTGGCGTGGCGAGTGTGATTGCAAAAGCAGGCGTGAAATATCCCGACGACGTTTATTTCGGAAATGACACGTTTGTTCCTGCCACTCCGGTGTTTTCCAACTATTTGGACAGTATTCGCAACGGCCCGGCGCCCGTCGGGGTGCCGCTGTTTGCTTTTGCGAGAGCCATGGACAATGGCCGGTTTCAGGAGAAACCGGAAATTCGCCAAGCCTATGCACAACATCCCAAAGGTATCGTGCGGATCGACGACAAGGCGACTTGGGAGCGACGCCAGCGGGAAATCCAGCGTGATTTGGAGGAGCGCCAGCGGGCAGAACAAGCCGCGAAGGCAA
This sequence comes from uncultured Sulfuricella sp., assembly GCA_964451375.1. Classification (GTDB taxonomy): domain Bacteria; phylum Pseudomonadota; class Gammaproteobacteria; order Burkholderiales; family Sulfuricellaceae; genus JAGXQV01. The sequence continues at coordinate 11,808 of CAYVIN010000078.1, forward strand.
ACAAGCCGAAACCGGGTAACTCGCTCGACGATGCTTTGCGCAAGTTCAAGAATGCGGTTCGATTGAATTGATGGAATGGAGACTCAGATGAAGAGAATTCTGCGTATCGGGATATTGGGTGTTGTTGTCTGGCTGGCCGGATGTGCCAATAGCGGCAAGCCGGTTAGCGGCTCAAACAAGGGGGATTATGCAGCCGGAGGAGCCATCGTCGGGGGCACTGCCGGTTACGCCCTGTGCAAGGCTGGCGGGGGCAGTGATGTGGCCTGCCGCAATATGGCAATAGCCGGTGCGGCGGTTGGCGGCTATGCTGGCCACAAGCACGGCGAGGCTATCGACATTCGGATTGCCAACGAGCGCGCCGAGGCAATCCGTAAGGAAACCGGATTCAAGCCGGTGGTTAAGGCGAAAACCATCAAAACCGGGGACGGAGATGCCAAGGTGCTGGAAAAGATGGAGATTCCGATCGCCCGTAGCGAAATGTTCAATGCCAGCGGAAAACTGACTGCCAAGGCTGCCGATACCCTCGCAAGCATGGACAAGATGGCCGTTGATACGGGGGCCGATTATGCGGTAATGATCCCCGCCCGCGATATTGCGTTGAAGCCAGCCATCCAGGACGCGGCACAGCACGCCGCGCTGTACCGCCACGATGGCGATCAGTTTGTCATATTGGTTAGACCGAAGAAGACCTGACTGATCTTGTAGTAAGGGGCGTCGATATGGCCACTCCAGCAAGGCGTCCTGGGCAGTTTGACCGGCTGCGGCGTTGGCATGATTGATGAGAGATACCACGACCAGATTGCGGCCCCGTTTGTCATGGACATGGCAAGCGATGGCCTTCAGCCCGCGCAGCGAGCCTGTCTTGATGTGGCCTTGGCCAGCTACGCCGTGCTCGGTGAGGCGCTTTTTCATGGTGCAGTCGATTCCGGCGACAGGCTGCGAGGAATCAATAGAATCGATAGGGGGTGCGGTAGGGGCACTACCGCCCAGCCTTCCCTCATCCAGCCCCCGGCAACCCGGCGCGGCGATTCCTTGCCATGTCCGCGCGTTGCACCTGTTACAATGCCGCCGGGAAGTCAGCCAGGCAGTCGCTGCCCGCGCAAGCGGGGAGAGGAAAGTCCGGGCTCCATAGAGCAGGATGCCGGTTAATGGCCGGCCGCCGTGAGGCGAGGAATAGGGCCACAGAGACGAGTAAACCCGGGTTTCGGCCTGGGTGGACGTGAAACGCGGTAACCTCCATCCGGAGCAAGACCAAATAGGCAGGCTGTGACGTTGCTCGCCGAGCCTGCGGGTAGGTTGCTTGAGCCTTGGGGTAACTCAGGGCCTAGAGGAATGACTGTCCACGACAGAACCCGGCTTATCGGCTGACTTCCCCCCTTCTTTTTCTCCCGTTTTTCCCTGCTTTTCCATGCGCATGTCATAACACCCCCTACATCCACGGGCTTCCGGGGCTGTTTGGCGATTTTTCTTCCCACCGCAATTCCCCCACGAACTTTTTTCCAGTTCTTTCAGTGAATTGGCGCGCTTATCTCAGGCTTGCATTTAACAATTCACTTTCAGTTGTTGCGCTATCTTGTTATTTTTTAACACTATTGAAACATCGCACCGTTTTGCCCGTAACTGCTTGTCAAGTAAGGGATTTTTCTTGAATCGTCCTTGACCGGGTATATTTTTGCCGATATAGTGGCGAAAAGTAGGATAAGGTGGGAGAAAGTGGGTTTTTCCTTCTCTCCGTCAGGGCGAAATAAAGGGGTCACATGTTTCGTGGTGCAGCAGCGCTAAATCTCGATGCGAAGGGCCGCCTGTCGGTGCCGGCGAAGCATCGTGACGCGCTTCTCGCGCAGGCGGGGGGGCGTCTGGTGATGACTGCGCACCCGCATCGCTGTCTGCTGCTTTATCCCCAACCCGCCTGGGTTCCCATCGAAGACAAAATCAATTCCCTGCCCAGTTTCGATCCCGTCGCGAGCGCCTGGAAACGTTTGTTGCTGGGTCATGCCGAGGAATTCGAGCTGGATGGTTCGGGACGTTTGCTGGTGCCGCCGGTGCTGCGCGAGCTGGCCGGCCTGGAAAAAGAGGTGATGCTGGTGGGCCAGGGCAATTATTTCGAACTGTGGTCGAAGGATGGCTGGAGCCGTCAGATGGAGCAGGCTTTTGCGCCGGATGCCGTACCGCCGCCGTCACTTGGGGACTTTTCTCTTTGAGCGACGCTGCGCGGCATGTGACGGTGCTGCTCGAAGAGGCGGTGGCGGGGTTGAACGTGCGTCCCGCCGGGATTTATGTGGACGGGACTTTCGGGCGCGGCGGGCATAGCCGGCTGATCCTCGAAAAACTCGGGCCGCAGGGCCGCCTGATTGCTCTGGATCGCGACCCGGAGGCGATTGCGGCGGGACAGCGGATCGGCGACCCGCGCCTGACTTTGGTGCACCGGCGCTTTTCGCTGTTGGGTGAGGTGCTGGCGGAATTGGGGATTTCCCGGGTAGACGGGATTTTGCTGGACTTGGGCGTGTCTTCGCCGCAGATCGACGATGCGGCGCGGGGATTCAGCTTCCGTTTCGACGGGCCGCTGGACATGCGCATGGATACGGCGGCGGGTCAAACCGCCGCAGAGTGGCTTAACGGCACGACTGAGCAACAACTTTATGGGGTGATTAAAGAATATGGCGAAGAACGGTTTGCTAAACAGATTGCGCGAGCGCTTGTTGCGGCTCGGGAGAATGGGCCTATCGCTACCACAGGACAGCTTTCCCAGATCGTGGCAAAAGCGGTCAAAACCCGCGAGCCGGGCCAGGATCCGGCAACGCGCACCTTTCAGGCTATACGGATTTTCCTCAACCAGGAGCTTGAGGAGTTGTCGCTAGTGCTTCCACTATGCGTCGAGGCGCTGACGCCGGGCGGCCGTCTCGCGGTGATCAGTTTCCATTCGCTGGAAGACCGGCGCGTGAAACATTTCATCCGCGACCTGGAAAAACCCGACACCCTGCCCTCGCGCCTGCCGATCCGCGCCTGCGATTTGCCGCAGCCGCGTCTGGTGAGCGTGGGCCGTGCGCTCAAGCCCTCGACCAGCGAAATTGCCGCCAATCCGCGCTCGCGCAGCGCCGTGCTGCGCGTCGCAGAACGCACCGAGGTCGCTTGAGATGACCCGCCTTAACCTGCTGCTGGCTCTGATTGCGGTGCTCTGCGCCGTGGGAGTGGTCACGTCGCAGCACAAGGCGCGCAAGTTGTTCATCGAATTGCAGCAGGAACAGGATTTCGCGAAACGTATGGACGTGGAATGGGGTCAGTTGCAATTGGAACAAAGCACCTGGGCGATGCACACCCGCGTTGAAAAAATCGCCACCAGCCATCTGGAAATGCAGGTGCCGGACGCCTCGCGCATCCAAGTGGTGCCGGCGGCGAGCGGGGGAGCGAAGCCATGAGCATCGCCCTCAACCAGTTCAAGGCGGGCAGCGTCGCCAACTTTTTCCAGGGAACCAACGGCCCGCGCCGTTCCGAGGTGTTACGTCTGCCGGTATGGCGGATGCGTATCCTGGCGATCGTATTGCTGCTGTGGTTTATCGGGTTGTTTGCCCGCGCCCTGTATCTGCAAGGTCTGAACAACGAATTCCTGCGTCAGAAGGGTGACGCGCGGGTCAGCCGGGTGGTTGAAATCACCGCCCATCGCGGCATGATCACTGACCGCAACGGCGAACCGCTGGCGATTTCCACGCCGGTCGAAGCGGTTTCGGTGAGTACCCGCGATCTGGAAATAACCCCGGCCAAGTTGACCCAACTCGCCAATCTGCTGGAAACCGACAAAACCGAGTTGTCCAAACGCATCAATCAGCCGCAACGCGATTTCGTCTACCTCAAGCGCCAGATGCCGCCCGAGCAGGCGGCGAAGGTGATGGAGCTCAACATCCCCGGCATTTTCCTGCAACACGAATACCGCCGTTATTACCCGGCGGGCGAAGTGGTCGCTCACCTGCTGGGTTTTACCGGGATCGACGACAACGGCCAGGAGGGGCTGGAACTGGCGATGCAGGACACCCTCTCAGGCAAACCGGGCAGTCGGCGGGTGATCAAGGATAGACTCGGCCACATCATCGAAGACGTGGAAAGCATACGCGCGCCCCAGGAAGGGCGCGATCTTGTTTTGAGCATCGACCGCAAGATTCAATATCTCGCCTATCGCGAACTCAAGGCCGCCGTCGCCGAACACAAGGCCAAAGCCGGGGCCATCGTCGCCATCGACGCCAAAACCGGCGAAGTGCTGGCGCTCGCCAACCTGCCCGCTTTTAATCCCAATAATCGCGTCAAGCTGAATCGCAGCACCACCCGCAACCGCGCCTTGACCGACATTTTCGAGCCGGGTTCGACGATGAAGCCGATCACCGTCGCCACCGCGCTGGAAGCCGGCATCGTCAAACCGGAGACTTCCATCCAGACCGCGCCGGGCCATCTCACCATCGGCGCGGCGACCATCCACGACGCCCATCCGCAGGGCGTTTTGTCGGTCGCGGGAGTGATCCAGAAATCCAGCAACGTCGGCGCGGCGAAAATCGCGTTGTCGATGAAAAGCGAACAAATGTGGGAAATGTTCAGCAAGGTTGGATTCGGCAGCGTACCCAAAACCGAATTCCCCGGCGAAGCCTCCGGCAAGCTGCGTCCCTGGAAAACCTGGCAACCAATCGAACAGGCCACCATGTCGTACGGTCACGGCATCTCCGTGAGCCTGTTGCAACTGGCCCGCGCCTACATGATTTTCGCCGGTGAAGGCGACATCAAGCCGATTTCGCTGACCAAGCTGGAAGCCCCGCAACCCGGCGTCCCGGTGATCGCCCCGGAAACCGCCAAGGCGATGCGCGCCATGCTGGAACTGGCGGTATTGCCCGGCGGCACCGCGCCGCGCGCCCAGGTGGTGGGCTACCGCGTCGCGGGAAAAACCGGCACCGCCCACAAGCAGGAAAACGGACGTTATCTGGATGACCGTTACGTCTCCTCGTTCGTCGGTTTCGCGCCCGCCAGCAACCCGCGCCTGATCGTCGCGGTGATGATCGACGAGCCTTCCAATGGCCAGTATTACGGTGGCGCGGTCGCCGCGCCGGTGTTCAGCCAGGTGATGGCGGGCGCGTTGCGCCTGTTGTCGGTGCCGCCCGATGCGCCGACCCGCAACATCATCCTGCCGCCGGAAGGCGCGCCGGAAATCAAGGAGGTGGTATGAACAGCACCGCCGAATTGAGTTTAAATCCCGCCGCCAACAGCGCTTTCCCGGCGTTCGACCGGGCTGCGCTGGAACAACTCGGGGTGAAAATCACCCGCGTCACCAGCGACAGCCGCAAGGTGCGGCGCGGCGACGCTTTCCTCGCCTATCCCGGCGAAGCCCGCGATGGCCGCCACTACATTCCCGCCGCCGTCGCTGCGGGAGCTGGCGCGGTATTGTGGGAACAACTGGCTTTCGACTGGGACGAAAAAGACGAAACCCCCAATCTGGGCGTGGAAAACCTGCGCGCCAAGGCCGGTGTGATCGCCGAACAGGTTTACGGCAATCCGTCGGAAAAACTCTGGATGATCGGCGTCACCGGCACCAACGGCAAAACATCGTGCGCCCACTGGCTGGCCCAGGCGTTGACCGGACAGGGACGCAACACCGCAGTGCTGGGTACATTGGGCAACGGCTTCCCCGGCGCGCTGACGCCTTCCCCCAACACCACGCCCGATCCAGCGGAATTGCACGAAAGTTTGCGTGATTACCTCAATCAGGGTGCGTCATGCGCCGCGATGGAAGTGTCTTCCCACGGACTGGCGCAGGGCCGCGTCAACGGTGTGCATTTCGACGTGGCGCTGCTCACCAATTTGACTCGCGACCATCTCGATTTCCACGGCGACATGGCTAACTACGCCGCCGCCAAGGCCGGCCTGTTCGGTTGGCCGGGACTGAAATACGCGGTGCTCAATCTCGACGACCCGTTCGGCGTGGCGCTCGCCGCGAAACTCGGTTGCAGCGGCGTCCAGAGCGTCGGCTACAGCTTTGCCGGACAGCGCGACAACGCCCATTTCGCGGTGTTGGGACGCAATCTGTGCGTCACTGCGGAAGGCATCCGCTTCGATGTCGCCACCCCGTGGGGCAATACCACGCTGCACAGCAAGCTGCTGGGGCGTTTCAACGCCCACAACCTGCTCGGCGTACTGGCTTGTCTGTTGGTCAGCGGCATCGCATTTGACGACGCCGTCGCCGCCGTGAGTCAACTCCAGCCGGTCGCGGGCCGCTTGCAAACCCTGGGCGGCGCGAACCAGCCGCTGGTGGTGGTGGATTACGCCCACACCCCCGACGCGCTGGAAAAAACCCTGCAAACCCTGCGCGAAACCACCCCCGGACGGCTGCTGTGTCTGTTCGGCTGCGGCGGCGGACGCGACAAGGGCAAGCGCCCGCAAATGGGCGCGATTGCCTCGCGGCTCGCCGATGAATCCATCGTCACCAGCGACAACCCGCGCCACGAAGCTCCGCAGGTCATCCTCGCCGAAATCGTCGAGGGTATGGCCGCCAATTACCACATCGTCGAAGACCGCGCCCTGGCCATCAGTGAAAGCATTCGCCGCGCCCAGCCGGGCGACACTGTCTTGATCGCCGGCAAGGGCCACGAGGATTACCAGG
>CAYVIN010000079.1:0-18382 GCA_964451375.1 uncultured Sulfuricella sp.
CCGAAAAATACCATTGCCATTGACGGGCAGGTTTGTGAAAGATTCGGGTTAAATAAATGAGTTAATCAAAATTTTACAATGACTGCGCAGAATGCGGCGAAAATTCACGTTTCTGCGCCGGCGATACCGCCAAGCAAATCGTTAACGACGTTTTAAAAACATATTTCCGGCCACCATGAAAATCCCTCTCGAATCCGTCATACGCCTGATGCACGAGGCCGGACACGGCACACTGGCGACCCACTCCCAACGCGAGTTGGGTTATCCGTTCGCCACAATACTGCCTTTCGCCCCGGATGCGAACCACAATCCGCTGTTTTTGATCAGCGGACTGGCCGAACACACCAGGAACCTGCTCGCCGATTCACGCGCCAGCTTCCTGGTCAGCACACCGGTAGACGGTAACGTCCAGACCGGGGCGCGTCTTACCCTGATCGGCGATGTCCGCCATATCGAAGCCGACAAGGAAACCACGGCGCGTTTTCTGCGTTATCACCCCACCACCGAGCAATATCTTAGTCTTGGCGACTTCGGATTTTTCCGCCTGGAACCGCTCAGACTGCGTTATATCGGCGGTTTCGGCCAGGCCGGCTGGATAGACCGGCAGGAATGGCTGGACGCCCTCGCACTCCCACTTCAGGAAGAAGCCGTCATATTGAAGGAACTCGACATCCAGCTCTCAGGTAAACTCCGCTTGCTTGGCCTCGATTGTTACGGGGCCGATTATGAAAGCGCGGGAAAACGCGAACGGCAGAATTTCCCCGGCTCCCCGCTGCCGGTTGCTGATTTGCCGATCCGCGCCAAACGCCTGCTCAGCGCTTTGCCGTGACAGCGGCGAGAATATGTTGATATCATCAATATGTCCGCAGCAATGTCGAATTACGTTTACCGGAGAAATGGTTATGTCAGCAAAACTCTTGATTATCGGCTTGGCCGTAGCATTACTCGGCGCGTGTGAAGCCAAGCGGGAGCACACGATGTCCCGCGAGCATGACGCCAAAGCCAATCTGCTGTGCAAAAGGGATAACGGTCTGAAGCGGGTGATCGACGCCAATGGCGCCAGTTTCACGGCGGAATGCAACAGCGGGATCATCGTCACCGGCACTACAAACTGACCACACCGCGTTAACCTCATGTTTCTACAGGGCGTCACTTCGACATCGCCCTACCGGCCAGGATGCACATCATGGTAAATCCCGTCTCTCTTGCCAGCCTCAATAACGCGCAGAATTCTTCGCAATCCGCCGTGCAGCGCATGAGTTCCGGTTCAAGCATCAATTCCGCCAGGGACAACGCCGCCGGGCTGGCCATCGCGGTCGGCATGGCAGCGCAACTCGGCGGAGACGAGCAGGCCATGCGTAATGTTTCCAGCGGCTTGTCGATGACCGAAACTGCCGGAGGGGCGCTGAACCAGGTTTCCGAATCCCTGCAAAGGATGCGTGAACTGTCCGTGCAGGCCGCCAACGGCATCAACAATCCCGCTGATTTACAAGCCATCCAGGCCGAATTCGGACAACTGGGACAAGATATCCGGCAAATCGCCGCCGGCACCCAGTTCAATGGGCAAAATCTGCTGGACGGCTCATTTAGCGCCCAACTTCAATCCGGCCCCAATCCCGGCAACAGCCGTTCCCTCGTATTAGGCAGCGCCACCCCACAAGCGCTGGGAATCGCCGCTTTGGACATTACCACCCAGGCCAACGCCGGCGCTGCCATCAATGCGCTGGACGCCGCCATCAACAACGTCAACAACCAGCAGGCCCGCATCGGCGCGGCGCAGGCCGGCCTCAACTCCACCCTGGCCAATCTCAGCAGTTCCTACCAAAACCTTGCCGCCTCGAAGAGCCGTATCGCCGACACCGATTTCGCCACCGAAAGCGCCGGCCTGGCTCAGAGCAGCGTCCAGCAACGAGCCGCCAAGAAGGCGCTGGCGGTATACAACGCCACCCAGGCCAATACCGTATTGGGCCTCATCAAGGCCTGATTGGGATTCTATTTTCGGCTGTTACAGGAACCGGTCGAGTATCTTGCGGCTGGTTCTGTCCAGCTTCTGCGCATCGCGGATCAAGAACAGAATGCCGTGGCTGTCGGCAATCAACAACGTAGGTGTCACCACCCGGCGGATGTCTTCCTCGCCCTTCAGGATGAACGACGTAGCGCCGCGATTGGTCTCCACTTCCCAGGTACAGGGGGTGGCAAAACCCGACACCGCGCGGATGCGCAGGATTTCCGGCATGAATTCGCGGCTTGCCAGTTCTTCCTCAATCAGTGCGCGGGTTGCCTCGGGTAAACCGCCCAGCCCATCCAGCCATACCAGTTCGCGACCATCGTTGCTTACCAGCGCAACCCCTTCATCCGGCGCGGCAATCGGAAAAGCGCGCACCGGCGCCACGCCTTCGTGATCCACCCCATCCGCATCGCGCAATACCAGCCGCCCGAAAGCATTGCGGGTCAATTCAAAATTGCTGCTCATGCTCCGCCCTCCCCTGCCGATTCCCGCAAGGCTTCTTCGTTGCGCGCCTGCGCCTGATAAAGGCGGTAATACGCACCCTGACGCGCCATCAGGTCGTCATGGTCGCCGACTTCCACCACCTTGCCGCGATCCAGCACCACCAGCCGATTGGCGCGGCGCAGGGTGGACAGGCGGTGGGCGATGGCGATGGTGGTGCGCCCCTGCACCAGGTTATCCAGGGCTTTCTGGATTTCCTTCTCGGTGGTCGAATCCACCGACGAGGTCGCCTCGTCGAGGATCAAAATGCGCGGATCGATGAGCAGCGCACGGGCAATCGAGATGCGCTGGCGCTCACCGCCCGACAAGGCCTGGCCACGCTCGCCGACCAGCGAATCGTAGCCTTGCGGCAGACGCAGAATGAATTCGTGGGCGTGTGCGGCGCGCGCCGCAGCGACGATTTCGGCGCGGGTCGCGTCGGGTTTGCCGTAGGCGATATTCTCGGCGATGGTGCCGAAAAACAGGAACGGCTCCTGCAACACCAGGCCGATGTTGGCCCGGTATTCGGACACCGGCAGGGAGCGGATATCCACCCCGTCCACCCGGATCATCCCCTCGGACAAGTCGTAAAAGCGGCAAATCAGGTTGACCAGGGTGCTCTTGCCCGATCCGCTGTGGCCCACCAGGCCGACCATTTCGCCGGGTGCGATATCCAGATCGACCCCCCGGATAATGGCGCGATTGCCGTAGCGGAAACCCGCTTCCTGAATCTCGATGCGCCCCTGCACCGTGCCCAGATGCACGGGGTTGGCCGGTTCCGGGACACTGGAGACATGATCAAGGATATCGAAAATCCGTTTCGCCCCGGCGGCAGCCTTTTGCGTCACCGAGACGATGCGGCTCATCGAGTCCAGCCGCGTATAAAAACGGCTGATATAGGCGAGGAAGGCGGTCAGCACACCCACCGTGATTTCACTTTTCGAGACCTGCCAGATACCGAAGCCCCACACCACCAGCAGCCCCACTTCGGTGAGCAGCGACACGGTCGGAGTAAACAATGACCAAGTCTTGTTGAGGCGGTCGTTGACCGCCAAGTTATGCTTGTTGGCGTCGCGGAAGCGCTGCGCCTCGCGCTTTTCCTGGGCGAAGGCCTTGACCACCCGGATTCCGGGGATGGTGTCGGCAAGCACATTGGTCACTTCCGACCAGACCCGGTCGATCTTTTCAAACCCGGTACGCAGTTTGTCGCGCACCACGTGGATCATCCAGGCAATGAACGGCAGGGGTAACAAGGTCACCAGCGCCAGCCAGGGATTGATGGAAAACAGGATCACCGCAGTCATCGCGATCATCAGCACGTCGGTGGCAAAATCCAGCAGATGCAGGGAGAGGAACACGTTGATGCGGTCGGTCTCCGAACCGATGCGCGCCATCAAGTCGCCGGTACGTTTGCCGCCGAAATATTCCAGCGACAGGCGCAGCAAATGTTCATAGGTGGTGGTACGCAGATCGGCGCCGATCCGCTCCGACACCAGCGCCAGAATATAGGTACGCGCCCAGCCGAGACTCCACGCCAGCAGGGCTGCCAGCAACAGCCCGCCGAGATACAGGGTAACCAGCCCGGTGTCGATGGGTTTACCGTTCTGGAAGGGAATCAGGATGTCGTCCATCAGCGGCATGGTCATGTAAGGTGGCACCAGCGTCGCCGCCGTGGAAGCCAGTGTCAGCAGGAAGCCCGCCAACAATTGCCCCTTGTAAGGCTGCGAAAAACGCCACAGGCGGAATAACGTCCAGGTCGAAGGAGGGGTATGGCTTTCCCGTGTACAGATGGGGCACTCCTCCTGCCCCGGCTCGAGCAGCGTCTTGCAGGTCGGGCAGATGCCCTCGGGAAGCGTGGCAACCGGTTCGCCGCTGACCAGCGCCGCCAGTTGCACCTCGAATTGCCCGACCAGACGCAGCGCCGCAAGATTCAAGGCCAGCGTGTAGCGCCAGCACACCAGGCGCGCCGTGGCGTCGCGCAATTCCAGGGCGCCCACCCCGGCGTGATCGGAATGCAGAAGTTCCAGACCGGCGCGGTACCGCCATTCATCCCAGCCGTTCCCGACCGGGGTGCGCGCCAGCAGGCGGCGGTCGGTCGCCGCAATCAGTCCCTGAGTGAACTGCAAGCGGTCGTCGAGATCGAGTTCCATCCAGGCAAGGATTTCCTCACCCGTCTCCAGGCGGCTTTCCAGCTCCGCTCGCCATGTCTCGGGCACGGGGCGGACAACCTGACTATTCAGTGCAATTTCGCTATTCATCGGTATTCTTTGGGGTTTCCGGCAATTTTCGAGGCGCGCTTCGCGAGTTTCCAGTAAAACAGCGCATTCCGTTTTCAATCGCTAGAGTATAACCCGGACGCCGGGACGCTCGCAGCCGCCAAAGTTTCTTTTTGATGACGGTAAACCAACCGTTACATACCGCGTTCAGCAATAGTTTTGTAATTAACCGGGCTACACCCCGCCTCTTGTCTAGCGAGATATGGAAAAGAAAAACATGGAATTTGTCGAGGTCAGGTTTCTTCATGGCCCGAACATCTGGACGTACCGCCCGGTCATCGAAGCCTGGGTCGATATTGGCCTCCTTGAGGATTACCCCTCCAACACCTTACCCGGATTCCACGAACGGCTCAGCGCCTGGCTTCCGTCCTTGATCGAGCACCGTTGCAGCATCGGCGAACACGGCGGCTTTCTGAAGCGAGTGCGAGAAGGCACCTGGGCCGGGCATATCCTGGAACACGTCACCCTCGAACTGCAAAATCTCATCGGTCAGCGCACTGGCTTCGGCAAGGCGCGCAGCACTTCCAAACGCGGCTTGTACAAGGTGATCGTGCGCTCCCGTCAGGAAGAAGTCACCCGCGCCTGTCTGGCCGCTGCTCGCGACCTCATCCACGCCGCGATTGAAGATCAGCCCTTCGATGTAACCGCCACCCTCGCCGATTTGCGCGAAAAAGCCGATTCGCTGTGTCTTGGCCCCAGCACCGCCTGTATCGTCGATGCGGCTGCGGAACGCGGTATTCCGGCGATCCGCCTGACCGCCGGCAATCTTGTGCAACTCGGCTACGGCGCACGTCAAAGGCGCATCTGGACAGCCGAAACCGACCGCACCAGCGCGATTGCCGAAACCATTTCGCGCGATAAAGACCTCACCAAGACCCTCCTCCAATCGTGCGGCGTACCGATCCCCGAAGGCCGCCTGGCGGACAGCCCGGAAGACGCCTGGGACGCCGCCGCAGATATCGGCGGGCCGGTGGTCGTGAAGCCCTATGACGGCAACCACGGGCGCGGCGTGTTCACCGACCTCAACACCCGCGAGGAAGTCGAGCGCGCCTATGTCGCCGCGCTCGAAGAAGGCAGCGGCGTGATGGTCGAGCGCTTCGTTCCCGGCAACGCCCACCGCCTGCTGGCGGTGGGCGGCAAAGTTGTGGCGGCGACGCGCGGCAAAACCCTATCGGTGATCGGCGATGGCCGCTCCACGGTGCTGGATCTGGTGGAAATCCAGATCAACGGCGACCCGCGCTGCGGCGTCGAGGAAGAATTCCCGCTCGAACCCATCGTTCTCGGTGAAGAACCCATCGCCCTGCTGGAACTCGAAAGACAAGGTTATACCCCGCAATCCATTCCCCCCGCAGGGCAGGATGTCCTGATCAAGCGCCAGGGCGACCTGGCTTACGATGTCACCGATGAGGTACACCCGGAAACCGCCGAGTTGGCCGCACTGGCGGCGCGCGTGGTGGGCCTCGACATCGCCGGCATCGACATGGTGGCGGAAGACATTTCCCGCCCTCTCGAAGCGCAGCGCGGCGCGGTCGTCGAAGTCAACGCAGGCCCCAGTCTGCTGATGCATCTCAAACCCGCCGAAGGCAAACCCCGCCCGGTGGGCGAAGCCATCATCAACCACCTTTTCCCCGAAGACGACAACGGACGTATCCCGGTAGTCGGCGTCACCGGATCCCACGGCAAAACCATGGTCGCCAAACTGGTTGCCCACCTGATCGGTTTGACCGGAAAACACGTTGGTCTGACCTGTAGCAAGGGACTGTTCCTGGATCGCCGGCTCGTCGAAAAAGACGACTGCGCCAACTGGGACGCCTCCCACAAGGTTTTGATGAACCGCTCGATCCAGGCTGCGGTATGCGAAACCGGTATCCGCACCATCCTCGCCGAAGGATTGGCGTATGACCGCTGCCAGGTGGCGGTGGTCACCAACCTCGACTCCACCGCGCTGGCGCCTGAGTTTTACGTGGAAAATGACGAGCAACTGTTCGGGGTGCTGCGCACCCTGGTGGACGTGGTTCTTCCCGAAGGAGCAGCAGTGCTCAACGCCGCCGATGCGGAAGTCGCGAAAATGGCGTCGCTGTGCGACGGCGAAGTGATTTTCTTCGCCACTGACCCCGCACAACCGGTGCTGGCTGAGCACATCAGCGCAGGCAACCGCGCTGCATACCTGCGCAACGGACGCTTGGCCCTGATCGCAAAAGGGGAGGAAACCCTGCTTGGTGAAATCGCCGCCATCCCCCTGCTCAAGTCGGATGACGCCCCCTATCAGGTGGAAAACCTTCTCGCGGCTGTCGCAGCCGCCTGGGCGTTGGGCATCCCCCCCGACCTGATCCGCGCCGGAGTGGAAACATTCAAGCTGGGCGCGGCGTGAACACCCAATCGGACGATGACCTGCAACAACTGATTATTGAACGGACAAGCCGGACTGGCGAACACCTTCGCACCGACCGGAACACCTTGGGATATTTAATACAACGACTGCCGGAAAGGGATCAACCGGCGTCCCAGAAACTCGGGAAACACATATGGAAGTAACGCGAATCCGGGCTTTGCGCGGCCCCAACCTGTGGAGCCGTCACACCGCCATCGAAGCCATCGTCACCTGTGTTGAAGCGGAATGCGCCATCGGCGAACGTCCAGAATTTGAAGCGCGGCTACGCGCCCGCTTTCCGGAAATCGGTTTGATGGAGCCAACCGGCCACGAAGAAGCGATTTCCATGGCCCATGCGCTGGAATCCGCTGCCTTGGGCCTTCAGGCGCAAGCCGGGTGCCCGGTGACCTTCAGCCGCACCTCCGCCACCCTTGAACCCGGCACTTACCAGGTCGTCGTGGAATACAGCGAGGAAGCCGTCGGACGACTGGCGTTTGAACTGGCTGAAGACCTGTGCCGCGCTGCTGCGCTTGACCAACCCTTCGATCTGAACGAAGCCCTGACCCGCCTACGCGAACTTGACGAAGACTTGCGCCTTGGCCCCAGCACCGGCGCCATCGTCCAGGCCGCCGTAGCGCGTGGCATCCCTTATCGCCGCCTCACCGAAGGCAGCCTTGTGCAATTTGGCTGGGGCAGCAAACAACGGCGCATCCAGGCAGCGGAAACGGATTCTTCCAGTGCGATTTCCGAAGCCATCGCGCAGGACAAGGAACTCACCAAAAAACTCCTTGCCGCCGCAGGCGCACCGGTTCCCAGCGGCAGTGTCGCCAGCGACGCCGAAGGGGCCTGGCTGGCTGCTCAACAAATCGGCGGGCCGGTGGTTCTCAAACCGCTGGACGGCAATCAAGGCAAAGGCGTTGCGGTCAACATCGAAACCCGCGAACAAGTCATGGCGGCCTTCGCCGTGGCGGCGGAAATCAGCGACGAAGTGATCGTCGAACGCTACATGCCCGGCCATGATTACCGGATGCTGGTGATCGGCAACCGCCTGGTCGCCGCTGCCCGCCGCGATCCGCCGCAAGTCATTGGCGACGGCGAACATACGGTTCGGCAACTGGTCGAAGCCGTCAACGCCGACCCGCTGCGCGGCGAAGGCCACGCCACCTCACTCACCAAAATCCGCCTCGACGAACTGGCTCTCGCAACCCTGTCCGCACAATCCTTTAGCGCCGACTCGGTGCCGCCCAAAGGCAAGCGCGTCAACCTGCGCAACAACGCCAACCTGAGCACCGGCGGCACCGCCACCGATGTTACCGACGACGTGCATCCCGAACTCGCCGCCCGCGCCGTGGCCGCCGCGCAAATGGTGGGCCTGGATATCTGCGGCGTTGACGTGGTGTGCGACAGCGTCCTCAAACCGCTCGAAGAACAAGGCGGCGGCATCGTCGAAGTGAACGCCGCACCGGGTCTGCGGATGCACCTCCATCCTTCCTACGGCAAGGGCCGCGCGGTCGGCGAAGCCATCGTCTCGACGATGTTCGACGAAGGGGATGACGCGCGCATTCCGATTGTCGCGGTGGCCGGCACCAACGGCAAAACCACCACCGTGCGTCTCATCGCCCACCTCTTCACCTGCACCGGCAAACGGGTCGGCATGACCAATTCGGACGGCGTCTACATCGAAAAACGCCGTATCGACAGCGGTGATTGCAGCGGCCCGAAAAGCGCCCGCAATGTCCTGCTGCACCCCAACGTGGACGCCGCCGTTTTTGAAACTGCGCGGGGCGGAGTATTACGTGAAGGCTTGGCTTTCGACCGTTGCGATGTAGCCGTAGTCACCAACCTCGGCATGGGCGACCATCTGGGTTTAAGCTATATCAGCACCATTGACGACCTCGCCGTGGTCAAACGCGTCATCGTACAAAACGTCGCGCCACACGGCATGGCGGTTCTCAACGCCGCCGACCCCATGGTTGCCGCCATGGCGGAGCGTTGTCCAGGCGGCATCATCTTCTTCGCCACCGACGTACATCACCCGATGATGGCCACCCACAAGGCGCTGGGCAAACGGGTGGTATATCTCGACAATGCAGAAATCGTCGCCGCCGAAGGTTCCCTCGAACAACGTTTCCCGCTTTCCGCCATCCCCATCACCCGCAACGGCGCAATCGGCTTCCAGGTGGAAAACGCCATGGCCGCCATCGGTGCCGCCTGGGCGATGAATATGGACTGGAACGTCGTCCGCGCCGGACTTTCCAGCTTCGTCAACGACGCCGCCACCGCACCGGGGCGTTTCAACCTCTTCGATTATCGCGGGGCCACCGTCATCGCCGACTACGGTCACAACCCCGACGCCATCATCGCCCTGGTCGCCGCCATCGACGCCATGCCCGCCAAGCGCCGCCTGGTGGTCATCAGCGGGGCCGGCGACCGGCGCGACGAAGATATCCGCCAGCAAACCGAAATTCTCGGCGACGCCTTTGACGAAGTTATCCTCTATCAGGATCAATGCCAACGTGGACGCGCCGACGGCGAAGTTCTGGCGCTCCTTCAGGACGGCCTGAAAAACGCTAAACGCGCCAAACGCATCGACGAAATCCGGGGGGAATTCCTCGCCACCGACACCGCGTTGGCCCGTCTCCAACCCGGCGACCTGTGCCTGATCCTCATCGACCAGGTGGACGAAGCCCTCGAACACATCGCCAAACGGGTCGCGGAAGGTTGATCGGGGTATCGCTATAAGACGGCTCCCACCCCGGCGCGGGTAGGGGCCGTTTTCCGTATGTCAGGAAGTTGCACAATCTTTTGGCGTAACCGCGCATCGGCGGGATAGCGCGCCGCCACGCCGCCCCCCGCCCCCGAAATACCCACGCGCCCCGAAATTCAGTAACATGCGCCTATCCTCGAATCCTCCTTAAAGGCTGCCCGTGACCACCCGCAAAACCGCCAAATCCCTGCTTCCCCGCCAGCTTTATCATCGCTGCGACCCCGCCCAGTTCAAATTCAAGACCACCGAGGAGCTTGCTGATCCGCTGGAGATCAATGTACAGGGGCGGGCGGCGGATGCGTTGCGCTTCGGTATCGGGATGCGCCGTGAGGGGTACAACCTGTTTGCCTTTGGCCCCGCCGGGGTGGGCAAACACACTCTGGTGCAGGGTTTCCTGGAAAAACAGGCGGCCGGCGAGGCGACCCCGGCGGATTGGTGTTACGTCAACAATTTCGCGCTGGCGCACAAGCCGCGCGCGCTGCAATTGCCGGCGGGGCGCGGCGCGTTATTGCGCCACGACATGGAGCAACTGGTGGAGGATTTATCGAGTGCGCTTCCTTCCGCGTTTGAAAGCGAGGATTACCGCACCCGCAAGCAGGTGATCGAAAACGCCCTCAAGGAACGTCAGGAAAATGCCTTCGGCGCAATCCAGCAGCGCTCCGAAGCGCGTGGCATCGCGCTGATCCGCACCCCGGAGGGCTTCGCTTTCGGGCCGTTGCGCGCCGGCAAGGTGCTTGGCCCGGAGGAATTCGACAAGCTGCCGGTCGAGGAGCGCGAACGTATCGAAGCGGAAGTGGCGGAATTCGAGGAACAATTACGCGGCTTATTGCGCCAGTTTCCCCAGTGGGAAAAGGAGATGCGCCAGAAGATCAAGGCGCTCAACCACGAGGTGGCGAATTTTGCGGTGGGCCATCTGATCGACACGCTGCGCGGCAAATATGCGGAGTTCCCGGCGGTGGTCGATTATTTCAACGCGGTCGAGCAGGACGTGATCGCCAACGTCCCGGATTTCCTGCACGGCGGCGAGGGCCGTGCGGCGAGCGCCGATTCTCCTCATGCCCAGAGCGGTTCCCCGTCGTTCCGCCGCTATCGGGTCAATGTGCTGGTGGATCGCGAGGCAACGCCGGGGGCGCCGGTGGTGTACGAGGACAATCCCAATTACGGCAATCTGGTGGGGCGGGTCGAGCATATTTCCCAGATGGGTACGCTGGTGACCGACTTCAACCTCATCAAACCGGGCGCGCTGCACCGCGCCTGCGGCGGCTACCTGATGCTCGACGCGCACAAGCTGCTCTCCCAGCCTTTCGCCTGGGACGCGCTGAAACGGGCTTTGCGTTCCGCGCAAATCAACATCGAATCGCTGGGCCAGGCGCTCAGTCTGGTCAGCACCGTCTCGCTGGAACCCGAGCCGATTCCCCTCGCGGTAAAAGTCGTATTACTCGGCGAACCGGAGTTGTATTACCTGCTCTCTCACTACGATCCCGAGTTTCACGAGTTATTCAAAGTCGAGGCGGATTTTTCCGACGACATGGCGCGCTCACCCGACAATCACCTGCTATACGCCAGCCTGATCGCCTCGCTGGCGCGCCGCGAAAAACTCCTGCCGTTCAAACGCAACGCCGTGGCGCGCATCGTCGAACACAGCGCCCGCCTGGCCGGCGACGGGGAAAAAATTTCCACCCACATGGGCGACCTCGCCGACCTGCTGCGCGAGGCCGATTATTGGGCGCTCCAGGTCGGGCAAAAAAGTGTCGATGCGGAAGACGTGCAGCGCGCCATCGACGCGCGCACCTACCGTTCCGACCGGATGCGCAACCTGATTCAGGAAGAAATCCAGCGCGGCACCCTGCTGATCGACACCGAAGGGGCCAAAGTCGGCCAGATCAACGGCCTCTCGGTGATCGGCATGAACCACTTCAGCTTCGGGCGGCCCAGCAAAATCACCGCACGGGTCTGGCAGGGCAAAGGCGACGTGGTGGACATTGAACGCGAAGTTGAACTGGGCGGGCCGATACATTCCAAAGGGGTGATGATCCTCACCGCCTTCCTCGGTGCACGGTATGCCGCCGAACATCCGCTCACCCTCTCCGCCAGCCTGGTGTTCGAGCAATCCTACGGCGGCGTGGAAGGCGACAGCGCCTCCAGCGCCGAACTTTATGTATTGCTCTCGGCGCTCGCCGATGTGCCGCTCAAACAATCCCTGGCGGTCACCGGCTCGGTCAATCAACACGGCGTGGTGCAGGCCATCGGCGGGGTCAACGAAAAAATCGAAGGTTTTTTCGACATTTGCCGCGCCCGTGGCCTGACCGGCGAACAAGGGGTGCTGATCCCCGCCGCCAACGTCAAACACCTGATGTTGCGCCAGGACGTGGTGGACGCCGTAGCCGCAGGCCAGTTCCACGTCTATGCGGTCGAACACATCGATCAGGGCATGGAACTCCTCACCGGGCTACGCATGGGCGCGCCCTACAAACACGGCGGCTACCCGGCCAACACCCTGAACCGCAAAGTCGCCGAACGCTTCGCCGCGTTGTCGGAACGCAAGCAGGTATTGCTGGCGGTAAGCGGTGGAGACGGCATGTGACCCCGCTCTTCAGCGAATTGCCGATGCGCCGCATCCTGGTGGCGCTGGACGCCTCCACTCACAGCCGCGCCGCACTGGATAACGCGGTTGATCTGGCGGCGCGGGTGGAAGCCGAATTGCTCGGCCTGTTTGTCGAAGACGCCAACCTCCTGCAACTCGCCGCCCTGCCCTTCGCCCGTGAAGTGGGGAGCGCCGCCGGCGCGACGCGCCCCCTCGATGCAGCGGCGATGGAGCGTTCCCTCAAAGCCCAGGCGGAACGCGCCCGCCTCGCCCTCGCGGCTGCCGCCTCAGCCGCCCGGCTACGCTGGTCATTCCGCGTGGTGCGCGGCGAAGTTGCGGCGGAAGTGGTGGCCGCCTCCTTCGACGCCGACCTGGTCAGCATCGGCAAGATGGGCCGCCAGCCCAGCACCGGCGGACGCCTCGGCCCGGTGGCGCGGCGTGTCGCCGCAGCCGCGCCGCGCCCGGTATTGTTGGCGCGTAGCGTAATCTCCGCGCGCCACGGCGTCGGGGTGCTATTCGGCGAAAGCGCCATGGCGGAACGCGCCTTATGGGTCGCCGCCCGCCTCGCCCGCGACGGCGGCGGCCTCTCGGTGCTCATCCCCGCCCCCGACGGCGCAACCGGCCAACGCCTCGAAGACCAGGCCCGTCGCCTGCTCGCCAGCCGAGGCATCGCCGCCCACTACCGCTGGCTCGACAGCGCCGGCCATCTCGCCCATCTGATGCGCAGCGATGGCGATGGTCTGCTGGTCGCCGACGCCGAAAATCCCCTCGCCCCGACCCTCCTCGAAGAACTGGACTGCCCGCTGCTGCTGGTGCGCTAAGGCCCATGTGAGCGAAGCCGAAATATTGGTGGGAGGCCCGTTCTCGGGGCGACCACCGACAAGCGCCCCCCTTCAAATCCCCCGCCCCCATACCGGCGCAAGCCAATGATATTTATCGAATTCCTGATTTTTCGAGGGGTTTTCGCGGGGCGTGGGCATATCCCTCCTAAACCAACCCGTAATTATTTTCACAACAAAGCCCCCGTCCTTCCTGCCTCTCCCGGTTAGCAACCACTCACCCTGTGATTTGTAACAGGTTTCTCGAATGATTATTACAGGTAGCATTTCCCCATGAAAAGGCCGCACCGGCGGTAGGGTTCGCCGGGAGCTCCGGGTTAAAGCCACCAAATTTCCGAGGGGAAGCGCCATGTCAGGATTATTCATCCATTACGCCGGATGGTTGTGTTTGCCGCTACGGCGGCGCGTGTTCGTCGCGGTGATTCCGCATGGATAAGTCCACTCTGTCGGCCCCTTACGCGGCGCTGCTGGAGCAGGCCACCCCGGCGCGGCGCGCGGCTTATTTCCGGCGGCTGAACGAGGCGGTGGGGGTGGAATATCCATTCAGCGTGATGCCGTGTTTTCTGGACGGACAGGTGCTCGACACGCTGGCGGCGACCACCGAAGCGCTCTTGCGTTTATTGATGGCTCCCGCTTATCAGCAGCGCGTCGCGGCGACGCCCTGGGTGTTGCCGCAAGCGCCGATCAGCGCGGCGGATTGCCACGGCGCGATGGATTTTCATATCACCGAGCAGGGCGGCAAACTGATCGAGGTGAATTTTTCACCGCCCGGTTTTCTTGGCTTCAACCGCCTGGCTGAGGCGGCGCTCTTCGAGACTTTCGATCTCGACCCCGCAGGTCAGGTAAACCGCGACTTCGAGGAAACCCTGGTCAACGCGGTATGCGATGCGACGCGCGCGGAGCGGGTGGCGATAGCCTGCAACCATACCGCCGTGAGCGAGTATTTCCGCCCCCATTACCGCTATGTGGAGAAAATTTTCCGCAACCACGGCGCGGACGCCGACATGGTGTTCGGCAACGACGTGGAACTGGCGGACGGCGCTTTACCGCGCTGGCAGGGCAAATCCTATGAGCGGGTTTTCAATCTGGTGATTCCGCGCCTGATGGAGCACTGGCCGGCGGAGTTTGCCCGTTTCATCGACCTCTATCACCGGCAAGCGGGGCGGATCACCCCCAATCCCTTCGGCTGGCGGCTTGGCAGCAAGGCGTTCCTGAGCGTCTGTCATGGTCTCGACGCAGCCGATTTCGGCATCGCCGCAGTCGATCGCGACCTGATCCGCGCGACGGCGCTGGAAGCTTATCTGCTCGCCGATTTCGCCACCCCCGAGGCGGTGGTGGAACGTTTCGGCGCGCTGCATCATCTGGTCTTGAAGCCGCTCGACGATTACGACACGCGCAGCGTGTTTATCCAGCCTGATCCGGCGACGCTGCGCGAGGTCTTCGCCACCCGCCGCGCCGATTACGTGGCGCAGGCTTTCCATCGCCATCCCGTGCATCCCTTCCTCACTGCGGAGGGTGAATTGAAGCCGCATCTGCTCTGTCTACGGGTGGGTTTCGTGGCGGGGCGGGTGTGCGGCATCCGGGCGCGCAGCTTCGACCGCACGGCGGCGGAGTGCTACATGGCCCCGGTGGTGCGGATATGATCCCAAAAACCTCAGTTGACCGCGCACCGCTCACCGCAGGTTTTCTCGATACGCCGCCGCTGAGCGCCGCGCGCCGTGCGGCGCAGGAATTCGGCTGCGATCTGGCTATCGGCAATCAGCTCGGCATCGGCAGCCTGGTATGTCTGACGCCGGTTGCGGCGGCACTGGCGCGCCGCCTCGGGCGTCCGGTGCGGCTCCTCAGCGGGCCTTACGACGCCTGGGACAACCTCGCACAGGGCGGCAGTCCTTATCCGCTCTGGGAACACAATCCCTACGTGGGCGAAATCGTCGATGGCGAAAAACTCGATGAGGACTTGATGTGGGCGGTAAACCGCGAAGCGCACAATTTTCCCCAGCCCGGCCATATGGTGGACAACCACCTCGCCCTGTACGAACTGCGCCGCCCGCCCGGCGCAGCGCTGCGCGGCGAATTACACATTGCCGCAGAGGAAGGCCGCGCCGCGTTGCAACGCCTCGCCCATCTACCGCGCCCGCTGGTGTGTTTGTGTCCCTACGGACGTTCCGCCCCCGGCCCGGAATCACCCTGGTATGTGGAGCGCTGGCTGGAGTTGATCGACACCCTGCGCGGCAAGGTGGGGTTTTTCGCGGTGGGCGGTGGAGATCAGGCCAAACCCCTGCCGGTCGAACAACCGGCCACCACGCTACGCGAGTTGTTCGCCCTGATCTGGGCCGCCGACGCCTACGTCGGCTTCGATACCGGCCCTTCCCACGCGGCGACGGCGCTCGGCGTTCCGTCGCTGGTGTTGTGGGACGCCGTGCGCAAGACCGCCCTGGAAGAAGCCAAACAACCCGGTTTCGCCCCGGCGATGCTGAATCGCTGGGCTTATCCGCAAAACCGCAACCTGATGATACTCGGCGAACGGAACCGCGAGGTAAGCCGGGAAATCATCGCCTTTCTCGCCGCCCATCTGGCGACGCCGACCTTTTCTTAAATCCCCAAGGAGAACATCCCATGTCGTTCATCCACGCCACCGTCACCCCGGTTATCGCCACCGTCACCCAGCCCGATCTCAAGGAGGCGCTGGCGCGCAGCTTCGAACACCTGACCCCGGCGCTCCACAAGGTGGAAAGCGCCTTTGCGGCGTTTAGCGCGCGCCGCCCCAGCGTCGAAGCGGCGCGCACTTTCATGAAATCCTGGCACAGCACCCACCTCAAGATGCTGCCGATTTACGGCCTGACCTGCCGCCTCCACAAACTGGCGGTAAAAGCGCAGGGACAGGCGCGCGACGATTATTTCCTCGCCGCCGTCCACAACGCCGAAACCAGCCACGAGGATTTGAGCGTAGACGCCCCGCATTTACGCACCCACGCCAAACTTTTCGACGATCTGGCGGCGGCGGTGTGCGGCGACGACGGCTGGCGGCTGGATGAATACTGCATTCCCGAAGCGGCGGAATTCAAGGAGTGGATTTACCACAACATGGTTTACGCCCCCATCGAAACCGGCCTGCTCACCAATATGTTTTCGGAAATCTACAACCACGGCGAATACTCCGCCGCCATGCTGCCCTTCGAGGCGCTGCTCGGCGAACTCGGCCACAGTGAAGCGGAGGCGAAGCAGCTCGGCGTCTACATCCGCTGCCACGTCGATAGCAACGTCGAGGAAGCCCATTTCAACTGCGTGGTGGACGCCCTCGGTCACTACAACCGCGCCGCCGGACTGAGTATCGTGCAACGCGATGCGGAACGCCTGTTCAGCGAATATCTGGCGCGTTCCGGGACGGTCATGGCGGCGCTGGAGAAACGTATTCATGCCCTCTGAGCGCCTCATCCGCCACACGACTCCCGCCGCCGCGCGGCGCTGGATCGACGAGCAGCGCCATGCCTGGCGGGAACGTTCGCGCCTGCTGGGCGGGCGCGCGGCGGATCAATTCCATCCCTGCGTCACCCTCCATTACACGCCCATCCAGTCATCCGGCGCGCCACTCCTGCTGCTCGGCGGAA
The DNA here is from genome assembly GCA_964451375.1 of uncultured Sulfuricella sp. Lineage (GTDB taxonomy): Bacteria > Pseudomonadota > Gammaproteobacteria > Burkholderiales > Sulfuricellaceae > JAGXQV01. Next base: position 16,934 of record CAYVIN010000079.1, read on the forward strand.
TGGGGCCGCTGGCCGGGCTGGAAGGACTGGAACTGGCCCTCACCCGCGACCCGCAGCGCGAAATCGTATTTCACCAGGCCTGCACCCTGCCCTGCCGAAGCACCGCCATCGCCGCCGAAACACGCGGCGACCCGCTGCCCGGCAAAGCCGTGCTGGGTGGTCTGCGCCTTGCTCTGGACAAGCTGCTCGCGCCGCTCGGGCCGCGCAGCGCCGATTTGCTGGTGTTGTGCAACGGCGCGCACCACTTTCTGCCGCGCCTGGGCCGCCACCTGCCGCCCCACATCCGCCTCCATCCCCTGCCGTATGCCGGGGTAAACGCCGCCCGCCGCCTCGCCCCGCGCCGCGTCATGATCCTCGCCACCGAAGGGGCGCGTCTGGCCGGACTCTACGCCCGCGCCGCCGAAACCACGGAATTGCGCTGGTGCGAACCCGACCCCGAGGAATGCAGTCTGCTCCAGCGCGCCATCTTCCGGGGAATAAAAGGCGGCGACCCGTACAGCCTGTATCACGACGGCTTGGCCCTCATGGAGCGCCTCGCCAACCGCAGCGAAGCCGTGGACGCGCTGCTCGCGGGCTGCACCGAAGTCCCGCTGCTCTTCAGCGCACTGCGAGAAGCGGACAACCGCCACCCCTGGCTGGAACAGGTCACACTCATCGACCCGGTGGTCGAAACCCTGAACAGCCTAACCCTCAACCAACCGGCCTACTCATCATGATCCTCGACCATCTCGAATATCACGCCCGCCTCCGGCCCGACGCGCCTTTTCTGCGCGAAGGGGAAACCACCCACAGCTTCGCCGGCTTTTTTGACCTCGTCACCCGCCTCGCCGCGCGCCTGCGCGCCGCCGGACTCAGCAAAGGCGAACGCGTGGTGCTGTATCTCGACGGACGCACCCGGCTGCTCGCCACCTATCTCGCCGCCATGACGCTGGGCGCGATTCCCGTCCACCTCCTCGCGCAGCGCAAACCGGCCTTCGTCGCCTTCGCAGCGGAGCACACCGGCGCACAACTGGTGGTGTGCGACAACGACGCCCTGAGCAACCTCGCCCTGCCCTGCCCGCTGCTGCGTTACCCCGGCCCGGCGGGACTGAACCTCGCCCCGCTGTGGCCCGGCGAACGCCACGACATCGCCTACATGATGTTCACCAGCGGCACCACCGGCGCGCCCAAAGCCGTCAAAACCACCCACGACAACCTCGAATTCGTCACCCAGACCCTCATCGACATGGCCGGCATGACCACCCGCGACCGCGAAATCATCGTCATGCCGCTCGGCGCGACCGGCGGACTCGGGCATTTTAACGCCAACCTGGTTCTCGGCAATCCGCTCATCCTTCTGCCCTACTTCTTCGGCGCAATGAACGACGCCGACATGCGCCACCGGAAATTGTCAAGCTAGCAGCCTGTCGGACTTCCCCCGTGAAAATCGCCAAGACCCAGTCCGCTCGT